>NZ_JBEXHV010000010.1:0-254029 GCF_040608275.1 Micromonospora sp. NPDC005205
ACGGTGACTTCGTGGCCGGCGGCGGCGAGGGCGACGGAGAGGGCGTGCACGTGTCGGCCGAGGCCGCCGACGAGCACCGGCGGGTACTCCCAGGACAGCATGAGGATGCGACGGGTCTGCGGGGGCACCCCGGGGCCGGGCTGCGCCGGCACGACCGCGCCGGGCTGCGCGGACAGGCCGGACAGCGCGGGAAGACCGGGCTGGGTCGGGAGCTGGGGCCGGGAGGTCAGGGTGGGCCGGTGGGCCCGGTCCTTGGTGGCAGCGAGCTGCTCGTCGACCCGCAGGGTCGTCACATCAATCTCCGTCCGTGCATGGTGGTGCGCGCCGGCGTCGATGGCGGCGGAGCGAGAGGTGTAAGGGGTGGCCGAGGGCCTGGCGGGCACGCGCGAACGCTTGTCCCCGATCAAGGAAAGTCCATCCGGCCCGAGAACGCACCTCGAAAAGGGTCATCGTGACGGAGGACACCTGAGTGGTGTTGCACGCTCAGACGGGTGGTTTCCGGGCAGCGCCTGGAAGGATGGATTGGCGCGCCCGGGCCGGGGGCACTACCTGCTTGCGTGCGGGCGGTCTCGGCCGGTGCGCACATCACCATGGGTTGAAGGAGCGACATGCAGGTCTGGCCGGGCGAGCGGTATCCCCTTGGCGCCACCTACGACGGGATGGGCACCAACTTCGCCATCTTCTCCGAGGTGGCCGAGCGGATCGAGCTGTGCCTCTTCGACGAGTGGGACACCGGCGCGGAGCGCCGCGTCGAGCTGCGCGAGGTGGACGCGTACGTGTGGCACGCGTACCTGCCGGGCATCGAGCCGGGGCAGCGCTACGGCTACCGGGTGCACGGCCCGTACGACCCGGCGAACGGGCTGCGCTGCAACCCGCACAAGCTCCTGATCGACCCGTACGCCAAGGCCATCGACGGTGACGTCCAGTGGGACCCAGCGGTCTACGACTACGACATGGACTCCCCGGAGCGGATGTCGGAGACCGACTCGGCGCCGTTCATGCCGAAGTCGGTGGTGGTCAACCCGTACTTCGACTGGGGCAACGACAAGCCGCCGCGCACCCCTTACCACCACTCGGTGATCTACGAGGCGCACGTTCGCGGGCTGACCATGCGGCACCCGGACATCCCGGAGGAGCTGCGTGGCACGTACGCGGGCATCGCCTCCCCGCCGATGATCGACTACCTGACCCGGCTCGGGGTGACGGCGATCGAGCTGATGCCGGTGCACCAGTTCATCCACGACAACCGCCTCGACGACCTGGGGCTGCGCAACTACTGGGGTTACAACACCATCGGCTTCTTCGCCCCGCACCACGGCTACTCGGCGCTGGGCCGCCTCGGCCAGCAGGTGCAGGAGTTCCGGGGCATGGTCAAGGCGTTGCACGCGGCCGGCATCGAGGTCATCCTCGACGTGGTCTACAACCACACCGCCGAGGGCAACCACCTCGGGCCGACGTTGAGCTTCAAGGGCGTGGACGCGCCGAGCTACTACCGGCTCAGCGAGGAGGACCGGCGCTACTTCGTCGACTACACCGGCACCGGCAATAGCCTCAACGTGCGCAGCCCGCACTCGCTGCAACTGATCATGGATTCACTGCGCTACTGGGTGACCGAGATGCACGTCGACGGCTTCCGCTTCGACCTTGCCGCCACCCTGGCCCGCGAGTTCTACGAGGTGGACCGGCTCTCCACCTTCTTCGAGGTGGTCCAGCAGGACCCGGTGGTCAGCCAGGTGAAGCTCATCGCCGAACCGTGGGACGTCGGCCCCGGCGGCTACCAGGTGGGCAACTTCCCGCCACTGTGGACGGAGTGGAACGGCAAGTACCGCGACACCGTGCGGGACTTCTGGCGCGGTGAGCCGGCCACCCTCGCCGAGTTCGCGTCCCGCATCTCCGGCTCCGCCGACCTCTACCAGGACGACGGCCGCCGACCGTTCCACAGCATCAACTTCGTCACCGTGCACGACGGGTTCACCCTCAACGACCTGGTGTCGTACAACGACAAGCACAACGAGGCCAACGGCGAGGACAACCGGGACGGCGAGAGCCACAACCGTTCCTGGAACTGCGGGGTCGAGGGCGACACCGACGACGAGGCGGTCCTCGCGCTGCGGGCCAAGCAACGGCGCAACTTCCTGGCCACGGTGATGCTGTCGCAGGGCGTGCCCATGATCGGCCACGGTGACGAGTTGGGCCGCACCCAACACGGCAACAACAACGTCTACTGCCAGGACAGCGAGCTTTCCTGGGTCGACTGGGACAACGTCGACGAGCAGCTGCTGGAGTTCGTGCAGACGCTCACCGCGTTCCGGAAACGACACCAGGTGTTCCGGCGTCGCCGCTTCTTCACCGGCCTGCCGGTGAACGGGCGCGGCATCGACGAGCCGCTGCCCGACCTGGCCTGGCACACCCCGGACGGGCGCGAGATGACCGGCGAGGACTGGGGCAACGACTTCGGCCGTTCGGTGGCGCTCTTCGTCAACGGCGAGGGCATCCGCGAGCGCGGCCAGTACGGCCAGAAACACCACGACGCGTCGTTCCTGCTGTGCTTCAACGCCCACGACGCGCCACTGGACTTCACCATGCCCGGCAGTGAGTACGGCCAGAAGTGGGAACGGGTGATCAGCACCGCCGAACCCCAGCCGGACGACGCCACGGTGATCAGCGCGGGCGGCACCATCCGGGTGCCGGACCGGTCCCTCGTCGTGCTGGAGAGGATGATCTGACATGCCGGCCACCCCTCCCAAGGCCACCTACCGGATCCAGGTCCGCCCCGACTTCGACCTCGACGCCACCGCCGCGATCGTCGACTACCTGGACGACCTCGGCGTCAGCCACCTCTACAGCGCCCCGCTGCTGACCGCGACCCCCGGTTCGCAGCACGGCTACGACGTGGTCGACCACCGGGCGGTCAGCCCGGAGTTGGGCGGGGAGGCCGCCCGGCAGCGGCTGCTGGCCGCCCTGCGTGACAGAGGGCTCGGCCTGGTCGTCGACATCGTGCCCAACCACGCCGGGGTCGCCGTCCCGGCCGCCAACCCGGCCTGGTGGGACGTGCTGCGCCGGGGGCGCGACTCGTCGTACGCCGACTGGTTCGACATCGACTGGGACCGGGGCCGGCTGTTGCTGCCGGTGCTCGCCGACGACCCGGCCGCCCTGGACGACCTCAAGCTTGTCGACGGGGAGCTGCGCTACCACGAGCACCGCTTCCCGGTCGCCGACGGAACCGGCGACGGCGCCGCCCGGGAGGTCCACGACCGGCAGCACTACGAGCTGATCTCCTGGCGGCGCGGTGACGCCGAGCTGACGTACCGCCGGTTCTTCGCCATCGCGGGCCTGGCGGGCCTGCGCGTGGAGGACCCGGCGGTCTTCGCCGCCACCCACGAGCTGGTCCTGCGCTGGGCCGCCGCCGGGGAGGTCGACGGCATCCGCGTCGACCACCCCGACGGCCTGCGCGACCCGGCCGGGTACCTGGCCCGCCTGCGGGAGGCCGCGCCGGACGCCTGGCTCGTGGTGGAGAAGATCCTGGAGTACGGCGAGGAGCTGCCGGACTGGCCGGTGGACGGCACCACCGGCTACGACGCCCTGGCCATGGCCGGTGGGCTCTTCATCGACATCGACGCCGAGGGCGACTTCACAGTGCTGGACACTCACGTGACCGGCCGGCACACCTCCTGGGAGGACCTGACCCACGCCACCAAACTGGCCGCCGCCACCCGGCTGCTCGCCGCCGAGCTGACCCGGCTGGCCGCACTCGCCCCCGAGGTGCCGACCGAGCAGGCCCGCGCGGCGCTCGCCGAGCTGGCCGCCGCGTTCGCCGTCTACCGCGGCTACCCGCCGCACGGCGCCCGGCTGCTCGCCGCTGCCCGCTCCGAGGCCGGCCGCCGCCGCCCCGACCTGGCCGGCGCCCTCGACGCGGTCACCCGCCGGCTGCGCAACCCCGACGACGAGCTGGGCATGCGGTTCCCGCAGCTCACCGGGGCGGTGATGGCCAAGGGGGTGGAGGACACCGCCTTCTACCGGTGGACCCGGTTCGTGGCGCTCAACGAGGTCGGTGACAGCCCGGTCCGCTTCGGCGTGCCACCCGCGGAGTTCCACCGCTTCGCCACCGCCCAACAGGTCCGCTGGCCGGCCAGCATGACCACCCTCTCCACCCACGACACCAAACGTGGTGAGGACGTCCGCGCCCGCCTCGCCGTGCTCAGCGAACTGCCGGGCCGCTGGGCGGAGCAGGTCAAGAGCTGGATGGAGTACGCGCCGCTGCCCGACCCGGCGTTCGCCCACCTGCTCTGGCAGACCGCAGTGGGCGCGTGGCCGATCGAACGGGAGCGGCTGCACGCGTACGTCGAGAAGGCCGCCCGGGAGGCCGGGGCCTCGACCAGCTGGGCGGAACCGGACCCGGCCTTCGAGCAGGCGCTGCACGACGTCGTCGACAGGATGTACGACGACCCGAGCCTGCACGACGAGCTGACCGAACTCGCTGCCGCGATCACCCCGGCCGGCTGGTCCAACTCGTTGGGGCAGAAGCTCGTGCAGCTCACCATGCCCGGTGTGCCGGACACCTACCAGGGCACCGAGCTGTGGGACAACTCCCTGGTCGACCCCGACAACCGCCGCCCTGTCGACTTCGACGTACGCCGAGAGATGCTGGCACGCATCGACGGCGGCTGGCGCCCCCCGGTCGACACCGACGGAGCGGCGAAGCTGCTCGTCGTGTCGCGGACCCTGCGGTTGCGCCGCGCGCACCCGGAGCTGTTCACCACCTACCGGCCGCTCCCGGCGCAGGGGCCGGTGAGCCGGCACGCGGTGGCCTTCGACCGGGGCGGTGTGATCGCCGTGGCGACCCGACTGCCGCTCCGGTTGGCACGTGTCGGCGGGTGGTGTGACACAGCCCTGTCACTTCCCGTTCACGAGATGAAGGACCTGTTCACCGGGCGGGTCTACAGTGGCGGAGAGACGCCGCTGGACACCCTCCTGGCCGATTACCCCGTCGCTCTGCTGGCTCCTCCCACCGCTGCCGAGGAGGCCGTTTCATGACCGAATTCTCTGTCTGGGCTCCGGACGCCACCCGGGTGCGGCTGCGCCTGGCCGGCGACACCGACCACGAGATGCACACCGCCGCCGACGGCTGGTGGCAGGTCGACGTGCCCGACGCCGGCCCCGACTACTCCTTTCTGCTGAACGACGACGAAACCCCACTGCCCGACCCCCGGTCCCCGTGGCAACCTGCGGGAGTGCACGGGCCGAGCCGCCGCTACGACCACGCTGCCTACGCGTGGTCCGACAGCGCGTGGACGGGCCGGCAGCTGCCCGGCAGCATCCTCTACGAGCTGCACATCGGCACCTTCACCCCGGACGGCACCTTCGACGCGGCCATCGACCGCCTCGACCACCTCGTCTCCCTGGGCGTCGACCTGATCGAGCTGCTCCCGATCAACGCCTTCAACGGCGAACACAACTGGGGGTACGACGGCGTCTGCTGGTACGCCCCCCACGAGCCCTACGGCGGCCCCGACGGCCTGAAACGGTTCGTCGACGCCGCCCACGCTCGCGGGTTGGGGGTGATCCTCGACGTTGTCTACAACCATTTCGGGCCCTCCGGGGCCTACGCGCCGCAGTTCGGTCCGTACCTTGCCGAGCAGAGCAACAGTTGGGGCCGCTCGGTCAACCTGGACGGCCCGCACTCCGACGAGGTGCGCCGCTACATCATCGACAGCGTGCTCATGTGGCTGCGCGACTACCACGTCGACGGCCTACGCCTGGACGCCGTGCACGCGCTGCCGGACACCCGGGCGATCCCGCTGCTCGAAGAGCTGGCCATCGAGGTCGAGTCGCTGTCGACGCACCTCGGGCGACCGCTGTCGCTGATCGCCGAGTCGGACCTCAACGACCCGCGGCTGATCACGCCCCGGGAGGCGGGTGGGTTCGGCCTGCACGCCCAGTGGAACGACGACGCCCACCACGCGCTGCACACGTTGCTGACGGGGGAGCGGCAGGGCTACTACGGCGATTTTGGCGCTCTGGAGACGCTGTCGGACGTGCTGACGGGTGGGTTCTTTCACGCGGGGACCTGGTCGAGCTTCCGTAACCGGCACCACGGGCGGCCTGTTGATCCTCGGGTGCCTGGGCATCGGTTCGTGGCCTACCTACAGAACCACGACCAGATTGGGAACCGGGCTACCGGGGATCGGATCTCGGCTTCACTGTCGCCGTCGCTGCTGCGCGTTGGGGCTACGTTGCTGCTGACGGCGCCGTTCACCCCCATGTTGTTCATGGGGGAGGAGTGGGCTGCCTCTACGCCCTGGCAGTTCTTCACCTCACACCCGGAGCCGGAGTTGGCCACTGCGGTGCGGAACGGGCGGCGGCGGGAGTTCGCGTCGCACGGGTGGCCGGAAGGGGACGTGCCGGACCCGCAGGACCCGGAGACGTTCGTCCGGTCCCGGTTGGACTGGGCTGAGCTGGACAAGCCTGACCATGCGTCGATGCTGTCGTTCTATCAGCGGTTGATTGCTCTGCGGCGCTCGACTTCGGACCTGTCCGATCCTCGGATGCACGAGGTGTCCGTGCAGCACGGGGACCAGTTCCTGGTGATGCGGCGGGGGGACACGCTTGTGGTGGCGAACTTCGCTGGGCGGGGGCAGGGGGTGTCGCTGCCCGGGGTGGCTCGGCGAGTGCTGCTGGCCACCGGGGAGGGCGTCACGGTTATGCGGGACCGGATCCAGTTGCCGGCGGAGACGGCGGCGATCGTCGCGTTGTAGGCCGGGCGGGGGCGCCGACCGCCGCCGGCCCCGCCTCAGCCGGCCAGGTGCTCGGCGGCCAGGGCGGTTCCCTCGATCCGGGCGCGTACCTTGGCCCACGCCGTGTCCCGCGACGTGGACAGGTCGTCGGCGAACGGCGCGAACCCGCAGTCGTCGCACGTGCCCAGCCGGTCGGGCGAGATGTACTCAGCGGCTCGTAGTACGCGGTCGCGCACCTGGTCAGCGGTCTCCACCGCCGGGTCGACCGGGTCGGTCACGCCGACGAAGATCCGCTGGTGCGGTCGGGCGTGCTCAGCGATCGCCGCGAGCACCCGTTCCGGCTCGGATTCTCCGGCGAGCTGCACGTAGAAGACGCCGGCGTCGATCGCGAAGAGGCTCGGCAGCAGCTCGACGTAATCCACGTCGAGGCTGTGCGTGGAGTCCTGGTCGCCGCCGGGGCACGTGTGCACACCGATGCGCGCCCGCTCCTGCGGAGTGAACCGTTCGAGCACACGGTTGTTCAGGGCCACGAATGTCTCCAGCAGGCCCTTGGAGGGGTCGAGCTTGATCGAGAGACGGCCCTCGGTGAAGTCCAGCTGCACGGTCTGAGCGCCGGCGTCCAGCGCGCCGCGGATGTCGGCCTCCGCCTCGTCGACAAGGTCATCGAGGAACGCCTCTCGGGGGTACCCCTCGATGCCATGCTCGGGGTACAGCAGGCTGAGCGCGGACGGCGCGATGACCGCCTGCTTGACCGGCACTGTCGCGTGCTGTCGCGCGGCAATCAGGTACGCCTGCGATCGCGTCGCATAGCGGAACGGTCCCCTGGTGAGGCGGGGAAGCTGCCGCGTGTGGCCGTCGGCGAACGGGATGACAGCACCGTCGGGCGCCAGTGTGTCCAGACCCGACAGCGGGTACGTCGCGAAGCTCGACTTGCGCTGTTCGCCATCGGTGACCACGGGTGAGCCGAGCCGCTCAAGGGTGGCGATGGTGTCCCGTACAGCGGCGTCGTACTGCTCGTCCAGCGCGGCCTGCCCGACCCGTCCGGCGGCGTGATCGGCGATGGCGGCCAGCAGCGCCGGCGGCCGGGGAAAGCTTCCGATTGGCTCGCTCGGGAGAATCATGGCCGTCAAACTATTGATGGGCAACGGTTTCCGCAACCTCCGCCGTGCGCATTTCTCGCGGGCGTCGATGACTGACCGGACCCGTCGCGATGGTCGTCGAGGCAGTCGCCGCCGTCACGGGAACGCTCCGTCGGTGTACCGTCCGAACGTGCGGAGTGACAACGCGTGGCCGCTGCCATGCTCCTCTACCTGGAGGTTGGCGAAGGCATGGTGACGAAGCCGGAGACCATCGGAGCCAGGATCCGGTACTGGCGGATGCGCCGTGGCGGGATGACCCAGGCCGTCCTCGCGGGGCTCGCCGGCGTCACCCAGTCGTACGTGTCGCAGGTCGAGTCGGGGCGGAAGACCATCGACCGTCGTTCCACCCTGGTCGCACTCGCCGCTGCCCTCCAGGTCACCGTGGCCGACCTGCTCGGCCAGGGCACCGAGTCCGGCGACCCGGCCCGTGAGAGCGCCGCCGAGTGTGTGCCGGCCATCTGGTCAGCCCTGATCGAGATCGAGGACGGCGAACGCCGCCCGTCGACCTACACAGCGGAGCAACTGGCGGCCGAGATCGCCCGCGCCGATCAGCTCCGCAATTCGTGCAACTACCCGGCCATGGCTCGTATGCTGCCCAGTCTTCTACTTGAGGCCGCCGCTGTTGGCGGCACCGTGCTCGTCCAGGTGGCCTACCAAGCCGCCACCTGCCTGCGGAACCTCGGATACCGCCACCTTGCCCTCAACGCTGCCCGGCTCTCCGGGGCGGTCGCCGAACACGCCGAGGATCCAGCGTGGATCGCTGCATCTCGGTTCGCCTACGCGCAGAGCCTGCCGATCGAGTCGGCCGCTGTGGCGGCTCGCGCTGCTGACCGGTCTCTGACCGAACTTCAAGCCGACGCTGCCGACCCACGAGTCCGACAGATGCTCGGTCAGCTCCACCTCTCCGCTGCGTTGACCTCGGCAGTGAGTGGGCGACTGGACGTCACGCACGACCACCTCGCAGAGGCGGCCCGCGAGGCGGCAACCCTCGGAGACCCGACCGACGGCGCTGGCTTCAACGGCTGTGGGTTCGGACCAACGAACGTCGGACTGTGGGAGATGTCCATCGCCGCCGAGCAGGGCGATTCCGGCCGAGTTATCGAGCTGTCGAGGACGGTTCGACCGCAGGTGCTTGCAGCGTCGATCCGCCAGCAGTCCTACTGGCTCGACCTCGGCCGTGCCCTGGCGGACGGCGGTCGCCGTGACGTTGAGGCACTGGCTGCATTCGTGCAAGCCGAGCGGGCTGCGCCGATTCCGTTCGCCATCAACCCCCTCGCGCGAGATGCCGTAGTGACCCTGGCCCAGCGTGCCCAGCGGCGGGCCATCCCCGACGAGCTGCGCCTGCTCGCTGGCCGTATCGGCATCAACCTGGCCGCATAACTGCCAGTAATCATCGCATCACCAATCCACCCTACTGTCCGGTTTGGGACGTGACTACGTCCTGATGGTCCAGCGCGGCAACGGTCGACCCTGAGCTGCTGGGCCTAGACCGGAGGAGGCGGGGATGAGTGGTCGGGACGACAACGCTCCCGAGACCAACAGTGAGGCGGCCGAGCGGGAGGCTGCCAAACAGCGCCTCCTGGCACAGGCCGAGGCGGAGCGCGTACCCGTGGAGGACACGACCCGCGCGGTCGACACGACCCGCGCGGTCCCGGACCGGCGGTGGCGGCGTGACCAACGATGACCTCCCGATCGGTCGTCGGGTGGCCCGGTGGCGGGTGCGGCGGTCGATGACGCAGCAGATGCTCGCGGATCGGCTGCGCAGGTCGAAGAGTTGGGTGGACAAGATCGAGCGGGGTGCCCGCACCCTGGACCGGTACTCGGTGATCCAGGAGTTGGCCCACGTTCTGCGGGTCGACCCGGAGGTGCTGCTCGGCCAGCCGCGGAGCACTCCGGCAGGCACGCCGGACGGGGTGGACGAGATCCGGGCCGCGCTCGCCCGCTACGACATCCCGCAGGCTCCACCGCAGACGGACGAGCTGCGGAGGCAGGTAGGGCATGCCTGGTTGACCTACCAGCACGCGCACTACGGGCAGTTGACGCGGGTGGTGCCGGGTCTGCTCGACGCCGCCCAGGCTGCGCAGTCACGGGAGCTGCTGGTGCAGGCGTACCGGATCACCTCGTCGCTGCTGGTGAAGCTCGGCGAGGCCGACCTGGCCTGGCTGGCCGCCGACCGCGCGATGTCCACCGCCGGCGACGACCCGGCCCTCGCGGCAAGCGCAACCATCTCGGTAGCCCAGGCGCTCCGCGCGCAGAACCGCGACCGCCTTGCCCTGGCCGCGCTGCTCCCTGCCGCCAACCGCGTGCTCCCGCCGGCAACACAGCATGGTGATCAAGAAGTTTGCGGCGCTAGTGGAGATCAAAGTTGCCGCAAACCTCTTGATCACGGAGGCGGGAGCGGGGGCGAGGGGCAGGGCGAACACCGGGGGAGGGCGGTGGGTGGGACGTTGCTGGTTCAGGCGGCATTGGCCGCCGCTGGGTGCGGCGAGTACCGCCGCGCCGACGAGCTGACCCACCGGGCCGCAGGGATCGCCGGAAGCCTGAGGGGATACGACGACACGCACCGCACCAGCTTCGGGCAGGTCGCCGTCGAGCTGGCCCGGATTCTCGTGGCAACGCAACGGGGGGACGCTGCCGAGGCGTTACGAAGGCACTCGGCCGTGGTGCGACGGGAGGGGTGGCGGCGATTGCCGGCCGAGTACCGGGGTGCCTACCTGGTTGATGTCGCGCGGGCGTACCTGCAGATGGGTGACCTGCGCGGGGCGGCGCGGGCCCTGGTGGACGCGGACAGCGTCGCGCCGGCTGAGGTTCGGTGTCGGCCTCTGGCGCGTACCGTCATCGCCGATGTCGCCCGCGCGCAGCCGGCGTCGGCCGGCGTGGCGCGACTGGCCACGGTGGTCGGCCTCACCCGCTGACGGCCGCTCGACCCGGCATCGGCCTGGCGCCTCGGGTCAATGAAAGACGAGCTGGCAGCAGACCGTTGGGAGGGGCCTGGGACTACCGGGCTTTGCGCTGGCGACGCGCGCGCTCGAACTCGGCGGCATCCGACATCCACTGACCGTGCTGGTCGAGTGCGGCGCAGCCGCCCTGGACGAAGGCGCTCACCAGGTGCCGGTACCCACCCATCCCGTCGACCAGGCTGTACTCGACCTGGTACTGCGGATCCGACCCGGCTTCACCGGGCCGCACCGTCGTGATCCGGGCGATGCAGTCCGCGTAGAACTGCAGCTGGACCCCCTCGCCCATCTCCTCGTCCTCAATGGTGAACACCTCGTTGTCCCCGGCCGAGCGATCGGCGACGAACTCCCAGAACTCGGCGGACGCACCGCGGGGGCCGTCCCGTCGCCACTTCTTCTCGCCGCCCGTGTCGTCGGTGAAGGTCAGGGCCGCCTTCGTCGCACTCGCACCAGAGTCGTCGTCCTCCGGTGGCGTGCTCCTGGCGCGGTCCGCGGCCTCCGAGCACATCAGGAAGGTCACCGTCCGCACCGCGTCATCGACGAGCCCGGGGTACGCGCGGCGCACTGCTGCGTCGACGGTCGCCTCCATCCGCTTCCAGTCGCGCTTGTTAGTGGCCCGGTGTCCCCGCCGTGGGTCGAGACCGATCCGCATCCCGGCGCACGCCTGCTCGGCGGTGGCGATCACCCGCATGACCTGGGGCAGCAGCGCGGGGTCGACGGCATCGGGGTTCCGCCGGGGAATTGTCGCGCCGTGCAGGTACTGGCCCGTGTACTTCAGGGTCTGCGCGTCGAGTGGCCCGAGGACCGCTCCCCGCTCGGTGCGGCGGCGGTCCGCGTGATGCTCCTGGGCACGCTTCTCGTCCGCCGCCTCCGTCGCCGTGCGCATCGCCTCGCAGACCTGACCGCGCTCCAGGAGACGGATGGTGGCACCGTGGGCGACGAGCCGGCCCCGGTCCCAGGGGATGCGCCGAAACAGCGCGTCGACGTCTGCGGGCGGGGAGAGCAGGATCGGGTCCAAGAGTAAGACGGCAGCGTTTTCGTCGAGCTGGCCCCGGGTCCCGGCGGCCTCGCACAGCGGTAGGACCGCACTCCACAGCAGTAGGTGTCGGGCCAGGTCTTCCCGGATCACCGCGACATGAGCTTCGGAGATCGGAATCGTGAACGTGCGGGGCTCGTGGTTGGCGTCGGCTCCGGCGCCGAGCATCAGCTTCAGCTCGCCGTCCTCGCGGATGACGGTCGGGATCCAGCCGCTGCTCCGGGTGAAAACGATGTCTCTCATCTCGTCACGCCCACTGTTCAGATTCGGCGTCGAGGCGTGGGTCGGAGCGCACCCAGACTTCGCCCGCGGCAGCCTCGGCCGGGGCGTCGACCCGTTCGAGACCGAGGAACTCGATCAACTGGAGCAGTTCGGCTCGGTCGGCCCGATCATCGTCGATGTCCTTGGAGTCGAAGAAGATGTAGTAGCTGTCGGTCGGGTCGACGTAGCCGGAATCCGCCCAGATCCGGCCCACTTCTTCGATCGCCGCTGCCTCCGTCGTGATCGTGGCGGCGCGCGCGGCACCGCGCGCCTCCGGTGACGCGTCGAGGTCGGAGAGGTCGGCAAGCCACTGGCCGAAGTGGTCGAGGCCGGCGTACCCGTTCTCGAAGAACAGCATCGCGCTGGGCAGGTAGCGGTTGGGCCTGTCGACCCGGAGGTGTTCCGACCGAGGATGGTCCGCCTCCGTGATCCGGGAGATCACCCCCAGGCTGGGCATGAGCACCAGGCGCTGCCTCGCCGGCTCGTCGGTGATGGTGTACGTGTCGGACTCTCGGCCCCGGAAGAACGCGGAGAACGCCACGTACGCCTCCTGCGGGTCGCCCACCGAGACGTGGTGATCGTTGCCGTCACCGCCAGCGAAGACGAACTGCTTCGGGCCGGGCTGGTAGGGGCGGGCCATGAGTGTCCTTCGTTCAGGGGTGAAAGCTCCGCCAGCGTAGTGGGTCGGGGTGACATGCCCGCGGCCCTGATCGGGGCGGGGTTTCCGGCAACGTGAGATCCGGGCATGTATCTCGGCACTGCTGGAGGGGAGATACAGCAATGCTGGTAAGTGGTTATCTCGGCGCGGTGCTCATCGGCGCCCTCGTCGGCCTGCTCGGACGACTCATCCTGCCGGGGAGGCAGCGGATCGGCGTCTTCGCCACGTTCGTCATCGGCGTCGGCTCGGCGGTGCTGGGCACAGTGGTCGCCAGGGCGCTCAACATCGACGACGGGGCCAACGTGCAGGTGTGGGTGCTGCGCTGGGACTGGGTCGTGCTCGCGATCCAGGTCGGCCTTGCGATCATCGCCGTGGCGTTGGCGAACATGCTCACCTTCACCCGCCTCGCAGGCGGTGATGACACCCCCCGGCGCCGGACCCGTCGCAGCAAGGCCAAGCGGGAATCCTGATCGGCGGCAGCGTCAGTCGGCCGTACGACGGCCAGCGGCGGGACGAGGCTGTGGACAGTGGCGAGCTGTCGACGCTCAGCGGGTGCCCCGCGCGATCGCGGCCTCGACGCCGTCGAGGATCAGGTTGAGGCCGAAGACGAAGTCCTGCTCCTCTGGATCCTCGCCCGGTTCGCTCTCGAACGCGCCCGCCGCGAACAGTGGCGCGGCCTCGGGGAAGCGCTCCGGGTGGACGAGCGCGGCGAGGGCGAGGCCGTAGTTCTGCTCGACGTCCGACTGGCTGAGCCCGGTGCCGCTGCGGCCCGCCGCCATCTGCCGGCTCTGCAGGATCGCGTTGCGCACATAACCGCTGACGACGACGAGGATGCCTGCCTTCGTCCTCGGATCCAGACCAGTGTCGTGCAGGACCCGCAGGAACGTGTCCATCCAGCCGATGGCATTCGGCCCTCGGGGCGGGCCCGCGATCGGAACCTCCACGAGCCACGGGTGCTCGGCGTACCGGGTCCGGATCGCCGCTGCCCAGCGATGCACGCCGTCACGCCAGCCGTCCGCGTCCAACCTGGGGGCGGACCCGGTGGCGTGGTCGGCCATCAGTTCGACGAGTTCCTCCTTCGAGCCCACGTGCCGATACAGCGACATCTTGGTGAAGCCGAGAGTCTGCGCGACCTTCTGCAGGGTCACCCCGTCCAGGCCTTCGTGGTCCGCCAGGTCCACCGCGGCGCCGACGACCCGCTCGACGTCGAGTTCGGCGGGCCGGCCGCGGCGTGCGGACGTCGGCAGTCGCCAGAGACGCGCGAGGTCGGCAGGCACGTCGCCGGCCGTTGACGGCGCATTGTGTCCCATGGATAGTATCTCCCGTATATTAAATGCTGTCGTCGGCCCGGACGGAAGAAGAAGCATATGGACGTGTCAGCGGGCACCATCGGCGCCACGGCGAGCCGGGCACCCGCCGGCCAGCGCCTCCACGACATCGACGCGCTGCGGGGGTTCGCGCTGCTCGGGATCTTCGTCGTGAACATCACCTTCATGGCCTCCGGCTACCCGGGCAACCTGATCACGGACCCGGCGTTCTCGTCGGTCCTCGACGACGTGGCGCGGTGCCTGTCCGCGGTGTTCGTCGACATGAAGTTCTACATCCTCTTCTCGTTCCTGTTCGGGTACAGCTTCACGCTGCAGATGGAGGCGGCTGGGCGCGCGGGGGCCGCGTTCGGGCCGCGGATGCTGCGCCGGATCGCCGGCCTCTTCATCCTCGGTGCCCTGCACACCGCGCTCCTGTACGGCGGCGACATCCTGATGACCTACGCGGTGGTCTGCGTGGTCCTGCTCGGGATGCGCCGGGTCCGCGACCGGACGGCGTTGCGCGTCGCAAGCGTGCTCTACGGGATCGTGCTGCTGAGCCTGCTGGCCAGCGGGCTCCTCGCAGACTCCTCCGCGTTCCTGCCGACCCGAGCCGAGGCACTGGCCAACGCCGAGAAGGCGACGGCCGCGATGCTCGGCGGATGGGGTGACGTCATTGGCCACCACCTCTCCGGGCTTCCCTTCCTGGTGCTCCAGTCCGCGACGTTCCAGGGGCCGACGGCGCTGGCGATGTTCCTGCTCGGCATGGTCGCCGGCCGGCGGCGACTGCTCGCCGGTGTCAGCGGTCACGAGCCGGTGCTGCGGTGGATCCAGTGGGTCGGCTTCCCCGTGGGGATCGCGGGCGGTCTGGTGTACGCGCTCGGCGGCGGCAACGGCCAGCCGCTGGCCGTGGGCGTGAGCGCGGCGACCGCGCCGCTGCTGACGGCTGCGTACGTGGCCACGCTGCTGCGGATGATGCACAGCCAGCGGTTCGGGTTCGTGCGCTCGGCCCTGGCACCGGCGGGGCGGATCGCACTCACCAACTATCTGGGGCAATCGCTGCTGGGGCTGCTCATCTTCAGCGGGATCGGGCTTGGCCTGGCCGGGAGCGTGTCGCCGGTGGGGACGACCGGGCTCGCGCTGCTGATCTACGCGGCGCAGCTCGCGGTGAGCGCGTGGTGGCTGCGCCATAACCGGTACGGGCCGGCCGAGTGGGCGCTACGACGGGTGACGAACGGGAAGGCGCCAGAGACCGGCGCGATCTCCAGCGGGCGACATCGACGCTGATGAGCGACCCGCCCGGGTCCGGGGACGATGCCTCCTCCGCGCGGGGATCCGCCTGGCTGTCGACCTCGCGCGGTGTCAGCCTTCAGAACGTCGTCGTCGTTCTCTCAGCACGAAGCCGACGGCAATGAGAAGCAGGCCGGCCGCGATCAAAGCGCCACTCAGATACCGAAGCGCTGGTGATATCTCCGGCCAGGTGAATCTCGCCACCATGACCATCGCGAAGAACGCGAGTACGACCAGTGCAAGCGTTGCCTGTCGACGCAGCATCGTGTGTCCCCCCTCTTCTCCCTGTGCATTCCGCCGGCTGCGTCAATCCCGCTGTCGCCGCTGGCGCAGCAGGTGCGCGAGCAGGGCAATCATTGCCAGGATGATGATGCCGGCCGACGTGGCGACGAAGGCGTCCGGATGGCGCTCACCGATGGTGTCGGCGAGCACGAATCCGATGATGGTGCCGAGGATGACGAGGAGAATGCCGAGAGGCGGCTTCTTCACTGGGCTCACTCCTCTGTGGCACGTGGGCTTGACCTCTTCGGTAGTGCTCGAAGTTGTGCGCGGCCAAACCTCCGGCAGGTGTCCGTGTCGACAGTCGATCTCTCGGCACACCGGCCGGAAACGCGGAACCGCGGCGGGACCGGGAGAGGTCCCGCCGCGGCCGAAGAGCGTTGCCTAGACGAGGTCCCAGGTGAAGGCCTGGTTCTCTGACGTCGTGTAGCAGGTGAACTGCATCATGTCGGCGCCGTTCAACCTCGAGTTGGCCTCCACCGCCATGCACTTGCCGGTGCCCCGGTTCTTCAGCTGGTAGTAGTCAGCACCCCCGGAGGTGAAGAGCTTGATCGGCAGCCACTGGTCGTTGAGGCGGGCGTCGCCGCACACCTGCGTGACGATCTTCGCCCGCTCGGTGGTCACCGCGCCGCGGACGGCCATGCACCGTCCACCGTTGTTGTAGGAGATGCGGTAGTAGCCCGAGCTGGTCGTGGTGAAGGTCCAGTCGCGGTCCGGTCCGCTCTCGCAGAGATGCTGGTCGACGACCACATTGAGCCCCGACGAGTAGGCCTCGGGCGACAGGCAGAAGTCGTTCGTGAAGGGCTGGATCCGCCAGGGGCCGGAGGAGGCAGCCGCCGCCGGGCTGCTGGTGCCGACCAGCATCGCCGCGATCATGGTGAGCACCGCCATGAGGCCGGTCATCGTCTTGCGCTTCATCTAAAGCCCTTCATCGTCCACAGTGGAGAGACGCCAAGGCTAGACGACCATCATCGATGCACGCCAATCGGGACGGGACGGTCGGCGAAGGGCCGGGTCGTACGTTCGGATCATTCGAAGAACTTGATGCTGAACCCGGTGTCGGCCGTCGGGCCGGGTACGTTGGCGCGGCGGTAGGTGGTGTTGCCCCACCAGCAGAAGGTGCCGGTGTACCAGTGCCGGTTCGCCCAGGAGTACGCGGTGCCCTTGGGCACCCCGTGGTACATCAGCGGGAACCTCGGCCCGGCGGGCGGGCTCGTCGCGATGTCGCCGTTGAGCAGCACGAAGCTGTGGTGGCCAGGTCCGTTCACGTGCAGGGTGGGGTCCCAGCCGGCCATCATGGTGGCCCGGTTCGAGCCGAACAGGCAGCCGTTCGACTTGTACCAGTCCCACACGTACGTCGGGTCGCCGCCGGCGCGCAGCCGCAGGTCGGCGAGGCAGTACTGGTCGCTCCAACTGCCGTTGGCCGAGTAGACGATGTGCAGCTGCCCGTTGGGGTCCCGGATCGCCTCGGGGGACTCGTTGATGAAGGGGTTGCCGACGACGCGCTCCCAGCTCTCGCGCGGCTGGGAGATGACGTACCGGCCACCGGTCGGGGTGAGCGGGTCGCTCATCCGGCTGAGGTAGATGTTCTGCTCGACGTTGGTGTCCCCGGCCCAACCGGACCAGACGAACCACCGCTGCCCGTTGAAGGTGAACAGGCTGCCGTCGATGGCCCACCTGCCGTCGGGCAGTGCGAGCTGCCGTTCGGCCGTGTAGCCGCTGGCCGGTGACGCCGAGTGGATCGCGTACATCCGGTGGGCGGCGCCGCGCCCGGCCGAGAAGTAGATGTAGTAGCGCCCGCCATCGGTGACGATCTCCGGGGCCCAGACCTCACCGAGGTTGCGGCTGTCCGTCCAGACCTGCCGCGCGGACGCGGCGGCCAGCGCGTCGGGGGAGGCCGCCTGCCGCACGGCGATCCCGCCGTTGACCGACTGGACGGAGATGTAGGTGCCACCGACGCGGATCACGCTCGGGTCGGCAGCGCGCAGGCCGGTCTGCCCGGCCGCCGCCGGTGCGACGCCGACCAGGGACAGGCCGGTGGCGAGCACGACGGCCAGCAGGATGGAGAGGAATCGCGGAAGGGTTCGGCTATCGACGTTCACCATCGGAACACCTCTCCTCGAACGGAGCTGGCGGTAACAATCGACACCCATAGATTAGGGCAGGAGGGGCGCTGCCACAGTGTTCCCCGCGAGCCGGCTCGGCGCTCGCGGGCGCGGGTGCGCTAGCGTCTGGCCTCATGGAACCCGTGGACGTGGTCCTGGCCGTCGTGTGCGCCGCGGCCAACCTAGCCATGGCCACCGTGCTGCTCGTCAGAAGCCGCGGGGGCGTGGCCGTGCCCCGGATCTTCGGCCGCCAGCAGCCCCTGCCACGCCTGCGGGCCGCGATGCATGCCTGTCTGGGGCTGGGACTGGGCGTCGGCATGCTCGTCAAGGACGCCTTTCCGCCGGATTCCACCGGCGACGCGGTGGTGTTCCACGTGGTAAGGATCTTGCTGGTGGCTGGCTTGGTCACCGCCCTGCTGAGCGCCTTCCGGTACCCGCGATCCCTCTCTGGCAAGGCCGCCAGCTAGAGCCGATGTGCTCCCGGGTCAAACCTCCGACAGGTGTGGCGCGGACCGCGCGCTGAGCGCCGCGATCCGGGACGGAAGTCCGACGTTGTGTGTTCGCTCGTTCACTCAGGGTCCAATCTGGAAGCCGGCTCGCCGTGGGGGCAGTCGGTTCACAGTGGACAGTGGAGGTTCGGATGCTGATCATCGCGGAGGAGAAGGACGCCTACCCACCGAACGGTCAGATCCCCAACCTGGAGACCGACGAGAAGGCGTGCGTCGACATCCTGACCAGGATCCAACCGCTCATGCCCGCCGACCTGCGCGATGAGGTGGTCGGTGCGTTGATCAACTGGTCGGAGAGCGCGCTGAAGCCCGATCAGAGCTTCGGTACGTGGGCCGAAGCCGTCACTGCCGCGACCGGCTACGCGCAGCGCGATGCCGCGCGTGCCACCGAGGGCAGTCAGCGGCGTCGTGACCAGGCCACTGACGGGGTCGACCTGGTGAAGCTCAACGCGGCGGTGGGAAGTACGGGCAAGACCGGCGACCCGCAGATCGCGTTGCGCGACGAGAGCCGCAGGTGGGCCAACTGCGGAATGGCGGCGTTCCAGATTCGCGAGCAGTTGCGCACCGCGGGCGGCAAGCCGGCCCGACTGTCGCACGATACCTATGGGGCTGGAGGCGGCGAAGCGCTCAAGAAGGCGCTCCTCGCCACGCCGGCCAGCGACGCTACCGTCCTGCTGCTCGACTGCCAGTTTCCGCAGGTGCACAACTTCATCATCGAGGTGCACCGCGACGGGTCGCGCTACCTGGCCCAGGGCTACCAGGGCACCTACTTCGCCCACTGGTGGCTCGGAATCAACAACAGCTACTCCGCCGAGGAGGTCCCGGCCGAGATTCTCGCCCTCCGGGAGCGGTACGGGTTGGGTCGGGCGATCAGCCCGGAGGACTACACGACCCTGCTCGACGGCCTGGTCGCGACCATCTCAACCGACTGGCAGGAGACCGCGAAACAGTGGCCGACGTTGCCGTTCAACCCTGACCGGCAGGAGATCGACGGGATCCGCCGCCGGTCCGGATCGCCGACCCTCCTCGTCGAGGTGTTCGAGCTGAGCGAGCCCGCCGTGGCTCGGAAGGCGCTCGGCGACACTGGCGTCGCGTCGCTCAGCGAGCTGGCCGTCCGAGGAATGGCGACTGCCTGACGAGGGTGGTCCCGGTCGGCGTGCTGCCGGCCGAGAATACGAGGCCGCGGCGGGCCCGGAAGGTCCCGCCGCGGCCGAACGGTGCTGCCTCCGGGCAGCCAGGTGAGGCCCGGTTGTCGTGTCTATGCGCTCATGATGGCCTTGAGCGCGGTGTCGAGTGCCTGGTCCGCCGGGACGAGAGCGTCGGGGACCACTCCGACGCCCTCCCAGTTGGTGCCGGTGACGCTGTTGATGGTGCGGGCGGTCGGCACGGTCACGAGGATGTGTTCGGTGACCGGGTGGCGGGCTGTGGGATGCGCGCCGCCGCGTGTCGTCTCACCGACGACGACGGCCCGGCCGTGCGCCTGAAGGGTGTACGCCACGTCCTCGCCCCCGGAGAACGTCGTCGCGCTGGTCAGCACGTACACCGGGCGGTCGGCGTAGCGCGGCGCGGGAAGGTGCGCGGTGGTCCAGAACTGGCGGGTCGCGCCGGTGGACCGCTCGTAGAAGTCGTTGAGGTGCACCTGGTCGTCGCGGAAGAAGTAGCTGCACCACATCGCGGCTCCCTCCGGTGTTCCGCCGGAGCAGGCGCGCAGGTCCAGGATGAGCGCGGAGCTGAGGGCGACCAGTTGCATGGCCGCGCCGATCGCGGCAGCGCCCTCGTCGGCGTACGCGATGCGCCGCACGTCGATGAACCCGACGTTGCCGTCCAGGTGCTCGACCCTGCGGATGCCCTGGTTCTCCGCCCTGAGCAGCGCGAGGAAGGCCGCCCGTCCGCCGTCCTCGTCCGCTGGGTCAAGCGACTGCGGCTGCTCCGACCACAACAGCCGCAGATGCTTGTCCGGGCACACCTGCTGAAGATGAGCGGTGACCGTCTCGCAGAGCGCCGGCCCGTCCAGGCCGTCGTACTCGCCCGCCGCGAGACGACGTCGGATCGCGGCGTCGATGTCAGCGACCTTCTCGGGAAAGACATAGCCCGCCCCGATCCGATCCAGGGCCTGTCCAATGATCTGTTCGTGTGAGAGCACGACGGGCCACGTTAGACCGCGAACAGCGTCAAGACCAGCGAGTTCCGCGCAGCGGCTCAGGAGCGCGGCAGCATGCCCACGAGCGACGTGATGATGGCGACCCGCAGGGCTGTCCGGAGGTCGACGTGGTGGACCGCGAGCGCCGGCTCGGACTCGTAGACGGCGAGCAGGCTCGGCGGCGGTGTGGTGTAGGCGGACAGTGCGCCACCCATGATCAGGGTGTGCAGGCAGAACAGCTTGGCGTTGTCGCCGGCCTCGGGCAGGTGCCGCCGGACGAGGCCGGCCATCACCGCCAGCTTGCCCAGTGCGGCCCGCTTGTGCCGGCGGGCCACCTCGACCGAGACGTTGTGTTCGAGCACCCCGCCCTGCGCGCCGAACAGATCGCAGAGCACCGTCTGGGCGGCGAGCGATCGGCTGAGCACGTCGGCCGTCTGCTCCACCCGTTCCATCGCCGGCCGGCTCAGGTCGACACCGTCGGCCAGCTCCTGCTCCAGCTCGGCCAGCCAGGTCGCCGTCCGGTCGTCCAGCAGGTCGAGCAGGATCGCCTCGCGAGACTCGAAATAGCGCAGCACCGCCGTCTTGGCCAGGCCGACCCGCCGGCTCAGCTCGTTCAGGGTCACCTCGGCCACCGGCATCTCGTCGAGCATCGCCGAGGTCGTCTCCAGAATGGCCCGGCGTCGGACCTCACGCTGCTCCTCGCTGCGCGCCCGCTGGAACGTCATGACACCAACCCTAGCTTAGGTACCGGCGGTCCCTTGACAGCGTACCGGCGGTACCTTACCGTTCAGACGTAAGTTACCGGCGGTACCTAAGGAGCCTGACATGAAGTGGACCGAGCAGCAGATTCTGCGCCAGGACGGCCGGGTGGCCGTGGTCACCGGCGCCAACACCGGGCTGGGCTTCGAGACCGCCCGGCGGCTCGCCGAGCGCGGGGCGTCGGTCGTGCTGGCCGTACGCGACACAGGCAAGGGCAAACTGGCCGCCGCCCGCATCAACGGCGACGTCTCCGTACGGGAACTGGACCTGACCTCGCTGGAATCGGTGCGAGATGCCGCGGCGGGCCTGCGCGCCACCCACCCGCGGATCGACCTGCTGATCAACAACGCCGGCGTGATGTACACCCCGAAGCAGAGCACCCGCGACGGCTTCGAGATGCAGTTCGGCACCAACCACCTGGGTCACTTTGCGCTCACCGGCCTGGTGCTCGACCTGCTGCTGCCCGTGCCCGGCTCGCGAGTGGTCACGGTCAGCAGCGTCGGCCACCGCATCCGCGCCGCCATCCACTTCGACGACCTGCAGTGGGAGCGTTCGTACAGCCGGGTCGGCGCCTACGGCCAGTCGAAGCTCGCCAACCTGATGTTCACCTACGAGTTGCAGCGCCGGCTCGCCGCGCACGGCACCACGGTCGCGGTGGCCGCACACCCCGGCGTCTCCAACACCGAGCTGATGCGCAACTCCCCGCCGCTCGTCCGCGGACCGATCACCTGGCTCGCTCCGGCGATCACCCAGTCCCCGTCGGCCGGCGCGCTGCCCATCCTGCGGGCCGCCACCGACCCGTCAGTCCTCGGCGGGCAGTACTACGGCCCCGACGGCCTCGGCGAGGCGCGCGGTTACCCGAGGCTTGTCACTTCCAGCCCCGACTCCTACGACGTGAGCGTGCAGCAACGCCTCTGGGATGTCTCGGAGGACCTCACCGGCGTGCGATTCCCGCTGGGCCGGGCAGCCGTCGCGGCGTGACAGTGCCAAGCGTTGCGCCTACCCGGCAACCCTTTGCAGGCCACGAATATCCTCTCGGCCATGGCTGAATACCGCAACATCACCGGTGTCTCGGCGCTGCGGGCCGCACTGACGGCAGTCCTGTGCGGGATCCTGCTGACCGGTATCGGCGTCACCATCATCTGGAATGGTCGAGGTTGGCCGGGGGAGGTCTACGACACCGCCACGCTGATCAGCTCATCCGAGACGCCGTTGGGCGCGAAGCGCCAGGGGACGCACTACGACTTCCAGTACGCCGTACCCGGTGGACGGCAGGTCGTCCTCAGCGAGATGGTCACCCGCAGCGGCTCCGTCAATCGTGACGGTGACTCCGTCACGGTCCTCTACTCGCCGGATGCCCCGGAGGATGGCCGGCTGTGGGTGTCCCGAGACGGGGCGGAGTTCCTGCCCGCGCTCGGCGGGACAGCGCTCGCGTTCGCCGGGCTGTGGGGCGTCATCCACGAGCTTCTCCAACGGCGCCGCCGACGGCAGGTGACCGCCCGCGCGTAGTTCGGGCCGCCTCAGTCGCGGCCGACCCAGGTAGCGACGCACGCCTCGTTGCCTTCGGCGTCGGCCAGGACCCACCACATGGGCGCGTGCGCGTCGGACACCAGGCGGCCGCCGGCGGCCAGGGCAGCGGCGATGCGAGCCTCCGCCTGATCGTGCGGGACAGCTATGTCGAGGTGCATGCGGTTGCGATGTGGACGCGCCTCGGCCATGTGCTGCAACCCGAAGCCCGGGCCGCGACGTAACGGATCGAACAGGTATTCGTCGCCGATCTGGCGGTAGCCGAGCAGCGCCCGCCAGAACGGCAGAACGTCCGCGCTGGCGAGTGCGTCGAGGGTGATGTTGACGAGTTGGACGGCGGTTGGATCGGCGTGAATGTCCAGTTCCTTGGCTGCGGCCGAGATCCGCCGCGCCAACGCGATGTCGCGCCGAGCCAGGCTCACTGTCACGCCGGTGGCGCGCAGGTCGACGCTGAGGTACTGCTGCTGGGTTTCGTCGGTGAGCCGGCCGATCTCGTCGACGAGCGCGATGCCCTCGGCCAGTGAGCCGGTCGGGAAGTGGGCCGAGACCAGGTGGTAGAGGGAGCGCCAGTCCTCGACCCCGTCGGCCGCGTGGAAATGCGCGGCAGTGATCTGCGCAGTCATGTCGGCGAACCTAACATCGGCGGTGTTGCCTCCTGGCGTTCACAGCTGGGCGACGACCACCCGGGTGGCCCGGGCGATGAGCGCGTCGTCGGGGGTGGCGTCCTTCGTGTCGCGACTGGACAGCACCGCCAGCACGATCGGGGCCCGGTCGGGCGGCCAGATCACCGCTATGTCGTTGCGGGTGCCGTACCCGCCGGTCCCGGTCTTGTCCCCGACCACCCAGCCGGCCGGCACCCCGGCGCGGACCAGCGCCGTGCCGGTGGTGTTGCCCCGCAACCAGCCGCGCAGCACGTCGCGGTCCGCCGGTTCCAAAGCAACCCCCACTGTGTACGCCCGCAGGTCGCCGGCCAGGGCCCGCGCGGTGCTGGTGTCCCGCTCGTCGCCAGGTGTTCCCTCGTTCAGCGCGGTCTCGTAGCGGGCCGCCTCGGTGACCGTGTCGCCGAGCGCGCGCAGCTTCGCCTCGAACCCCGCCGGCCCGCCGAGGTGGCGCAGCAGCAGGTTGCCGGCGGTGTTGTCGCTGTAGCGCACGGCGGCGTCGGCCAGAGCGCGCAGGCTCATGCCCTCGCCGACGTGCTTCTCGGTGACAGGGGAGTGCGCCACCAGGTCCCGCGCCGGATACCGCACCACCCGGTCCAGTTGGGCGTCGGTGGTGCCGTCGAGCACCTGGGCGGCAGCGAGGGCCTTCCACGTCGAGGCGTACGCGAACCGCTCGTCGGCGCGGTACTCAACGGTGCGACCGGTGCCCGTGTCGACGGCGTAGATCCCCAGCCGCGCCCCGAACTGCTCCTCCAGCCGACGGAACTCCTGATCGGCGGCCGGCGACGGTGCGAGGGTCACCTCCGGGCTCGGCGTCGTCCGTGCCCCGGTGGAGTCGCGGTTGCCGCCGCCGCTGCACCCCGCCAGCGACACCACTGTCACCGCCGTGGCCACCACTGTGGCCAGACGCCGGGCCGGGAACGCCATGTCACTCCTCCTGCGGGTGCCGTCGGTCAGGGCAGGATCTCGACGTACCCGTCACTGCCGTGCACGCGGATCCGCTGCCCGTCGCGAATCAGCCGGGTGGCGTCGAGCACGCTGACGACAGCCGGCAGGCCATACTCCCTCGCGATCACCGCGCCGTGCGTCATCAACCCGCCGACCTCCGTGACCAGGCCGGCGATGCCGACGAACAGCGGCGTCCAGCTCGGGTCCGTGTGGGCCGTGACGAGGATGTCACCCGCTTCGAGGTCGGCCTGCGCCATGTCCAGGATGACGCGGGCACGTCCCTCGACAGTCCCGGCGGACACCGGCACACCGGCCAGGGCGCCGGCCGGCAGGTCGTCGCGTCGGTACGCGCCGGTGATGACCTCGCCGTCGGAGGTCAGCACCCGGGGCGGGGTGAGCGCCTGGTGCGCCCGGAACTCGTCGCGACGCTGCCGGATCAGCGCGGCGTCCACCCGGTGTGTGCGGACCACCTCGTGGAACTCCTGGAACGTGAGGTAGAAGACGTCCTCCTGCTCGGCGAGCACCCCGGCGTGCACCAGCCGCTCGGCCTCTGCCAGCAGTGCCTGCTTGTACAGGAAGTAGCGGCTGACGATGTCGTACTTCGGGTACTCCCGATAGCCGATGAAGGCCCGCACCCGGTCGATCATCCGCGCGGTCTCGTCGGCCTTCTGCTGCCCGTCCGGCAGCGTCCGCAGGCGCGTCAACACCTCTTGTGCCTGCTGCCGCGCCCGCTGTTGGCCCTGCTCGAAGCGCCGCCGGGCCGCGCCCGGCTCGAAGAGCCTGACGTTGTCGAGGAGTACGGGCACGAGCGTGGCGGGGCGTTCGCTCCACCGTGGCCTGGTGATGTCGATCTCGCCGACGCAGCGCATTCCGTACCGATCGAGGTACGCCTCGATGGCGGCGCGCGCCTCGGCCCCGCCCGTGACCTTCGGCAGATCGTCGAGGAAGTCGTCATGCGCGACGTCCTGAAGGAACGCCACCACCTCCGGATACGGACGGATCACGTCGGCGACGTCGAGCAGCGCCAGCCCCATCTCCGACGTGACGTTGCCGGGGGCGGAGAGGGTGAGGGTGTCCGCGGCGTTCTTCTCGCCCAGCCACTCGTGCAGCCGGTCGTTGAGCCACCAGGTGGCCTCCATGCCCGCCATGATCGCCTGCATGTTCAACGGATCACTGAGGACCCGCTTGTGCTCCTGGAACGCCTCATGCAGGAAGTCGAACAGCGCCGTACCGGTCACCGTCGCGATGTCGCGTCGCAGGGCGGCGATGGACACCTCGCTGCGCTCGATCAGCTCGGTCACGATCGCCGGGTCGGCCTCGCCCGAGGTGGACGGGCCGCCGGTCGTCGGCCCACCCGGACCGGCCTGGTCCGGCAGAGTCGGAACGAAGTCCCGGCGGTCGAGCAGGGTCTCCAACGCGTCGCGCATCAGCGGATCGTCGCGCCCCGCCATCTTGAGGAAGCCGGCGCGGCTGGTGGGGGAGGCCAACAGCCGGGTGGCGTCGACGAACAACCTCCCGCCGGCCGCCAACATCCGGGCCATGGCGGTCAGCTGCCACATGGAGAGGCCCAACGGCCGCATGGCGTCGGTCATCATCTGCTGGTGACCGACCGAGAGGTAGACGTGGTTCTCCTGGTCGTCGACCGCCGGGACGGGGAACAGCGTCGTGATCGGCCGGCTCTGCACGATCTGGAAGTCGTCGTCGACCAGGCACCATTCGATGTCCTGCGGGCGGCCGAAGTGCGCCTCGATCCGTCGCCCGAGCCGCACCAGCCGCAGCGCCTGAGCCTGCGTCAGCGCCGGCAGCTCCTGCCGCTGCGGGTCGATCGCCACTTCCCGCGTCCCGCCGCCGGGCAGCGCGGTGACGGCACGCTCCTTCGCGGCGACCGTGCTGGCGACCACCTCACCGTCGCGCACAGTGAAGACGTCCGGGTTCACCAGACCGGACACCAGGGCCTCGCCGAGGCCGAAGCTGGCGTCGACTGTCGCGACCTTCCGGTCGCCCGTCACCGGGTCCGCCGTGAACAGGATGCCGGAGGCATCCGGAAGAACCATCCGCTGTACGACGACAGCCATCTGGACGGTGCGGTGGTCGATGCCGTTGCGCAGGCGGTAGATGACGGCCCGCTCGGTGAACAGTGACGCCCAGCACCGGCTGACGTGCCGCAGAACCGCCTCCGGCCCCACCACGTTCAGGTAGGTGTCCTGCTGGCCGGCGAAGGACGCGGTGGGCGTGTCCTCCGCCGTCGCGCTGGACCGTACGGCGTAGGCGGCCTGCTCGCCGAACCGGGCGAGCGCGCCGGTGATCGCGGCGGCCAGGTCGCCCGGAAACGGTGTCTCCTCGACGCTGCGGCGGATCTCCGCGCTGAGCGTGCTGATCGCCTCCCGGTCGTCCGGGCTCAACCGCGACAGCTGATCGAGCCGATCGTCGATCGACGGCGTCTGCGCCATGACCTTCCGGAAGGCCGCCGTCGTCACGCAGAACCCCGCCGGCACCCGGATACCGTCGATCCGGTACAGCGCGCCCAGGTGCGCGGCCTTGCCGCCGACCACCGACACCTGCGTCTCGTCGACCTCTCGAAGATCCAACAGTGGTGCCCGGTCGCCGCGGTCCCCGTCCATCGACAACACACCCACGTCGCGCCCCCGTTACCTCGTTTGTGCTGGTCCGGCCGCCGATTCTGCGCCACGACCGGGGTCTTGCCGCAAGCCCCCAGGTGCGGTATACGTTAGAAGTGGCAGGGAGAGTGATCTCCTTGCCGTTGGTTCTTGGCGGGGCGGCCGCGCGGGCGATCAGGCCCCCGCTCAGTCGTAGGGAAGTCGGCGCTGCTCGATCTTCAGCCCTCGGCCGAGCTGCCAGGAGGCGGTGGGCCAGGCCGCTATGAATCCAGCTATCAGCCCGAGCTGACCGGCGAACCAGAACGTGGCGCTGTCGGGTCTCAGGGGTGGCTCCGGCAGGACCACCCGATGGGCGAGCGTCAGCCACGCGAACAGCGCCACCTCGAACACGGTGATGGTCAGCAGCTCGATCCTGCCGACCTTCGACAGCGCGTGCCAGACCTTTCCGAGGCTGCGACCCGGCCCGGCGAAGTACCGGAAGAGCACGGCGATCGTCACCGCCATCAGGTAGTCGCCGGCGTAGTCGACCCACAGCGGGTCCTCGGCCGGGTCGAATCT
The DNA here is from genome assembly GCF_040608275.1 of Micromonospora sp. NPDC005205. Lineage (NCBI taxonomy): Bacteria > Bacillati > Actinomycetota > Actinomycetes > Micromonosporales > Micromonosporaceae > Micromonospora > Micromonospora sp. NPDC005205. Next base: position 27,482 of record NZ_JBEXHV010000010.1, read on the forward strand.
CACGGCGTACAGGGCGATCTCGGCGACGATGAACCCGAGAGCGCAGTGCGCGCCGCAGCGGGACACGTGGGTCACGACGATGCCCCGACGGGGCCGTCGCGGTTGCCCCTCCTGCCGCCGTCGAGAGAACGCCTCGGGCCTGCCCCAGTTCCAGTAGAGGCGGACGGCGGCCGGGCCGATGTAGAGGACGGTCACCAGCCAGACGATCTCCATGACCCGGACCGGCTGACGGTGCCCGCGCAGATAGGTGTCGGCCAGCACGACCGCGAAGCTGACGACGCCGACCGCGAGCGAAGCCCAGGAGAGCGCCACGAGCCAGGTTGATTGCATCCCCGCCCCTTCCGCCAGCCGGGCGAGTCTTTCATGTCGTACTCGTCCGGATTGGCGGTTCGGGCGTTCCCGGCCCTTGTGCCGGAGCGGTGCTGGCCCCGTCTGCTGCGGTCAGTCGCGCTCCAGGCCGGCGAAGACGACCGTGAGCGTTCGGGCTTGCAACTTCTGGTCCCACCCACCATGCAGAGCGCCCTGGCACAGGCTGCTGAGGAGCGCCATCGTCTCGGGTAGCCGTACCGAGTCGGCGACGGCTCCGGCGGCTCGCGCCTGCTCCAGCAGCCTGCCCACCGCCTCCTCCAGGTGACTCACCGCGTCGGGAAGCCGGATGTCCACCCCGGACCCGGCGAGCAGGTCGACGACGGTCTTCTTCGCGGCGGCCTGCGCCACCAGGTGGGTGAAGAACGTGAAGAGGTCATGTTTTCCGGCTTCCTCGACGAGTTGCGCGAGCAGTCGCTTCATGATCGCGGCGAGCAGGTCGTCCTTGGTGGGAAAGTGCCGAAAGACCGTACCGATGGCAACGCCGGCCCTGCGGGCCACCTCCTCGGTGGACGCACGGGTACCGAACTCGGCGAAGATCGCCTCGGCGGCGTCGAGGATGCGCGCCCGGTTGCGCTGCGCGTCGGCACGCAGCGGCGACCCCTCTATCAAAGTGAGTCTCCACTCATTATTCTCGTACGGATAAGTCGAGTCATGACTCATTATCCAGGAGGACGACGTGACACCAAGCGAGATCTTCGACAGCATGCGCGCCCGGTGGCTCGCGAACCTGCCCACCTACGAGGCCGACTCGCTCGCCGACGACGTGGTGCTCGAGACGCCGTTTGCCGCACCCGGCCGCCCTACCCGTATCGAAGGGAAGCAGCAGGTCCTTGAACACACGCAGGCCGGCAGGGCGATGTTCCCGGTCCGGTTCGACGACTGTCGCAACGTGCTCCTGCACGAGACCGCTGATCCCGAGGTGATCGTGGTCGAATACGAACTGGTCGGCACCCACACGGTGACCGGGCTGACCGCCTCAGCGCCATTCATCGGGGTGCTGCGGACCCGGGGCGGCAAACTGGCCCACTGGCGCGAGTACCAGCACACCCTCGCCATCGCTCAGGCCGTCGGTCAGGGATAGAAGAGGCATCTCCGCGCTGGCACACTCTCGGTCATGGTCGACTGGTACACGCGGGCCGAAACGGACGGCGACGTCGTCCGGGTCTCGGAACCGCACGTCAACGAACTGCTGTCGGCGAACTTCTGGTGGTTGCGGGGCAACGATCGGGACATCGTGATCGACGCCGGGCTCGGTGTCGTCGCTCTGCGGGAGGCGATTCCGAGCCTGTTCGAGCGTGATCCGATGGTCGTGCTCACCCACGCGCACCTGGATCACGTCGGTGGGGCGTCGGAGTTCGGGGACCGGGCCGCCCACCCGGCCGAGGCGGGGATCCTGGCAGCGGGCGTACCGGCGAGCCTGTACGGGGTGGAACTCTTCGACAAGCTGGGCATCGCCGGTGCCGGAGAAGACATCCCGGATCTCATGATCGATGTTCTGCCCGATCCCGATTACGACCCTGCTGCCTACCGCGTCGCACCGATGACCCTGCACCGTCTGCTCGACGACGGCGACCGCATCGACCTGGGCGGGCGGGTGCTGACAGTGCTGCACCTTCCCGGCCACACGCCCGGAAGCATCGCACTGCTGGAGGAACACACCGGGACGCTGTACTCGGGCGACATCATCTACGAGGGCGCCCTGATCGACAATCTGCCGAACTCCGACGTGGCCGCGTACCGCCGAAGCATGCAGGTCCTCGTCGACCTCGACGTGTCCCTCGTCCATCCCGGCCACGGGGACAGCTTCGACCGCACGCGCCTTCGCCAGTTGGCCGAGACCTACCTGCGCAGAACGGCGTAGGGCGCGACCTGCCGATCTCGAGGGCGGGTCACGCGGTTAGGGTGCTCGCCATGATCGAGGACGTCGTATGCCGTTGACGAATCCCTGGCTGTCGGAGCCCACACCAGCCAAGCGGCTCGATCGTGAACGGCTTGAGGAGCGCCTGCTCAACCTGTTGTCGTCGCAGAACATGTGCGTGCTCGCGACCGCAGGGCCGGACGGTCCGTTGGCCACCCCGGTGCGGTACTACCCGCTCGGCTTCGCGGTGCTCTTCACCGCCGCGCCACGGTCTCCGAAGATCCGCAATATCGCCGCCGACCCGCGCGTGTCCATCGGCATCTTCGCGCCGCTGGTCGGGTTGGCCAGCAGCCGCGGCGCCCAACTGTTCGGGACGGCCAGGGTGCTTGCACCGCAGCATCCGGACCGCGCGCACTACTGGGAAGCGGTTCGGTGGGAGAACGAGCACGCCGAGCAGGGGCGGGCGCTGTCCGAGCCACCCGAGAACACACTCGTGGTCGTCGAGGCGGAGCGGATCGTCTACACCGAGCACTGGCTGCGACGTGAAGGTTTTGCGCCACGCCAGTTCTGGCGTCGCTCCGTCAATGACGGAAGCTGATTTATTGCATAATTCGCTACGTGCCTCCCAAAAGGGAAACTTTACGGCTCACCCGTAGTCCGGGCCGGTTGCTGGCTTTCAGCGACGGTGTCTTCGCGATCGCCGTGACGCTCCTCGTGCTGGAGATCCAACCGCCCGACGACTTCGAGCGCCTTGTTCAGGGGCTCGGTGCGCTGTGGCCGTCGTACCTGGCCTACGCGTTGAGCTTCCTGCTCATCGGGCAGGTGTGGGTGAATCACCACGTCATGTTCGACCGTGTCCGGCACGTCGACCGAGGGGTCCTGTTCCTCAACACGTTGCTCCTTATGGTCATCGCGTTCCTGCCGTTCTCCACGTCACTGCTCGCCGACGCGTTGCGCGCGGAGCAGGGGCTGCGCGCGTCGGTCGTCGTCTACGGCGGCACACTGTGGACGGCGGCGGCTCTCTTCAACATCGTGTGGGCGCACCTTCGGCGGGCCGGACTGCTGGACCCCGGCCTCGGTCCCATCGGTGCGCGGGCCATCGGTCGCCGGTTCGCGCTCGCGCTGGTCTGGATCGGCTCCGGCATCCTCGTCGGCGCGTTCGTGCCGATCGCCGGCGTCGCCATCATCGCTGGGTTCCTGCCCGCCTACTACCTGCCCATCCGCGGCGAGTACGGCGAGGACGACACCGCTGGGCAACCGGCCGACTAACTAGAGTCGGTGCCATGCGGATCAGGATCGACGGCAGCGATCTCCCAGGTCAGCGTCCCGGTGCGGAGGCCGACGCGCTGCGGCGGGGCAACGTACACGTCGGGGTTCAGCGCAAGGCCGAGGTGGTCCATCAGGTCCCGGCCGACGCGGCCAGCGCCACCTGGTCCTTCGAGGTGTCCAGCCGTGAGGTCGACGGTGTGCTCGACGTCGGTGGCCCCTGGGTGCACGGCCGCCCCGGGGCGCGGTTTCTCTATCTGAGCTGGGGTGCGGTGACCCCTGACGGCTTCGCCATGTTCCGACGAGCGAAGTTGATGTTCACCGACGTGCCGACCGAGCTGCTGCGCGCCGCCCATGAGGGCAACGGGACGCTGGTCGGCCGGGTCGGGTTGACCGATGCCGCCGGTGAGCCCGTCTGCGCTCGGGTGCACCCGCCCGCGATCTCGTGGACGGTGGAGTGAGTAGCCGTCTAGCTGCCGAAGTCGACGCCGCTGAGGGAGACGGAGCGGTACGCCGCGAGGCGTTCGGCCTGCACGGTGATGGCCTTACGTGTGGCGTCCGACAACCGCTGCCACGGCTGGACGGCGACGGTGAACGTCCTGCCGGACTTGCGGGGCCGCCAGGTGCCCACCAGCTCGCCGTCGACCAGGACGGCGCCGGGGCGACCCAACACCGGCCACAGCTCCTTGGCGTGGGTGGCGTCCGGCACCAGCGTTGCCCGGTCCTTGGCCTGGAGGAACAGGTCGAACGGGCCGAGCAGTCGGGTGACAGTGCCGTCGGCGGACGCCAGCGCCTCCTCGTCGGCGGCCAGCAGTGAGCGCACCTCGCGGTCGACCGTCACCTCGATCACGTCGTCGGGCCAGTGCGCCTTCACGTCCTTCACGGGGGAGTCAAGGTAGTCGGCGACCTGTTTCGGGGTGGCCGGGCCGAGCAGGCGAAGATAGGCGCGGATGAGGTCGAAGCGGTCACCAGCGGTGCCTGCCTTCCTGAAGCCGGTGATGCGCCGCAGGACCGGTGGTGAGGTGTCGAGCTGCAGCTCCACTCCGGCCCGCACGGCGGCGAGCCGGAACGGCATCTCGTAGAGGTGCGTGGCGTCGCAGGGCCGGCAGAACCGCAGATAGGGCTCGGGCAGCATGGTGGCCAGGCGGCCGGAGACGTCCCCCTTGACGGTGGGCGTGCTGACGATGGCACGCATCCGGTCGGCGATCTCGTCCAGGGCCTCGAGGGTGTCGATGCCGGCGGCCTTCAACGGTTTCGCGGCGTCGTAGATGCGCTTGCCCGCGTCGGCCTCGGAGAAGGGTTCGACCGCCGCCGCCACCTTGGCAACGTCGGCCCGGCGGTAGAGGTGGGGAGCGCCCCGCACCGTCCACAGCAGGACCAGGTCGGTGTCGGACAGCGCGGTCACGTCGACCCCGCGTACCGCCAGTGCCCACCGTGCGCCGTCCGGACCGGTGTTCTGCACCCCGAGGTCCAGGACGGCGGTGTCGGCGATTGTGCCCTCGTCGCGGTCGAGCTGCTGGGCCCGGACCCGGAAGCTCATCACCTGGTGCCGATCGACCATGTCAGCACCCTAGTTGGGGCGGCGCGCCCGGTGGGTCCAGGCGCGCAGCGCCCATTCGACGGGGCCGTACCGGAACCGCCGTAGCCACCACGCACTGACCACCAGTTGCCCCGCGAAGATCACCAGTGCGATCAGCAGTGTCTGTGCCGGCGAGGTGCGGCCGACCAGGCCCCACCCGAGGCCGGTGAAGACGAGCACGCACACCAGCGACTGGGCCAGGTAGTTGGTCAGGGCCATCCGCCCGGCGGGCGCGAACGCGTCCGCGAGGCGCGGCCGCCGCGTGAACAGTCGCAGCAGGGTCGCGGCGTAGGCGGCGGCCAGGAACGGCGCGGTGACGATGCTGACCATCAGTCCGGTCAGGTTCGCGGTGGAACCACCGACCGCGAACACGGCGGCGCCGGCCAGGCCGATGGGGTACCCCACCTTCTCGCACCGGCGCAGCAGGTCCTCGTGGGCGGGCAGGGTGGCGAGGAGCCGCTGCTTGCCGGCGGCGAGACCGACCAGGAACGCCGCGAACGCCAGCGGCCCCTGCACGGCGAGGCCGCCGATCATCGCTGGCATCGACCGAAGATGCTCCAGGACGACATCGTCCAAGCCGCCGCCCAGAGCCAGCGTGGAACGCGCGCCGGCGCCGAGCGCGGCGGCCTCGTCCGGAACCAGTGTGGCGCCGAGGACCGCGGCGACCCCGACCACCACGGCGATGCCGCCGATGATGGTCGCCGCCGCGATCAGCGCGGTGCGGGGCTCGATCCGCCGGACCGCGAGGAGCACGAGACCGAGCAGCGCGTACGTGGTGAGGATGTCGCCGTGGAACAGCAGCACCGCGTGCAGTACGCCGAGAACGAACAACCCCGAGAGCCGGCGCAGGAACGCCGGGCGGAACGCCGCTCCGCGTCGAGCCGCGGAGTCGAGTTGCAGGGTGAAGCTGTAACCGAACAGGAAGGCGAACAGCAGGTAGGCCTTCATCGCGAAGAACAGCTCCACCGCGCCGGCGATCAGCACGTCCACCGCGCCGTGCGTCGGGTCCTCGACCAGGTGGAAGTCGTAGCCGGAGCTGAAGAACGCGATGTTCACCAGCAGGATGAGCAGCAGCGCGCAGCCGCGCAGTGCGTCCACGACGGTGATGCGGGCGCGGGTGTCCCCGGGCGAGGGCTGTGGGTGGCCGTCGCCCGGTGGGTCGAGCCTAGTCACATTCATGGTGTCCAGCCTCCGGAGCGCGGCCCGCTGCCGGGAAGTGCTTTCGTCACACGCACCGTTGTGACGAAAGGGCGCCATTCCTACGGCGGGGGAGACGAGTCCCTCCGCGCGGCGATCCGCTCGCCGCGCCGTTCGGCGACGGTGATCTCGGATGTGCCAACGCCCGCCGCTGATGGAGACGACGCCGTGACTCGAACACCGCACACGAATGCCATGCCCGCCCCGCCACCACCGCCGTCCTGGGCCCGCCGAGCCGGGCACGTGGCGTGGATGGCCCCCGTACTGGGCTTCATCCCGCTGCACGTGCCATGGATCCTCGGCATCCCGGTGTTCGCCCATCCCGGTCCGTTCCGCGAGTGGTACCACGGTCGTGGGCCCGGCGTGGGGGACCATCCGGTCGACGGCTTTCTGGGCCTGCCGCCCGGCGCGTTCTACCTGGGCCTGCTGTGCGTCCTCGCCGGGCTCGGCGGCGTACTGGCGCTGGGGCTCATCAAGGACTGGGGCGTGGTCTTCCCCCGGTGGGTGCCATGGCTGCGCGGACGTCGGGTGCCACAGTGGTTGCCGCTGACGCCAACGGTGCTGGGATCCGCCCTGATGATCGGCTACTCGGCGACCCTGCCCTGGCAGTTCGCGGCGGACCTGAGGGAGCCCGGCACGGAGGACATCTTCACCCCGACCGGCGTCCTGATCGGTCTCCCGCTCCTGTTGGCCTGGACGATCGCGTTGCCACTGGCCGGATGGTCCTACTACCGCCGTACCCGTCGGCCGCGACGCGACCGGCGGCGCTGGTCGGCGGCAGTGGATGACCGACCAGCGTCGCTGTCCGGGTGGCCCAGGATCGGGTGACGGTTTCAGGCGACCAGGGAAACCCGCCCGTTGTCCAGGTCGTAGCGGGCGCCCACCACCCGCAGCGCGCCCTCGTGCACCTTCTCCGCGATGATGGTGCTGCGTGCGCTGAGCGCCTCCACCTGGGCGGCGATGTTGGCGCGCACCCCGTTCTCCACGGGGTCGCCGGGCTGGTTCAGTACCGGCTCGACGATCGGGCGCAGGGCGTCCACGATGGTCCCGATGTGCCCGGGCGCCGTACCGCCGGTGTGGATGGCGTCGATGGTGGCGGTGATCGCGCCGCAGCGTTCGTGGCCGAGGACGACGACCAGCAGGCTGCCGAACTCCTCCACGGCGAACTCGACGCTGCCGAGCAGCAGGTCGTCGACGATGTTGCCGGCCACCCGGTTGTCGAACAGGTCACCCAGCCCTTGGTCGAAGAGCACCTCGGGGGCCACCCGGGAGTCCGCGCAGCCGACCGTGATGGCGAACGGGTGCTGGCCGGCGGCGAGCCGGTGCAGGTCGGACAGGCTCTGGTGCGGGTGCCGGCCGTGACCGGAGGTGAACCGCCGGTTGCCGGCCTGTAGCCGACGCAGCGCCTCCGTTGGCGTGTCGATCGGGCTTTCGGCTGGCGCGGCGGAGGCGGCGGACGGGCTGGCTGCGGCCGCGCCGAGGGCCACAGCGGCGGCGCCACCGGCGGTCAGCAGCGAACGACGGGACAGGTGCGAACGTGCCACGATCATCTCCCTGAGGTGAGGCAACTCGCCTCTTCCTACCAGCTCCCGTCCACATTGGTGGTTACCGTGCGGTGGCCAGTGGGCGACGGTGACATCGCCGCTGACAGCACGCGAAGTGGCCGATCGCCGAGCGAATTGATCAACGTTTGGACTTCGGATATCGTCCGCGTCCGTGAAATCTTCCCGTCTTGCCTCCGCCATGTTGATCCTTGCCGTTTCGACGACCCTCGCCGCCTGTGGCGACGCCGACAAGGCGACGACCGCCGGATCCACCACGCCCGCTGCCACCACCGCAGCCCCGTCCGCAGTGGCCACCTCCGCTGCCGCCACGCCGGCCTCGTCGCCTGCGGCGGGCGCCGCGAGCGACAAGGAGCTTTGCGAGTCGGCGAAGAAGGTCAGCGACGAGATGAAGGCCGAGCTGGTCAAGGTCGCCACGACCGGCGAGGCGTCGGCGGCGGATTACCAGAAGATCCTGAACGACCTGGACAAGAAGATCGCCGCGGTCGCCTCGACCGGCGACGGCAAGGTGGCCACTGCCCTGCGGGCGTTCGGCGCGGAGGCGGCCAAGGCCGCGGCTGCGGCGGACCCGGCGACCGCCGCCGACAACCCGGCCTTCGAGAAGGCCGGCAAGGACATCTCTGCCGCGTGCAAGGCGGCGGGATTCACGCTGGTCATCTGACCCTCGTGTCCCGGTCCCACCGGGTGCGGTGACGGACGGCCCCCACGCCGCAGCGTGGGGGCCGTCGCATCGCAGGCGGTGGTCAGCCGCCGGCGAACGTCGTGTCGACGCCGCACTTGGCGTTCTGGTTGAGGCAGGACTTCACCAGGTCGCCGAGACGCTCCGGTTCCCAGGCGTTCATGAAGTCGCCGTGCATGGATGACGGCTTGCCGGAGGAGAGGCTGAGGCCGTCACCCCCCAGCGACTCATAGTTGACCATGAAGGAGAGATCCGGAACGGCCACCGGGTACTTGCCGGTGCAGACGCCGTTCACCGGGTCGCCCATGTGCGACTTGTGATCGGGTGAGTCGATGTTCTTGCCGTCCCAGCAGTCCTTGAAGACGAGCTGGAAGATCAGGTTGCCGCCGGGGGCGCACTTCGGCCAGTTGCCGTCGGCGCTGCGGCCGATCTCCGCGCTACCCGCGCACCAGAACTGGTTACTACCGGCGTTCTTCGGGGTGTCCACCTGCCGCTTGGCGTCACCTTCGACCACCCTCAGACCCGGCGGGAAGGGCTTGACGGTCGACGGGTCCTTGACCCGCGAGCCGTAGTAGATGCGCATGCTCTTGATCGGCACCGCCTTGCCGTCCTTGCGCAGCTCCGGGGTCCAGTAGGCGCTCTTGTCACCGGGGGCGTTACAGGTGTTCGCCGCGTCGAACAGCGTCTCCGTCGTGGTGAAGGCGTCGATCTTCGGGCCGAAGAAGGTGTGCATGTGCGAGGCGCCAGCGAGACCAGGCAGGACGATCGGATCGTCCGGGGCCGAGTTCGCGACGCCGCAGTCGGTGTGGAATTCCGGCACCCGGGTGGTGCCCGGCGGCACCGCCTTCGGCTTCATGGCGTTGAAGGCCGCCAGTTCCCTGCTCCACTGTGCCTGGTCGACGGGCACCCAGCCGCCGGCCGGCGGGCTCGGCGGGACGGACGTCGACGGGGACGCGGACGCGGTGGAACTCGGCGTGGCCGAAGGGGCGGCCGATGTGCTCGGCGTGGCCGACGCGCTGGGAGACGTGCCCCTCGCGGGACCGAACGTGAACCAGTTCAGGTTCACGAAGTCCGACGGCGAGGCGCTCTTCATGACCGCGAAGACGGTCTGCGCGCCGGACGGCACGGCTGACGCCTTCGCGGTGACGGTCGTCCACTTCTGCCAACCACCGGTCTGGGCGATCGGGAAGCCGGCCAGCAGTGGACCGTCCTGCGCGCCGAGGCGCAACTCGACGGTGCCGCCGGCGGCGTTGTGGGAGGCGACCCGGGCGGTCAGGTCGGCGCCCGTCACCGACACATTGTCGAAGCGCAGCCAGTCGCCGCTGGCCAGCCAGCCAACGTTACGGCCGCCGTCGGCGTCGCCGGTGCCCTCGGTCTGCGCCCCGGACTGTGCCGCGAAGGCCTCTGCCTGCACCCGGCCGGGCACGGCGACCTCTTCGGCCTGAGCGCCGGCGATGTAGATGCCGCTGCCGGCCAGCGCGGCGGCAACCGCGGAGGCGAGCGTGATGCGAGTAAGGCGACGACGCTTTCGCGCCCGATCCGGCGGTGCGACGTGCGCGGGGGGAGTCCGCATTACCAGTGGTTTCCTTCGAGTCGACGGTGAAGCTCTGTCGGAACGAGTATGTGCACGTCAGAGGCCTGCATCAACTCGCGGGAAAAGAATTAAGGAGGCCGGTCGACAAGCGCCCTGGCAGCCGGCGCGACGGCTCCGGATGACAATTTTTCGCTCGTCCAGCCTTAAGTTTCCTTTAAGTCCTGCCGCCCGGTTACGGTGCGACGATTACGAATTTTCAGTAACGAATTGTCGGCGAATTCTCGGTCTCAGTCGCTGACCGGTTCGACGCGGATGGCCGGCGACAGCGCGCGCAGGAAGTCGGGCGCGTCGAACATCTCGCCGGCGGAGGCGACGCCGCTGGTCCTCGTCCGACCATCGAGCACGCGCCCGACCGCTTCCACGGCCAGTGGTGCGCTGACGGCGTAGATGTCCCGGCCGCTGGCCACGACACGGCGGCGCTCGTCGCCGCGACGCACTATGACGTCGACAGTGAACGTCTGCGCGGACCGGCCCCGCCCGTCGACCGCGACCGGTGCCGCCGCGGCGGTGAGGTCGCTGGCGGCGTCGACGGTCATGTAGGTGCGGACCTCGGGGATGACCAGGTGACGGGGGATGGTGACGACGTCGGCCATGCTGAACTCCCCGAGGACGCTGCGGCGACCCAGCGGCGCGGGGAAGTCCCAGTCCACCCTCGGCAGGTCCCCGCCGGACTGGTACTCCAACCGGCCGCCGGTGTAGCGGACCCGACGGCCGGCGCGGCGCTCGCGGGACACGACGCCCGCGGCGACCGTCCCGGCCGTCGGGTGCCAGCTACTCAGTCCGTACGCGACATGCGCCTCGTCGGCCGACGTCCAGTCGCCCATCGCCGTCGTCGCCAGCAGGTCACCGAGCCCGCCGAAGAAGGCCATCGCCGGGACCACCGCGACACCGGCGGCCCGGGCGCGCTCGGTGAAGTGGGTGAACGTGTCGAGGTTGGCTTCGATCTCGGCCGCCACGTCCACGTACGGGATCCCGGCGCGCAGCGCGGCCTCGATCACACCGGCGGCGGTCGACGCGAACGGACCCGCGCAGTTGATGACCGCGTCCACACCGGCCAGCGCCGCGTCGAGCGAGGCCGGATCGTCGGCCGACGCCACCCGGTAGCCGGGCCCGAACGCCGCCAGCCGGCGCGGGTCACGGCCCACCGGCAGCGCGCCGAACCCGCGCTCACGCAACTCCGCCATCACGAACCGTCCGGTGTGCCCGTACGCCCCGAACACCGCCACGCTGTAACCCATCGCTGCCCCCTTGGAAGATCGTCTGGGCCCAGCCTCCCGCAGCGTCCGGCGACCGACCAGTGTCGGGAACGCCATCCCTCGTACAGTTTCGGACATGGCCCTTGTCGCGATCGCCGCCACCGACGGGATGCTCCACTTCGAGCTGGCCCTTGCCTGCGAGGTCTTCGCCCACGACCCCTCCGGCCTGGCCGATCCCTGGTACGACGTGGCGATCTGCGGTCCCGGCCCGGTCCGGGTCGGCCGCTTCCTGCTGGCACCCGACGACGGGTTGGACCGCCTCGCCCGCGCCGACACCGTGATCATCCCGTCGGTCGAGGACGTCGACGGGGACGTACCCCCCGACCTGCTCGACGCGGTCCGCGCGGCCCACCTGGCGGGCGCCCGGATGGTCTCGCTGTGCACCGGCGCGTTCGTGCTGGCCGCCGCCGGGGTGCTCGACGGGCAGCGGGCCACCACCCACTGGGCCCACACCCAGGCGCTGGCCGCCCGCTATCCCCGGGTCCGCGTCGACCCGGACGTGCTCTACGTCGACAACGGCACCGTGCTCGCCTCCGCCGGCAAGGCCGCCGGGATCGACCTGTGCCTGCACCTGATCCGCCGCGACCACGGCTCGACGGTCGCCAACGCCGTCGCCCGCCGCCTGGTCGTGCCACCGCACCGCGCCGGTGGTCAGGCCCAGTACGTCACCACCCCGGTGCCCGCCCGTGACGACCACCCACTGGCCACCCTGTTTCCCTGGGCCCTGGCCCGCCTGGACCGGCCGCTGACCGTCGAGGACCTGGCTCGGCAGGCGAACATGAGCTCACGCAACCTGGCCCGCCACTTCCGTTCGGCCACCGGCACCACCCCACTGCTGTGGCTGTCGACGCAGCGCGTCCGCCGTGCCCAGGAGCTGCTGGAGAACACCGACGACAGCATCGACGCCGTCGCCGAGGCGGCCGGCATGGGCACCGCCGCGACACTGCGTCGACACTTCCACCGCACCGTCGGCGTGCCCCCGGACGCGTACCGGCGTACCTTCCGGGCCACCAGGTCCACCGTCGGCTGAATCCTGACCGGGGGTACGCGGGAAGGCGTCGCTCGCCGACGTCGGGCAGAATGCCAAGCTCCTGCTCTGCCGGTGCTCGGGGGGGATCCGATGGGCTACAACTTCGAGTACGCCGATCTGCCCGAGCCCGCCGCGATCGCGCGCGCCCAGGCTGAAGAGTGCATGGAGCTGAACGGTTCGTGCGGCAACTGGCCACAGTGCTACAACGAGTACTCGTCGCTCGCGGCCGCCTACCAGTTCGCGCTCAACATCGCCGGCATGGCGTTCTGTCGGGAGCGCATGCGGTCCGCCGGCATGACCTACCAGGCGACCCCACATCCCTTTCCGGACTGGCCGTTCGACAGTGTCGACGACTGGCGCACCAGCGACGAGCGCCGACGAACGGCCTACCGGGAGGCCGAACGGGCGGCATCCGCGCAGACCAGCCCCGGCAGGGTGGGGATCCCCGAGTTCAAGCTGACGAGCAACGGTCCCTGGGTGGTGGGCAGGACCGAGATCGAACAGGCGTTGGTCCTCTACGAGGCGTCGCCGACCACCCCGCGCGCCGAGTGGGAGACCGACGCGCTGTGGGTGGGCTGGCTCGGCTGGCTGCGCGAGACACGCGCCCACGGCGGCTTCACCGTCAACTGACCGGGCCGCCACCGCTGTCCGGGCGTTGCCGGGCGAACGCGTCGCGCTTGCCCCACCGGCCGGGGATGTCCAGCAGCGCGATCCGCCCGAACGCCGACGGCAGCGCCGGGTCCACGGCCAGGTGGTCGTCGTGCGGGTTGATCCCGAGCATGGTGCGGATCAGCAGCATGCAGGCCCCACTGGACCACGCCTGCGGGCTGCCCGCGGTCGGATACCGGATCGGAAACCGGGTGGTGTCCCGGTCGAACCCGCCGAACGCCTCGGGCAGACGACCCTCGAAGTAGGTGGCGGCGGAGAGGATGCCCTCGGCGATGCGGGCCGCCTCGTTGCCGAACCCGTAACGGCGCAGACCCCAGGCGATGAACGAGTTGTCGAACGGCCAGACCGTGCCGTTGTGGTAGCCGAGCGGGTTGTAGCGGCGTTGCCCCTCGGCGAACGTCCGCACCCCCCACCCGGAGAAGAGGGCCGGACCCATCAGGTGCTCGACCACCCGGGCAGCCCGCTCCGGTGGCACGATGCCGCTCCACAACAGGTGACCGATGTTGGACGACAGCCCGTCCACGGGAGTGCCGTCGTGGTCGAGCGCGAGGGCGTAGAAGCCGCGGTCCTCAAGCCAGAAGTCCCGGTTGAACCGGTCGTACAGGGCCGCCGCCTCGCTCTCCAGCCGCTCGGCGTAGGCAGTGTCGCCCCAGAAGGTGCGGGCCAGTCGTGCCCCCCGGATCTTCGCGTCGTAGGCGTACCCCTGGGTTTCGCAGGTGGCCCTCGGGAAGCCCGGCAGCCGGCCGTCGGCATAGGAGATGCTGTCCCAGGAGTCCTTCCAGCACTGGTTGTCCAGGCCGGTGACGCGGTTGCGTCGCTGGTACCAGACGTAGCCGGTGGAGGTGAGGTCCGCGTACCGATCGATCCAGGCCAGGGCCGCGCGGGCTTCCTGCTCCAACTCCATCACCAGCGCCGTGTCGCCGCTCCACCGCTCGTACTCGTCGAGCAGCACCACGAACAGCGGTGTGGCGTCCACAGTGCCGTAGTAGGGCGAGTGCGGCTGTTCCTCGAACGCGGCCGACTCCCCGTAGCGCAGCTCGTGCAGGATCCGGCCCGGGTCCTCCTCCAACACGTCGTCGGTCCGGACGCCCTGCAGCGACGCGAGGATGCGCAGCGTCGGTGGGGTCAGCGCCGGGGTGACGGGCAGGGTCTGCAGGCAGGTCAGCAGGCTGTCGCGGCCGAACAGGGTCATGAACCAGGGCAACCCGGCCGCGGGTACGCTCGCGCCGCTGAGCGAGAGCGGGGCGAAGCGCACCGCCGCCAGGTCCACCAGGCTGCGGTGGTAGACCTGCTGGAGGCCGACGCTGTCGGTGTCCAGGGTCGGGGCCGCCGCGACCCAGGACCGCACGCTCGCAGGCAGGGTGGATTCGTCCGGCCGTTGGGCGCGCAGGGCGGCGCGCAGGTCGACGCCGTCCGGACGCAACGCCAGCATGACGGCCTGCAACTGGGTCGACCACTGCTGCTCGGGGCGCAGCCGGACCGTGAACCGGAGGCCGCCCGGGTCGAACTCCGCGGGCTCACTCGCCGACACGACGACCTCACGGCGGTAGGTGCCGCGCCGGTAGCCCAGGCGCAACTCGTCCGGGCCGACGTGCGTGTAGTACGCGCCGCTCTTGGCGCCGGTGTCGAACTTGATCTCGAAGATGTCGGCGAAGTCGGCGGCCACCTCCAGACGTACGTCGAGCGTCATGTCCTGCTCGCCGTAATTGAAGATCGTCAGCGATTCGGTGAGGTCCGGGCCGATGCGCCTGCGCCGAATGGCCGACACGTCGGCCTCCACGTAGTCCACCGCCGCGCCCGGCACCGCGAAGAACGTGACCTCGAAGTACTGACTGTCGTCGACCGACAGCGCTGTCAAGCACTCGCCGTTGACGGTGAGCCTCCAGCGGGACAGGAAGCGTGTGTCGGCGGCGAAGAGGCCGACCGGGGTGCTCGGGGACGACTGCACGTCGCCGCTGGCGTCGGACACCATGAAGGTGTTGCCGTCGATGCACGCCACCGTGCCCGCGATGTCCCTCATCAGTCACGTCCCACTGTCGGGATCCTCGCGCCGAAGCCGCCCGGGCTCTCGCGGAAACAGTCGCCCGAGGCGCAACGCCAGGGCGAGATCGCCGTCGACCATGATCTCGCCCCGGGTGATCGCCGCCAGCCCGTTCACCTCGCCCCGCGCCATCGCGTCCGCGAGCTGCGTGGACACCCGGATCACAGTGGTGGCGGGGGCACCGCTTCGGGTCACCCGCATCCGGCCATGATCGATGTCCAGCAGCCACTGCTCCAGGTTGCCGTCGTCGCCGATGTCGAATCGCACGCTGCCACAGACCTTGCTGAACAGTGGATCCTGGCCAGCGACCGTCAACCGCTCGAAGAAGGCGCTTGTCTCCGACATCCCACCTCCCCGGACGCTGGTAAGAGCGGATGCCGGCTACCCGCTGCCGCGCACTCCTAACGCGGTGGTGCCCCGTTGTTCAGGGTGCGAGCGAGAAGCGGGTCCAGGTGGCCGCGTCGGTGGTGACGAGGACGTGGTCCGGCTCGCCCGTCGACCCGTCGTCACGCCCGAAGAGCCAGGCGTAGCCCGGCGCGACACTGACCGACCCGACGAGCCGACCGTACTCCCGGGCGACAGTGAAGTTTCGCCCATCGTCCCGGCTGACCAGCAGCCGCGCACGGCGGTCGGCTTCGCTGTCCCCACCGGCGGTGATCGCCAGCAGGGACCGGTCCGACCCCACCGTGAGGTCGTAGTGCAGCTGATCCGGCAGGTCGACGCCGGTGTCCGTCCAGGTCTTCGCGCCGTCGGTGGTCCGCAGCAGCCGCACCTCGCCACCCGCCGACGATTGGGTCAGCACGTACCCCTCCCGGTCGTCGAGCCCCACCGCCGTGATCACGTACGCGTCGTCGCCCACATCCCAGGTGGTCCAGGTCGCGCCTCGGTCGGCGCTGCGCGCGACTGTCGACTCCTGGCCGCCGTGGTACGTGGCCCAGATGCTGCCGTCCGCCGCCGGGTAGAGGCTGAACAGCGGAAGCAGGCTCGGCGCCGTGGCGGTGAGGCGGTACACCGTTCCGCTCGACGGGTCCACCGCGAGCGGCTCCACCACCGGCGCACAGCCGAACCCGCACAGGACCGGTCGGGCCGTCGCCGGGAACGTGGGAACGGCGACGATCGCTGAGTCCGCGTCCCGCCAGGTGCGGCCGTAGTCGGTGGAGAGGTGGGCCAGCCCGTCGTTGGTGACCAGATAGGACCGCTCGCCGAGCACGGAGAAGTCCATGCTGCTGCTCGGCGTCGCCGCGGCGGTGTCGGCCGCACATCGGGTGCCCTCGAAGCGCGCCGCGTCCCAGTCCGACCAGCTGCGGCCGGCGTCGCCGGTGTACGAGAAGCGCACGACGCAGCCGTCCTGCCGCACGTCGACCCCGGAGTCGGGCCCGGTCAGCGTGAACTCGCTGAACTGCGCACCTGACGGTGTCGGCGGGTCGGCCGGCGTGCCCCGGTCCGGCTCGACCACCAGCGGTACGACCGTCAGCCCGGCCAGGACGACCAGTGCGGTGGTCACCGTCGCGACCGACCGGCGCCGACGGGATCGGGCAGTGGTGCGCAGCTCGTCGAGGGGCGGCTGCGACACGGCCTCGGTGACGGTGTCGACGTCGAACCCGGAGAACTCACTACCGGACATCGATCCTCCCGGTTTCCGTGGTGTCGGTGTCGGCGAGCAAGGCCGCCAGAGCGACCCGGCCCCGCGACAGGCGGGACTTCACCGTCCCGGACGAGACGCCCAGCGTCGCGGCGACCTCGTCCACCGGCAGGTCGACGAGGTAGTGCAGGGCCAGCGCATGTCGCTGCCCCTCGGGCAGCACGCGCAGCGCGGAGAGCAGGGCGAGGTGCTCCGGAGAGTGGTCGGCGACGGCCGGCGGTGGACCGATGCGGCGCAGCAGCCCGTCGAGCACCCGACGGCGGCGGTACCGGCTGCGGGCCCAGTTCACCGCGACGCGACGCAACCAGGCCTCCGGGTTCTCCAGTTCGGCGAACCGCCCTGGCGCCATCAGTGCTCGCGTGAACGCCTCCTGGATCGCCTCCTGCGCCTCGGTCAGGTCACCGGTCACCGCGTACAGCTGAACGACGAGGCGTCGGAAACAGCTGGCGTAGAGCTCGGAGATCGGATCGCCGTCGGACACCGTCACCCCCCTTCTCCACCACTCCCACCCACGGGCCCGGGAGAAGGTTCCGGCGGCCGGCCAGAATCCGGGTCAGTCGAGGTTGAAGTCCACCACGACCGGCGCCCGGCGGACCCGCACGGGGGTCGCGGCGTCGAAGCCGGCTGCGTCGCGGTGCCACACCGGCGGGGCGTACGCACAGTCGCAGCGCAGCTTCACCCGCTGCCCGGGGAGCAGGCGCAGGGCGTAAGCGCTGCCCGCGTCCGCCACGCCGGCCAGGTCCCCGGTGGCCGCGTCGAACGCGATCACCTGGGCGTAGGTGGCCAGCTCGTCGACCACTACCGCTCCGCCCAGCGGTATGCCGGCGGGCAGCGCCTGGTTCAGGGTCGCCGTCTGGTGCGCGCGGACCCGCACCGGCCGTGCCTGCTGCCGACTGCCCACCCCACCGGACCACACGGTCGCCAGCCCGTAGGCGGCGAACTGCACCGGCCAGTGGTACGGCCCGAGGCCGGTGATCGTGTAGCGGCCGTCCTCGTCGGTGGTCGGGCCGTGGTCGTCGTACTTGGGATGTGGCACGTACGGCACGACCATGACCAGGGCGCGGTTGACCGGTGCGCCGGTCGCCGCGTCGGTCACCACTCCGACGATGGTGCCCGGCGGGTCGAGCCGGACGGTCGGCGCGTCGGTCACCGCGCCGGCCCGGACCTGGACCACCTGTGCCCGCTCACGGTCGCCGGTGCCGCCGTGCCGGCCCACCCACTGCCAGCCGTGCGTCGTCGTGTCGTAGGGGCGCACCAGCAGTCGGTACCTTCCCGGGGCGACGTTCGTGCTCACCAGCACGCCCAGCTCGTCGGCGCAGCCTCCGTACCGGCCGAGTTGGTCCTCGCCGAGGGTCACCGCCGCCAACGCCGCGGCGTCCACCGGGACGAGCGCGGCGCAGGCCCGGGGGACCGGCGCGCCGGTCGCCGCGTCGCGCACGACGGTGCGGACGCCGCCGGGCGCGGGCGATTCGGGGGTACGCGCGGCGGCCGGCGCGGCGGCTTCGACGACGAGCAGGGCGACGGCGATGGTGGCGGTCAGGTGGCGCAGGAGTGTGCGGCTCACTGGCGTGGTCCTTCCGGTGTCGCGGCGACGGTGAGCAGACGGTAACGGTCAGTGTTTGATCCATATCGGTCAATGTCACGATGCTGACTCACGGGTACCGCATAGCGTCACGGGGGCGGAACCACCGCCGCCCCCGCCAGCGGACCGGCGGCGACGCCCCACCGGAAGGGACCGGACATGAGTCGTGTCGACACTGTGCTCCTGCCGGAGCTGGACGGGCCGGTGCCGGCGACGCTGCCGAGCGCGCTCGGCCTGCTGAGCCTGGCCCTGGGAGTGGGCGCGCTCGTCGCGCCCGGACCCATTGCGCGACTGACCGGGGTGGACGACTCCCCGGCCGCGCGGTCCGTGCTGGCGGCCATTGGCCTGAGGGAGTTGGGCAGCGCCGCGGGCCTGCTCAGCGGCCGCCGCCCCGCCGGCTGGGCCTGGAGTCGGGTGGTCGGCGACGTCATGGACCTCACGCTGCTCGGGCGGGCCCTCGCCGACCGCGGCGGTGAACGCCGCCGCCGCGTCGCGCTGACCACCCTCGCCACCGCCGGCATCACCGCCGTCGACGCGCTCGCCGCCATCCGCATCGGCCAGGCGCGACGGGCCCGCGCGCGGGTGATCCGGATGGAGATCGCGGTGACGGTGAACCGGTCGCCCGCCGAGGCGTACCGGTTCTGGCGGGACATGGAGAACCTGCCCCGGTTCATGGCACACCTGGAGTCCGTCCGCGCCGACGACCTGCGCCGCTCGCACTGGATCGCCCGTGGTCCGGCCGGGCACCGCGTCGAGTGGGACGCCGAGATCATCGACGACCAGCCGAACAAGTCGATCACCTGGCGGTCGCTGCCGGGGACCCGGGTGCCCAACGCCGGCCGGGTCCGGTTCGTGCCCGCGCCCGGCGACCGGGGGACCGAGGTGCGGGTGGAGCTGCGCTACGCGCCACCGGCCGGCGCGCTCGGCCGAGCGGTGGCGAAGCTCTTCGGCGAGGAACCCGAGCAGCAGGTCCGCGACGACCTGCGCCGGTTCAAGCAGGTGCTGGAGACCGGCGAGGTCGTCCGCTCCGAGGGCAGCCCCAACGGCATCTCCGTACGCCAACAGGCCATGCAGCGACCCGCCCAGCCGCTGCTCGCATCCCGTCGCTGACCGCCCGAGCTCTGTCGAAAGGGACCGCTGATGAAGGCCACCGCCTGGATGGGCACCGACAGCGTCAAGGTCATCGACGTACCCGACCCGAAGATCATGAACGCTCGGGACGCGATCGTCCGGATCAGCACCACCGCGATCTGCGGCTCCGACCTGCACCTGTACCACGGCTACATCCCCGCGATGTGCAAGGGCGACATCCTCGGCCACGAGTTCATGGGCGAGGTGGTGGAGGTGGGCCCGCAGGTCCGCAACCTCGCCCCCGGCGACCGGGTGGTGGTGCCCTTCCCGATCGCCTGCGGGCACTGCTCGTCCTGCCAGCGCGGCCTCTACTCGGTCTGCGAGAACTCCAACCCGAACGCCGGCATCGCCGAGAAGATCATGGGGCACTCGCCGGCCGGCATCTTCGGCTACTCGCACCTGCTCGGCGGCTACGCCGGTGGCCAGGCCGAGTACGCCCGGGTGCCGTTCGCCGACGTCGGCCCGGTCAAGGTGCCCGACGAGATCAGCGACGACCAGGCGGTCATGCTGGCCGACGTGTTCCCGACCGGCTACATGGGCGCCGAGATGTGCGACATCAAACCCGGGCAGGTCATCGCCGTCTGGGGCGCCGGGCCGGTCGGGCTGCTCGCCGCGGCCAGCGCCCGGCTGCTCGGCGCGGAGCGGGTGATCGTCATCGACCGGTTCCCGTACCGGCTGCGGCTGGCCGAGGAGCACATCGACGCCGAGACGATCAACTACGAGGAAGTCGACGTCCTGGACACCCTCAACGAGATGACCGCCGGCCGGGGCCCCGACGCGTGCATCGACGCGGTGGGCCTGGAGGGCCACCACGGAAACGCCGCCATGTACGCGTACGACCGGGCCAAGCAGGCCGCGCGTGTCGAGACGGAACGACCGTTCGCGCTCCGGCAGGCGATCCTCGCCTGCCGCTCCGGCGGGGTGGTCTCGGTCGTCGGCGCGTACGGCGGTTTCGTCGACAAGTTCCCGATGGGCGCGTTCATGAACCGCTCGCTGATCATGCGGACCGGGCAGTGCCACGTCCAGCGCTACACCCGGCCGCTACTGGAGCGCATCCAGCGCGGCGAGATCGACCCGAGCTTCATCGTCAGCCACCGGATGCCGCTGCGTGACGCACCGAAGGGCTACAAGATCTTCCAGAAGAAGCAGGACGACTGCACGAAGGTGCTGCTCAAGGTCTGACCGGTGGCCAGGTCCGCCGGCGGGGGAGTTCTTCGCGCGCTGTCCTTTGGAGCTGATGTTGTAAACGATTCACGCCGGCTGGCGTGGCTGCCTCTGCCGGAGAGTCCGGCGACTGGGCCGGGTAAGGCTGGGCCGGGGTGGGCCGGGGGTGATGTCGTCAACGATTCAGCTCCAAAGCAGCCGACCCGAACCTCGGCTGTCAACGCCGGTCGCCCTGCGCGCACGGCGCAGAACCCGGCCTCGGCTCTGCGTAAGCTAGCGTGTCGCCATGGAAAGTGGCGATATGTCGATGTCTGTCTCGGCCGATCTCACTGTCCGGCTACGGCCGGTTGCCGAGCCCGACCTGGCGATGTTCCGGCGGTTCCGCACCGAGCCGGGCCTGATCGGTCTGGACTGGGCCGGCTTCAGCGACGCCGGGGCGCCGGCACGGCGGTTCGCCGTCGACGGCTACCTCGGCGAGGACGACGGACGGCTCGTCGTAAAGGTCGAGCAGGAGCAGGAGCAGGAGCAGGAGCAGGAGCAGGAGCAGGAGCAGGCCGCCGCCGGCATCGTCAGCTACACCGCCAGGCGTTACGCCGGACGGGCGTCGTACTGGGATATCGGCATCGTCCTGCTGCCGCAGTGGCGGGGGAGAGGCATCGGCTGGCGCGCCCAGGCGTTGCTCTGCGACTACCTCTTCCACCACACCCCGGCCCAACGCATCCAGGCCGGCACGCACCCGGAGAACGTCGCCGAGCAACGAGCGTTGGAGAAGGCCGGCTTCCAGCTCGAGGGCGTCGTGCGGGCCAGCGAGTTTCGGGCCGGCCAGTGGCGCGACGGCTATCTGTACAGCCGGTTGCGCGACGACCCGTCTCCCTGGGACCAGACGCCGCAGGTCTGAACCCTAGGCCTGGCGCGGACGAACCCCCGGCTCCACCGTCAGGGTCCCTGCTGCGGCGTCGATCGTGGCGTGCGAGCCCAGCGGAACGGTGAGCTGCCCGTTGCCGTGCCCCAGCCGTAGCCCGCCCAGGACCGGCACGCCAAGGTCGTACAGACGGTCCTTGAGCACCGCTGCCGCGTCCCACTCGCCCGGCTCGGCGACACTGTCGGTGATCTGGCCGATGACCACACCGGCGACCCTGCGCAGCACGCCCACCCGGCGCAGCTCGGTCAGCATGCTGTCGATGCTGTACGGAGCCTCGTCCACGTCCTCGAAGAAGAGGATCGCGCCGTCGAACTTCGGAGAGTCCTCCGCACCGAGCGAGGTGGAGATCAGCGTCAGGCAACCGCCGAGCAGCGGCCCCGATGCCCGCCCCGGCACCACAACGGAAGCGGCTGTCTCGGCCGGGTCCCGGGAGATGGTGACCGGTGCGGTCGTCATCACCGCCCTGCGGAGGGCCTCGGCCGACTCGGGGCCGGTGCGGGCGTCACTCCAGTTGACCATGGGACCGTAGAAGGTGACCAGGCCCGTCTCGCGCCAGAGCTTGCCGTGGATGCTGGTGATGTCGCTGAAACCGACGACCACCCGAGGGTCGCGGCGCAGAACGGACACGTCGATCTGGTCGACGATCCGCTGCGTGCCGTAACCACCGCGCGCGGCGAACACGGCCCGGATGCCCGGGTCGGTGAGCGCGGCGTTCAGGTCGGCCAGCCGCTGCGCGTCGGTGCCGGCCAGATAGCCGTACTTGGTGAAGACGTGCCTGCCCAGCTCGACCTCCAGGCCCCAGCTCCGCAGGATCTCGATGCCGCGAGCCATGTTCGTGGGGTCGGGCGTGCTGCCGGGCGAGACCACCCGGACCCGGTCACCGGGTGCCAGCGCCGGTGCCCGCACGACGCGCTTCGCACCGACCGGCGCGGCCTGCGCGGACGCGGCCTCCGCCGAGCCGACGAGCACCGCGCCACCGGCCGCCACCGCTCCCATCCGCAGCATGTGCCGACGGGACAGGGGCATACGCGCGGGCCCCTCGATCGTGGCTGGGTCTGTTTCAGAAGTGGCCACCGGCGTCCCCTCATCGTGATCAGACGATGTGTGCGAGCTGCCACAGCCTATGACAACCGTCGATCGACGTGGGGGTCCACAAGGGACAATGCGCGCTCAAGAGAACTCGCGGGGGAGCTGCGACCGAAGTGGCGTGACTGGCCTGTTTTGTGAGGCCGCGCCCGCCGATGGCGGGGAGTCCGGATCCGTCCGTGACCCCGTTTGTCGCCGGAGAGCCTGGGAACTCGCCCCGTTCGTCAACAGGCACGCCCGACGGCATGCCGACGAGACCGAAGGAGCGGGGCATGGAGTACGAGCAGATGATCGCCACGGTACGACAGCGCGCGGGCCTCGGTGAGAACGAGGCCGTGCGGTCCATCCAGGCCGTCCTGTCGGTGCTCGGTGAACGGCTCGCCGGACAGGAGGCGGACAACCTGGCGGCACAACTACCGGATCGGCTGGACACGTCGGTCACCCGTAACCCGCAGGGCCGCCGGTGGGACATTGGTGAGTTCCTGAAGCACGTCGGCGACCGCGAGCAGGTCGCGAACGCGGACCAGGTGCGTCAACACGCCCAGGCGGTGCTGCGTACCGTCGCCGAGGCGCTGAACGACGACGAGCGACACGACCTGCTCGCCCAGCTTCCCGGCGGCATCATCGACCTCTTCGGTGTGCCCACCCCGCGAGGCTGAGCCCCGCGCCGATCGGGCCACCCGTCCGGTGTGCTCACGGGATCGGCCACTCGTGCACCGGCCGGTTGCTGTGCATCAGGTCGACGTAGTGTCTGACCACCTCGCGCAGCGCCTCCGGCCGGTCCAGGTGGTCGGTCGACTCCAACCGGTGCAGCGTCTCCACCTGCCAGGTCGCGCCGTTGCGGCCAGTCAGGCAGCGCTGCTCGATGACGCCGAGCAACCGGTCACGCTCGGCCGGGTCGAGGCCCCACCGGTCCAGACCGTGGTGCGCCATCGGCAGCAACCGGCGCAACACCAACTCGCTGACGGGCAGGTAACCGAGACCGGGCCAGAAGACCTGCGCGTCGATGCCGTGCCGGGCGCAGCTGGTGAAGTTCTCCTCGGCGGCGCTGAACGACATCTGCGACCACAGTGGCCGGTCCGACTCGGCGAGGGCGCGCACCAACCCGAAGTAGAAGGCGCCGTTGGCGATGGTGTCCAGCACGGTCGGGCCGGCCGGCAGCACCCGATTTTCCACCCGCAGGTGCGGCCGGCCCCGCGACACGTCGTACA
Organism: Micromonospora sp. NPDC005205; assembly: GCF_040608275.1. NCBI lineage: Bacteria > Bacillati > Actinomycetota > Actinomycetes > Micromonosporales > Micromonosporaceae > Micromonospora > Micromonospora sp. NPDC005205. The sequence continues at coordinate 51,320 of NZ_JBEXHV010000010.1, forward strand.
CCGGGCGGTTCCACCGGTACACGGTGCCGTTGTGCAGGCGCAGCTCGGCCAGATTGGGCACCTCACCGGCCGCGAGGGCCTGCGCCGGGTCCTCCGGGTCGCAGACCGGCAGTAGCGCCGGGAAGTAGCGCACGTTCTCCTCGAACAGGTCGAACACGCTGGTGATCCAGCGTTCGCCGAACCAGACCCGGGGGCGTACCCCCTGGGCTTTGATCTCCTCCGACCGGGTGTCGGTGGCCTGCTGGAACAGCGGGATGCGGGTCTCGCGCCACAGCTCCCGGCCGAAGAACAGCGGCGAGTTCGCGCCGACCGCGACCTGGATGCCGGCCACCGCCTGGGCGGCGTTCCAGTAGTCGGCGAACTGGGCCGGGCTGACCTGGAGATGGAACTGGGTGCTGGTGCAGGCCGCCTCCGGGGTGATCGTGTCGGCGGTGACCGCCAACCGTTCCACCCCGCTGATGGCGATCGGCAGATCCTCACCGCGGGCCGCGAAGATCTGCTCGTTGAGCAACTTGTAGCGGGGGTTGGCCGACAGCGTCTCGGCGGTCAGGTGCTCGGGGCGCAGCGTCGGCAGGATGCCGATCATGACCATGTGCGCGCCGATCGCCCGGGCCTTCACCTCGGCGGCGTTGAGGCTGGCCCGCACGTACTCCTCGAAGTCGGCGGTGCCGGTGCCGGTCAGCCGGCGCGGCGGCACGTTGATCTCGACGTTGAACTGGCCCAGCTCGGTCTGGAAGCTCTCATCGGCGATGGCCGCCAGCACGTCGGCGTTGCGCATCGTCGGATTCGACGTCTCGTCGACCAGGTTCAGCTCGATCTCCACACCGGTCATCGGCCGGTCGAGGTCGAAGCGCGACTCGCGCAGCATCTCGGCGAAGACATCCAGGCAGCGGCGGACCTTGTCGCGGTATCGGGCTCGGTCCTCTCGACTGAAGGTTCGTACGCCGACGTCCTCGCCCATGGTCACCACCCTGTCACCGCTGGTCCCCCTAACCTCGCACGTTGTCGGCGGGCGGGGGAAGACCCGAGGACCCTTTCCTACCCAACTGCCAGCCCTGTTAGCCCAGCCAGAGCGGACCGATAGCATTGCGCCCCGAGAGGTGGTGGCGTGCGGATGCGCGAGAAGGTGACCCGGCTGTTCGTCGCGGCGGCGATCGCCGAGGCCTGCTCCTGGCTGGCCCTGCTGGTCGGCATGCTGGTCAAGTACGGTCCGCCGGACAACGAGCTGGGCGTCAAGATCTTCGGTCCGATCCACGGCGGCCTGTTCGTCGCGTACGTCCTGCTGGTGCTGGCAGTGGCCCGGCTGCACCGGTGGAGCCTGCTGGCCACGGCGGTGGCCCTGGCCAGCGCGGTGCCGCCGTTCGCCACCCTGGTCTTCGAGCGCTGGGCCCGCCGCCGGGGCATGCTCGGCGTCGACCGGCAACCGGCCCGCGAGCCCGCCCCGGTCGGCTGAGCCGCCGAACCGCCCGCACACCCCGCTGAACCGACCCGCCGACCCGCCGGGGGCCGGTCAGGTCAGCGCGGAGCAGGCCGCTATGCCGGCCAGCAGCAGCGTGCCCAGGAACGCCTGCAACAGCAGTGGCGGCCCGAGATGCGACCAGAGCGTCGCCGTACGCGGGGTCAGCAACTGCCCGGTGGTGAGGTTGACGATCCGCTCGATCCGGGGCGGCAACTCCGGGTCGCGTTGTGGGCGCAGGGTGAGCTGCACCTGGTCGGCCGGGTGCAGGGCGCTCTGCGGCAGGTGCCCGTGCAGCTCCACCTCGCAGAGCTGGCCGGCGGCGTTGCGTAGCCGCACCGGCGTGACCAGGTATTCCGGGCCCTGCTTCAGCTCCTTCCAGCGACGGCGGGTGCCACCACCACCGAACGAGAAGAGCGAGCGCAGCAGCAGCGCGGGCAGCCGGGCGAACGCCGCCGCGGCGAGCACCGCCACCAGCACCGGCTGACCGACGCGTACCTCACGGGTGTAGCCGTCGAGCAGGCGGATCAGCCGCCCGGTGACGATTCGTTCCGTCGGGTGCACGATCCGTCGCGTGTCGAGTCCGCTGTCCATTTCCACCACCGAGAGTCCGCATGTGTTCACAGATCGTATCGACGTCCTGGGTTGAACGACGTGAATGAAACCTGGTCACGGGCTCACGGCCGCGAGGTGACATCCCCCGCGACCCGGGTAAGCGGGGGGCCGAGCTGGAAAGGGGTCGAGCATGCAGCTGTCCTTCCTGCGCCCGCTCTACGACCGTCCCGGGCCGTGGTGCTCGGTGTATCTGGACGCCTCCGCGGACACGGAGGACGCCAAACCCGCACTGGATCTGCGCTGGCGTGCCCTGGAACGCAGCCTGGCCGAACAGGGGGCGGACGAGGCGAACATCGCCGCGCTGGACCGGGTGGTCCGAGGTCACGATCCGATGGTCGGGGACTACGGGCTGGCGGTCTTCGCCAGTCACGGCCAGGTGGTGCTCTCCGAGTACCTGTCCGCGCCGCCACTGCGGGACCTGGCCCACGTCGGCCCGTTGCCACACGTGATGCCGCTGCTCGCGCAACGCGGCGAGCAGGTGGCCTGGGTACGTGTGGTCGCCGACCGGCTCGGCGCCGACGCGATGGCGGTCAGCGCCGGCGGGGTACCCCGCCGAGCGCACGTCGCCGGCCGGGACGAGTATCCGCTGCGACGGGCGAAGCCCGGCGGCTGGTCCCAGTCGCGCTACCAGCGGGCGGCCATGGAGGCGTGGCACCAGAACGCCGGCGACGTCACCGCGGCGACCGTGCAGCTGGCCGACCGGGTCGGCGCGGACGTGGTGGTGGTCGCCGGTGACGTCCGGGCCACCGGGATGATCGCCGCCCAGATGCCGGAACGCTGGCAGGACCTGGTGGTCCGCACCGATGCCGGTTCGCGGGCCGGCGGCGCCGACCAGACGATGCTGGACGACCTCACTGTGCAGACCATCGCGGAGATCGCCGACCAGCGGATCAGCGCCGCGCTGGACAAGTTCGGCGTGCAGGAGGACGTGGGCGGCGGGCTCGACGCGGTCGTCTCGGCCCTGCAACGCAACCAGGTCGACATGATGATCATCGTGGACGACCCGTCGGCCAACGGTGAGTTGTGGATCGGCGCGGAACCCACCGAGATCGCCGTCGACCCGGGGCAGCTGGCCGCCATGTCGGTGGCCGACCCGCAGCGGGTACGCGCCGACGCGGCGCTGGTCCGGGCGCTCGTCGGCACCGACGCGGCACTGACAGTGCTCGGCGCCGACGAGGCGCCCGACCTCACCGACGGCGTCGGCGCGGTACTGCGCTACGTCGACCCCGGCACACCGGGGCGCGGCAATGGTTGACCGAACGGTTGCGGACGTCGTGGTGGAGCGGCTGCTGGCCTGGCGGGTACCCCGCGCCTTCGGGTACCCGGGCGAGGCGATCGCTCCACTGGTCAACGCGCTGGACCGCACCGGCGGCGAGCCGGCGTTCATCCCGGCCCGGCACGAGGAGACCGCCTCGTTCATGGCCACCGGGCACGCCAAGTTCACCGGCGGCATCGGGGTCTGCCTCGCCACTCAGGGCCCCAGCGCCGTCCAGCTGCTCAACGGCCTCTACGACGCCAAGCTGGACAGCAAACCGGTGGTGGCCATCGTCGGGGAGGACATCTCCGGGCCGCTCGGCGGCGCGCACCAGGAGATCGGGCTGAGCCGGCTCTTCGGTGACGTGTGCAACCAGTTCGTCCGGTACGGCCGCAGCCCCGACGAGGTGGGGGCGCTGCTGGACCAGGCGTTCCGGACGGCGGCGGCGACCCGCAGCCCGACGTGCGTGGTGCTGCCCCGACAGTTGCAGGAGGCGCTGGTACCCGACCTCCAGTCGTACAGCGCCGGGGTGATCACGGCGACCCCTGGCGAGCCGCTGGCCCGGGTCCTGCCGCACGAGGCGGACCTGGACGCCGCCGCGCAGCTGCTCGGCGGCGGCCAGCGGACCGCGATCCTGGTGGGCCAGGGTGGTCGGGACGCGGCTGCCGAGATCATCGAGATCGCCGACCGACTGGGCGCCGGGGTGGCCACCTCGCTGCTCGGCAAGCCGGTGCTCGACGAGCGGTTGCCGTTCCACACCGGGGTGCTCGGCGAGGTCGGCACCCCGGCGGCGGCCGAGCTGATGGGTGGTTGCGACACGCTGCTGATGGTGGGCACCAACGACCCGTGGACCGACTACTTCCCGATGCCCGAGCAGGCGCGTACGGTGCAGATCGACATCGACGGCCGCCGGATCGGCACCCGGTACCCGGCCGACGTTCCGCTGGTCGGCGATGCCGCCGAGACGCTGCGGGCGCTGCTGAGCCGGTTGCGCGGCCGCTCCGAACAGCGGTGGCGCGCCACAGTGGAAAGTTCGGTGGACCGCTGGCGGGAGGTCGCGGCCGAGCGGGCCGCCGCCGCCGCGAACCCGGTCAATCCGCAGCTCGTCCTGCAGGAGCTGTCCGCCCGGATGCCCGGCACCGGCGCGGTCGCCGTCGACATCGGCTCGGTCCTCTACTGGTACGCCCGCCACCTCACCCTGCCACCGGGGGTCAACGCGCAGCTGTGCGGAACCCTCGGCTCGATGGGCTGCGCGCTGCCGTACGCGGTGGCGGCCAAGCTCGCCGCGCCCGACCAACCGGTGGTCGCGCTGGTGGGTGACGGGGCGATGCAGCTCAACGGGCTCGCCGAACTGATCACCGTCTCGCACCTCTGGCAGCAGTGGCGCGACCCGCGACTGGTCGTGCTGGTGCTCAACAACCGGGACCAGAACGGCATGGGTGGCGGGCGACAACCGTCGTCCGACCCCACCCACCGCCGCCCCGACGTGCCGTACGCCGGGTGGGCTCGGCTGCTGGGGCTGCACGGGGTGCGGGTGGACCGCCCGGAGCTGGTCGGCGCGGCCTGGGACGAGGCCCTCGCCGCGGACCGTCCCTGCGTACTGGAGGCGGTCGTCGACCCGGCGGTGTCGCTGGCACCGCCGGAGCCCGCCTTCGCCGACCTGCGCGGCCTGTACGCCGAGGGCGCTCCGGCCCGGAAGGTCCGTGAGCAGGTGGAGGTCACCGCGAGCGCGGACGATCTCGTTTAGCCACCCCGGACCAGGGCATGAGTAGCGGCCCGATGACGCTGGAGGTCCCATGTCCGAGCCCGCCGACCGCCGCTACGGTCCCGCGACAGTGCCGAGGGCACGCGGCCCGCTCTCCGCAGCGGTAGTGGAGGCTCTGCGGCACCCGCCGCACGACCTGCCGGCCAATCTCGGCGTCGACCTCCACCTGGCGGACCCGATCACCGACGAGGACCTGCAGCTGACCCTGTTCCTCTGCTACGAGCTGCACTACCGGGGCTGGCTCGGGGTGGACGAGTCGTGGGAGTGGCAGCCGACGCTGCTGGCGCTGCGTGGCCGCTGCGAACGGGTCTTCGAGGCGGCGCTGCGTCGGCTGGTCGGCACGCCGTCGGTGCCCGCCGCCGGGGTGGCGGCCGGCCTGGCCGAGGTGGTCGCCGCCGACGACGGTCCGGCGTTGGCCGCGACGCTGCAACGCCACGCCGACCTCACCCAGTTCCGCGAGTTCGTCGCCCACCGCTCTGTCTACCACCTGCGGGAGGCGGACCCGCACAGCTGGGCACTGCCCCGCCTCGGTGGCCCGGCCAAGGCCGCGCTCGTGGAGATCCAGACCGACGAGTACGGCAACGGGCGGTTGGACCGGATGCACGCCGAGCTGTTCCGGAGCACCCTCGACCGACTGGGCCTGGACACGGCCTACGGCGCGCACATCGACGTGGCACCGGCGGTGACGTTGGCGACCAACAACCTGATGTCGCTGTTCGGGCTGCACCGGCGGTTGCGCGGCGCGCTGCTCGGGCACCTGGCCGCGTTCGAGATGACCTCCTCGCTGCCCAACCGTCGTTACGGCAACGGGTTGCGCCGGCTCGGCTTCGACGAGGTGGCCACCCGCTTCTACGACGAGCACGTCGAGGCCGACGCGGTGCACGAGCAGATCGCCGCGCACGACATGTGCGGCGGACTGGTCCGCGTCGAGCCGGCCCTCGCCCGCGACGTGCTGTTCGGCGCGGCGGCCGGGCTCGCTGTGGACCGGCTGTTCGCCGGGCACCTGCTGGACAGCTGGGCCGCCGGCCGCAGCTCGCTGCGGACACCCGCCCCGCCGGCCGTGCCGCCCACGGTCTCGCTCGTCGCGTCGCCCGAGGTGGCCCCGCCCGCGTTCGTCTGATCCGAGGGCTTCTCGCCGGGTTGGGGCGTGTCGCCCCCGGGTTGGGGCGTGTCGCCCCCGGGTTGGGGCGTGCCGCCCCGGGTTGGGGCGTGCCGCCCCGGGTTGGGGCGTGCCGCCCCGGGTCCGCCCTTTGCTCTGCACCCGCCCATGCGCCGCACACGGTCCGTGACTGGCGCATGGGCGGGTGCAGAGCAAAGGGGGACGTGCCTCTGGTGCGGCCCTCCGCGCCCTCTCGCTGGGTGACGCGGGGATGTGGCGTCAGCCCTCGCGGGTGGTGCCGGCGCGGAAGTTGATCGCCTTGTGGGTGCCGTCGCAGAACGGCTTGAGCGCCGACTTGCCACACCGGCACAACGCCACAGTGCCCCGCCGTGCGTCGATGCGCTCACCGTTCGGGGTGACCAACGCGAAGTCGCCGCGGACCAGCAGCGGTCCGTCCTCGTACGGGGTGATCGTGGCGGCGGCTGGCTCGCTGGTGTCGTCGGTGCGCATGGCCCCGGAAGTGCCCGTCCTGGCCCTGGCGAAACCCGAGCCGCCGAACGCCGGTGATGACCGGGGCACCCCGCCGACCAGCGGAATGTGCCGCCGGGTGGGTGATGCCCCGTTTGAACCCCATCGGGACGGGAAGCCGGGCCGCGTGGTGAGCGAACGAGGCAAGGTGGGGCCGGTGCACAAGGTGCACAAGGGGCTCACGGCTGATGGCGCCGGTCTCGCCGGCGACCGGGTCGTGGCCGCGGGCAGCTCCGCCCGGGTGCTGGTCGCCGCCACCGCCCGGGCACTGCGCGGGGTCGACTGCGCCGACCTCGGGCACACCGGGCCGACGTCGCGGTTCCCCGGCGCCCCCGAACCGGTACGCCGTGCCGCGGTCACCCGCGCCGCCGGCCGGGTCGCGCTCACCGTGGCCCAGATCGACGAGGTGGACGCCGCGAGGGTGGCCCGCTGGTTTGTCGACCAGTACCCCCGCCGCCGTTACCCGGGGGTGCTCATCGGCTCTCCGCACGGGGCTGCCGCGCACCTCGCGGTGGCCCTCGGGGTGCCGTGGCTGCCGGCGGGCTTCGAGATGACCGTGCACTGGTCCAACGGCGCGGTGGACCGCCCTGCGGACGCCGCGGAGCATGGCGCGGCACTCTCCGCCCGGTTGCTCGTCGGCAACGCCGACCTGCACCTGCGCCAGGTGCACTGCCCGGCCAGCCGTGGCGCGCTGACCGGGGCGACCGTGTCGCTGACCGCCACGTGGAGGGCCCTACCGGCCGCGTACGCGCGGTTCCTGGCCGACCGGCTGGTGCCGGGTGCCCCCGTGCTGCTGGTCCGCGACGCACGCACCTGGCCGGTGCTGGAGCGCGGACCGGGGCACAGCTTCCAAATCGGCTGCCCGGGCAGTGGGCTGGACCCGGTGGACTTCCACCCGGACAGCCACGCGTTGCGGCAGGTGCTGCGCTCCGTCGGCGGGGACGCGACCCGATGGGAGCCGCCGGAGGTGTCCGTGCCGTCGGCGTACGCCGAGCACGGCGTCGACTCGGGCTTCGAGCTGGCCGCGCGGGACTGGTCCACCCGGCACCAGCATCCGCTGCACCGGGTGTTGGTGCCCCGGCCGGCGGCACTGAGCGCGGGCGTGGCCGACCTGTACCGGCGGTGGCTGCGGCGCGCCGGCAAGACCGGTGACCGGTTGGTGGTGGAGTGCGGTCGACTGCTCGACCCGTGGCAGGTGGTGCGGGCGGGGCTGGTGCCGTACTGGTGTGAGAACGCCACCCGCCGCAGCGTCGACGAGGCCGAGTGGTGGCTGGCCGGCAGCGAGCCCTTCAGCTCGGTGGACGTGTTGCCCGAGCCGCCCGGGGTGCGCTCACCCGCGCTGGCCGGGCTGCCGCAGTGGCTGGCCGTCGCCGGGTTCGGCCGGCGGCGTCGGGCGCTGGACCGCACCACCGCCCGCGGGTACCCGGTCACCTCGGTGCCCACCCGCCGGGCCACCGAGGTGCTGCGCGCCCAGCCGTACGACCTGCCGGCGCCGCCCCCGCTGGGGGTCGCCGAGGCGCTGGCCGTGCTCCGCGACAGCGGCGGCCACCAGGGGTTGTTGGTCTCCTGAGACGGAGGACGCCGAAACTTCCTCGCGAACCCGGGGTCCCGTGATTGAGTACCTACGGAGCGGGAACATCGCTGGCTGCGATGGCCTGATTGCGCTGCGTAGAGGTGTTGTCGCCCGCTGGCATCCCAGTCACTGACCCACTTTCCGGCCCGGTGCGTGGCTCGACCACGCGCACGACCGGTTTCCCGATCCGGGCGGGGGACCTTCCTGAGGGAGGCGCGGATGTTCGGACAGACGAGCACGACCACGACCACGACCCCACCACCGCCCAACGATCGGGGTCTGGAGGACCTCGACGCGGCGGCGATGGCGTACGCGGCCCGGATCGCCGGGCTGCCGCCGGAGCGGCGGGGGGAGGCCCGGGACGACCTGGTGCGCTTCGCGCTGCCGTTCGCCGGCCGGCTGGCCCGCCGGTACCGGGGGCGGGGGGAGCCGCTGGAGGACCTGGAGCAGGTGGCCCGGCTGGGCCTGGTCAACGCCGTCGACCGCTATGACCCCGAACGGGGCTCCTTCACCGCGTACGCCGCGATCACCATCGTGGGCGAGATCAAACGGCACTTCCGGGACCGTACCTGGGGCGTGCACGTGCCCCGCCGGCTGCGGGACCTGATCCTCGAGGTGGGGCAGGCCACCGCCGCGCTCACCAGCGAACTGTCCCGGGCCCCGTCCGTGGCCGAGCTGTCGGCCCGGTTGGAGACACCGGAGGAGGAGATCCTCGCCGCCCTGGAATCGGCGGCCGGATACAGCCCGGCCTCGCTGAACGCCCCGGTGGGCGGGGAGAGCTCCGCCGAGTTCGGAGACCTGGTCGGCGAGTCCGACAACGCGTTGGAGTCGGTCGACGACCGGGTGACGGTCAGTGGTCTGCTGCACCGACTGCCCTGGCGTGAGCGACGGATCCTCGCGATGCGCTTCTACGGCAACCAGACCCAGGCCGAGATCGCCGCCCGGTTCGGCATCTCGCAGATGCACGTGTCCCGGTTGCTGTCGCGGGCGCTCACCTGGCTGCGTCAGGCGATGCTCGCCGACGCGCCGCCGCCATGGCAGAACGGCGCCGCCGAACCCGACCCGGGCAAGACCCGGATCTCGGTCAAGCAGAACGGCGACTCGGTGGTGGTCGAGGTCGGCGGCGAGATCGACCGCGACGGCGCGGACCAGCTGCGCCGGGCCATGCTGGAGGCGGTCACCGGCCAGCCCAGCGAGGTGGTCGTCGACCTCGTCGGCGCGGGTGGCTTCGACGCCGGCGGGATCGCCGCGCTGATGGCCGGTCGGGACGCGGCGGAGCGGACCGGGGTGCCGCTGCGGCTGACCCGGGTCCAGCCCGCGGTACGCCGTTCGCTCACCGCCGCCGGCCTGGCGCCGGCCCGGGACTGACAAACACGGACAGGCGAAGGGCCGACACCCCACTGGGTGTCGGCCCTTTCGCGCGTACCCCTGGTCAGCGCTCTTCGGTGTTGCCGTCGCCGTGCGGGTGGCGCCAGCGCTCGTGCGGCTTCGGCGCGTCCTCGGCGTCCTGCGGCGGGTCGGACTGCTCGAAGCTCGGCCGGCGGACGCCCTCGGGCTCCGGCACGTCCACCGGCCGGGCCCCGGAGCGCGGCGCGGGCTGGTAGTCGACAGCGTCGCGCGCGCCGTGCGCGCCCTCGGCGGCCGGCGACTCCGGGGTGTGGTGCTCCAGCCGGAACTCCTCGGCGAACTGCTGCGGCGGCTTGGTGGTGCGCTGCGGCAGGTCGCGCCCCAGATCGGCGACGAGCGGGCCGTACTTCAGGTCGAAGGCGGGGCGCTCGGAGCGGATCCGGGGCATCCGGTCGAAGTTGCGCAGCGGCGGCGGGCAACTCGTGGCCCACTCAAGGGAGTTGCCGAAGCCCCACGGGTCGTCCACCGTCACCATCGCCCCGTACCGCCAGGACTTCCAGGCGTTGTAGATGAAGAACAGGGTGGACAGGCCGAGGATGAACGAGAAGATCGTGGAGATGGTGTTCAGGGTGGTGAAGCCGTCGGTGGGCAGATAGTCGGCGTACCGGCGCGGCATGCCCTCGGCGCCCAGCCAGTGGTGCACCAGGAAGGTGCCGTGGAAGCCGATGAACATGGTCCAGAAGTGCGCCTTGCCGAGCCGCTCGTCGAGCAACCGCCCGGTCATCTTCGGCCACCAGAAGTAGTAGCCGCCGAACAGGGCGAAGACCACGGTGCCGAACACCACGTAGTGGAAGTGCGCCACCACGAAGTAGCTGTCGTGGGTGTGCCAGTCGACCGGCGGGCTGGCCAGCAGGACTCCGGTGAGGCCACCGAGCAGGAAGGTGACCAGAAAGCCGATGGCGAACAGCATCGGCGTCTCGAAGGTGAGCTGACCCTTCCACATGGTGCCGATCCAGTTGAAGAACTTCACACCGGTGGGCACCGCGATCAGGTAGCTCAGGATGCTGAAGAACGGCAGCAGCACCTGGCCGGTGGCGAACATGTGGTGCGCCCAGACCGTCATCGACAGCACGGTGATGGCGATGGTGGCCAGCACGATCCCGGTGTAGCCGAAGAGCGGCTTGCGGGAGAAGACCGGGATGATCTCGGTGATGATGCCGAAGAACGGCAACGCGATGATGTAGACCTCGGGGTGGCCGAAGAACCAGAACAGGTGCTGCCAGAGCATGGGGCCGCCGGTGGCCGCGTCGTACACGTGCGCGTTGAGCAACCGGTCGGCCGAGAGCGCCAGCAGCGCGGCGGCCAGCAGCGGGAAGACGAGGATCACCAGCACGCTGGTGAACAGCATGTTCCAGGTGAAGATCGGCATTCGGAACATGGTCATGCCGGGGGCGCGCAGGGTCAGGATCGTGGTGATCAGGTTGACCGCGCCGAGGATGGTGCCGAGCCCGGAGACGACCAGGCCGAGCACCCACATGTTCGCGCCCACCCCGGGGCTGTTCTCGACACTGCTCAGTGGGGTGTACGCGGTCCAGCCGAAGTCCGCCGACCCCTGCGGGGTGAGGAAGCCGCCGACCACCATCAGCCCGCCGAAGAGGTAGAGCCAGTAGGCGAGTGCGTTGAGGCGGGGGAACGACACGTCCGGCGCGCCGATCTGGATCGGCACGATGTAGTTGGCGAACCCGAACGCCGCGGGCGTGGCGAAGAGCAGCAGCATCACCGCGCCGTGCGAGGTGAAGAGCTGGTTGTACTGCTCCGGGGACAGGATCTGCATCCCCGGGCGGGCCAGTTCGGCCCGCATCACCATCGCCTCCAGGCCGGCCAACAGGAAGAAGCCGAAGGAGGTCAGCAGATACAGCAGGCCGATCTGCTTGTGGTCGGTCGTGGCCAGGAACTTGATCAACGAGCTGCCGGGAACCGGTGCGCGTACCGGTCCCGGGAAGCCCCCGAAGCGGGCCGGTGCCAGGATCGCCGGGCCCCGATCTCGACCGGGTTCTGTGGTTACCCGCTTGGGCATGGCTGCTCACCCCGTCGTGACGGCAGAAAGGACGGGCGTGCTCTACCCACCCTCACACCATGTAACCAGCCAATGACGGTAATTTCGGGCAGATCGCCAGGACCGCTGCAAGCACCTCGAACGCTCAGGTTGCCGGCAGCATCGCCCAGACGGCCTTGCCCTGACCGGCCGGCACGCTGCCCCACCGCTGGGTCAGCTCCCGGACCAGCATCAACCCTCGCCCACCCTCGGCGTGCAGGTCCGTCCCACCCGCACGGGCCTCGGCGCTGCTGCCGTCCACCACGGCCAGGTGCAGGTACGGCCGGCGCAGGGTCACCGTCACCTGCATCGGCGTGCCGGCGTGGCGCACCACGTTGCCGACCAGCTCGCTGAGCACCAGCGCGGCCGGGCCGGACGCGTCGGGCAGATTCCACCGCGCGCACGCCTCGGTGACCAGCTCCCGGGCCCGCCGGCAGGCACCGGCCACCGGCTCCAGCCGGGCCCGCATCCGCAACGGGGACGTCGTGCCGGCCAACCGGGTCGCCTCCGCGCAGTCCGCGGAGACCGGAAGCACCCGGCAGGCGGTCGACTCGGCCAGCCATCGGGCGGCGATCGGCGACGGGGAGCAGAGCAGCACCGGCACCGCCGGCCACTCCTCGGCCCGGCGGGCTGTCGCGGCGAACACCGACAGCGCCAACCGGTCCTCCACGCGCACCCCGGCCATGTCGACCACCAGCGCCTCCGGCTGGTCGACCAACGCGTCGCTGAGCGCCCGGTGCACCGAGCGCATCGTGCCCAGGTGCAGGGGGCCGGTGAGCCGGACGACCGCCACCGGTGCGGTGGTACGCACCTCGCAGGTGATCCCGCTCGACATCGGCGCCTCAATTCGCTGCTCACTGGGTCGGGATCTGCCAACTACCCGAGGCCGCTCCCAATCAAACCGGACCGACAGCGGGGCGAGGCAGGTCACGTCGCCGCAACCCCAGGTCAGCGACGAGGCCGGCCGGTCAGGACGCCCAGGGCGATCATGCCGACGCCGAGCCCCAGATGCAGCCAGCCGTCGGCGTCGTTGACCGGCAGCACGTTCGCCCCGGTGTCGTGGTCCACCGCCAGCCCGTAGAGCCAGAGCACCAGATAGACCGCGCCGCCGCCGATCAGGAACGCCCGAGCACCGGTGACCGTCCGGGCCAGCAGCAGACCCACCACCCCGTCCGCCAGGTGCACCAGGTTGTGCAGCACCGACACCTGGAAGACGCCGAACAGGTACGCGCCCGAGTCGTGGCCGGCGAAGCGCAGCGCGTCCATGCCGGTGGTGATCCCCGGCACGAAACCGAGCACACCGACCAGCAGGAACAGCACGCCCACCGTCGCCGCGGCGCGACGGACCGGCGGTTTGCCGTCGGCCGGGTTGGGTCGGGCCCGGGAGTGCGCCATCGGTCCGACCATTCCCGGCTCCTCGTCGCGCGGCGGGCATGAGCGCTGCCGGCTACCCGCCGGTGCGGCCGGCAAACCGGCTGGCGCCGCCCCCGGTCAGGCCGGCAGCAACCTCGGGGCGCTCGCCGACTGCCGGACCCGCTCGTACAGCTCGACGTAACGCTGCGCCATCACCGCAGGCGTGAAGCGCTGCGCGGCCACCCGCCGGCACTCGTCGGGGTCGAGCAACTCGGCGGCGAGGACGAGGTCACCCAACTCCTCCTCGTCGGTGGTGAGCAGCCCGGTACGGCCGTGCTCGATCAGCTCCGGCAGGCAACCCCGGGAGGTGGCCACCACCGGCGTACCCAGGGCGAGCGACTCGACGACAGCAGTGCCGCCCGGCTCCTCCCATCGCAGCGGGAACAGCGACGCGCGGGCGCTGGCGAGCAGGTCGTCGCGCTCCTGGCCGGCCACGGTGCCGACCCAGCGGACCAGGTCACCGTCGACGTGCGGTGCCACCTCGTCGAGGAAGAACCGCACGTCCGGGTTCTGCCGGGCCTCGTCGCCGGCAGCGGCCAGGTCGGCTGGCCGGTGGTACGGGCCGACGGGGCCGGCCAGCACCAGCGGAATACCGACCCGGTGCGCGAGGCGGGCACCCACGTCCTGCCCCTTGCCCGGGTTGATCCGGCCCAGGATGAGCAGGTGCTCGCCCTTGTCCGGTCGGGGCCGCCGGTCGGCGTCGACGGCGAGCGGCGTGGACAGGTGCACGTGCCCCACCGAGTGCTCTCGCAGCGCCAGCGGAGCGCGGGCCAGCTGCGACGCGGAGACGCCGTTGACCCGGACCCGGTCGCCGCCGTCCAGGCTGCCGTAGAGCGCCGGGTGCTTGGCCAGGTCCCAGTGCAGCGTGTGCAGGGTCGGCGGCCCGGACGGCCCCATCGCGGCGAGGGTGGCCAGCCCGACCGCCTCGACGTGATCGTGCACCAGGTCGATGTCGTCGCGGGAGTGCAGCTCGCGGACCACCCCGGCCAGGTGCGCCTGGGCGATTCCGCAGACCTGGTTGTACGGCCGCTGCAACGCGGCGAACTGGCCGTCGGCGAAGACCGAGATCTGCTCGTCCACCGGCAGGGTGCTGCTGCCCACCGAGGCGAGCACCACCCGTACGCCCAGTCGCCGCAGCTCCGGCACCAACGTGGCGATGACGTTCTCGATGCCGCCGTAACCGGGCGGTGGCACCGACAGCCACGGCCCGGCGTTCATCAGCACGGTGAGGCTCCTGGCGCTCACGCGGCGGCCACCCGGCGGCGGGGCACCCGGTGGCGCAGTTCGGCCAACGGCGGGCGTTCCTCGATGGACACGTCGCTGACCACGATCTCGCGGTCCAGGTTCGGCAGGGTGTCGGAACCACCGCGACGGAACTGGGTCAGCAACGACTCCGGCGCGAACCCGGGGGTCGCCCAGCCGCGCCGTTGCAGCCGGGTCCAGGCCGTCAGCATGATCTGCGCGGACATCCGGCCCAGGGCGGCGGTGTCCTGGTGGCGGTGCTTGCGCTCACCGAGGTCGACCTGCGCGAGCGCGTCCAGGCCGACCAGGTCGAGCAGGTCGATCATCATGGCCGTCTCCACCCCGTACCCGGAGACGAACGGCACCTGGGCCAGCACGTCCCGGCGGCCCGCGTACTCGCCGGCGAGCGGCTGCACGAAGCCGGCCAGCTCGGGCCAGAAGAGATTCAGCAGCGGTCGGGCCATCAACTCGGTCACCCGGCCCCCGCCGTCCTGCTCCACGCTGGCGGTGCCCACCAGAGGGCGGTGGTAGAAGCCCTTCACGAAGTCGACAGACGGGTCGGTCAACAGCGGCCCGAGCAGCCCGCTCACGAAGTGCGGCCGGAACTCCCGCAGGTCGGCGTCGATGAACGCCACCACGTCTCCCTCGGCGGCGGCCAGCCCTGCCCAGAGCGCGTCGCCCTTGCCGGTCAGCCGGGGCAACCCCCGGGTCATCGCGTCCTGGCTGACCACCTCCGCGCCGGCGGCACGGGCCACCTGCGCGGTCCGGTCCGTCGAGCGGGAATCCACCACGATCAGCTCGTCGACCAGTGCGACCCGATCCATCAGGTGCTCCCGGATCGTCGACACGATCGCGCCGACGGTGGCCTCCTCGTTGCGCGCCGGCAGCACCACGCTGACCCGGGTCTCGCCCTTGGCGCGCATCAGCCGACGGGTCGGCCAGTCGGCCGCCGCCGTCGTCCGGTACGTAGCCCACGCCTCGACCACAGGCGACACAGTCGATGTCATATCCCGCACGGGCACCCCCTCCGTTCGTGCGTGGAAAAACCAAATTTGGTTGTTCCCATTCCTCATCACCCACTAACCGCATTCTCGGCAACAGCTTGATCACAGAGGTGACGACAATTCGTTCCCGGGCGATGAACGTTTGATTGCGCACAGCTCAGGGGACTGCTCCCATCGCAGATGAAATGTCTTCGAAGGGGTGTGGGGATGCGGAACTGTCGGGTGGGGCTGGTCGGTGCCGGCGGCGTGGCACAGCGTCATGCGCGGGTGCTGGCCGGGTTCGACGACGTCGAGCTGGTCGGGGTCACCGACGTGGCGCCGGAGGCGGCGTCCGCGCTGGCCGCCCAGCACGGCGGGCGGGCCTTCGCCGACGTCGCCGCGCTGCTGGCGACCGGTCTGGACGCCGTGTACGTCTGCGTGCCACCGTTCGCGCACGGTCCCGCCGAGGAGGCGGTCATCGAGGCCGGGGTGCCGATGTTCGTGGAGAAGCCCGTCGCGGTGGACCTGAGCACCGCCGAGCGGATCGCCGACCTGGTCGCGCGGCGGGGGCTGCGCACCGCCGTCGGCCACCACTGGCGCTACCTGAGCGTGCTCGACCAGGCCCGCGACCTGCTCGCCGACCGTCCGGTGCGAATGGTCAGCGGCGCCTGGCTGGACAAGGTGCCCCCGGTGGCGTGGTGGTCGCGGCGGGACCGCTCCGGCGGGCCGGTGGTCGAGCAGGCCGCCCACGTGCTCGACCTGATCCGCGTGCTGGCTGGCGAGGTCACCGAGGTCACCGCGTACGGCAACGGCACCCCACCGCCGGTCGACGGCGCCGACATCGACTCGGTGACCACCGCCGCGCTGCGCTTCGCCGACGGCGCGGTCGGCACGCTCAGCGCCGCCTGCGTCCTCGGCTGGAAGCACCGTGCCGGCCTGGAGATCCTCGCCGACGGGCTGGCCCTCGCGATCACCGAGGAGGGGCTGTCGATCCGCGACGCCGACGGCGAACGACACGTTCCCGCCGACCCGGAAGCCGCCCGGGTGGCGGTGGACCGTGCCTTCGTCGACGCCGTCCGTGGCATCGGCGACGACGTGCGCGTGCCGTACGCCGAGGCCCTCGCCACCCAGCGCCTGGCCCTCGCGGTCGCCGACTCGGCCCGTACCGGCACCACGGTGCGGCTCGCCACCGCGACCGCGCCGGCAGTGCTCACCACCGGGGTGTCAGTCGATGCGTGACAAGGTCGTGGTGGTCACCGGCCCCGGCCGGGTCGACCTGGTCGAGCAGGACGCCGCCCCGCTGCGCCCCGGCACGTTCCGGGTCGAGACGCTGTTCAGCGGTGTCTCCGCCGGCACGGAGCTGAGCTACGTCAAGGGCACGAACCCCTACCTGAACGTCACCTGGAACCCCGACCTGGGCCTGTTCCAGCCGGGCGCGGCCAGCACCCCCTACCCGGTGACCCGACTCGGCTACATGCAGGTCGGCCGGGTGGTGGAGAGCGAGACGCCGGCCGTCGCGGTGGGCACTGTCGGCGCGATGACGTACGGGCACCGCACCGGCTGGCTGGCCGACCCGGTCGCCGAACGGTTCGTGGCGCTGCCCGACGACCTGGACCCTCTGCTCGGCGTCTACGTCGCGCACATGGGCCCGATCTGCGCCAACGGTCTGCTGCACGCCGCCGCCGACCTGCACGGCACCGACGTCCGCGCGCTCGGCGACGGGGTACGCGGCCGGCGGGTCGCCGTCGTCGGCTCCGGTGTCGTGGCGCTGCTGACGGCCTTGTTCGCCCGACGCAACGGCGCCGCGTCGGTGGTGGTGCTCGACCCCACCCCGCACCGCCGCCAGGTCGCCGAGGCGCTCGGTCTGGAAACCCTCGACCCCGACGCGGACGACCCGGCGGTGGTGCTCAAGACCCGTTGGGCGCACGCCGCCGGCGACCGGGGTGCCGATGTGGTGTTCCAGTGCCGGGGGCAGGCGTGGGCGCTGCACCTCGCCCTGCGGCTGCTGCGGCCCCAGGGCACCGTCATCGACCTCGCCTTCTACCAGGGCGGCGCGGACGCGGTCCGTCTCGGTGAGGAGTTCCACCACAACGGGCTGTCGCTGCGCTGCGCCCAGATCGGCCGGGTGCCTCGCGGGCTCGCGCCCACCTGGGACCGCGAACGGCTCTCCGCCGAGACCGTTGACCTGCTCCGGACGTACGGCGACGCGATCCGTAAGCACCTCGTCTCGGCGGTGGTGCCGTTCGACGAGGCGCCCGCCCTCCTCACCGACCTGGCCGCCCGTCGCCGCCAGGAGCTTCAGGTGGTCCTCGCCGCCTGACCCGCCGTCGCCGCGTGCCGGGGGCGGCTACCGTTCGCGACATGAGCACCGTGCAGGAACGGCCGGTTCCCGGCGACACCTCGACCGACCGGCCGGCCGACGGCAGCCCCGTGGGCCGGTCGGTCGGCCTGGCCGCGTTGCTGCCGTACCTGCGGGAGCACCGCGGCACCCTGGTGGTGGTGGGCGCGCTGTCGCTGATCGGCTCGGCGGCGTCGCTGGCGCAGCCGCTGCTCACCCGGTCGGTGCTCGAGCGGATCGGCGCCGAGCAGGGCGTGTCCCGGCTGGTGGCGGTGCTGGTGGCCCTCGTGGTGCTCGGCGCGGCGATCGGCGGGCTGCGGGACTACCTGCTGCAACGCACCGCCGAAGGAGTGGTGCTGGGCACCCGGCGCCGGCTCGCCGGCCACCTGCTGCGGCTGCCCATCGCCGAGTACGACCGCCGCCGCACTGGCGACCTGCTCTCCCGGGTCGGCTCGGACACCACACTGCTGCGCGCCGTCGTCACCTCCGGGCTGTTCGAGACGGTCACCGGGGCGGTGACGGTGGTCGGCGCCGGCACGGCAATGGTGCTGCTCGACCCGCTGCTGTTCGGCGTCACCCTGCTCGGGGTGGCGCTGGGGCTGATCTTCGCCGCCACCTTCGCCCGCCGGGTCCGGGCGCTTGCCCGGCTCGCCCAGGAGCGGATCGGCGAGATGACCTCGGCGGTGGAGCGGGCCATCTCGGCGGCCCGGACCATCCGGGCCAGCCGCGCCGAGACCCGGGAGACGCAGACCGTCACCGGCAGCGCGCGCGAGGCGTACGCGGCGGGGCTGCGGGTGGCCCGGGTGCAGGCTGTGGTCGGCCCGATCGGCTCGGTCACCGTGCAGGGCGCGTTCCTGCTGGTGCTCGGCATCGGCGGGGCGCGGGTCGCGGCCGGGGCGATCTCGGTCGGTGACCTGGTCGCGTTCGTCATGTACCTGTTCCTGCTGGCGCTGCCGTTGGGGCAGGTGCTGCGGGCGTACACCCAGTTGCAGTCCGGCCTGGGCGCTCTCCAGCGGATCGAGGAGATCCTTGCCGTCCCCGCGGAGGGCGCGGACGACCGGCCGGCGCCCGGCAGCGCGACGGCGACCCCGCGCCGCCCGACCCCGATGATCGAGTTCGACCGGGTCGGCTTCGGCTACCCGGGCGGCGAGCCGGTGCTGCACGAGGTCAGCTTCGCCGTCGCCGCCGGCACCCGGACCGCCCTGGTCGGTCCGTCCGGCGCCGGCAAGTCCACACTGCTGGCCCTGGTCGAGCGCTTCTACGAGGTGAGCGCCGGCGCGGTCCGCCTCGACGGCACCGACGTACGGGACCTGCCCCGCGACGCGCTGCGGGCCCGACTCGGCTACGTCGAGCAGGAGGCTCCGGTGCTGGCCGGCACGCTGCGGGAGAACCTTCTGATCACCACACCGGACGCCAGCGACGACCGGTTGCGCGACGTCCTGGACGAGGTCAACCTGGGCCACCTGACGCAGCGCACCCCGCTCGGCCTCGACGTGCAGGTGGGCGAGGGCGGAGTGCTGCTCTCCGGAGGTGAGCGGCAGCGGCTGGCCATCGCCCGCGCGCTGCTCGCCGGCCCGCCGGTGCTGCTGCTCGACGAGCCGACCAGCAACCTCGACTCCCGCAACGAGGTCGCGCTGCGCCGCGCCATCGACGCCGTGGCCGTCCGCCGGACCCTGTTGATCGTGGCGCACCGGCTCGCCACCGTGGTCGACGCCGACCAGATCGTCGTCCTCGACGGCGGCCGGGTCGTGGCAGTGGGCACCCACGCCGAACTGACCGCCACCGACCCGCTGTACCGGGAACTCGCCAGTCACCAACTGCTGGTCGGGTGACCGACGCCCGGCCGCGGCGAACTTGCCGGGCGACCGGGCCGCGCACGCCGGCCAGAATCGCGTACCGTTGCCGCTCATGGGTGTGTCGCAACGGTTCAAGAGCAAGTTCCGGCGGTTCCTCCAGCGCCCCGGCTCGACCGTGGATCTTGCTCCGCTGGAGAAACTGCTGCCGGCGATCGAGGCGCGCGAGGCTGAGCTCACCGCGCTCGACGACGCCGAGCTGACGGCGGCAGCGGGTGCCGCCGCCGGTTACGAGGAGATCTGCGCCGTCGGCCGTGAGGCCGCCCGCCGCGGCCTCGACCAGCGGCCGTACGACGTGCAGCTGCTCGGCGCGATGTCGCTGCTCTCCGGCAAGGTCGCCGAGATGGCCACCGGTGAGGGCAAGACACTGACCGCGACGATCGCCGCGTACGGGCACGTCCGGCTCGGCAACGGCCCGGTGCACGTGCTCACCATCAACGACTATCTGGCCCGCCGCGACGCCCAGTGGATGGAGCCGGTCTACACCCTGCTCGGCCTCACCGTCGGCTGGGTCAACGAGGCCTCCACCCCGCAGGAGCGGCGTGACGCGTACGCCTGCGACGTCACCTACGTCTCGGTCAGCGAGGCGGGCTTCGACTACCTGCGCGACCAGCTGGTCACCGACGTGGCAGACCGGGTGCAGCCCGCGCTGACCACCGCCATCGTCGACGAAGCCGACTCGATCATGATCGACGAGGCCCGGGTGCCGATGGTCCTGGCCGGCGCGGTGCCGGGCGAGCAGGACCCGGTGCACGCCGCCGCCGCGCTCGTCCGTGGCCTGCGCAAGGACAAGCACTACACGGTCGCTGAGGACGGGCGCAGCGTGGCGTTCACCTCCGCCGGCCTGGCCGCCATGGAGGCCAAGCTCGGCATCGACCTGTACGACGAGGAGCACGTCGAGCAGCTCTCCGCGGTCAACGTGGCGCTGCACGCGCACGCCCTGCTGCACCGTGACGTGGACTACATCGTCCGGGACGGCTCCGTCGAGCTGGTCGACGAGATGCGCGGCCGGGTGGCCCAGCGCCGCCGCTGGCCGGACGGTCTCCAGGCCGCTGTCGAGGCCAAGGAGGGGCTGGACGCCACCGCCGAGGGCGAGGTGCTCGGCACCATCGCCATGCAGGCGTACATCGCGCTCTACCCGAAGGTGTGCGGGATGACCGCCACCGCGGTGCTCGTCGGCGACCAACTGCGGGAGTTCTTCAGCCTCGAGGTCGCGGTGATCCCGCCGAACACCCCGTGCATCCGCGAGGACGAGCCGGACCGCATCTACGCCACCCGGGCGGAGAAGGACGAGGCGCTCGTCGACGAGATCCAGCGCGCGCACGCCAAGGGGCGGCCGGTGCTGATCGGCACCCTGGACGTCAAGGAGTCCGAGGGGCTCGCCGCCGGGCTGAACGCCGCCGGGGTGCCGTGCGTCGTGCTGAACGCCAAGAACGACGACGAAGAGGCCACGATCATCGCCGAGGCCGGCGCGTACGGCGCGGTCACCGTCTCCACCCAGATGGCCGGCCGTGGCGTCGACATCCGCCTCGGCGGCAGCGACCAGACCGACCAGGAGCGGGTCGCCGAGCTGGGCGGGCTCTACGTGATCGGCAGCGGCCGGCACGACAGCCGCCGGGTGGACGACCAGTTGCGTGGTCGGGCCGGCCGGCAGGGCGACCCGGGTGGCTCGGTCTTCTTCGTCAGCCTGGAGGACGACCTCGTCGTCCGGCACGCCGCCGACTCGGTGCCGGCGTCACCGCGGATGAACGCCGACGGTCTGGTGACCGACGAGCAGGTCGACTACGCGGTGGAGCACGCCCAGCGGGTCGCCGAGGGCGTCAACCACGAGATCCACCGCAACACCTGGCGCTACAGCGTGGTGATCGAGCAGCAGCGCAAGGCCCTTGCCGCGCGCCGGGAGCGGCTGCTGACCAGCGACGTGGCCGCGGTGATGCTGCTGGAGAAGGAGCCCGAGAAGGCCGGCGAGATGGACGAGGACCTGCTCGCCCGTGCCGCCCGGTCGATCGCGCTCTACCACCTGGACCGTCTCTGGGCCGAGCACCTGGCCGAGCTGTCCGAGGTCCGCGAGGGCGTGCACCTGCGCGCACTGGGCCGGCTCGACCCGCTGGACGAGTTCCACCGGGCTGCGGTACCGGCGTTCAACGACCTGATCCCGGAGATCGAGGCCCGCACCATCGCCACCTTCACCGAGACCGAATTCGATGAGGACTGGCAGGCCGACGACGGCACCCTGGTCCGGCCCACCGCGACCTGGACGTACCTGGTGCACGACAACCCGTTCGGGTCCGAGCTCGACCGTCTGATCGCGTCGATCGGGCGGCGGCTCGGCGGCGGCTCGCGCTGACGTTTCGACGCTCGGGGCCCCGGCCGCGCTTCCGCGCGCGACCGGGGCCCCGATTTACGCCGTTTCGACCCAGGTTTCCCAGGGTAGTAGGGCTGGTCGGTCGAGTCGGGAGAGAGCAGACGATGACACAGGTGACGAAGCGTACCGGTCAGGCGCGAGACGGCACGGAGGCTGCGAACCGGTGAACCTCGACACGCGGGAACCGGTGGTGCACACCCTTGGTGTGCTCGAAGCAGCCGCACTGTTGCGGGAGCTGACTGCCGGGCTGATCGCCCTGACCGACTTTGATGAGGCGCTGCTGGCCCTGGTCCGCGTCACGCGGGACGCCGTCGCCGGGGTGCGCTGGTGCGGGTTCACCGCCCTGCGGGCCGGCGAGCCGGCCGGGGTGGCCGCCTCCGACGAGGGGCTGGCCGGGCTGGACGACCTGCGACACGGGCCGGACACGCCGGCGATGAGCGCGATCCACCTCCGCGAGATGATCCTCGCCGCCGACCTGACCGGTGAGCCCCGCTGGCCGGCCTGGACGGCGCACGCCCGCGACCTCGGCGTACGCGGGGTGATCTCCGCACCGGTCGACATCGACGACCAGGTCATCGGGGCGATCAACCTGTACGCCGCCGCGCCGGACCTGCTGACCCCGCAACACCAGTTGACCGCGATGCTGCTCGCCGAACACGCCGGTCTGCTGCTCGCCGCCGTCCGTGACCGCAACCGACAGCTCACCCTCGCAGGTGTTCGGGACGCCTCACTCCTGCACGACGGGGTGGTGGGCCAGGCCGTCGGCGTCATCATGACGCAGCGCGGGTGCCCTCCGGCCGAGGCCCTCGACGTGCTGCGGACCGCCGCCTCGTCGCTCGACATCCCGCTGCGCGAGGTGGCCGAGCGCCTGGTCCGGACGGTCTCCCGCCAACGCGACAACTGACCCCGGCCGGCATCTCCACCGTGGCGCCGCCCGTGATCGACGCGAAGTCCTTGAACCCGCGGTGTCACAGTCGCGCGGACGCCCCGACTTCCGGGAACCCGAGTTGATCAGCGCTGGTCACGCTGCGGCTTCGGTGCCCGTTCTTTCTGCTGCCGGCGAGTCGGGCGGCATCGTTTCGTCGCGACCGCCCTCGGGTAGCACTCTGGTCAGGTGAGCTGCGCCGACCCGGGGGAGGACCGATGCAGAGCCGGCTGCGGGTGCAGGGGCACCCGATCCAACCAATGCTCGTGACGTTCCCGCTCGGGCTCTTCGTCAGCGCCACCGTTTTCGACCTCACCGACGTCGTCGGCGGGCCCACGTTCCTCGGCGAGGTCGGCTACTGGACTGGCGTCGCCGCGCTCGTCGCCGCCGCCCTGACCGCCGTGGCCGGCATGGTCGACCTGTGGGACGTGCCGGGCGACCGTACCCGCCGCACCGCTGTCGCCTTCAACCTGGTGAACGCGCTGATGGCAGCCATGTTCCTGCTCACCTGCCTGGTCCGGTCACACTCCCCGCAACGCGGCGCGTCGGTCACGATCCTGGCCACCGAGCTGGTCGCGTTGGCCGTCGGCGCGGTCGGCGTGCACCTGGGCGCACGGCTGATGCGTCAGTTCGACAGCGGACGTACCGAGACCGGCGGCCTGGACGCGCTCGCCGGCATCCGTACGGCTGGTCGGCCCACGATCCGCTGACACCTTCGCTCCCGAAGATCTCGCGCCTGCCACCTGGGCACCGCACGGCGCCGCTTACACCGCGCCTCGCCAGCTCGCGGGCCTTCCCCCGGGCGGACCTGGCCGAGCCGCACGACACGGGCCCCGAAGGCGCTCGGATCCTCCAGTCCGCGCGTGAGGAGCAGAGGCTCACGGGCACCCTCGGCCTGGCGGCGGCAATTGGGTTGCCGGCCGGGTGACCGGCCGCGAGGCTGACCGCCATGACCGCTGAGCGTGACGCCGAGGACTTGATCGCAGAGGCAGCCGCCGCGCCCGTCGATGGTTGGGGCTTCGACTGGCTGGCCGGCCGGGCCACCGAGGAGCGTCCACCCTGGGGGTACGCCCGGCTGGTCGCCGACCGGATGGCGCGGGCCGACGCGGCGCTGGACGTGGACACCGGCGGCGGGGAGGTGCTCGCCGAAGTGCCGCGTCCCCCAAAATTGCTGACGGCGACCGAGGCGTGGCCGCCGAACGTTGAGGTCGCCCGCCGGACCCTGCGTCGGGTCGGCGCGACGGTGGTCGCGGTCGCCCCGGACGGGCCGCTGCCGTTTCGCGACGCCTCGTTCGACCTGGTGGTCAGCCGGCATCCGGTGCGTACCGACTGGGTTCAGACGGCACGGGTGCTGCGGCCCGGAGGGACGTTCCTGTCCCAGCAGATCGGCGCCGGCACCATGCGGGAGCTGAGTGAGGCGATCCTCGGGCCGTTGCCACCGCCGACCCAGCGGCACCCCGAACACGCGGTCGCCGCCGCCGAGGCCGCTGGCCTGCGGGTGGTCGACCTGCGGTGGGCCACGCTGCGGGCGACGTTCGCCGACATCGGCGCGGTGGTCTGGTTCCTGCGCAAGGTGATCTGGACCGTGCCCGGGTTCACTGTCGACCGCTACCGCGCACCTCTGCGCGACCTCCACCACCGCATCGCCGAAGAGGGCCCTTTCGTCGCCCACGCCCAACGCTTCCTCATCGAGGCCACCCACCCCTGAACCACCCCACCCCGCACCCCCCCACCCCCCGCACGCGTCGATCTTGCACTTTCTGTCCCGGCAAAAGCCGTCCAGAAGGGCAATCCGACCACCGAAACTGCAAGATCGACGAGGGCGGGGCCGGGCGGGGCGGGGCGAGGCGGGGCGGGGCGGGGCGAGGGCCGGGTGGGGTTAGTGGGGGTGGGTTTGGTGGTGGGTTGCCAGGACGTCGGCGCCGAAGTCGCTGGCGGGACGGCGCAGCACGGTGTGCGCGTGGTTGCCGTCCGCTGTGGTGTTGTCGTACTCGATCAGCAGGTCGTCACCCTGCACCCGGTAGTAGTGCCGCCGCCCGGGGTGGGTCGGGCCGGCCCAGGCGAAGTGCAACGGACCGGAGTCCAGTCGGGTCGCTTCCCGGATGGCCAGCTCAGGCGGCAACCGGTCGAGGTAGAGGGCGACCACCTGGTCGAGCAGGGCGCGGCCGGTCGGTCCCAGCCGCTGTGCCGGTACGCCGAGGGGCTCCAGCGGCGCGTCGACCCGCCCGCGGGTGGCGCTGATGATGTCCGCCGGCGCCTCGTCGGCGATGATCGCGGCGGCCCGCTCGGCGGGGCCCAGCGCGTCGAGCAGGGCGCGGGCCAGGTCCTCTTCGACACCGAGTGGGCGGGAGACCGGCCGGCCGGCGTAGCGGACCGCGGCCGGGTTGGCGCCGAAGAAGATCGGCGCGGGGGAGACCTGACCGTCCACCACTGTCATGTTCACCGACAGGTGGTGCCCTTCGAGTCGCCACGCCCAACGGTCGTCGCGTGCGGGGTCACCGAACACGGCCACCCAGTAGTCGGCGCTGTGCCGCCCGCGCTGCCAGCCCTCGGCCCGGTCCAGCACCTCCTCCAGCGAGATGATCGCCATCGCCTGTGCGTACGCCGAGGGGCTGAGCGCGGTGGCCAGCAACCGGTGCGCGGCCTTGCGGGCGGTGACGTCGAGTTCGCCGAGGCAGACGCCCGGTCGGGGTCGGGGCCGGTATTCCAGCCAGCGTCGGGCCGCCTCGTCGTCGAACGAGTGCACGGCGCTCTCGCGGGCGGCGGGGTCGAGCGCGGTCAGCAGCGCGGTCGCGGCCGTCCGCATCTGCTCCGGCAGGGGATCTTCCACCGACCCTGTATACCGGCCGGCCGTGCCGGTGTCAGCCGACGCGCAGCAGCTCTGTCATCTCCGGCAGGTCGAAGAAGCGCGCCGTCTCGATGGCCGACGGGTTGCCGTGTGCCGGATCCGCGCCGGCGGCGAGGAGTGCGCGGACCGCTTCGGCGCTGCTGCGGAAGACCGCCGCTGCCAACGCGGTCTGACCTCGGTCGTTGGCTCGGGTGTGGTCGGCGCCGCGGCTGAGCAGGGCGGCCACCGTGTCCGGGTGGGAGTGGTACGCGGCCAGGATGAGCAGCGTGTCGCCCTTGTCGTTGGTGAGGTTGACCGGCAGGCCGGCGTCGATCTGCGCCGCCAGTTCGTCGGTGGCGCCAGCGCGGGCCAGGTCGAACATCCGGTGCGCGAACGCCAGCGTCTCGGCGTCGAGGTTCTCGGTCACCGGTCCAGGTTAGCCACACCGGTCCTGATAGGTTGCTCGGCCGGCGCGCAGGGTGAGGGGTCCGATGGGTGAGACGGTGTACGTGGGCAACGCGGGCGTCGACGGCGCCACCAACGCTGGTTGGTTGCTCGGGCACTTCGCGCCGCCGGGGGAGATCCGGCACAGCACCGACGTCGAGGTGAAGTGGGGTGTGCATCCGCCCGGGCAGGCCCGGGCGCGGTGGGCGACCGGCGAGGTGCGCACCACTCTGCTCGTACTCATCGAGGGGTGTTTCCGGGTGGAGCTGCCGGACCGGACGGTACGGCTGGCCGCTCCGGGCGACTACGTGGTGTGGGCCCGTGGGGTGGACCATTCCTGGTTCGCCGAGCGCGCGTCGGTGGTGTTGACAGTGCGCTGGCCCTCGTTGCCGGGCTACCGCACGGACCCGCCGGTGCTGCGCTGATTCACCCGAGCGGATGACCTGCGTCCCATCAGACGGAATTACCTACTATACCTATAGGCTTTGCCGTCTAGAGTACGAGAGCACCCCGCCGAACGACCCGCGAGGAACCGCCATGACGCACCACCGTCCGGAGCCCGACCTGCTCACCGTTGCCGCCGGGTGGGCCGACCCGGCCGGCTGGCCGGTCGCGCTGCGCTTCGATCCAGCCGAGCGCTGGTACGCCCGCCTCGCCGCCGGCGACGAACACGAGGTGTGGGCGCTGAGCTGGCTGCCCGGGCAGGGCACCGACCTGCACGACCACGGCGGCTCCTCCGGAGCGTTCCGGGTGGTCAGCGGCGTGCTCACCGAGGAGACGGTCAGCGCCGGCCGACTGCGCCCCCGACTGTTGCCGGCAGGTGCGGGCCGCCGCTTCGGCCCCCGGCACGTGCACCAGGTGACCAACCGGGGCGTCGAACCGGCGGTCAGCGTGCACGTCTACCGGCCGGCGCTGCTGCGGATGACCCGCTATCACCTCCTCGACGGGCGGCTGCGGGTCGCCGAGGTCGCCGAGGCCGGTCGGTCCTGGTAGTCGCGCGCCCCGAGAACCCCCCTGTCACCGGAAGGAATCCGAGAATGCAGACAACCGCCGAGCACTGTCCCGCCCCCGTGCCGCCGCCACCGGGCTCCCGGGGCATCGACGAGATCCTGGCCGCCGCGCGGGCCCGGCTGCGCCGGCTGGACCCGGAGCGGGCGCACCTCGCGTACCGGAGCGGAGCGCTGCTCGTCGACATCCGCCCGGCGGCGCAGCGGGCCGCGCACGGCGTGGTGCCGGGCTCTCTCATCGTCGAACGCAACGTGCTGGAGTGGCGCTTCGACCCACGCTGCGCGGCCCGGCTGCCGCAGGCCGTCGACTACGACGTGCCGGTGGTGATCGTCTGTCAGGAGGGCTACACCTCGTCGCTCGCCGCCGCCGCGTTGCAGGACGTCGGCCTGCACCGGGCCACCGATGTGGTCGGTGGGTTCGCGGCCTGGCGCATCGCCGGCCTACCGGCCCTCGGCCCGACCCCACTGCACCACCCTTCACCCCTCGCGTCCCCGGTCAACGCCGGGTGGGCGCGCCGCTGACCGTCACGCCACACCCGGCGTGGCGCGCGTACCGCCACTCAGGAGGCACCATGTCCGTCGTCGCCATCCCCACGCGCCGTCACCCCGGCGTGCGCCCGTCGGCCCGTCCGCGCACCAGCCCGACCCTGACCATCACCCTCGACCTCGTCCCCGGGCCGCTGAGCCCCCGGCTGGCCCGGCTCGTGCAACTGCTCGGCGAGCTGGCCGAATCGGGGGAGGGTCAACTGCGTGCCGTGGAGGAGCCCGCGTCGGGGCCGCGACCGGCCCCGCGCCCCGCCGCGCCGGATCACGTCCGCATCCTGGCCGGCTCGCGGATGGTCCGCCAGGGTGACCGGGCCATCGCGTTGACCCGCATCGAGTACGAGCTGCTGCTGTTCCTGGCCGAGCGGCCCCGCCGGGTGTTCACCCGCCTGCAACTGCTCTCCAGCGTCTGGGGCTACGAGCACGCGGTGGCCCGGACGGTGGACGTGCACGTCCGCCGGCTGCGCGCCAAGCTGGCCGGCTCGGAGGTGGTCACCACCGTCTACGGCGTCGGCTACCGGCTGGCCGACGAGGCCCTGATCAGCGTGGATCACAGCAGCTGAGCCCTGGTCCAGAGGCGATGTGACCGCCTGGTGAACCGGTCGGGGACCCCCGTAACGGGGCATGTCGACGACTCTGCTGTAATCATCAGGACTCGTACGCAGAGCGAGCATCCGGCTCCGATGCGTTCGTCAATTGTCACATTCATGCAACGCAGCCGCCTCTTGACCCTCGCCCAGGCGCCGGGAAGCATCGATGAAGCGGCGTCCCGGGCCGTGGGGAGATACCCGGACCAGCCCAAGGAGGACCATGTCGGTCAGCCCCGCCTCGTCGCGTGCCGGATGGCATACGTCCCAACCCGCGGTGCCCGGTCGACCTCCCGGCGGCCAGCGTCGCCCGGCGAACACCGCCGCGCCCGTGCTCACTGTGACGCTGTCCATCCCGCTGGCCTGTGAGGAGTCGCTGACCCCGGCGGCACGCCGGCTGTTGGAGGCCGCTCGCGAGATGCTGGAGCGGGGCGAAGGCGTGATTATCGGCTCGGTCCCGACCGAACGCCGCCCCGACCAGGCGCCCGCCAACCGGTCGCCGGCCCGCCCGATCAGCCCGACCATCCCCGCCCTGCACATCCTCGCCTCGTCGCGCTCGGTGCTGCGCGACGAGGAGCCGCTGCCGCTGACCCGGCTGGAGTTCGACCTGCTGCTGCACCTGGTCGCCCACCCGCGCCGGGTGTTCACCCGCCTGCAACTGCTCAACGCTGTCTGGGGCTACGAGCACGCCGGCGTGCGCACCGTCGACGTGCACGTGCGTCGGCTTCGCGGCAAGGTCGGCGTCGACGTCCCACTGGTCACCACCGTCTACGGCGTGGGTTACCGGCTGGCCGACGACGCCCGGGTCACCATCGACCGCAGCGGCTGACCGGCGACACCCGCGTAGCCGGCGCGGGGCAGGATGGTTCGGTGCGCATCCGCCCCATCTCGCCCGACCTGCTCGTCACCGAGCTGACCGGCCGGCTGGCCGACGCGGCGACCCGCGCCGCGAGCGCCGCCGCCGGGCCCGCGCGGCTGCGGGTGGCAGTGGACGGCGCCCCCGCCGCCGGCGCCGACGAGCTGGCCGCGGCGCTGGTCGACCCGCTGCGCGCGCAGGGCCACCCGGTGCTGCACGTCCGCGCCACCGACTTCCTGCGCCCCGCGTCGCTGCGCTTCGAGCTGGGGCGCACCAACCCGGACTCCTTCTACGAGGCCTGGGTCGACGAGGCCGGGCTGCGCCGGGAGGTGCTCGACCCGGCCGCTGCGGGCGGCAGCGGCCGGCTGCTCCCGTCGCTCTGGGACGCCGACGCCGACCGGGCCAGCCGTGCCCGCTACGTCGACCTGGCACCCGGCGGTGTCGTCCTGGTCAGCGGCTCACTGCTGCTCGGCGGCGGCCTGCCGTTCGACGTGACCGTCCACCTGGAGTTGTCCCCGGCGGCGCTTCGCCGACGCACCGAAGCGGCCCAGCAGTGGGCGCTGCCGGCCTTCGACCGGTACGCCGAGGAGGTCGTCCCGGCGAGCTTCGCCGACGTCGTGGTACGCGCCGACGACCCCCGCCGACCGGCGCTCGTGGAGCCCGGCGAGAACGACTGACAACAACCGAGAATTTGTCGGTTTGCCCGGCTGGTCCGGCGGGTACTCGCCCGGCTCACAGAGCACGGGTGATCGCCCGCGCACCGAACGCGACCGTGACCGGGGCCCCGCGCCGCCGGCACCCGGTTCACCTTGTGCCACAGGCCCAGGAAAGGCAGGCAGCGATGCTCGTCCACGACACGGTCGGTACGGCCCGGTCCCAGACGGAGATCGACCAGATCCGACAGTCGCTCCAGGCACGCTACGACGAGCTGACCGCGGAGTACGACCACGCGGTGCTCCAGAGCCAGGTGCTGCGGCTGGTGGAGGTCGGCGACACCGCCGGGGACGACCAGGCCGACAGCGGCACCAAGACGGCCGAGCGGGACACCGCCCAGTCCCTGTTGCGCACCATCCTCGACCGCCGCGCCCAGTACGAGCACGCCCTCGGCCGG
Organism: Micromonospora sp. NPDC005205; assembly: GCF_040608275.1. Taxonomy (NCBI): domain Bacteria; kingdom Bacillati; phylum Actinomycetota; class Actinomycetes; order Micromonosporales; family Micromonosporaceae; genus Micromonospora; species Micromonospora sp. NPDC005205. The sequence continues at coordinate 81,547 of NZ_JBEXHV010000010.1, forward strand.
CTCGAGGAGGGCACCTACGGCTGGTGCGAGGGCTGCTCGGCGGCGATCCCGGTGGAGCGGCTGGAGATTTTCCCGTCCGCCACCACCTGTGTGACGTGCAAGCAGACTCGCGAGCGGCGGGCGGCCTGAGCCACCTCAGCGGTTGCCGGTCGGTCCGGGACGCGATGGACTTCAGCCATGGGTGACATCCTCGTGGGCACCGCGTCCTGGACCGACCGCACACTGCTGGACTCGGGGTGGTATCCGCAGACCGCCGACACCCCGGAGAAGCGGCTGGCCTACTACGCCAAGCAGTTCCCGCTGGTCGAAGTGGACGCCACCTACTACTCGCCGCCCGCCGAGGCGACCGCGCGGCTGTGGGCCGAACGCACCCCGGCCGGCTTCACCTTCAACGTCAAGGCGTTCAGCCTGCTGACCGGGCACCCCACCCGGGTCAGCGCGCTCTACAAGGACCTGCGCCCGGAGACGGACAAGAAGAACGTCTACCCCGACGACCTGCCCGCGCAGTCGTACGAGGAGGTGTGGACGCGTTTCCTGAGCGCGCTGGACCCACTGGTCGAGGCCGACAAGCTGGGCGCGCTGCTGTTCCAGTTCCCACCCTGGTTCACCATCAAGCGGGCCAACAAGCAGTACCTGCTGGAGGTGGCGAAGCGCTGCGCGCCGCTGCGCCCGGTGTACGAGTTCCGGCACGCCTCCTGGTTCGACGGCGACAACGCCGACGAGACCCTGGCCTTTCTGCGCGAGCACAAACTGCCGTACGTCTGCGTGGACATGCCGCAGGGCCACCGTTCGTCGCTGCCCCCGGTGCTGGCCGCCACCGCGGACCTCGCGGTCATGCGCTTCCACGGGCACAGCGACAAGTGGACCAGCAAGGACATCCACGAGAAGTTCGGCTACCACTACTCCAGGCGCGAGTTGGCCGACTGGGCGCCGAAGCTGCGCGAGCTGGCCGACGAGGCAGGCCAGACCCACGTGCTCATGAACAACTGCTACCGCGACTACGCGCAGACCAACGCCACGACCCTCGCGGCTCTCCTCGACGTCGACTGACCTCACCCGATCAGGGTGGGGACGACTCACCCCACCCACAGGCAGGGTGGACGCGGTGGGTACGGCCGTCCACGGGCGGCCGACGCCGGAGACGACACGGAGGTGACGGGGATGACGGTTCGAGTGGTGACGGATCGACGGCGTGGTGCCGTCCTGCACGTGGTCGGCACGGCCGACAACGCCCGGCGCGCACCACAGGGCAGCCCGGTGCGGGCCCGCCGTGGCCCGGTGGGGCCGCCGCGTCGCGCCGACGACCGACGGTGGGACACCACGGAACGGGGGTCGACCGATGGCTGACTCGATGATCTCGGCGTTCGAGTCCTCGCTGGACAAGACGAACCTCATTCTCAAGGACATCGAGAACGCGTACGGCTGGCCGAAGGAACGGCGCAACCAGTCGTACGCGGCCCTGCGCACGGTGCTGCACCTGCTGCGCGACCGGCTGCCGGTGAACGAGAGCGTGGAGTTCGCCCAGCAGTTGCCGGTGCTGGTACGCGGCATCTACTTCGATGGCTGGGTGCCGTCCGACGTGCCGATCAAGCTCAACCGTGACGACTTCCTCTACGAGGTTCGGCAGGGCTTCCCGTACGACGCGGAGGGTGGCGCGGAGCGGGTGACGCAGGTGGTGCTGGACACCCTGCGCCGCCACGTCACCCAGGGTGAGTGGCAGGACGTGAAGGACACCATGCCCAAGGACCTCGCCACGATGATGCCGTGACGGTCTGACACACCGCGAGCCCGCCCGACCGCTGTCGGGCGGGCTCAGTCGTCCGCGGCGGGCACCCGCGACACCGGGTGCCCGGCCCGGCGGGCTGTTGGCCGCCAAGCCCAACGGCTAGCCAGGGACGAGCGCTGGAACCACTTCCACCGATGAGCGTGATGTCTGTGAGTCATCGTCATGACTCACAGACATCACGCTCATCGGAGTGAAGCCCGCCAGGCCATGCGCTCGGCGGGTCAGGGGTCCGTTGCGGCGGCCGGTGAGGGTGGGATAGACGCGTTCTCCTGACCTCGACCGTGGCGAAGCCGGCTGCGAAGTGCTCCAACCAGAGCCGCTGCGGCAGCCCCTGCGGATAGAAGCGCCCGCGCCAGTCCCGGTACTGCCAGCCGGACGTGTCCACCAGGATCACCCACCCATCCTGGCACTCTCCGCTGCCGCTCGCGAACTGCCCGTGTCGCCCCGGTTCGGCGTCTACGGTGAGGGTTAGAGAAGATCGCGCGTGGGGTACCACCCGCAACACGACGGACCCCGGCGTACGGCGGGGCGGCACACCCGAGGGAGTACCGATGGCACTCAACGATGACGACATGCAGACCACCGGCGGCGGCGGCGCGGAGGGTCCGGCCGACGGCGGCGCGACGCCCGGTCAGCACGACGGTGGCGCCGATGGCGGCGCGGAAGGCCCCGCCGATGGTGGTGCCACCCCGGGTCAGCACGACGGTGGCGCCGATGGCAGCGCGGAGGGTCCCGCCGATGGTGGTGCCACTCCCGGTCAGCACGACGGTGGCGCCGATGGCGGCGCGGAGGGTCCCGCCGATGGTGGTGCCACCCCGGGCCAGCAGGACGGTGGCGCTGACGGCAGCGCCCGGTAGCGGCTCGCCATGACCTACCTCGACCCGCCGGGCGGCCACCACGGCCGCCCGGCGGTTGCGTCCGCCGAGGCCACCGCGGCGCTGGCCCGCTGTGTCTCGGTCGAACCGGCCAAGTTCGCCGCCGCGCACTGGGGGCACACCCCGCTGCTGTCCCGAGCCGCCGAACTGCCCGACCCGGCCGGCTTCACCGACCTGCTCAGCCCCGCCGACGCCGACGACTTGCTGAGCCGGCGCGGTCTGCGTACCCCGTTCCTGCGCGTCGCCAAGGACGGCCAGCTGGTCGCGGCTTCGCGCTGGACCGGCGGCGGCGGCGCGGGCGCCGAGATCGGCGACCAGGTGCTCGACGAGCGGGTCCTGGAGCAGTACGCGTCCGGGGCCACCCTCGTGTTGCAGGGGTTGCACCGGATCTGGCCGCCGCTCATCGACTTCGCCCGCGACCTGGGCCTCGCGCTCAACCAGCCGCTGCAGATCAACGCTTACCTGACACCGGCCGGCAGCCAGGGCTTCGCCACCCACTACGACACCCACGACGTGTTCGTGCTCCAGGTCGATGGCCGCAAGCACTGGCGGATCCACCCGCCGGTCCTGCCCGACCCGTTGGAGAAGCAGCCGTGGGGTGGACGCGCCGACGAGGTCGGCGCCACCGCGCAGGGTCCGGCCGCGCTGGACGTGGTGCTCGCCCCCGGTGACGCCCTCTACCTGCCCCGGGGTTGGCTGCACAGCGCGCAGGCACAGGACGCCAGCTCGCTGCACCTGACCGTGGGCATTCGCGCGCTCACCCGCTACGCCCTGGTCGAGGAGTTGCTGGCGCTGTCCGCCGAGGACCAGCGACTGCGGGCCAGCCTGCCGTTCGGCACCGACGTCGCCGACCCGGACGACATCGAGCCGGAGCTGACCGAGACCGTGGAGGCGTTGCGGGACTGGCTGCTGCGCGCCGACCCGAGCGCCGTCGCCGCGCGGTTGCGCCAGCGCGCCTGGCCGGCCGCCCGCCCGGCGCCGATCCGGCCGCTCGCCCAGGCCGAAGCGTTGGCCACACTGGACGCCGACTCCCGGCTCACAGTGCGGCCGGGCCTGCGTTGGCAGCTCGTGCCGCACGGGTCGGACAGCGTGGCGCTGCGGCTCTTCGACCGCACCATCACCCTTCCGGCGAACTGCGAGCCGGCCGCCCGAGCGCTGCTCAGCGGAGTGGTCACCCGGGTCGGCGACCTGCCCGGCCTGCCCGACGACGCCGACCGGGTCACCCTGGCCCGCCGCCTGCTCCGCGAGGCGGTACTCGTCCCGGCCTGACCGGCCGGTCGGCGATGATCGACCGTCCCGGCCGGACGGACTCGTCGGCCGTGATCGACTCGGTTCTCGGAAAGTCGCGGTGTCCGCCAGGCCGGAACAGCACGGTTCTCAGGAAGCCGAGTCGATCATCCCGCCGGAAGCGCGGGGCAACGGCGGCGGGGCTGCGCGCGGCGGAGGACCCTGCGAGGGCCAGACCGGCGGAGGCCGCGCCGCGCGGGGTCAGCGGCCGAGGGCCAGCAGCAGCCCGGTGGCGACCACCCCCGCACCGAGGACCACTGTGATCGGCCGGGGGCCGAGCACCGCGTGCCGGCGGTCGGCCAGCACCCGCGCCGGCACCAGACCGACCAGCGGCCCGAGCAGGGTCACCACCAGCGCCAGCACCGGCAACCCGACAGCCAGGTCTCCGCCGTACCCGATGCCGAGCGCGCGGGCGCCGGCCCCCAGCGCGTACGCCAGCACGGCACCGGCCACCCCGCAGAGCGCCAGCAGCGGGTTGACCGAGCCCGGCAGCTCGCCCGGCTGACCGGCCCGGTCGAGCAGGTCACGGGCCTTGGCGAGCAGCACCACCGGGTCGGTGGCCCCGACGCCGTTCGCCGGGGCGGGCGGGCCACCGAGACGGCGGGCACCGAGGCGCGAACGGACCTGCTGCCACAGGTGGGCCACCTCGGCGTCGACCCGTTCCTGCTGCTCACGGGCAGCGACCAGCTCCTCCTCGGCGCTCTGGAGCTGGTCGGCAGCCTCGGCGACGGCCCGCTCGGCGGCAACGCACTGCCGCTCGTGCCAGGTGTGCGCCTCGGCGCGCTGCTCGCGTACCCGCGCGCTGAGCTCGGCCAGCCGCCGTAGCTGCGCCGCGTACGTCTCGCTGGCCACCGGTTCGTTCATCGTGTCGGTCCATACGGGATGATCACCTGTCCGGTGCGGTGCACCGCCCGGTCGAAGAAGAGCCCCCGCCAGGGGCGGGGATACCAGTCCGGGCCGCCGGTGCCCGGATAGAGCGACGAGCCCAGCTCGCCGCCGTGCGCGTCCAGCGCCACCCAGGCGCCGATCTGGTCGGTGCGGGCGGCCGGCCCACCGAGATCGGCGCGCATCCGGGCGACACCCCGCCACCAGGCCAGCACGTGCGTGCGTCGTTCCGGCCCGTCGTGCATGATCCGGCGCAGCTGCTCCAGGCCGGTCCGCCGGCCCGCGCGGGCGGCCAACGCGCCCGCTGCCGCGTCGACGGCGAACAGCAGCAGGTAGTGCGGACTTCCCGGGCCGCTGAGCCCGTCGGCCGTCTCGGCCATCAGCTCCCCGACGGTCTCCTCGTCGTACCAGGCGGCGTCGTCGGCCAGGTCGTCGTAGAGGGCGCGGGCGATCGGGTCGGCGTCCGGGTCGAGGCAGGCGATGGAGAACCGGGCGGTGCCCGGCGGGTGCTGACGGGCCAGCGACCGGGCCGCCGCGTCGAGCACCGCGCACGCCTCGTCGACGCGGGTGCCGAGCACCGCGAGGTTGCGGCCCGGGGCGCGCGGCAGCCGCAGCGACGCCGAGCGGGACTGCACGTCGATGATCTCGCCGAGCAGCGCCACCGGGTTGCGCGGCGCGGTCCCGTCCGGCGGTACGGCGAGCGCCCGGAAGTCCGGGGCGTCCGCCAGCCGGGGGATCGCGTCGCCGTCGAAGAGCCGGGCCGGCGCCGCGTCGGGGGCGCGCATCCGCCACAGCCGGTGCTGCAACCCGCTCCAGGTCTCCCAGTCGCTGGCCGCCGGGATGCGGGCCACCTCGTTGCCCTCCACCATGCCCGACTCGGCGTTGACCACCGCGTGCCAGCGCGGCAGCGACTGCGCCGCGTCGTTGCGCTCGGCGAGGATGCGCAGCGCCTTGGGCAACGCGATGCGCAGGGCGAACTGGGCGACCAGCGCGGGGCGGCCCCACAGCGCCTCGATGCCCCGCACGTCCTGCGAGGCCAGGACCAGGTGGATGCCCTGGGACCGACCGCGGCGGGCCAGGTCCTCCAACAGGTCGGCCGCCTCCCGGGCGACCACGTCCCGGCCGGCCAGCAACATCTGGAACTCGTCCACCACGGCGACGATGCGTGGCCAGTGACCGGTCGGGTCGACCGCCCGCAGCTCGGCCAGCTTGGTCACCTCGTGTTTCTTGGCCGCGTCAGCGCGTCGGCGCAACTCCTCGGCGAGGAAGCGCAACAGCGCCAGCCCGAACTCCCGGTCGGTGTTGACGTTGATGCCGACCAGCCGCATGTGCGGCAGCCAACTCGGGTCACGCCGGCCCTGCGCGAACCGCGCGAAGGAGACCCCCTCCTTGAAGTCCAGCAGGTAGAACTCCAACTCGGCGGGGGAGTAGCGGGCCGCCAACGCGCCGATCCACGCGAAGATCAGGTTGGTCTTGCCGGTGCCGGACGGCCCGCCGATCAGCGCGTGCGGTGGGTAGTCGCCGAGCGTCAACCGCACCGGCCGGCCCTGTGGGCCCTCACCGATCGGCGCGGTCAGCCCGTCGGCGGAGTCCTCCCGCCACATCAGCTCGGGCGGGGGCAGCAGGTCGGTGAAGGGAGTCGGTGGCGGGCCCGCGTTCACCCGGGCGGCGACGTCCCGGCAGGTCTCGGTGACCAGCGCCGCCGGTGGCGGTGGGTCCAGCCGGACCGGCAGCCCGGCCGAGCCGCCGATCCGCGCGCCGGACACGCCGGCTACCACCCGCGTCACCGTCGGATCCTCCGGCAACGGCACACCGTGCACCACCAGGTGTACGCCGCAGGCGGCGCCCGCCCGCACCACCCGGTCCAGTTGCCCGCGCTCGTGCCGGTTCAGTTCCTCCCCGCCGAGCAGCACCGCCACCCGCCACGGTTCGGGCCGTCGGCCGGTCGCCGCAGCCAGTTCGCGCAGCGACGCGTACTCGCCGGCGAGGACCGTCTCGTTGATTCGGCGGATCTGCTCCACCAGGTCGTCGAGCAGCGGGCCCAGCCCGCCCGGGCCGACGAAGGTGAGCAGCCCCGCCGTGCCCAACGGGGCGAACCCGGCCAGGCCGCCGCCGAGCTGGTCCGGGTCGTACCCGACCAGTCGTACCACCCCGGGGTCGGCACGGCCGACGGCCCGCAGCAGCAACGCGGACACCACCGCGTCGCAGCCGGCGCGGTCGTCCCCGGAGAGGTGCACGTGCCCGGCGTCGAGCAACGGCACCAGCGCGGGCACCGGGTCGACGCCGTCGATCCGGACCGTGCCGACCCGAAGCGCGCCGGGCGGCTCGGCCCGGCGGGCGGGCGTCGGCGTCCACCCGGCCCAGTCGGCCCCCGCGCAGCCGGGCGCCTCCTGCCGGGCCGCGTCGGCGGCCCGCCGGGCCAGCTCCGCGATCCGGGTGGAGTAGCGGGCGTCGATCTCGGCGATGCGGCGGTCCCGTTGGGCGCCCACCCGCTCCGGTACGGCAGCCGCGGCCCGCTGGACCCGGGCCAGTCGTTCCCGTCCGGCGGTCAGGTCGGCCTGGGCGGCGGACAGTCGGGTGCGGCTGGCGCCCAACGCCTCGGCGAGGGTGTCCCGGACCCGGCTGGCCAGCTGACCGCGCCGGTCAGCCATCGGAGTCCCGACGCGTCGGCGCGTGCCGCCAGGGGCTGCCCGAGCGTGGGGGCGGCCCAGCGGGGCGTGGCGGCGGCGCATCCGAGCGCTGCGGCAGACCATCGGAGCGCTGCACCGCACCGCCGACGCGGGGAACTCCGCCCGTCGACCGCCCGGTCCCGCCCGGCTGCTGCGTGCCCGCCGGTTGCCCGGCCCGCGCCGGCTGCCCGACGTCGCCTCGCTGCCCCGCACCCGCCGGTTCTTTCGCGCCGCCGGCTGGCAGGTCCCGGCCGAGGCGGGCGAGCAGCAGCCCGGTCGCCACCCCGGCGGTCACCGCGGAGTCGGCGGCGTGCGGTGGTTCCCCCGAGGCGCGCGGCGGCGGCATCCGGCACACCCGGGTCAGCAACGTCTCCAGCACCGGCGGCGGCAACCCGGGCAGCAGGTCGCGCACGCGTCCGTCCAACTCGCCGCGCAGCCGCCCGAGATCGGTGGCGCGAGGTGGGTGCCCGAGCAACTCGCCGGCCAGCTCACGCAGCAGCGGCGGCGCCAGCGCCGCCATGCCCAGCCCCACGTCGGCCGGGGCTCGGCGCAGCTCCTTGCGGAGCCGGTCCCGGTCGCCGGAGCGGACACCACCCACCACTCGGCGCAGCAACTCCTGGGAGTCGGCGACCCGCTCGTCGGGTTCGTCGTCGGTGCCCTCGCGCCCGCCGGTCAGCTCGGCCACCCGCACCGACCACCAGCGGCGCATTCGCACCTGCTCGGCCGGCTCCGGCGCGACCGCGGCGGGCCCGGAAACCGGTGGCGTGTCGTGTCGGGGAGCGCGTTGCTGCTCAGGGCGGGGCGCCGGGGCGCCGTCCGCGCCGAGCCCGATCGCGGTCAGGTACGCCGACAGCTGTTCCTGGGCCACCCGCAGCGCGTAGCCGGCGCTCTCGGCGTGCTCGGTGGCGGCGGAGAGCTCGGGCACCCCCATCGGGTTGGCCGACTCCTGTCGTACCCAGCGCAGCCGCTCCGCGGCCAGGCCGAACTTCTCCAGCGCCTGCCCGAGCAGCGCCACTGGGAACTCCTCGGTGGCGGCACGGACCTGCCCGCCGACATCCTCGATGATGGACATGACGGCCTACAGAGTGGAGACGTAGAGCTGCGCCTGCTCCACCGCGACAAGTGTCGCGGCGAGACACTCCTCCAGCTCCTGGCTGGCCTGGGTCAGCGACGCCTGGGCCGCCTCCACCGTCTCGTGCCCGCTGCCCTCCAGCGCCCCGGCCAGGGTCTGCTGTGCCTCGGAGAGTTTTTCGCCGGCCGCGTGCACGGCTGTCTGCCCGTCTCCGATCTGTTGGAGGGCGACATCGATGGCAGCCTTCAGCTCGGCGACGCTCGCCACGGCGGAACCTCCTGGGGGCGGGGAGATCTCCATTAGAGCCTATCGCCGGTTCCGAAAGAACATCCGCCCTGTCGGTGTTCCTGCCCGCCTGTCCGGAAGGCCCTCGGAAGTGCCGGGAGTCCGATCTGTGGGAGTCCCAGTGCGAGAATTTCTCAGTTGCTGGTCGGGTTCTCGCGGAGCCAGCGCGGGCCGTACACCTCGGCGCCCAGCGCCGTCACCCGGCCGCGCAACTCCCGGTCGGCAGTGACCACCAGCCGCCGACGCCGCGGCGCGCCCTCCACCAGCTCGACCACCGTGTCGTCGCCGGAGCCGGCGGCGGAGACCACCCGCACGCCCTCGGTGCCCGGCACGCCCCGCGCGGCCCCCTCGACCACGAGGACCACCTCCACCGGGGCGGTCAGCCGGGCCGGCAACCCGATGGTCGCCACCGGGGCGAGCGAGTCGCGCAACCGGGCAGCGGCCCCGGCACGGTCACGCCACCACCCGTTCGGGCGCGAGCCCACCACGTTGGCGCCATCCACGATCAGCAGCGGGGTCTCATCCATCCGGTCAGCCTGCCACCACCGCCCGGCCCTGGCCCGACGCCACTCCCGGAATGCCGGTCCTCCGCCACCTGCGGCGTTTGTCGGGGCGCGCGCCGGGTAGCCCCTGCCGACCGTGCCGAGCCCTACTGCGGAGGACAGACATGATGGGACCCGGTGACATCGGCTCCGACCCGTGGGACGAATTCCTGGCCAGGTACTTCGGCCGGGGCGAGGGAGGGCGCCGACCGCCGCACCGGGTCGACATCACCCGACTGATGACGGCCGACGCCCGGGAGATGCTGGCCGACGCGGCCCGACGGGCCGCGCAACGGCAGAGCAGCGACCTGGACACCGACCACCTGCTCTGGGCGGCGCTGCAACGCGAACCGCTGCGTGACCTGGTACGCCGGGCCGGGGCCGACCCGGACACCCTGCTCAACGCCCTCGGCGGAAAGGGCGACGGCGCGCCACGCGGGGAGGTGCCGCCCAACCTCTCGTTGACCCCCGCCGCCAAGCGGGCGCTGCTCGACGCCCATCAGCTGTCCCGCGCGATGGGCGCCAACTACATCGGCCCCGAGCACATCCTGATGGCGCTGCCGCTCAACCCGGAGTCGCCGGCCGGGCGGATGCTGGCCGCCGGCCGGATCCAACCCGAGTCGTTGCAGGCCGCCAACGCCGAGCGAGGGCCGATGACCGGGCCGAAGCCGGACCGCGGCACCCCCACCCTGGACCAGTACGGGCAGGACCTCACCGACCTGGCCCGCAACGACCAGATCGACCCGGTGATCGGGCGGGCCGACGAGATCGAGCAGGCCGTGGAGATCCTGTCCCGGCGGACCAAGAACAACCCGGTGCTGATCGGCGAGGCGGGCGTCGGCAAGACCGCCATCGTCGAAGGGCTGGCCGAACGGATCTGCGACGGCGACGTACCGCAGACCCTGCTCGGCAAGCGGGTCGTCCAGCTCGACCTGGCCGGTCTGGTCGCCGGCACCCGTTACCGGGGTGACTTCGAGGAACGGCTGAAGAAGGTGATCGACGAGATCCGGGCGCACCGGGACGAGCTGATCATCTTCATGGACGAGATCCACACCCTGGTCGGGGCCGGTGGCGCCGGCAGCGAGGGCGGAATGGACGCGTCGAACATGCTCAAACCCGCCCTCGCCCGCGGCGAGCTGCGGGTGATCGGCGCGACGACGCTGGACGAGTACCGCAAGAGCATCGAGAAGGACGCCGCCCTGGCCCGGCGGTTCCAGCCGGTGCTGGTGCCCGAGCCCAGCGTCGACGACACCATCGCCATCCTGCGCGGGCTACGCGACCGGTACGAGGCCCACCACCAGGTGCGCTTCACCGACGAGGCGTTGGTCTCGGCCGCCGAGCTGTCCGACCGGTACGTCACCGACCGGTTCCTGCCGGACAAGGCGATCGACCTCATCGACCAGGCCGGCGCCCGGGTGCGGCTGCGGACCCGCACCCCCGCGTCCGACGTGCGCGAGCTGGAGCAGGAACTCGACGAGGTACGCCGGGACAAGGAACAGGCGGTCACCGACGAGCAGTACGAGCGGGCCTCCGCGCTGCGTGACCGGATCTCCGAGCTGGAGGAGGACATCCGACGCGCCAACGGCGAGGACGGCTCGTCCGGATCCCAGGTGCCCGAGGTGGGCCCCAAGGAGATCGCCGAGGTGGTCTCCCGGGCCACCGGCATTCCGGTCAGCCAGCTCACCGAGGAGGAACGCGACCGGCTGCTGCGCCTGGAGGGTCACCTGCACCAGAAGGTGGTCGGTCAGGACGACGCGGTCACCGCGGTCGCCGAGGCGGTGCGCCGCTCCCGGGCCGGGCTGGCCGACCCGGAGCGACCGATGGGCAGCTTCCTGTTCCTCGGCCCGACCGGTGTCGGCAAGACCGAGTTGGCGAGGGCCCTGGCCGAGGCGTTGTTCGGCGAGGCGGACCGGATGGTCCGGGTGGACATGAGCGAGTTCCAGGAGCGGCACACGGTCAGTCGGCTGGTCGGCGCGCCGCCCGGATACGTCGGCTACGAGGAGGCCGGTCAGCTCACCGAGGCGGTGCGTCGCCGCCCGTACGCGGTGGTGCTGCTCGACGAGATCGAGAAGGCCCACCCGGACGTCTTCAACATCCTGCTCCAGGTGCTCGACGACGGGCGGCTCACCGACAGTCAGGGTCGCACTGTGAACTTCAAGAACACCGTCCTGATCATGACGAGCAACCTCGGCTCCGAACTGATAACCGGCGCCCAGCGCTCGGTCGGCTTCGGCACCGGGGACGTGGGCAGCGAGCAGGAGAGCAACGAGTTGCGCGAGCGCCTCATGCGCCGCCTGCAGGAGAACTTCCGCCCGGAGTTCCTCAACCGCATCGACGAGGTCATCATCTTCCGCCGGCTCGAGGCCGAGCAGCTGCGCGACATCACCGCGCTGCTGCTGGAGGAGACCCGCCGCCGGATGCACGCCCAGGACCTCCAGGTGGAGTTCACCACCGCCGGCATCGACTGGCTCGCCGAGCACGGCTACCAGCCGGAGTTCGGCGCCCGCCCGCTGCGCCGGGTGATCCAGCGGGAGGTGGACAACCACCTGTCCCGGATGCTGCTGGAGTCGGCGATCTCGCCGGGGCAGAAGGTCACTGTGGACGTCCGCGACGGGGCGCTCACCTTCGACGTGACAGCGGGCGAGCGGGGGTACACCGCCGCCACGACCACACACCCGCGATGAGCGGGCCGGCGCGAAGGGACGAACACGAGGACCCGCACCAGCCCGCGGAGTCCGCGAAACCCCGGGACGAGGACGACCATCCCGACCCGATCCTGGCGTCGCCCACCGCGAACCCCCGCCGGACGCGGGTGCCCGCGGAGGGCCTGCATCCGAAGACCGACCAGGACGACCCGGAGACGTCCGGGCCGCCGCCCGGAGAGGAGACCTGATGGTACGCGAAGCGCGGCTCGACCCCGAGGTGGAAGTGCTCTGGGAGGACTTCCACGCCGAGGTCAACGTCCCGTCGGAGCAGCTGCGGACCTGGCTGCTGACCCGGGGTTCGGGGGAGGAGTCGTTCAGCCCGAACCCGAACCTCGACCTGCCCCAGCCCGGCCGGGAGATCCTCAAGGTGCTCAACAAGCGCAAGGTGGACCTCACCCCGGAGGACATCGAGGTGATGCGGGAGGCGGTCGAGCGGATCCGCGAGCTGATGGACGCCAAACCGTCGCGCGGCAACGCCGACGACAACTGGCGGCACTCCCTGCTGGACCTGGGTCACGACCCGCTCATTGAGCGCTGAGAGAGGTTCACCCGCGACGGTGCCGTCCCGAACCCGGGACGGCACCGTCGCGGCGCGCTACTGGCCCTGGTCGGGCTCCAGGCTGGCGATGGTCAGACCCGCCGCGTCGGCTGCGGCGTCCCGGTCGCCCCGGGTCTGGTCCTCCCGGGTGAGCAGATTCGCGTACTCGGTCACGTCGGCCGGGTCGGGCACCGTCGGCAGGCGGCGCAGGAACGCCTCCACCGCACGGGTGGCGGCGGTGTGCGCGGCAGCCGCCTGGCGCAGCAGTTCGCGGTCGTCGGCGGGCGGGTAGAGGTCGGTCATGTCCGCCAGATACCCGGCCCACGGCGGTTCGCACCGCCAGCGGCCCGGAATACCGGCAGCTCAGCCCGGCCGTACCCCGGTGGGGTGCCGGACGCCGAACCCCGGGTTGCGGGGCAGCCAGGCCAGGTACGCCGGGTGCGGCGTCAACGAGTCGACGTACGCCGCCTTCGCCGTTTCCAGCACCAGCTCCGCGCCCTGGGCAGCGGGGGAGTCCGGATGCCAGCCGAGCAGCAGTCGCCAGCGCAGCGGCGTCCCGGCGAGTTGACGGGTGACCAGACCACTCACCGGACGGAACGTCGCCTGGCACAGGGCCACCGCCACGCCGGCCTCCACCAGGTCGACGCAGCCGCGGATGTCGGTCTCGTACACCTTGCGGGGGGTGAAGCCGGCGCGGGCGCAGGCGGCGGCGAAGCAGTCGGCGAAGCAGCCGTCACCCGGCGCGGCGACCCACTGCTCGTGGCGCAGGTCGGCCAGGCGGACCTCCTCCTGTTCCGCGAGGGGATGGGTCTCCGGCAGCAGCACCAGCACCGGGTCGACGGCCACCTCCTGCCAGCTCAACCCGAACCCGGCCGACGGACTGGCGTCGCCGCACACGCCGGCCAGCGCGAAGTCCAGCCGACCGCCGGCCACCAACTGCGCCAACTCGTCCACCGACCAGGACGCGTACGTGGTGATCTGGGCGGGCGGCTGCTCGGCCGCCAACCGGTGCACCAGCCGACCCAGGATCGGGCTGTTCACTCCGCCGAACCGGTAGCACGGCGGCGTGTCTCCCGCCCCGGCCAGCCGGGCGGCCTCGTCCTGCAACCCCTTCATCGCCGGCAGCAGCACCCGGGCGCGGGCCAGCACCAACTCACCGAGCGCTGTGGGTCGAGCCCCGCGCCGGTCCCGATCGAACAGCGGGCCGCCCAGCGTCCGTTCGATGCGTTGGAGCTGGGCGGTGAGCGCCGGCTGGGCCAGGCCGAGCGCCGAGGCCGCCTTCGTCACACTTCCCGTCTCCGCGATCGCGCAGACCACCCGCAGGTGACGCAGCTCCAGGTTCATAGGGTGACGGTAGGACTAGGCGTCTGCTGGCGGAATAGCCTGAGCGGATCGGTGATAATGAATGCACTGCCGGCGGTTGCCGGTCACCGGTCGCGCGGCGGCTCCGGCAGGTCCGCCAGGTAGGTCGGCCGCCGGGTCACCGCGTCGAGGACCTTGTCCACGACCCCGACCGCCGGCTCCACGATCCGGTTCCACGGAGGGGTGGCCGGCGTGCCCGGGTGCGGTCGGGTCGGCGCGGCCTCCTCGGCGATCTCCAACCGGTTGCCCAGCCGGATCAGCTCCTCCTCGGTAGCGACGGCGCGCAGCTCGGTGACCAGCGCGCCCACGCCCTCCACATGCCGGCGGACCCGCTCGGCGACCTCGGTCAGCGCCTCCTCCGTCAGCCCCTTCAGGGCGCTCAGCAGGGCCGCGTCGGCGCTGATCTCCGCATCGACCCGCTCGGTGGCCGCCGGCAGCGCCGCGCGGACCGCCGGCAGCAGGTACTGCTCCTCGGCGGACAGGTGCCGCGACAGCGCGGCGGTGAGCACCGCCAACCCCTCCTGCGGCGTGGTGTCCGGGCCGGAGAGCTGGTCCAGCAGCGCCAGCAGTTGCCGGTGCTCCCCGTCGACGATGTCGGCGATGCTACGACCGGCGGGTCGGTAGCCCTCCTCGGGTGCGGGCGCGGGCGGCAGCGGCGGCAGGGGAACAGCGGACATGGTGCCCTCCTCGACTGGCGGGCGGAAGCTCCGGCAGGGACGTTCGGTCGTGGGCGGCAGTACCCGAACACGGCCGGCGCGAAACCGACCCGTCGATGCGTCCACCCGCGCCGGCCTGTCGAGCGGCCCGGGCTGGTATGAAGAGGCGATGACGAGCGACGCCGCCTCCGCCCTGCCCGACCCCACCGCAGAGGTCGTGGACCTCTGCCGCGACCTGCTGCGCATCGACACCACCAACACCGGTGACAACGACACCAGCGCCGGCGAGCGCCGCGCGGCCGAGTACGTGGCGGAGAAGCTCGCCGAGGTGGGCGTGGAGTCCGTCGTGCACGAGTCCGTGCCGGGCCGGGCGAACGTGGTGGCCCGCATCCCGGGCACCGACCCGAGCCGGGGCGCGCTGCTGGTGCACGGCCACCTGGACGTGGTGCCCGCCGACGCCGACGAGTGGTCGGTGGGCCCGTTCTCCGGCGAGCTTCGCGACGGCTACCTCTGGGGCCGGGGCGCCATCGACATGAAGGACTTCGACGCGATGGTGCTCGCCGTGGTGCGGCACTGGCAGCGCACCGGCGTACGCCCGCCGCGCGACATCGTGCTGGCCTACACCGCCGACGAGGAGGCCGGCGGCGAGTACGGCGCGCACTTCCTGGTGGACAACCACCGGGGCCTCTTCGACGGCTGCACCGAGGCGATCGGCGAGGTCGGCGGCTTCTCCTACTCGGTCAACGACAGTCAGCGGCTCTACCTCATCGAGACCGCCGAGAAGGGCATCGACTGGCTGCGGCTGCACGCCAAGGGCCGCCCCGGGCACGGCTCGATGATGCACGACGACAACGCGGTCACCGCGCTCGCCGAGGCGGTCGCCCGGATCGGCCGGCACCGCTTCCCGGTGGTCGTCACCGACACCGTGCGAGCCTTCCTCACCGAGGTCTCCGACCTGCTCGGCATCGAGCTGGACCCGGACGACCCGGAGACGGCCATCGCCAAGCTCGGCCCCATCGCCAACATCATCGGCGCGACCATCCGCAACACCGCCAACCCGACCCGGTTGAGCGCCGGATACAAGGACAACGTCATCCCCGGCCGGGCCACCGCCACCATCGACTGCCGCAGCCTCCCCGGCCAGTCCGAGCTGCTGGAGCGGCAACTGCGCGAGCTGGTCGGCCCGGACATCGCGATCGAGTACATCCAGCGGCAGCCGGCGCTGGAGACCACCTTCGACGGTGACCTGGTCGAGGCCATGTCGGCGGCCCTGCGCGCGGAGGACCCGGGGGCGCGGCCCGTCCCGTACATGCTCTCCGGGGGCACCGACGCCAAGGCGTTCTCGCAGCTCGGCATCCGCTGCTTCGGGTTCGCCCCGCTCCAACTGCCCGCCGACCTGAACTTCTCCGCGTTGTTCCACGGCATCGACGAGCGCGTTCCGGTCGACGGACTACAGTTCGGCGTGCGGGTTCTCGACCGGTTCCTCCGCACCTGCTAGTCGTGTCCGGCGGTGGCCGCCGGCGCGCAACCTCCCCATCGTGAAGGGACTGCCCCACATGACCGACCAGCATGGTGAGCTGGACGCCGCTCTCGAGCGGGTGATCGAAGCGGCCCGCCACCACCTGGCCGCCGTACGCGCCGCGCAGGGCCGCGTCGACGACGACGACGTCTGGCAGGCGTACGTGGCGTTGAACAACGCCTCCTTCGCGTACGACGAGCGACTGCTCGACGCCTTCGGCGAGGTGACGCCGTGGGATGTCGACTCGATCGACCCGGACGAGGCGGACGAGCGTTTCGGCGGCGGCGAGGGTGCCGAGGCCAGCGACCCGCACCCCCGGGTGATCTCGGTGCGTCAGCGTCGCGACTACCGGGTGCCGAGCGTCGCCGCGCTGCTGCGGGTGGCCGAGGCGGCCCGCCGCGAGGGCACCCCGGAGGACGACGAGCCGGCGCCGGTGGAAGGCGTCGGCGAGGCGGTGCTGGAGCTGCTGCAGAGTGGTGACGGCTCGCTCGGCGCGTTGGACGTCCCCGAGTTGGAGCCACTCGACGGGGTGGTCATGGTCAGCGAGGTGGGCACCCCGGTCGACCTGGAGTCGTTCGACGACGACGACGCGGTCGGCCCGTTCCAGCCGGCTGCCGACGACCGGCTGGTCGGTCGGCTCGACGAGCACCCGTTCCTGGAGCTCGACGACGACCACGACCACGCCGGGCACCAGCACTAGGCCGGGTGTCGCCCGGGGCCGACTCCGGCCTCGGGCGGCACCGCCCGGTCGTCAGTACGACAGACCCGGCTGCGGCTGGTTGACCCGCCGCCGACGTAGCACCACCTGCCGCGTGCCGTCCCGGTACAGCCGCACCCGGGCCAACTCCCATCCGGAGAACTCCGCCTGGATCGCCAACTGCGCCGCTGCGGTCAACCGGTCGACGTTCGGCGGCAGCCGCAGTGGCGCGTACTCGTAGTCCATGCCCTCCATGCTGCCCAGCCCAGCGGCCGTTTGCCACCCCCTCCAGGGTGACCAACAACGCCGCCCCACCGCCCCACGCCCGCCCAACCCCCTACCCGCGTCGATCTTGCACTTCCTGTGTCGGCAAAACAGTCAAGTCGCACCATAGCGGCAACAGAAACTGCAAGATCGAGCGCTGGACCCCCAAACCCCACCCCGCCGCGCGCGTCTTCCCGCAGACTCCCGTCGATCATGGAGTTGTGGTGGGTAACAAAAAGCTCGTTATTAAGCTCAATCGGGCACCACAACTCCATGATCGACGGGCTGGCCAGGCCCGTCCAGATCGACCAGACGGGGCGGGGCGGGCTGGATCGACCAGAATGTCTTGGGGCAGCCGCCGGCGGGTCAGCCGGCGGGCCGCTAGGAGGAACGCGTGACGTCAGGGGAGCGTGGCCGGCTCGGTCGGTTCACCGATGCGGTGCTCGGCGGCGCGCGGGCCGCCCGGGACAAGACCCGTGTGCTGCGCGACGAGTTCCGCACCAGCGACGAACCCGAACGCGCTCTCGTCGCGCCACTGCTGCCCGGGCAGGAGCTGCGCTATGTGGGGCTCGGCCCGGTTCGCGCCCCGCAGACCCACAAGGCCGGTCGGCAGCTCGCCGATGTGATGGCCGATGAGTTCGTCGACTCGCTCGATCCGAAGGTGCTGTTCGGGCTACTCAACATCGTCAACCCGGTGGTCTGGGTGGACGCGGTGCTGACGCCGGTCCGGCTGGCCGCGGGCGTGCTGCTGCTGCCGGGCAAGGCCGGCGCCATCGCCGCCGGTGTGCCGGAGGCAGCCGAACCGGAGCCGGCCCCACCACAGCAGCGGGTGCAGCGGGATCCCATCCCGCTCACCGAGGAGCAGGAGGCGTTCCGGGCGTTGTTCCGACTGAGCCAGTACCGGCCGCTGGCCGAGCAGCTCGCCGAGATCGCCCATCGCCGCCGGTACGTCTTCAGCGGCGACCTCGCCACCCTCGCCGGCAGCCTGCTGCTCTTCCTGGAGCGCTACAGCGGCACCCCGCTGGCGGTGACCGACACCCACCTGCACCTGCTGCGGATGGGCCCCCGCCCGGACGCCGACCGGCCCGACCGACGGCAGCCGCGGGTGCTGTGGAGTATGCGACGCGACCGGGTGGCCCGGGTCGACTCGGAGCGCGGCGCGACCGGGCTCGTGCAGCTGACGTCCACGATCGTCTTCAACGACGGCTCCTGGATCCGGCTCACCCAGCCCGCGCTCCGCGACGACCAGTCGCGCTTCCTGACCGCGATCCACGATCTCCCCGGGCAGCGCCCTCAAACGTGACCCGGCCGGCGGGGACGAGCCGTGACCCCGACCCAGGGGTCAGCCCTGACCCGGCGCGCGGGGCCGGCCCTGGCGCGGCCGCCCGCTCAGCCGTCGCGTTCGGGGTAGCCGACCGGCACCGCGGAGACGTCGTCCAGCGCGGTGGTGATCTCCTCGGGCAGGGTGATCCGCTCCACTGCGAGCGCGCCGAGCAACTGCCCGACCGTGCGCGCGCCGAGGATCGGCGCGGTCACGCCCGGCCGGTCCCGGATCCAGGCCAACGCCACCTCCAGCGGCGACACCCCCAGCCCACCGGCCGCGGTCGCCACCGCCTCCACGATGCTGGAGCAGCGCGGCTCCAGGTAGGTCGAGACGAACCGCTCGAAGTGCGGCGACGCGGCCCGGGAGTCGGCCGGACGGCCGTGCCGGTACTTGCCGGTGAGCACGCCCCGGCCCAGCGGCGACCAGGGCAGTACGCCGAGGCCGAGCGCGTCGCACGCGGGCAGCACCTCCCGCTCCACGCCCCGCTCCAGCAGCGAATACTCCACCTGGGACGCGACCACCGGTGCCCGCCCCGGCCAGGCGGTCTGCCAGGCGGCGGCCCGTGCGGTCTGCCAGCCGGAGAAGTTCGACACCCCGACGTAGCGGACCTTGCCGCTGGCCACCGCGTGATCCAGGGCGGCCAGGGTCTCTTCGAGGGGGGTGTCCGGGTCGTAGCCGTGCACCTGGAACAGGTCGACGTGGTCGGTGCCGAGCCGGCGCAGCGACGCGTCCAACGTGCGTAGCAGGTGCCCCCGGGAGCCGTCCCGGCGTCGGCCACTGCCGGGACGCAACCCCGCCTTGGTGGCGATCAGCAGATCCTCGCGGGGGACGAGGGAGCCCAGCAGCGAGCCGATCACCGACTCGGCGTCGCCGTCGCCGTACACGTCGGCGGTGTCGATCAGGTTGCCGCCCGCGTCCAGGTAACTCTTCAGCTGGGCGGCCGCATCGTCGGCGTCGGTGTCCCGGCCCCAGGTCATGGTGCCGAGCGCGAGCCGGGAAACCGCCAGCCCGCTTCGGCCGAGCGGTCGCTGTTGCATGGGTGAACCTTATTTCGAACCTGCCGTCAGAGATATCCTCGCTCCCGTATCTCTGCCGGTTCTGCCGGTTCCGCCGTCCAGGGCTGCCGTGATGGAGGGGGGATCAAAGGTGTCGAGCCGGTGATCGAGTCAGTTATCGGCATTGCGTAACCTGGTGCGACCTGTGCCACGGATGGGGGAGGACCAGTGCGACTCGGGCTCAGTCTCGGATACCAGACGGCGTGGAGCACACCGGCCGACCACCTGGCGTTGGCCCAGGAGGCCGACCGGCTGGGTTATTCGGTGGTGTGGGCGGCGGAGGCCTACGGCTCCGACTCGCCCAGCATGCTCGCCTGGATGGCCGGCCAGACCGAACGGATCGACGTCGGCGCAGCGGTGATGCAGATTCCCGCCCGTACGCCGGCGGCCACCGCCATGACCGCCGCCACTATCGACGCGCTCTCCGGCGGCCGGTTCCGCCTCGGCCTGGGCGTCTCCGGCCCGCAGGTCTCCGAGGGGTGGCACGGTGTGCGCTTCGCCAAGCCGCTGGCCCGGACCCGCGAGTTCGTCGACATCGTCAAGCTGGCCATCGCCCGTAAGGAGGTGGCGTACGACGGCGAGCACTACACGCTGCCGCTGCCGGACGGCCCGGGCAAGGCCCTGCGGCTGGGCTTCCACCCACCGCGCGAGCACATTCCGATCTACCTGGCGGCGGTCGGCCCGAAGAACCTGGAGCTGGCCGGCGAGATCGCCGACGGCTGGCTGGCCGTGTTCTACGCTCCGGAGTTCGCTGAGGAGCAGCTCGCCTCGGTGCGCGCCGGGCGGGCCAAGGTCGGCAAGGAGCTGGCCGGGTTCGACGTGGTGCCGTCGGTGCCCGTAGTGATCGGCGACGACGTGGCCTCCTGCGCCGAACTCGTCCGCTGGTACGCCGCGCTCTACGTGGGCGGTATGGGCAGCCGGCAGCAGAACTTCTACAATCAGCTCGCCACCCGGATGGGCTACGGCGACGCCGCCCGCGAGGTGCAGGACCTGTACCTGGCCAAGCGGCAGCGTGACGCTGCCGCCGCAGTGCCCATGGAATTCATCGACCGCACCTCGCTGCTCGGTCCGAAGGAGCGCATCGCCGAACGGATGCGGGAGTACGCTGCCGCCGGGGTCACCACGCTGTCGGTGACCCTCTTCGTGGCCGACCGGGACAGCGGTGTGCAGACTCTGCGTACCGTCGCCGAGGCTCTCGACCTCTCGGGAGTCGGCGAGTGACCTGGGTCGAGGCCATCGTCCTGGGCATCGTCCAGGGACTGACCGAGTTCCTTCCGGTCAGCTCGTCGGGGCATCTGCGGATCACCTCGGCGATCTTCTTCGACCGTGACGCCGGCGCGTCGTTCACAGCGGTCACCCAGCTCGGCACCGAAGCGGCAGTGCTGATCTACTTCGCCAAGGACATCTGGCGGATCACCCGCACCTGGCTGGTGGGCATCAGGGACAAGTCGGTCCGCTCCAGCCTCGACTACCGGATGGGCTGGTACGTGATCGTCGGCTCGATCCCGATCGGGCTCTTCGGTTTCCTGTTCAAGGACCAGATCAAGACGGCCGGGCGCAACCTGTGGGTGGTGGCGACCACGCTGATCGTGTTCGCGTTCGTGTTGGCGTTCGCGGAGTACTGGGGGCGGCAGACCCGCACCCTGCAGAACTTCCGGATGAAGGACGGCATCGTGATGGGCTTCGCCCAGGCGATGGCGCTGGTCCCCGGTGTGTCCCGGTCCGGCGGCACGCTCACCGCCGGCCTGCTGCTCAACCTGACCCGGGAGGCGGCGGCACGCTACTCGTTCCTGCTGGCCATCCCGGCGGTGGTGATGTCCGGCGTGTTCAGCCTCGGGGACGTCTTCGAACCGTCCGCCCCGGGCACGTCCGTGCCCACCGTGGCCCAGACGATCGTGGCCACCCTGATCGCGTTCGGCATCGGCTACGCGGCCATCGCCTGGCTGCTGCGCTATGTCGCCCACCACACCCTGTACGTCTTCGTGCTGTACCGGGTCGCGCTGGGCACCCTGGTCCTGGCCCTGCTGCTGACCGGCACGATCGACGCCACCTGACCGGTCTGCCGACGGCCCTCGTCTCCGCCCGCGGGTGGGGACGAGGGCCGCAGTCGTCAGGTCGCCGCCCGCGACGGCCCGGCCCGGGGGCCAGGTCATAGGGTGGTCCCGTGGCGACCCTTCTGCTTCTGCGACACGGCCGTACCACGGCGAACGCCGATGGCGGCCTGGCCGGCCGCCAGCCGGTCGAGTTGGACGACACCGGGCGCGCCCAGGCCGCCGCGGTCGGCGAGCGGCTGCGGCCGGTGCCGCTGGCCGCCGTGGTGACCAGCCCGCTCATCCGCTGCCGGCAGACCCTGGAGTTGGCGCTTCCGCAGGCCACCCCGGTGGTCGAGGACGGGCTGATCGAGTGCGACTACGGCAGCTGGGAGGGGCAGCCGCTGAAGAAGCTCGCCAAGGAGCCGCTCTGGCCGGTGGTCCAGCAGCACCCCAGCGCCGCGGTCTTCCCGGGTGGCGAGGCGATGGCGGCGATGGCGGCCCGTGCCGTCGCGGCGGTGCGTTCCTGGGACGCGCGGGTCACCGCCGAGCACGGGCCCGAGGCGGTCTGGTTGGCGTGCAGCCACGGCGATGTGATCAAGGCCATCGTGGCGGACGCGCTCGGCGTACACCTGGATGCCTTTCAGCGGATCGTGGCCGACCCGGCGTCGGTGACGGCGATCCGGTTCACGCCGCTGCGTCCGTTTCTGGTGCGACTCAACGACACCGGCGGCGACCTGGCGGCGCTGGTGCCGCCGCCAGCCAAGCGGCGTCGGCGCGCGAACCGCGTCGCCGACTCGGACGCGGCCGTCGGCGGTGGGGCGGGCGGGTCGCGGTGAGTTACGTCACGACACCGCCCCCGACCGGAGCGGCGCACGTCAGAAAGGCCGCCACGCCCGGGTTTAGCCCCTCGTACGCCGGGCGCGCCGCCGCTGCGGCGATTCACGTCGGTGGGGTGCGCGATGCCAAGGCGGGCCGGATAGGGTCGGGGGTATGACCCACCAGGTGCACGCCTTCGAACCGCCGGAGCGGTTCGTCGCCGGGACTGTCGGGCCGCCGGGGGAGCGCACGTTCTTCCTGCAGGCCCGCGGCGGCGGCAGGCTGGTCAGCGTCGCGCTGGAGAAGGTCCAGGTGACCTTGCTCGCCGAGAAGCTGGAGGAGCTGCTCACCGAGGCGCAGCGTCGCTTCGGGGTGGACCTGCCCGAGCTGGCACCAGTGATCGGCGACAACGAGCCGCTGGACACCCCGGTCGACGAGGAGTTCCGGGTCGGGACCCTCGGGCTGGCCTTCGACGTGGACACCGCGACCGTGGTGATCGAGGCGATCGCCGCGGGTGAGGTGGAGCCCGAGGTCGAGCTGGGCGACGAGGACGACGAGGACGAAGACGACGACGAGGACGAAGAGCCGGACGAGGACCTGGACCGGCTCCGGGTCCGGCTCACCCCGCAGGCGACCCGCCAGTTCATCGAGCGGGCCCGGCGAGTGGTCAACGCGGGCCGGCCGCCGTGCCCGCTCTGCGGCCAACCGTTGGACCCCGCCGGGCACCTCTGCCCGCGGCACAACGGTTATCACCGGTGACCTCGTCCGGCCTCCAGCCTCGCCAGGACGGCGACGCCGCGCTGCGGCTGCTGCGTGACGGCGTGCTCGACCTGGAAGGTCGGCTGGTCGACGCGTCGAACACGACGCTGCGCGGCATCCTGACCCTGGAGGGGGTCACCGCCCGGTGCGTCTACAAGCCGGTCCGTGGCGAGCGGCCCCTCTGGGACTTCCCCGACGGCACCCTGGCCGGTCGGGAGGTCTCGGCGTACCTGGTCTCCCGAGCCACCGGATGGGACCTGGTGCCGCCCACCGTCCTGCGCGACGGCCCGTTCGGCCCCGGCTCCTGCCAGCTGTGGATCGACGAGCCGGAGGACGCCGAACCGCTCGTCGGTTTCCTGCCCGCCGGGGAGTTGCCGCCACGCTGGATCCCGATCGCCGCGGCCCGGGACGACGACGGCGCCGCGTACGCCCTCGCCCACGCCGACGACCCGCGGCTGGCCCGGCTCGCGGTGCTCGACGCGGTGCTCAACAACGCCGACCGTAAGGGCGGTCACGTGCTCGTCGGTGCCGACGACCGGATCTACGGCGTGGACCACGGGGTGAGCTTCCACGTGGAGGACAAGCTGCGCACGGTGCTCTGGGGTTGGGCCGGTAAGCGCCTGCCCGCGGACGCCGTGGAGATGCTCGACGCGCTGGCCGGCCAGGTCGCCGGTGCGCTGGGCGCGGAGTTGGCCGACCATCTGACGATCAGCGAGGTGGCCGAGGTGGCCGCCCGGGTCGACCGGCTGCGCGAGACCGGCTGCTTCCCGCAGCCTCCGGAGGACTGGCCGGCGATGCCCTGGCCGCCCATGTGACCCGCTGTCATCTTGATCACCCGTGGGGCGCTCCGGCGTTGCCGGCGGGCTGGCTAGGCTGATCCCATGGAGTCTTGGGCGGGACACGAGGTGCCACGGCTGCCGGGCAGGGGCGAGCCACTGGCGTTGTACGACTCGGCGCGGCAGGGCGTCCACCCGAGCGAGCCGGCCGACGCGGGCAGCATGTACGTCTGCGGCATCACCCCGTACGACGCCACCCACCTCGGCCATGCCGCCACCATGATCACGTTCGACCTGGTGCAGCGGATGTGGCGTGACGCCGGCCGCCCGGTGCGCTACGTGCAGAACGTCACCGACATCGACGACCCGCTGCTGGAACGGGCCGCCCGCGACGGCGAGGACTGGGTGGTCCTGGCGATGCGCGAGACGGCGCTGTTCCGGGAGGACATGGAGGCGCTGCGGATCATCCCGCCGGCGCACTACGTGGGTGCCGTCGAGTCGATCCCGGACATCGCCGACAAGGTCGAGGTGCTGCTCAAGGACGGTGCCGCGTACCGGCTCGACGACGGCACGGGCGACGTCTACTTCGACATCTCCGCCACGCCCCGCTTCGGCTACGAGTCGAACCTGACCCGCGAGCAGATGCTGGAGATCTTCCCCGAGCGCGGCGGCGACCCCGACCGGGCCGGCAAGCGGGACCCACTGGACCCGCTGCTGTGGCGCGGCGCCCGCGAGGGCGAGCCGTCCTGGCCGGGCGGCGAGCTGGGCCCGGGCCGCCCCGGCTGGCACATCGAGTGCGCGGTGATCGCGCTCAACCTGCTCGGCGACCGGATCGACGTGCAGGGCGGCGGCAACGACCTGCTGTTCCCGCACCACGAGGCGTCCGCCGCGCACGCCGAGCGGCTCACCGGCCAGGCGCCGTTCGCCGAGCACTACGTCCACGCCGGCATGATCGGTCTGAACGGCGAGAAGATGTCCAAGTCCCGCGGCAACCTGGTCTTCGTGTCCCGGCTGCGCGCCGACAAGGTCGACCCGATGGCGATCCGGCTGGCGTTGATCTCCGGGCACTACCGCAGCGACCGCACCTGGACCGACGACCTGCTCACCGCCGCCCACGAGCGCCTGGACCGTTGGCGGCGGGCCGCCGCCGCGCCCGCCGGGCCGTCCGGGGCCGAGCTGCTGGCCGAGGTACGCGCACGCCTGGCCGACGACCTGGACACCCCCGGAGCGCTGGCCGCAGCCGACCGCTGGGCCGAGGCGACCCTCGCCGGCGCCACCGACGACCCGGAGGCCCCGGCTCTCTTCGCGACCACTGTCGACGCCCTCCTGGGCATCCGCCTCTAGTCCCCTCGCAAGCCGGGCCCCGCCCCGCTCGCGTCGATCATGGAGTTGTGGTGGGCGATAAGCGGTGCTGTGCCCCTTACGCGAGGCACCACAACTCCATGATCGGCAGAGGCTCTGTCGGCCGGGTCACGGAATGAACGCCACCTCGGGGAAGGACCGGCTCGGGCCGTTCAGGAGGTGGCCGCCCCGGTGCCGCAGGTGCAGGTCGAAGAACGCCAGCGGGTACGCCTGCCCGATGCGGACCGCGCGGGCGGGGTCGAGCGTGCCGACCCAACGCACGAGTTCCTCGTCGCTCATGCCGATGAGCTTCGCCAGTTGCGGCACGAGCCACTGGTTGTCGCCGTAGGACGAGTGGATCGCTTCGGCGGCCTGGACGTTGAGTCGCCATCCCCGTAGGTGCCTGAAGAACTCGGCGACGGCGGGCTCCGCGGCCCGGGTGTACTCCGCCGTCATCAGCATGAACGGCCGGTACAGGTCGGTGGTGGGCATCGGCTGCGACACCATCGGGGCGTCCAGGCTCAGCCCCGCCCGGACCCGTCGGTCGGTGCCCATGGTCAGGGCCGTCGCGGTGCCACCCTTCGACCAGCCGAACATGCCGATCCGACTCAGGTCGAGGGCGGCACCCAGCCCGGTCGGCAGTGGCGCGTGGTCGACGTCGGGGTTGCCCCCGGCGGCGAGGTCGAAGATCTGATCGAGGACGAATCGGACGTCGCTGGTGTAGGTCCACGGGGTGGAATCGACGTCTTCCTCCTGGACGGTGACCCTGCCGTCGGGGAATTCGCTGAACCCGTCGTACGTGTGGTCCACAGTGACCACCGCGTACCCGTGGCTGGCGAGTTCCTGCACCACGATGGTGGTGTCCGAACGGTGGCTGCCGGCGCCGTGTGAGTACAGCACCACCGGCAACCGCCGGCCCGGGTGCCGCACCGGGGCGCCCTCGTGCCCGGCCGTCAACGGCGCCAGCGCGGCGTGGGGGTCGAAGCCTGCGGATTCCAGCAGCACGCGCATCGAGGCGGCCGTCATCCACGGGGAGCGCGGGTAGCGCCGCTCGTTCCGGGCGGGGTACCAGACGCTGACCATCAGTTCCCGATACCGCCCCGGCCCGGCCAGCGGTTCCGGCCGCGACCGGTCGACCAGATGCAGCGGCACCACACCCACGCGGTACGGCCCGGTCGGCCGGGGGAGAGTGAGCCGGGCCGGGCCCGCATCGGCGGTTGCCGCCGTGGCGCGGCCAGCGATGCCCAGCGGTACGCCGGCCCCGACCGCCAGCGCGGCTCCAACAAGGCCACGGCGCGTGATCCCCCGTGCACCAACAGGTTTCACGGTTGGCATTGATCCTCCCCTGGGTTGCTCGACGCCGGAACCAGGCCGCCCGACCATCGATATACCCGCAGTATATATACCGAGTGTATAGATGCAACGACGGCGATGAGTTTCGACAACGGGTGAGCTCTCAGGGGTCGCCCAGGCGCGACCATCGCGCCGATCTTGCAGTTTCTGTCCCAGCAAAAAGTGCAGAACGGGCAAAAGTGCAACCGTAAGCGCAAGATCGCCGGGCCGGGCCGGCCGGGACGGGCCGGCAGGGCCGGGCCGGCAGGGCCGGGGCTGGGGCGGGCCGGCAGGGCCGGGGCTGGGGCGGGCCGGCAGGGCCGGGGCTGGGGCGGGGCCCGGGCAGGGCAGGGCGGGGCGGTGCTGGCTAGCCCAGGACCAGGCCGGGGTCGGGTTCCGGGTCGGGGGTTGGGCCGGGGATCTTGTACTCCTCGGTGAGCGTGGTCATCGGGCCGGGCCAGGTCGCCTGGGACACCTCGATCGGCTTGCGGTGCGCGTCGTACGCGACGTGCAGCAAATGCAGCACCGGGGTGTCCGGCCGGATCTGGAGGGTCTCGGCCTCCTCCCGGCTCGGCTGGCGGGCGCTGATCGTGTCGGTGGCCGAGACGTACCGCCGTCCGGTTGCTTCCTCGGCCTCCTGGTAGAGCGGCCGGCCGAACGCCTCGGTGCGCTCCAGCGAGGTTCCGGCGGTGTCGCGGGGCAGGAACCAGGAGGCGCCCACCTCGACGGGGGAGTCGTCGGTGCGGACGAGGTGCCGCCGGCAGAGCAGGTTGGTGCCGTCGGAGACGCCGAAGGCGTCGGCCACCTCGGCGGGGGCGGGGGCGTGCCCCACGGAGACGAGCTGTTGACGGTATCGGGCGGCCAGGTCGGTGTGGTAGCCGCGGAAGCCGCCGTACCGGCCTCGGGAGAGGCGGTTGAGGCGGCGGCGGGTGCCCCGGACGTACGTACCGGAGCCGGGTTTGGTGATCAGGATGCCCTCGACCCGCAGTTGGTCGACGGCGCGTTGCACGGTCTGCTTGGCGACGCCGAACATTTCGGCGATGGCCGGGATGGACGGCAGCCGCTCGCCCGGCCCCCAGTCCCCGCGCCGGACCTGGACCTTGAGCTGCGCGGCGATCTGTCGGTGCGGGAACTCGGCGGCCCCGGGATTGATCTGCACACCCGCCTCCTTGATCACATCTAGGTTCCTAGGATGCCCTAGGGGGTGTGACGGCGCCACCCCGGACACGCGAAAACGGGCCTTCGGACCACAAAAGGTCCGAAGGCCCGCAGCGAAAACGGTGCTACCAGGAGCCGGCGGTGGGGCCGGCCGAACCGCCCCGGCGGCGCAGGTACTTCTCGAACTCCTGGGCGATCTCGTCACCGGTCAACGGGGTGATCCCCTCGTCGCCGACCCGCTCTTCGAGCTCGCGGACGTACTCGCCCAGCTCGGCGTCCTGCTCGGCGGCGCTGCGTACCCGCTGCTCCCACTCGGCGGACTCCTCGGCCAGGTCGGCCATCGGCACCGGCAGGTCGACGACCTCCTCGACCCGGTGCAGCAGGGCGAGGGTGGCCTTCGGGCAGGGCGGGTTGTTGGCGTAGTGCGGCACGTGCACCCAGAACGAGACGGCGTCCACCTCGGCGCGGGTGCAGGCGTCGTGCAGCACGCCGACGATGCCGGTCGGCCCGTCGTACCGGGTGGGGGTGAGCTGGTAGCGCTCGGCGGCCTGCGCGTCGGAGGCGCTGCCGCTGATCGGTAGCGGCCGGGTGTACGGCACGTCGGCCAGCAACGCGCCGAGCAGCACCACCCGTTCCACCTCCAGGCTGTGGCAGATCTCCAGCACCTGCTCGCAGAACGTCCGCCAGCGCATGCTCGGCTCGATGCCGCGGATCAGCACCACGTCACGGTCGGTGCCCTCCGGGCTGGCCACCATGAACCGGGTCGTCGGCCACTCCACCCGCCGGGTCTCCCCGTCGGCCATGGTGATGGTGGGCCGGCTGACCTGGAAGTCGTAGAAGTCCTCCGGATCCAGCTCGGCGATCTGCCGGGCGTTCCAGACCTGCTCCAGGTGCTCGACCGCGGCGGTGGACGCGTCGGCGGCGTCATTCCAGCCCTCGAACGCGGCGATCGCCACCGGGGACCGCAGCACCGGCAGTCCGTCGAACTCGGTCACGCCGTCACCTCACCCTGCTCGTCGCGGCTGGCGCCGGGACCGCGCCCGGTCGTCATACCGTGTGGCACGGTGGCGTCCCTGTTGTCCTTCACGTCCGCCAGCCTACGTGCAGGGCGAGGGTGCGGCCCGTCGGCCGCGCCGGTCAGCCGCTCCGGCAGCAGGTCATACCCGAACGAACCAGACAGCGTGATCCCCGTGACACAATAGGGGATAGCACGTGGATGGTCGTGGAGTCCGGCGGAATCGCACTAACCTGAACGGGTGCGGACTTCATTGATGGATGTGCTGGCTGATCGCATTCTCATCGCCGACGGCGCGATGGGCACGATGCTTCAGGCCGCGGACCTCACGCTCGACGACTTCGACGGGCTCGAGGGGTGCAACGAGATCCTCAACGTCACCCGCCCGGACGTGGTGCGCGGGGTGCACGACGCCTACCTGGCCGTCGGCGCAGACTGCGTGGAGACCAACACCTTCGGGGCCAACCTCGCCAACCTCGCCGAGTACGACATCCCGCACCGCATCCGCGAGTTGTCCGAGGCGGGAGCCCGGATCGCCCGGGAGGCCGCCGACGCGGCCAGCACCCCGGAGCGGCCCCGTTTCGTGCTCGGCTCGATCGGGCCGGGCACCAAGCTGCCCACCCTCGGGCACGCCGCCTACTCGACCCTGCGCGACGCCTACCAGGAGAACGCCGCGGGTCTGATCGTCGGCGGCGCGGACGCGCTGATCATCGAGACCTGTCAGGACCTGCTCCAGGTCAAGGCGGCGGTGGTCGGGTCGAAGCGGGCGATGGCCGAGCTGGGCCAGACGGTGCCGATCATCTGCCACGTGGCGGTGGAGACCACCGGCACCATGCTGGTCGGCAGCGAGATCGGGGCGGCCCTCGCCGCGATCGAGCCGCTCGGCGTGGACCTGATCGGGCTCAACTGCTCCACCGGCCCGGCCGAGATGAGCGAGCACCTGCGCTACCTGTCGCAGCACTCCCGCATCCCGCTGTCGGTGATGCCGAACGCCGGCCTGCCGGTGCTGACCGCCGACGGGGCGTACTTCCCGCTGACTCCCGTGGAGCTGGCCGAGGCCCTGGAGCGGTTCATCAACGAGTACGGCGTGGGGCTGATCGGGGGCTGCTGCGGCACCACCCCGGAGCACATCCGGGTGCTGGCCGAGCGGCTGCACGGCGTCACCGCCCCGGCCCGGGAGCCGCGGCACGAGGCGGGCGTCTCCTCGGTCTACCACCCGGTGCCGTTCGCCCAGGACGCGTCGGTGCTGATGGTGGGGGAGCGGACCAACGCCAACGGCTCGAAGGCGTTCCGGGAGGCGATGCTCGCCGGCGACTGGCGGGCCTGTGTGGAGATCGCCCGCAGTCAGGCACGGGACGGCTCGCACCTGCTCGACCTGTGTGTGGACTACGTCGGCCGCGACGGCACGCAGGACATGCGGGAGCTGGCCGGTCGGTTCGCCACCGCGTCCACCCTGCCGATCATGTTGGACTCCACCGAGCCGAACGTCATCGAGGCCGGCTTGGAGATGCTCGGCGGCCGCTGCGTGGTCAACTCGGTGAACTTCGAGGACGGCGACGGCCCGGAGTCCCGCTACGGGCGGGTGATGCCGGTGATCCGGGAGCACGGTGCCGCAGTGGTGGTGATGTGCATCGACGAGGAAGGGCAGGCGCGCACCGCAGCGGACAAGGTCCGCATCGCCTCGCGCACCATCGACGACCTGATCGGCCGATGGGGGATGGACCTGTCCGACATCCTGATCGACACACTGACCTTCCCGATCGCCACCGGGCAGGAGGAGACCCGCCGCGACGGCATCGAGACGATCGAGGCGATCCGGGAGATCTCTCGCCGCTACCCCGGTGTCAACTTCACCCTCGGCATCTCGAACATCTCGTTCGGGCTCAACCCGGCGGCCCGGCAGGTGCTCAACTCGGTGTTCCTGCACGAGTGCGTGCAGGCCGGCCTGACCTCCGCGATCGTGCACGCCAGCAAGATCTTGCCGATGTCGAAGATCCCCGACGAGCAGCGCGAGGTCGCGCTGGACATGGTCTACGACCGACGCCGCGAGGGGTACGACCCGTTGCAGCGCTTCCTCGAACTCTTCGAGGGTGTTGACGTGACGAGCGCCCGGGCCAGCCGGGCGCAGGAGTTGGCGGCGTTGCCGCTCGACGAGCGGCTCAAGCGGCGGATCATCGACGGTGAGCGCAACGGCCTGGAGGCCGACCTGGACGAGGCGATGGCCGGCGGCCGGTCCCCACTGTCGATCATCAACGACATCCTGCTGGACGGCATGAAGGTGGTCGGTGAGCTGTTCGGCTCCGGCCAGATGCAGCTGCCGTTCGTGCTCCAGTCCGCCGAGGTGATGAAGACCGCGGTGGCCTACCTCGAACCGCACATGGAGACCATCGAGGACGGCGGCAAGGGCCGCATCGTGCTCGCCACAGTGCGCGGCGACGTGCACGACATTGGCAAGAACCTGGTCGACATCATCCTGTCCAACAACGGCTACGAGGTGGTGAACATCGGCATCAAGCAGCCGATCAGCGCCATCCTGGACGCCGCAGAGCAGCACCGCGCCGACGCGATCGGCATGTCTGGGCTGCTGGTCAAGAGCACTGTCATCATGAAGGAGAACCTGGCCGAGATGGCCACGCGCGGGGTCGCGGAACGCTGGCCGGTCCTGCTGGGTGGTGCGGCGCTGACCCGCGCGTACGTCGAGGACGACCTGCGGTCGACGTTCCCCGGGCAGGTGCACTACGCGCGGGACGCGTTCGAGGGTCTGTCCCTGATGGACCGGGTGATGACGGCCAAGCGCGGCGGCGCCCCGGTGATCGACCCGGAGCGGGAGGCGGCTCTCGCGGCCCGGCGGGCGCGCCGGGAACGGCAGCGCTCCATGGTCACCACGTCGCTGCCGGAGCTGCACGACTCCTCGGTCCGCTCCGACGTGGCCGCCGACGTGTCGGTGCCCACCCCGCCGTTCTTCGGCACCCGCGTCGTCAAGGGCGTGCCGATGGCCGACTACGCGGCGCTGCTCGACGAGCGGGCCACCTTCTCCGGGCAGTGGGGGTTGCGCGGCGCCCGGGGTGGCAGCGGACCCTCCTACGAGGAGCTGGTCGAGACCGAGGGCCGGCCGCGTCTGCGGTACTGGCTGGACCGGCTGATCGCCGACCAGGTCCTTGAGGCAGCCGTGGTGTACGGCTACTTCCCCGCGTACTCCGAGGGCAATGACCTGGTGGTGCTCGACGAGAACGGGCACGCGGAGCGCGCCCGGTTCTCCTTCCCGCGGCAGCGGCAGGAGCGGCGGCTCTGCCTGGCGGACTTCTTCAGGCCCCAGGGCGACCAGCTCGATGTGGTCGCGTTGCAACTGGTCACCGTCGGCCAGCCGGTCAGCGAGTACGCGGCGAAGCTGTTCGCCCGCAACGAGTACCGCGACTACCTGGAGGTGCACGGTCTCTCTGTGCAGCTCACCGAGGCTCTTGCCGAATACTGGCACCAGCGCATCCGCGCCGAGATGACCCTGCCCGACGGCCGCCCGCTGGGGCACGACGACCCGGCGGACCTGGCCGGCATCCTGCACAACGACTACCGGGGCTGCCGGTACGCGTTCGGCTACCCGGCCTGCCCCGACCTGGAAGACCGGGCGAAGATCATGGATCTGCTCGGCGCGGACCGGATCGGGGTCGAGCTGTCCGAGGAGTTCCAGCTCATGCCGGAGCAGGCCACCGACGCGATTGTCGTCCACCACCCGGAGGCCAACTACTTCAACGCCAAGTAGCGGGCGCAGGGGTCGCTGACCTGCGATTGCGGCATTCCCGAGGGTCGCTGAACCATGATCATGCCGTCTTCAGGCCGTCGAGGGCTTCCGGAACGTCCTCGGCGGCCTGGTCCTCACCGAGGGCCGCGTCAATGGCCTGGCGCATGCGGTCCTCGCTGTCGGCAGGAGATGCCGGCGATGTCGGGCTCCACCGATGCGTCACGCATCGCTGTCACTTGATCCGCGACATGTCCGTCTAGACGATCTTGCCTGTCTTCAGGCAAGCTACGGCCGTGGAGCAGTCAGCATGGACCGAGGTGTCTGCGGCGGTGGCGGTGGCCCCATACCCGGTTGACGTGCTTCCTGCCGATCCTGCTTCTGCGGAAGCCTGCCTGGCGACGCTGGGGATCACGACTCGTTCGTGGCTTGGTGCGATTGTCGCCAACACAGGAGGGCTGCTGGTAGACCACGGTTGGCTACGCGTCCTCGGTAGCGGTCACGATGGGCTGCCGGACGTAGCAACGGAGTCGGACCCCACTGGTCCCTGGATCGTCGTCGGTTACGACGTCATGGGCGGCCAGTTCGTGTGGGTGCCGGCACAGCCCGGCGGTACGCCGACCGTCCATTACTTCGGTCCAGATGATCTTGAGTGGCTGGACCTCGGCCAGGGGTACGCCGACTGGCTGTATGCGGTCCTCGCTGGTTCGCTGACTCAGTTCTATGACACTCTGCGGTGGCCTGGGTGGAAAGCGGACGTCGATGCGCTCGCCGCCGACCAGGGGATCAGCGCATGGCCGCCGCCGTGGTCAGAGGAGGGGAAGGATCTGTCCTCAGCCTCCCGGAAGGCGGTACCACTGCCGCAGCTGGTGTCGTACTACCAGGAGGCAGCGCGCCAGATGGCATCGGGAGAAGAGCGTTAGCGGCGCCCATCCACTTCCTGACTCGTCCTCGTCTCTCCCACCAGCCATCCGCAAATGTCACCCACCAAGTGGGCCACCGCGTAACGCATCAAGCGAAGTAGGACAACGGCCAGCCGGCGAAGTGGTCCCAACCTTCCACGTCTCCAAGGCGGCCCTGAACGGGCCGCTCACGCCGCCGCCTGGGCGCGCGCCGCCGGGGCGTTGCATGGCTGGGGTGGGGTGCCATCCCGTCCACCGTCGATCCGGGCGAAGCCGAGCCGACACCGCCCGAGGCGCCAGCGTCCGTACGAGCGTCAAGGCCCGCTTGTCAGGGCGCCCCGGGCACCGGCCAGCTCCACAGGCGTGCGCGTCGACGGCGTACGGGATGGCGCAAGCGGTCCAGGGCTACCCGCTCGAATCCAGCTCATCGGCTTCATCCCTGACGGGCAGGAAGCGTTCGGGCGCTATCTCGCCTTGCAGTAACACTTGAGCCAGGACGGCGGCGAGGCCCAGCGGACGACGCGCCCAGAACTTCCAAGCGAGGGGTCGCCGGCCTGGTGGGTGACGAACTGAGTGACAACGGCAGCGTCCGGCTGTGGACATCCACGGACTTTGGCGGACCGTTCCCGCAGCTCAGCGCTTGTATGTGAGCAGGTCGGCGCTCCCTGATCGTTCGTTCGGGACGAACGAGTCAAGTACCGGCCGGCCGTTCCAGTTGTCGACGAGCATCCCGCCACAGACGCTCGAACTCTCCGGAGGACAGGCTTTCCAAGGCAGGTTCCAAGGCGGAACCGGGTGGAGGAAACGGGCCATCCGGCACAACCCCGTACCGCCGTTCGTACTCGGTTACCGCGCCTACGGTGCCTGAGTCACGAGCGATGAGCATCTCTGCAAGCGACGCCGCCGCCAAGAAGATTCTGTCCGATCGACGTAGCTCAACGTGGCGCAGCGCCCACCGGTCAGCATCCAGCTCGTCGTAGTTC
This sequence comes from Micromonospora sp. NPDC005205, assembly GCF_040608275.1. Taxonomy (NCBI): domain Bacteria; kingdom Bacillati; phylum Actinomycetota; class Actinomycetes; order Micromonosporales; family Micromonosporaceae; genus Micromonospora; species Micromonospora sp. NPDC005205. Next base: position 115,916 of record NZ_JBEXHV010000010.1, read on the forward strand.
CAAGAGTCGTCATCGGACCGGTACCAACGGACGTAGGTGAGCACGCGGCCATTGTCGCGAAGCCGGTGGTGGTTGCGCGCCCGGCGGGGCTGGGGCACACAGGGGGCACAAGACAGCATTCCAGGGCCTCACCGAGCTCTCATTCGTCGGCTTCCAGCCAGGCGCAGGAGTGGCGAGGGACCAGGGCGGCAGCCCGTTCGGGAGTGCTCGCGGCGTAGCCAAAGGCGACCCCTGATGGCTGTGGAAGACGATGGCTGCATCGGTCAGTAGAGCCACCGGTCGAGCACCCCGGGCCAGAAGTGGGTTGTGTGGTCGCCGTCCCCGAACGCGGGCGGGTCAAGGTCCCTGATGCCTGCCAACAGGTCGGCGAGCTCCGCGAGCGCTTGCTCCTCGGCCCGTCCGTCCTCGTCCCAGCGATCGATGACGGTTGAGTTGGTGAGCCACGTACCAACCATGTGCAGCGAACACAGCCAGTGGACGATGGTGGAGTTGACGAATCCGGCGCTGCCGTCCGGCGACCATATCTGCACCTCGCCGGTCCCCGGCGCGGCACCGTACACCGAGAGCGGGTCGTCGGAGTTCGCCAACCGGTACATCGTCGGCTCTGCGTCGAATGACACCGCACCGACAAGGCCATCGATCAGCGGTACACCACAGGAGACCAGTGCGGCCTTCTGCTGCTCGGGAAGCCACCACTTCGCCACATCCAGCTCGGTGGCACGCACCACCCGCCCGGTACCAGCCCAGGCAGCCACCGCTTCGAACGCGGGAGGCAGCGGAAGGTCATCAACCGGCACGCCGACGAGGGTAGTCCGGCAGAACGTCTCGTCGTCGGCAACCTGTCGCCCCTAATTGACGGGCATCTGTCGTACATCACCTGGCGAGAACGTGTCGCATGTCGACCGTCGAATCACAGCCGAACTGCCGACTACGTGGTTCAACTCCTCTGCTCGACCGTCCCGGCCAGACGGTGTTCCAGCGGGTGGTAGAACGGGGCATGGAGTTCGCGCAGCTCAGCCAGGCGTTGGATGACATCTTCGATGACGCGATCGTGCATCACGGGTACACCGACTACATCCGCGATTACGAAGTCATCGCCTACGTCACCGCGGACCCGCATACCGGCATCCCACCCGTCCACCTCCGCTACCTCTTCAAGTACTGCGTTGCAGCCGAGGTGCAGACGGAGGTGACTCCCGATACCTGGCGTTGCTCGCTCGACGAGCGACTGACTGACCGGGAGATCGGCCCGGACCTGGACGGCTTCGTGTGGGCGGTGCGTTGGCAGCCGCTCTACCCAGGTGCGGAGGTGGTGGCAGACTCCGAGCGTGCCCGGTCGTGGGCTGAAAAGATCGGCATCCCCTTTCACGAGGTCCGCCTCAGAATGAACGCTCACGTCGTCACTCTCATTTTCAGTGACCTTGACGTGACGGAGGTGGGGGAGGGCTACGCGCCCTTCACAGTCACCGACGACGACTGATGCAAGGATCTTGCAACTCGCCCTGGTGACTGATCTGAGTGACGATCGGGATGGACGCCAGCGGACGAGACGCAGGTAGCCGGCAGCGGTGGAGGAGTCGTCCCAGGTGGGGACGGTCCGGCCTCCATGTCTGCGCAGCAGATGGCGTCGATGACCGCGGTTTCTTCCCGAGGAAACTCGGCGGCCAGGGCCTCACCGAGCCCGGTCGGTCAGCCGAGCTGAGTTGGTGTAGCGGTGGCCTCCCAGGTGGTCAGGCAGAACGGGTGGCCCGCCGGGTCGGCGTAGACGTAACACTGGTCGCTGTTGGGCTGGAAGTCGTACTTTGTCGCTCCGGCAGCGAGCACGCGGGCGTCGGCGGCGTCTCGGTCCACGACCATGAAGTCGAGATGCATCATGATCGACGAGGTGGGGTCGGGCCAGGTGGGTGGCGTGTATCCGGGCACAGTCTGGAAGTTGATCCGTCCGGCCGGGCTCAGCACGCATGCCCAGCCGTCCCCGGCGTGTGTCAGGGTGCCGCCGGTGATGCTGGCGTAGAAACCCGCCAAGGCGACGGCGTCCGGGCAGTCCAGGGTGACCGCGCTGAGCCTGATCTCGTCCGACATGTCTCCTCCTGTGGCCCGTGCCGGCCGTTGCTGGACGCGCCCGCACCGATACGACGACCAGCACGACGGCGCGCTCGACAAACTGGACGACGTAACCTAACGCACGGTGGTCGAGCACGCTGATCTAGCCGCGGCCCGCACTCTCGGCTGTTTTCCGTACGTCTTCAAGCTGGCCCGAGACGGGGCCGAACGCGCCGCCGCCTGAGCGCGTGGCGGACCCCTCCCTTAGGGCCAAGATCATGCCGTTGCCAGGCATGGGCTTGTCCCACTGTCGTACCGCAGGCAGGATTCAATACGTGGGAGCGATCGGTAGCCCGTGGTGGCAGACAGCCAAAACGCCCAGGCAGGGGTTCATCCTCGGGGGCGTCTGGTCTTTACTTGCTGTGGCGTACTGGGTGTTCGCCATCGGGGAGCCGATCAGTTGGTCCGCGATCATCGCCGTGCTGGCAGCACTGCTTGGCGTTGGCTACCTGGTGACAGCCGTGCTGCTGCGTCGGCGGCAGCGCTCAGGTCACCAGTTACCAAGAGCTACGCCGTAGCGGGCCGACAGCAGGTCACGGCGATGCTGGTCCGGGACCAGAGTCGCCGTTCAGCCGGTGCGGCTCCCGGAAGCTCACGGCGGGCGGCATCCCATACCAGCGGTGCCCATCCCAGCTGAGGCGATGACAAGCTGTGCGGATGCGACAGGTCACTGTGCTCGGCAGTTGCGGTGCCTTTCCCGAGCCAGGCCGTGCCTGTAGCGGCTTCGCTGTGGACTGGAACGGCTACCGCGTGGTGCTCGACCTGGGCTACGCCACACTGCCGCGGTTGCTCCGGCACTGGCCCGATGGTGCGGTGGACGCCGTCGTCATCACCCACGAGCACCCGGATCACTGCGTCGACCTGCACGGTCTGTTCAGGATGCGGTTCTACGGTCAGCCCGGCGGCCCACGGCTGCCGTTGTTCTGCCCGCCCGGTGTGCTCGACCGGCTCAGCAGCCTGGAGCCCGATGTCGACCTGCGCACGGTTTTCGACCTGCACCCACTACCCGGCAGCTACCGGGTCGGGCCGTTCGACCTGACCGGGCTGTCTCTGCCGCACTTCGTGCCCAACGCCGGCATCCGGCTTGTGGCCGACGGAATCGTGGTGGCCTACTCCGGGGACACTGGTCCGACTCCCGCGCTTGCCGAACTGGGCCGCGACGCCGACCTGTTCATTGTCGAGGCGACGGACCACGACGGCGAGAGCGGTCGTTCCCGCCGGAACCTCATGACCTCCACCGAGGCCGGGCTGTGGGCACGCCGGGCGGGTGCCCGCCGCCTGATGCTCACCCACTTCTGGCCCGGCAATGATCGCGCAGCCGCGGTGGCAGCCGCGGAGTTGGAGTTCGGGGGTGCGGTGTTGGCGGCTGAGGAGGGGCTCGCAGTGATGCTTGGGATCCCAGCCAACTGACCGCCTCAGACCTTCGTGTTCGCCACGACCCGGTCAAGGACGAGACGGCCCATCTGGTACATGACGGGGTTGGTCTCGACGTAGTACCAGATGGCACCGAGAGCCTGCTGGAAGCTCCATGCCTTGCTGCGCTCCCACTCCAGCTCGTCGCAACCCAACTTGTCCCGGAACACCGCTCGGGACGCATCGTCGAAGAAGTACCAGCCACACATGGCATCAAGGGCGGGATCGGCCGGCGCGAAGTCGCCGGTGTCGAGCACACCCACCAGCCGGCCGTCGGCCACCAGGACGTTCAGCGGCTGCAGGTCGCCATGGGACATGACGTCGGCCGACGTGCGCGGCAGTTCCCGGAAGTGACTCCACAGACGCCGAAGCGTCGGGACGTCGAGCAGACCCTCGCTCTTTCCGAAACATTCCTCGACCCACTCGTCGTGGTCGGGTAGGTCGCCACCACGGTTGTCGCCCTGAAACCGGCGGCCCTGGGTGTCGGTGGCCCGAAGCGCGCTGATCAGGTGGGCCAGGTCACGGGCGAGTTCCACGGACCCGTCGATGTCAACGGGGGCGATGCTTCCCGGTACCCACGACTGCACCGACCACGGCAGGGGGTAGTCCTTCCCGGGCTGGCCGATCGCGATCGGCCGGGGAGCCGGGAACGGGCTGCGTTCGGCGAAGCGTCGGGAGGCCTCGGCCTCCCGCTCGAGGAGCTCGGCGGCCACGGCGACATCGCGTGGCCGCAGCAGGAACCGGGCCGCCACATCGTCGCCGATGCGGAAGATGGCGTTCACGGTGCCGTTCGACGCGACGCGCCGGACCGGCGCCGTCTCCCACCGAGGGAACTGATCCGCGATCAGCTCGCGGACGACGTCATCGGTGATGGCTAACTCGTCGTCGTGCATGGCCATGCGGAAGATCTCCGATTCTGGTCGGCGGGACGGCACACAGTTGGTCAGCCTGGATGTCGAGAACGCTGACGTGGCTCCGTCTCAGGGAGGATGCGGCAACGGCGACCGCACCAGACCAGGGAGATTCAGCATGGCGATCCAGCGGATGGACAACGTCCTCATCGTTGTCGAGGACCTCGACGCCGTCATCGGGTTTTTCGTCGAGCTCGGCATGGAGGTGGAGGGTCGGGGGCCGGCCGAGGGGCGCTGGGTGGAGCGTGTGATCGGGATCGACGACGTCCGGCAGGAGGTCGCGATGCTGCGGACCCCGGACGGCCACGGCAAGGTCGAGTTGGCGATGTTCCACCGACCGGCGGCGATCAGGGCGGAGCCGAGGAACGCGCCGGCGAACACGCTCGGCATTCGACGCATCATGTTCGCCGTCGACGACATCGACGACGTGATCGCGCGGCTGCGCGGCCACGGCGCCGAACTCGTCGGGGAGGTGGAGCGGTACGAGGACATCTTCCGGCTCTGCTACGTCCGGGGCCCCGAAGGCATCATCGTCGGCCTGGCCGAACAGCTCCGCTGACGGGTGCGGCGGGCTCAGGAAACCAGGGTGCCGCCGTCCACGGTCACCACCGTGCCGGTGGCGTAGGTCGCCCGCAGGAGGTAGACGAACGCCTCCGCGACCTCCTCGGGTTCGCCCACCCGGCCGAGCGGAAGCGCTTCGCTGAGCTGCGCGTACATCTGCTCCCGGGTTTCGGTGGGCAGGGAGTCCCAGAGCGGTGAGCGGATCACCCCGGCGGAGACGGCGTTGACCCGGATCGGGGCGAGTTCGACGGCGAGCGCGCGGACCAACGCGTCGATCGCCCCGGTGATGCTGGCCGCGACGGACCAGCCGGCGCTGGGTCGGTGGTTGGCGGTGCCGGTGGTGAGGGTGATCGACCCGCCGGGGCGCAGGTACGGCAGTGCCGCGTTGACTGCCGACAGGGAGCCGAAGTAGCGCAGGTCGAAGGCGGCCCGGGCAGCAGTGAGGTCGAGGGCGTCGACTGACATCAGCGCGAGAGGTTCGCCGGCGGTGTAGACGAGGTGGTCGAACGAGCCGAGATCGTGGAACAGCCGGGACACGGCGTCCGGGTCGGTGAGGTTGGCGACGTACCCCTGGGTGGTGGTCGGCAGGGTTGTCAGGGCGCGGTCCACGCTGCGCTGGTTGCTGGAGGCGACCACGACCTGGGCGCCCTCGCGGGCGGCGCGGGCGGCGGTGGCGAGGCCGATCCCCGAGGTTCCGCCAAGTACGACGACGCGCTGGTCGATGAGGGTCATGATCGTGTCCTTCCGGATCGTGTGGTGGAGACGGTTACCACCGTGCGCCGCCGGGCACGCTCGCGTCCAAGACCTCTTTCACCTCCTGTAATGCCCGTTGGATATCACTCCATTCATACCCGGCGGGTATCTTGGATACCGCCCGCAGCGGCAACCGGACGGGGGCAGGGTGGACGTCGATCTGCGCAAGCTCCGCTACTTCGTGGCGGTCGCGGAGGAGCTGCACTTCGGTCGGGCCGCCGCCCGGCTGCACATCGCCCAGCCGGTCCTGTCGCGTCAGATCCGGGCCTTCGAGCACGAACTACGCGCCACGCTCTTCGTTCGGGACCGCCGCTCCACGGTGCTGACCGACGCCGGCCGACAGTTGCTGACCGACGCCCGTCCGCTGCTCGCCTCGGCCGACGCCCTGCGGCGGCGGGTGCAGCGGGCCGCACACGGCCGGCCGACGTTCACCATCGCGTTCATGCCCGGCCTGCTCGTCACCGCCGAGGCCCGCGCCATCGGCCAGCGGCACCCCGACCTGGCCGTCAACGTCGTCCGTACGTCCTGGGACGACCAGGCCGACATCGTCCGCGAGGGGCGCGCGGACGTCGGCTACGTTCGGCTCCCGGTCGACCAGCGTGGGCTGTGCCTGCGGCCACTGTTCACCGAACCCCGGGTCGTCGTCCTACCCACCGATCACCGGCTGGCCGGCAAGGAGTCGGTCGACCTCGCCGAGCTGATCGAGGAACGGCTGTTGCAGGACCCGGACGCGGTGCCGGAGTGGCGGGACCTGCCGAACCGTCCCACCGACCCCGATCCCCGACCTCGGCCCGAGCTGAACTCCGTCGAGGAGAAGCTGGAACACGTCGCCGCGTACGCCGGGATGGTGATCCTGCCGCTGTCGACGGCGACGTTCTACACGAGACCGGACGTCAGCCACGTGCCCGTCGCCGACCTCGGCCCCAACCAGGTGTGTCTGGCCTGGGCCGAGGACAACCGGTCTCCGCTGGTGCAGGAGTTCGTCGAGATCGCGGCCCAGCAGGCCGGTCACGGTCGACCCCGCGAGGGGTCAGGTGGCGCGGATCGGGAAGGTCTCACGTAGGGCCGGATCCAGCGGCCGGCCGGTGGTCGGTTCGATGAACAGGTCGGCCAGCAGCAGGTCGGGGAGGTGGCTGGGGTTGATGCCCGACTCCTTGCGGCCGAGGGCCTGCGCCGCGCCGCCGAGTCGCAGCGCGGCCCGCGCCGCGCCGGCCGGCAGACGACCGACCCGGCGGGGTCGGCCCACCGCCGCGGCGATGCGGGCGATCATGTCGTGCCAGGTGAGGTTCTCGTCGGCGACCGGGAGGTCCGCGCCGCTGGCCTGCTCCAGGGCGTCGACCGCGACGTCGGCCACGCTGCGCGCGGAGGCCGCGGCGCTGCCGCCGGTCGGGGCGACCAGCGGGGTACGCGAGCGGGCCCACCGGTCCAGCGGACCGGCCCAGTTGGGCAGCCGGTCGCCGGCCCGACCGAAGACGAAGGGCAGTTCGAGTACGGCGACCGGCAGGCCCTCGCCGGCCGCCGCCCGCCCTTCCCGGGCCTGCTCCAGGCGGCAGCGGATGTACGTGTGCCGTTCGGCGAGGCGCCACTGGGGGTGCAGCCGGTCGAAGTAGGTGTAGTAGGAGCCCATCACCACGCCCCGGGTGAGACCTTCCAGGCGGGCGGCGGTGAACAGGCGTACCACCGGGTCGACGTTGTCTCGACGGAACTCGGGATAGATCGGCTTGGGTAGCGGCCGTTGCTCGTCGGTGCGGGTGGCGTAGACGACGCCGTCGTGACCGGCGAGCAACTGCCGCAGTTCGTCGACCGGGGCGGACCCGACGTCGAGCAGGTGGTCGATGCCCGGCTGGGCGGTACGCGCCACTGTGGTAGCGGCGTGACCACGCTCCCGCAGCACGTCCACGACGTGCGCGCCGATCAGGCCACTGCCACCCACCACAAGAATTCGCACTGTGGCATCGTCCACTCTGGAACCGGTGTCCTGTCAACCCGAGAGTGTCACCGAGGTGAACTCCTTGGCCGACCAGGCCGTGCAGTGGCTCGCCCTCGGTAGCCTGCGGCTGCACGACGGTGACGGCGGCGAGCAGCGTGACACCGGCCGAGCCGAATCCGAGCGTGCTTCGCACGGGACCTCCTCGGTGGGCGGCGCGGCCGATGCGTTCCGGCGTCCTGGAACAGACGCTAGGCTCGGATGGAGGGTCCACAGTAGGCATGTTGCACACGGTCAGTGACGGTTGCCTGACTGGGTGATGCGCCACCGTGTGTCCGAGAATTTCTCACAAACGGGGGTTGAGGATGCCGGATCCGCGCGCCTTCTGGCTGGACGAGCAGTTCGACCGTGAGCACGGCACCGACGGGCGTGGCCGGTACGAGGCCGAGGTGTTTCGCCGGATCGACGAGTTCGCCGACACCTGGGGTGACTTCGCGCCCGTGGCGTTCGCGGTGACCGCCTGGCGGCTGGCCACCGAGCTGTCGCCGGGTTTCGTGCGCTGGCACCGGCGGATCATCTCGGCGACCTGCGCGCGTAGCCCGTGGGACGGCAGCCTGGTCTGCGCGGTGACAGTGGCCTCCCGCTGGCCGGCCGAGCTGACCTGGACCAAGCAGTGGCAGCGCGACCGTGGTTGGCAGGACTGGCCCCGGCTGTTCGGCCAGTTCACCACACCAACCGAGCAGGACCAGACGCGCCGCCCGCATCTGCGCGCGCTGCTCCAGGTGGAGGCGCCGGTCCCGCTCGACGACCTGCCGCCGACGCCCGACGGCCCGGACGACGAGGTTGCCGCGGCGGCGCGCCGGGCCGTGGCGGTGCTGGCCCGGGAACTCAACGACCTCCTCGCGCCGATGATCGGGCAGCTCGACGCCGGAGTTCCGGCGGGCTCCTGAAACGCTCGCCCACCGGTAGGGTCGTCGGCGTGAATCTGGACGACATCGCCGGCCGGCTCGGAGTGCCCGTCGAGGACGTCGACCGCGTGCACCGGCTCGCCGGTGACGGTCCGTCAGCTCCGTTGCCGGCCAAGGCCGACGCACCAGCGATCCTCGACCGGCTCACCGTGCCTCCGGAGGACGCCGCCGAGATCCTGGCGGGCTGGCCCGACCCCGGCTCCGCCCTGTGGACTCCGGAGCTGCGCTGGCTGCTCGACCGCTCGATCGCCCTGGTCCGCGCCGACCTCTCGGGCTACGACTGGCTCCCGCCCGGTCCGGAGCTGCCCCGGGAGCGCGGGCCTGCCTGGCGCCACCTCTACGTGTACGCGTACCTGGCCCTTGTCGACGTGGTCCGCGGGTACCACAGCGACCACGGCATCCCCGACGCCGTGACCTGGGTGACCCTGGCTGACCTGGGCCGCAACCTCGCCATCGACCGGCGGATGCGCGGCGAGGGCTGGCCGATCATGCAGAGCTGGCTGACGCTGCACTCGCGCGGCAGCGTCTACGAGCTGGGCCGGCTACAGCACCAGCGCGGTGACGGCGCGATCGGGCTGCACGTCCCCGATTCGGGGCCGTTGACCCCGGAGGCGGTGGCGTCGTCCCTCGATGAGGCCCGCGCGTTCTTTCCCCGGCACTTCCCCGACGAGCGCTACACCGCGTTCTCCTGCGCCTCGTGGCTGCTCGACCCACAGCTGCGGGAGTACCTCCCCGAGGACTCCAACATCGTGCGGTTCCAGCGCCGGTTCGAGGTGGAGCCCTACGACGAGGCCGCGGGGCCGGACGCCGACATCGAGGTCCTGCGGTTCGGGTTCCGAACCCTGACCACGCCGCTCGACGAACTGCCGCGCCGCACGGTGCTCCAGCGCGCGATCATCGACCACCTGCGGGCCGGCGGCCACTGGCACTGGCGCCACGGCCGCTTTCCGATCTAGGCATCCGCGTCCCACCACGCGTCGTTGGCGGCGGCCTTGGCCGCCGGTTCGATGACTTCCCACACCTGCGCGATCAATCCGTCGGCTATCCGCAGGACGTCGACCACCACGATCTCCGGCCCTCCGTCGGGGAGTCGGCGTCGCGAGTGCACCACGACGTGGTCACCGTCGGCCAGCAGGTGCAGGATGTCGACCCGCATGCCGGTGGTCGGGCCGAGCGCGGCGCTGACCGCGGCGAGCCACTGTGCCCTGGTCGAGGTCGTCGAATCCGAGCGGTGATGGGTGAAGTCCTCGCTCAGGTACGAGGCGAGCGTGTCGACGTCGCCGGTGTCGACAAGCCCCGCCAACGCACGTCCGACGATGCTCTTGTTCTCGGTGGTCATGGGCGCAAGTGTTTCCCCGGCCCGGACGGTTGTCGATGACATCGCACTTCATGGCGTCCCGAGCGAGGATGAGTAGGGTCATGATCGTGTATGCGGTCGGGGAACTCCTGCGGCAGTGGCGCAAGCGCCGAGGGCTCAGCCAACTCGACCTGGCGATCGCCGCCGACGTCTCGGCTCGGCACGTTAGCCTGGTCGAGACCGGCAAGTCCACGCCGAGCGCCGACATGATCCTCCGGCTGGCCGAGCAGCTCCACGTTCCGCTGCGTGACCGCAACCACCTGTTGCTCGCCGCCGGCTTCGCGCCCCGGTACGCGCAGCGCCCGCTCGACGACGCCGCCCTGTCGGGTGCCCTCGGCGCGGTCCGCAGGGTGCTCCGGGCGCACGAACCGTATCCGGCGCTCGTCTTCGACCGTCGGTGGAACATCCTGCTGACCAACCGTGCGGTCGACCCGTTCTTCGCGTACGTGGCCCCCGACCTGTTGCGGCCACCGGTGAACCTGGTCCGGCTCGGCCTGGACCCGCGCGGGCTCGCCTCGCTGGTCGTCAACCTGGCGGACGTGCGGGCGGTGTTCCGCAGCCGGATCTCACGCCAGCTCGCCGCAGCTCCGGACGCGGCGCTCGCCGCGCTCTACGAGGAACTGCTCAGCCCCCAGCCCGAGGAGCCGACGAGCCACCGCCTCGACGCCGACGTGGTGCTCCCGATGATCCTCCGGGTCGGTGACCGAGAGCTGCGGCTCTTCTCGACCATCACCACGTTCGGCACCCCGACGGACATCACGATCGAGGAGATCGCTGTCGAATCCTACTACCCCGCGGACGCGGAGAGCGCCGCCTACTTCACACGGTAGGGCCCGGCCTGGTCGGTTACCAGGCCGGGCCCTACCGTGCACATTCCCGGTCAGCCGGTGGTCAGGATGAACCTCTCCCAGGCCCCGACCGACGTGCGGTTGGCGATCAGGGATCCGGCCCCGGCGTTCTCGGCGCACACGATCTGGTTGTTGACCGTGGCGCGCAGGCTCACCGTCCCATCAGAGTTGCTGATGAGCTGGAACGTCTCCCACGACCCGATCGCCGTGGCGCTGGCGACCAACGGGTTGGCACCCGCGTTCGCGGCCGAGACGTAGAGCCCGTTGGCGCGCGACCGCAGCGCGATGTTGCCGTTGCCGGCGTCCACCCGGTCGAACTGTTCGGTCGTGCCACCGACGCTGGCCTTGTTGGCGATCAACGCGGTGGTGCCGACCGCCGACACGTACTGGTTGTTGACCTGCGCCCGCAGCGTGCTCACCGGCGTGGTGCTACCGGTGCCGGTCGCGAAGGTGAACGCGTCGACGTCGAACAGGTAGCCGGACCCACCCTTGAACACCAGGTACAGCGTCGTCGACGCGGTGGGCGGGTTGCTGATCGTGGCGGACGCGTCGACGAACGTCTCCCAGTTGCCGGTCACCGGCACCGTGACGGTGCCCAGCAGGGAGCCGGTGGCCGACCCGGCCCGGACCTCGATGGTGCCGCCCGCGCCGGCCGACGACGCCCGCACGGTGATGCGGTTGGCGTTGGCCAGGTTGTACGGCTGGTACGAGATCCAGTCGTTGTTCTCGATGAACCCGGCGGTGCGGCCACCCTCGGCGCTGGTGTGGTCGGTGGCCTGGACGCCGGACTGAGCGCCGAAGTGCTCACCCTGGCGGTGCTTGGGTTGCAGCGTCTTGATGCTGTGCGTGGTCAGCCCGCCGTTGTCGGTGTAGGCGGCGTCGAAGACCCCGTAGATGTTCGCCGCCGAGTCGTGCTCGCCGTCGGTCGGTAGGGTGATCGAGCCACTGCACCCGTTCTTCGAGGTGATCTGGTGGGCGTGGCTGTCGTGGCCCAGCGCGTACGTCAGGCTCACCTTGGAGCAGTCGATCGTGCCGTCCTGCGGGTCGCTCACCGAGATCTGGTACGACACCGTGTCACCGAAGTTGAACAGTTGCCCGTCGGCGGGCGAGGTGAGCGTCACCGTCGGGGCCGTGTTGCCCACGGTGATGACCAGGCTCGCCGTGCCGGTCAGGCCATTCGGGTCGGTGACCCTCAACGTGGGGGAGTACGTGCCGTTCGTGGTGTACGTCTTGGTCGGGTTCGCCGCCGTCGACGTGGTGCCGTCACCGAACGTCCACAGGTAGCTCAGCGCCCCACCCTCGGGGTCCGAGCTGCCGGCCGACGAGAAGTTGACCGTCAACGGGTTGGCCCCGGACGTCGGGTTCGCCGAGGCGACCGCGATCGGATTGCGGTTGCCGCCGCCGATGTACTCGATCCGGAACAGCGCCTGGTTGTTCGACCCGGTGCCGTAGTCCAGCACGTACAACGCGCCGTCCGGGCCGAAGGCCATGTCCATGACCTGGGTGCCGGACCACGGGAAGTTGGAGATCTCCCCGCGGGAGCCGTCGGAGTTGACAGCGATGGCCTTGATCCAACGGCGACCGTACTCGCCGGCGAAGAACTGACCGTTGAGCGACTGCGGGAACTTGATGCTGGAGTTGAGCGACGCGTCGTACCGGTAGACCGGCCCGCCCATCGGCGACTCCGAGCCGCTGCCGAACTCCGACGGAGAACCGGAGTCGCCGGCGTACTTGATCCACGCTGCCCTCGCCGCCGGCAGCGTGCCGAGCCCGGTGTTGCGGAACGAGTTGTTGGTCGGCCCGCCCGAGCAGTTGTACTTGGACTGCGACGGCCCCGACGGGAAGGTGTATTCGTTGTACGTTTCCGAGCTCGTGTTGGCGCCGGTGCAGTACGGCCAACCGTAGTTGCCGGCCGACGCGATGCGGTTGAACTCGACCTGACCCTGCGGACCCCGGCTGGAGTTCGTGCTGCCCGCGTCCGGGCCGTAGTCGCCGAGGTACACGACTCCGGTGGCCTTGTCGACGCTCATCCGGAACGGGTTGCGCAGACCCATCGCGTAGATCTCCGGCCGGGTGTTGGCCGTGCCGGGGGCGAACAGGTTGCCCGACGGGATGGTGTACGTGCCGTCGGACTGCGGCTTGATCCTCAGCAGCTTGCCCCGCAGGTCGTTCGTGTTGCCCGCCGTGCGCTGGGCGTCGAACTGCGGGTTGCGGTTGGTCCGCTCGTCAAGCGGCGCGTAGCCGGACGACTCGAACGGGTTGGTGTCGTCGCCGGTGGTCAGGTACAGGTTGCCGGCGGCGTCGAAGTCCAGGTCGCCGCCGACGTGGCAGCACTGCCCACGGTCGTTGGCGACCTGGAGCACGATCTTCTCACTGCCCAGGTTGAGCGTGTCGTCGCTGTTGAGGGTGAACCGCGACAGCCGCAGGTGCCCCTTCCACCGGTCCCAGTCCGACTGCGAGCCGGTGGTCGGCGCGTCCCCGGACGGGGTGCTCAGCGTGGGGGAGTAGTACAGGTAGATCCACCGGTTGGTGGCGAAGCCGGGGTCCACTGCGACGCCCTGCAACCCCTCCTCGTCGTGGGTGTAGACCGACAGGGTGCCGGAGGTCTTGGTGTTGCCGGCCACGTCGGTCACCCGCAGGACGCCGTTGCGGGCGGTGTGCAGCACCGAGCGGTTGGGCAGGACGGCCAGGGACATGGCCTCACCCAGCTCGGCCGAGCCGGTGGCGAGTTTGACCTGTTGATAGTCGCTGGCGGGAATCACCACGGCCTGGGCGGCGGTGGGGGCTGCGGCCACGGCCAGGGCCACGCTCGCGACGGTGGTGACCGCCGCGACCAGGGCCCGGGACCAGCGCCGGGGGTAGGAGAGCATGATCGTCCTTTCTCGACGACCGGGGGTGCGGGCGCGTGGGGGCGCACCACGACCAGGTGGGGGTGGTGAAGAACGGGCGGGGAGCAGGTCAGCTGGTGGTGACCAGGTCGAACTTCTCCCACTGGCCGATGGAGGTCCGGTTGGCGATCAACGGGGAGGCGCCCGCGTTGTCGGCGGAGACGTACCGGCTGTTCACAGTGGCCCGCAGGCTCACCGTGCCGTCGGAGTTGCGGACCAGTTGGAACGTCTCCCAGGCGCCGGCGCTGCCCCGGTTGGCGATCAGCGCGGCGGCCCCGGCGTTCTCGGCCGCGACGTACTGCGAGTTGCTCTTGGCCCGCAGCGCCACGTTGCCGTTGGCGAGGTTGACCAGGTCGAACCGCTCACTCGTGCTCACCGAGGTCTTGTTGGCGATCAGAGCGGTGGTCGAGTTGGGCGCGCTGACGTACTGGTTGTTGGCGCGGGCCCGCAGGGTGGAACCGCTGACGGTGGGCGGCGGGGTGGTCGTGCGCGGCGAGCAGTCGGCGGTCACGGAGCCCGCGGCGACCTGAAGGCCACCGAGAAGCATCCGGGTGAAGTTCGGGTCGGTGTACGACGCCTCGGTGTGCCCGAGGCCGGTGTACCAGGCCCGTCCGCCGCCGTACGCCTTGCACCAGGTGATCGGGTGGTCGCCGCTCATGTTGCCGCCGCTGTAGGACGACTCGTCGAGGTTGGCCAGGACCCGCGCGGTGGACCGGGGGTTGGTGCGGTAGTTGTACCACTCGTCGGAGCGGACCCAGGTGGCCCCGAGGTGCGCCGTCGACGGGTTGGTGTTGTCCTCGATCCGCACTGTGGCGTTCTGGATCGCCGGGTGCGAGTCGAAGTACGCGCCGACCAGTTGGCCGTACCACGGCCAGCTGTACTCGGTGTCGGCCGCGGCGTGCACGCCGACGTAGCCGCCACCAGCGGCGATGTACGACTCGAAGGCCGTCTGCTGGCTGGCGTTGAGGACGTCGCCGGTCGTCGACATGAACACCACCGCCTGGTACTGGGCCAGGTTGGAGGTGGTGAACTGGGCAGCGTCCTCGGTCGACGTCACGGTGAAGCCGTTGGCCGAGCCGAGCTGCTGGATCGCGGCGATGCCGTTGGGGATCGACGAGTGCCGGAAGCCGGCGGTCTTGCTGAACACCAGCACCTTGGTCAGTGGCGCCGCCGAGGCGGGTGTCGGCAGGGCGACCAGACTGGCCAGCATGACTGCCAGGCCGGTGACGAGTGCCAACAGGCGGGGACGGGAACGCATGGTGTTGCTCCTCTGCTGAGCGTCGACCTCAGGCCGGTGCGCATGGGCAGGCCAGGGGCCATGGTGGCGGTGGTGCGGAAGCCGGGCCGCCGATGCTCGGCTGAGGTGCTGCGGGGTGGTGGGGTGATGGAGGAGTGGTGGGGTGGAAAGAGTCGATGACCTCGCCGAAACACTGTGGACGGTCAAAATTCATCGATTGGTATCGCTGACGCAGTAAACCTCCGATGTATGCGCCCCGTCAACCCCACCGGTTGCGGCCCGGGTGCGCCCGCGCACGGCCCACGTCACGCTGGAGGTGGGACGTGTGGTCGCCTGGCCTGATCGCGACTACTACGACGGTGAGCTCGGGATCGACCAGGGTCTGTGGGAGAACGGCCGCTGCCTGTCGTGCGACATCGAAGTCACCTCGAACGCCAAGCGCGCGTTCTGCCCGTACTGCGGATCCGCGTGCGCCCTGACCTGACCTGCCCAGACGACCGGGCGTGGCACGGTTGGCGCCGGTCACCTATGCGGGCCCGCTGGTGCCAGTGGTCGCCATGAGGATGAGGTCGGCGATCGTCTCCGGGTGGGTGACCATGGCGAGATGCGACGACTCGACCTCGATGGTCGTGGCGTTCATCCGGTCGGCCAGAAACCTCTCCAGCTCCGGCGCGGTCGTGCGGTCCTGCGTGGAGATCGAGTAGTAGCAGGGCCTGTCCCGCCAGGCGGCCGTCGTCGTGCGGCCCGTGAAGAGGTCGTCGGCGATCGGCCCCTGCACCGCGTACAGAGCGCGGGCGCGGGCCTCGTCGACACCACCGGCGAAGTCGCTCAGGAAGGCGTTCTCGCTCAACTGTGCGTACCCGTCGTGGTGCACGAGGCCGGCGTTCGCCGGCGGCGTGGGGAACTTCGCGGCGAGCGCGGCGTAGTCCTCCCCGGCGTCCGGCGCGCGGGCCGCGACGTACACCAGAGCGGTAACCGTCGGATGATTGCCGGCCTCGCTGATGATCGTGCCGGCCCAGGAATGGCCCGCCAGCACCGTTGGCCCGTCCTGCCGGTCGAGGGCGCGGTTGGTGGCCGCGACGTCGTCGGCCAGCGAGGTCAGCGGGTTCTGCACAGCGGTGACCGTGAGCCCGGCCCGCTGCAGGATCGGGATGACGTCGGACCAGGAGGAGCCGTCGGCGTACGCGCCGTGGACCAGGACGACGTTGCGGGCCCTCTGGACCGAAGACGTGTCGCTCATCCGAAAACCTCCGCACGACGCCGTGCCGTCGCTCGCTCGTCGACAGCTCTCGTCCGCCACTCTTCCGCACGCCGGTCGGACCGGTGGGTCGAATGCCCAGGCTTCAGCCGCTCTGCGCCGGCTCCGGTGCGAGGGCGTTCCAGTTCAGGTGGTCGCGGTAGCGGTGTCGCAGGACGATCCAGCTGACCGAGAACGGCACGACCCCCATGGCCACCACGCCCAGGACGTTCGCGCCGACCACGTCGAAGAC
The DNA here is from genome assembly GCF_040608275.1 of Micromonospora sp. NPDC005205. NCBI lineage: Bacteria > Bacillati > Actinomycetota > Actinomycetes > Micromonosporales > Micromonosporaceae > Micromonospora > Micromonospora sp. NPDC005205. The sequence continues at coordinate 132,372 of NZ_JBEXHV010000010.1, forward strand.
CGCCCCGACGTCGCCGAACAGCTGAGCGACCGTCTGGAACGCGACGTGCAGGCCGATGCCGGCCCAGATGTCGCCGGTGGCGGCACGGAAGGCGCCCAAGAGCAACGCGAAGACGAAGAACAGCGCCAGCCGGTCGACGGATCTGGCCGCCCCGATGAGGAACCCGAAGACTGTGAACAGCACCGCCTGCCCGATGACCGCCTGCCAGGCGGGCAGCCGGGTGGCGAGGTGGTGTTGCAGGTACCCACGGAAGACCAGCTCCTCCGGCAGCGCCTCCTTGAGCAGGACCAGCACGACCAGCAGCGCCGCCACCCGCAGCACGTCTGCGACGGACGTCCGGACACCGATCTCCACCCAGCCGAGACCGAGGCAGAGCGCGAACCCCGCCGCGGCGGGGACGAGCCAGCAGGCCATCCCGAACAGCAGACGCCGCCAGCCGGCGCGCAGCGACGGCAACCCGAGGCCGGCCCAGGGCCGACGGTCCAGGACACGACGGGCGACGACCACCAGGGGTACGACGACAGCGGTGGTGAGGACCGCCCCGATCGCATGGGTCAGTCGGTCGTAGTCCGGGCCGAGCAGAGCGCCCAGGACCAGCCACACCAGCACGGCGGCGCCGGTCACGACGAGGATCCGCCAGGGCAGGGCGGGGCGAGGTCCGGCGCTCACCACGCGCAGCGTAGCCAGCGGCGTCAACTGTCGACGGTCAGCGGCCGAGGACGAGGTAGCCGAGGCCGAGGACACCCCGGTAACCGCCGACGTACTCGCGCAACCGGTCGTCGAGCTCCGCGCGGACCTCGGCCGCACGGGGATCCTCCGGGTACGCCAGCAGCCACTCCTGCCGCCCGGCGAGCCAGGTGGACTCGAAGTCGTCCCACTCCCGCTGATCGGCGGTGCTCAGGTGCAGCAACCGCCAGCCCCGCTGGCGGGCGGCATCGACCAGCCCGGGCAGGGTCGGGACCTCCGGGCCGAAGACCTCGGCGATCTCCGCCGTGGGGGACCGCTCCCAGTACGCGTCGCCGAACAGCAGCCGCCCACCGGGTCGGACCACGGCGGCGAGGGCGTCGAGGGCGGCCTCGGTGCCGCCGAAGGCGTGTGCCGAGCCGATGCAGAGGACCCGGTCGGCCGGCTCCTGCCAGGTCGCCGCTTCCCCCATCACGAAGGCGACGTGCCGGTTCAGCGACCGCCCCGCGGCCAGCCGCCGCCCTCGGTCGAGCGCTGCCTCATCGGTGTCGACGCCGACGCCGCGCGTCGGAACCGGGCCGGAAACACCACCGGCGGCCACCGCCCGCAGCAGCAGCTCACCCCAGCCGCAGCCGAGGTCGAGCACACGCGCGCCGGGCCGGACGTCGAGCCGTTCCAGCAGCAACGCGGCGTGCTCCGGCGAGAGTGGAGTGTTCCAGCGCATCCGCGCGTAGCGGCTGGCGGTGAGGTGGTCGGTTGACTGCATCCGTTGAGGGTGTCAAAGCGTGCGCCGGGTCCGGCACCGGGGCGTACGGCAGGATCGGTGGGGTGGACGCGCAGAGACCGGGGCCGGCGCGGCGGCCGACCCCGCAGGAGGTGGCCGCGGCGGCCGGCCGGGGTCTGCCGGACATCATCGGTCCCGGGCTGCGCGTGCTGTTCTGCGGCTTCAACCCGGGCCTCTACTCGGCCGCCGTGGGGGAGCCGTTCGCCCGCCGGGGCAGCCGATTCTGGCCGGCCCTGCACGGGGCCGGCTTCACCGACCGCCAGCTGCGCTCGTGGGAAGGCGACGAGCTGCTGCGGCAGGGCCTGGGCATCACCAGCCTGAGCAACCGGGCCACCGCCCGCGCCGCCGAGCTGACCTCGGAGGAACTGGTGGCCGGGGTGACCGGGCTGGCGGTGAAGGCCGAGCGCTACCGGCCGCGCTGGGTGGCGATTCTCGGGGTGAGCGCGTACCGCATCGCCTTCGCCCGACCGAAGGCCGGGCTGGGCCCGCGACCGGACCGGCTGGGGCCGGCCCAGGTCTGGGTGCTGCCGAACCCCAGCGGCCTGAACGCGCACTTCCCGCTGCCGGCGTTGACCGCCGAGTTCGCCAGGCTGCGGCGGGCCCTCGACCCCTAGCCGGCCACGGCGACCAGCCCCTGGTAGTACTGCTGCATCGCCGGGTGGTAGTCGTCGAACTCGGGGCGGGGCGAACCGTCCCGGGAGGCGACCAGCATGTCGAGGTAGTACTCCCAACCGGCGCCCACCTCGGCGATGCCCTCCACGCTGCTCAGGTGCTGCACGAACCGCAGCTCGGTGGTGCCGTCGGTCTCGGTCAGCGACAGCTCCAGCAGCCAGCTGCCGTGGTCGTCGACCATCGACACGGCGAGGCGCTGCCGCGGTTCGCACGCGTCGATGCGCATCTCGCACCAGGGCTGCTGCTCCTCGTACGCCATCTGGACCCGGATGGTCCGCCCGGGGCCGGCGTCGCCCTCCCACGGGCCGAACCAGCGGGCCGTACGCGCGGGCTCGGTCAGGCTGGCCCAGACGTCCGCTGCCGGAGCGCGGAAGGTTCGGGTGAGGACGAGATCGTGGCCGGTGTCGGTGTGAAACAGGCGTCCGGCGGGTGTGCGGGTCATGCCGTGTGCTCCCTTCGGTGCTCCGCCGGGCCGCGGCCGCGGCGCTCTCGGCGGGTGCGATAGACCTCGGTCTCCAGCGCGTTGAGGTGCCGCTCCCACCGGTCGGTGGCGGCGAGCGCGGCGAGCCAGTCGACCAGCGGGGCGAGCGGGCGCGGATCGAGTCGGTAGATCCTCTGTCGGCCGACCATCTCGTCGTGCACCAGACCGCTCTCGCGCAGAAGCCGCAGGTGGCGGCTGATCGCGGGTCGGCTGATCACGAATCGCTGGGCGATGTCACCAGCGGACAACGGCTCGTCGCGCAGCAGGGTCAGGATGTGCCGTCGTACCGGGTCCGCGATCGCGGTGGCCACCTCGTCCACCCGGAAAGCGTAACCTAGGCGTTACGGGTTGGCGTGGTGAAGCCCACTGACCGCCGCATTTCGCCGCATCGATGGTGGGCACATGATCACTTGACCTGGCACTCTTTATGGCATGGCCGCCCTCCTTCGCTCCCGCCTGACCGACTGGACGTTCGTCGTACCTGTGCTCGCCGTCCTGATATTGATGGTCACCTGGGGGCGGAGCCTGCCTGGGCCCGTCATCGTGGTTGTCGCGGTGCTGCTGGGCGGCGCGGTGCTCGCGGCGGTGCACCACGCGGAGGTGGTCGCCCACCGGGTGGGAGAGCCGTACGGGTCCCTCGTGCTCGCCGTCGCGGTCACCGTGATCGAGGTGGCCCTGATCGTCACGCTCATGATCAGCGGGCCGGAGAAGACCCAGTCACTCGCCCGGGACACCGTCTTCGCCGCCGTCATGATCACGTGTAACGGAATACTGGGTCTGTCCCTGCTACTCGGGGCGCTGCGCCGCCGCGTCGCGGTGTTCAACCCGGAGGGCACCGGCGGAGCCCTGGCCACCGTGATCACCCTGGCCACCCTGAGCCTGGTCATCCCCAGCTTCACCACGGCTCGCCCGGGCCCGGAGTTCAGCCCGGCCCAACTCGTCTTCGCCGCCGTCGCGTCGCTGGCCCTGTACGGGCTGTTCGTGCTCGTGCAGACCGGCCGGCACCGCGACTACTTCCTGCCAGTCGACAGCCGGGGCAAGGTCATCGAGACGGAGGAGCACGCCAAGCCGCCCACCACCCGCGCGGCGATGGTCAGCCTGGGCCTGCTGCTGGTGGCGCTGGTCGCGGTGGTCGGCGACGCCAAGACGGTCTCCCCGACCATCGAGGCCGGGGTCGCGGCGGCGAACCTGCCACACGCGTTCGTCGGCGTGATAATCGCCCTGCTCGTGCTGCTGCCGGAGACCCTGGCCGCCGCCCGCGCCGCCCGCCGAGACCGGGTCCAGACCAGCCTGAACCTCGCGCTCGGCTCCGCGATGGCCAGCATCGGCCTGACCATCCCGGCCATCGCGATCGCCTCGATCTGGCTGGACGGCCCGCTGCTGCTCGGCCTCGGCGGCACCCAGCTCACGCTGCTCGCGCTCACCGCCGTGACCGCCGTCCTCACTGTGGTGCCCGGCCGGGCCAACGTGTTGCAGGGCGGCGTACACCTGGTGCTGATGGCCGCCTTCGTCTTCCTGGCCGCCAGCCCGTGACCCGCACGGCCCGCCGGCTCAGCTCGTGACCCGCACCGCCCCGCCGGCTCAGCCCGTGATCCGCACGGCCCGCCGGCTCAGCCCGTGACCCGCACCGCCCTGCCGGCTCGTTCCGTGACCCGCACAGCCCGTGCGGGTCAGCCGGCGGGCGGCGGGTCGCCCGGGAGGCGCTCCGCGCGGGCGTTCAGGTAGCGCTGCTGCGCCAGGTTCGTCGAGCGCGCCGCCGCCATCCGGTACGCCGCCCGCGCGGCGACCCGCTCACCCTCCAGCTCCCACAGGTGGGCGCGAGCGGCAGGCAGTCGAGGGTCGTCGGCGAGGCGGGGGTCGTCGGCCAGGTCGGCGAGCAGCGCCAACCCGGCCGGCGCGCCCCGGCTCATGGCCACCGCCACCGCGTGGTTGAGCGCCACCACCGGGTTGTCGGACATCCCGAGAAGCACCTCGTACAGCGCGGTGATCTGTGCCCAGTCGGTGGCCGCCGCGCTGGGCGCCTCGTCGTGCACGGCCGCGATGGCCGCCTGGAGCTGGTAAGCCCCGACCACCCCGCGCGGCAGTGCCCCGGTGATCAGATCGACCCCTTCGGCGATCTGGTCGGCCCGCCACCGGGAGCGGTCCTGCTCGGCCATCGGCACCAGCTCGCCGTGCGGGCCGATCCGCGCCGGCGCGCGGGCGTCGGTGAGCAGCATCAACGCGAGCAGCCCGGTGACCTCGGGGTCCTCGGGCGCCAGCCGGCGCACCAGCCGGGTCAGCCGAATCGCCTCGGCGGTCAGGTCGGCGCGCAGCAGACCGGGCCCGGCGGTGCGGGCGTACCCCTCCGTGAAGATCAGGTAGAGGACGTGCAGCACGGCGGCGAGCCGGTCGGCGCGCTCCGGGCCGGTGGGCGGCGCGAACCGCAGCCCACTGTCACGGATCCGCTGCTTACCCCGACTGATCCGCCGGGTCATCGTCGCCTCCGGCACCAGGAACGCGCGCGCCACCTCGGCGGTGCTGAGCCCGCCCACCGCCCGCAGGGTGAGCGCGATCTGCGACGCCGCCGACAGCGCCGGGTGGCAGCACAGGAACAACAGGATGAGCGTGTCGTCGGCGTCCGCCTGCGGACGGTCGGCGGCGGGGGCGCTCCACTGCTCCGGCAGCACCCACCGGGCCACCGTGTCCTCCCGTCGCATCCGGGCCTGTTCGCGACGCAGCAGGTCGGTCAGGCGGCGGGACGCCACGGTGATCAGCCAGCCACGCGGATTCTCCGGTACGCCGTCGCGCGGCCAACCGTGCGCGGCGGCGATCAGCGCCTCCTGCACCGCGTCCTCGGCCGTGTCGAAGTGCCCGTAGCGGCGAACCAGCGCGCCGAGGACCTGCGGCGCCAGCTCGCGCAGCAGGTCCTCGGCGGGAGTCTCCGGCACCGGTCAGCCGGCCAGGTCCTCGACACCGTCGAGCACCGGGCGCACGTCCACGTACCCGCCGGGGGCGTCCGGGTCGACCAGGCCGGCGGCGATCTCAGTGGCCCGGTCGAAGCTGGCGCACTCCACGATGGTGTAACCGGCGAGGACCTCCTGCGTCTCCGGGTACGGGCCGTCGGTGACCACCGGCGCCCCCTCGCGCACCTGCACCCGGCGGGCGTGTACCGGCTCGCTCAGGCCTCGGGCGTCGACCAACTCCCCGGACTCGGCCAACGCCTGGTGGAAGGTCTCCATGTGCTGGTGCATCGCCGCGATCTGCTCGGCCGACATCGCCGGCCGGTCCGAAGCCCGCCCCGACAGCACGTCGTAGTCCTGCTGCGACCCGTAGAGCAAAATCATGTACTTCACGATCTCTCCCCTCCTCCGCGAGGCACCACCCCGGCACCCGACGAAACGTCGAACCCAACCCCCACCCTCCGGACACACCACCCCAACCCGAATCGGTGATCATGAAGTTAGCGTCACGACACGCCGAGCGGGTTGACGCTAACTTCATGATCACCGGGGTCCGGGGTGGTGGGTGGGGCTTAGGTTGGCGGCATGACTGTGGTGTGGGTGGTGCTGGGGGGTTTCGTCGTCGCGGCGGGGGTGGCGTACGGCGTTGTGGCTCGGCGGGGGCGAGCGGACGCCGGGGACGATCCGGCGGCTGGGCGGGAGGCTCGGAGTCGCCAGCACAGGTACGAGGCCGAGCGGCACGGTGACCAGGGTGACACCTGGCATCGCGGTCGGGATTCGAGCGGTTGAGCGACGCTACTGACCGTACGAGCGGCGGAGCCGGTCGTTGATCAGGTAGTTGAGGCGGTGGCGTAGGTGCCCGAGGGTGCTCTCGCCCGGTAGGTCGCCGTCGGTGGTCAGCGTCCAGCGCAGCGTGCAGTCCCCGCCGGGCTGTCCGGCCGTCAGGTCGACGCGGATCCGGTCCAACGGTCGGTGCGGCCACAGCGACGACCACACGAGCAGCACGGGCGCGTAGCCGGCCACCACCCGGGGCGGCACCTCGTCGTCGCGCAACTCCAGCCAGGGCCGGCTGCCGGCCTCGTACGGGTCGCGCAGCGACCTCCACAGGACGTGCGCCGGCGCCGGTTGACGTCGGCTGCGACTACCCAACTCGTGCACCACGACCGGCCCCTCCCTCCCCGGACGGATACATCCGCCCGCTGGCATTCTGCCGGCCCGGCACCGCCCCCCCGAGTAGGACCCCGCCGCCCCTGTGCCGCGCAAATCCGCCGCCCTGTGCCACGTAAACCCGCTGCCCCTTCGCCGCGCGAACCCGCTGCCCCTGCCCGCGCGAACCCGCCGCCCCCGGCGCCGCCAGAACAGCACCGAGCTGATCGGCGTGAACCGTCCGTCCCCACCCTGCGTAGAACCGGTGATGGGCGTGGCGGTCGTATCGTCGGGGTACATCGCAGCGCGAGCACCGATGTCTGGGGAGGCACAGTGGGGGCACGGTTCGGACGCGACGCGCGGGGCCCGGTGGCGGGCCTGCTGATCGCCGCCCTGGTCTCCCTCGCCTGCGCTGGCGGTGGGCTGGCCGAGCCGGAGGCCGAGCGCCCCGGGGCGAACCCGCCGGCAGCGTCACCGGGACCGGGCACCACCCGGGCCGACAGCACCACCAGCGTCGCCGAGTTCGAGCAGGACGTCGCCGACGCGCAGGCGATCGCCGAGCGGTACTGGGCGGCCCAGTTCAAGGAATCCGGGCAGCGGTTCCGACCGATCCGGCGGATCATCCCCTACCAGCGTGACGGCGAGGTGTCCTGCGGCGGACAGGCGTTGCCCCGCAACAACGCCGTCTACTGCTCGCAGGGCGACTTCATCGCGTACGACGTCGCCTGGTCGGTGGCGGCGTTCCGTGAGGTCGGCGACGCGTTCGTGTTCTACCTGCTCGGGCACGAGTACGCGCACGCCATCCAGGTGCGGCTGGGCATCAACTACAGCTTCACCATCCAGCAGGAGTTGCAGGCCGACTGCATGGCCGGGGCGTACCTGGGCGACTCGGTGCGCTCGGGGACCCTGACCCTCGCCGAGGGCGACCTGGACGAGTTCCGGGAGGGCGTGGCGGCGGTCGGCGACGACCCGGACCAACCGTGGTTCGCGGAAGGGGCGCACGGCACCGCCGAGCAGCGCACCGACAGGTTCTTCCGGGGTTACGAGGGTTCCCTGAAGGAGTGCGACCTGGGCTGAACGGGGTTGCCCGGATCACCCTGACGCCCGTTGCCGCCACCGGCCCCTGCGGCTGCTGGCAGGATCGCCGGTGTCGGTCACGACCCTGGAGGTTCCGCTGAGCAGCCATCACCCCGCCGCTGTGCTCTTCGACATGGACGGCACGTTGGTCGACAGCGAGAAGCTGTGGGACGTCGCGTTGCAGGAACTCGCGAAGGAGTACGGCGGGGAACTTTCCGTCGACGCCCGCCAGTCGATCATCGGCACCGCCATGGCCGAGTCAATGCGTATCCTGCACGACGACCTGGGGCAGCCCGAACGGGATCCGGAGATCAGCGCGGCGTGGATCAACGCCCGGATCGTGGAGCTGTTCCGCACCGGTCTGCCGTGGCAGCCGGGCGCGTTCGACCTGTTGGGAGCGGTCCGCGCTGCGGGAATCCCCACCGCGCTGGTCACCTCCAGCCCTCGGGCGCTCGTCGAGATCGCCCTGGACACCCTCGGTCGGGACAACTTCGACACGGTGGTCGCCGGCGACGAGGTGGTGGCGGCCAAGCCGCACCCCGAGCCGTACCTGACCGCCGCTCGGCTGCTGGGTGTGCCGATCGAGCGGTGCGTGGCGATCGAGGATTCACCGACGGGGGTGGCCAGCGCGCTCGCCTCGGGCGCGGCGGTCCTGGCCGTACCGGCGGAGGTGGCGTTGCCGAGCACTGTCGGCGTACACCAGGTGGAGAGCCTGACCGGCGTGGACCTGGCGCTGCTCGCGGCGCTGTTGACCGATCGGGCCGCTGCCTGAACAGAAAGGAGAGGCCCTGCTGACGCGACCGCGTCAGCAGGGCCTCCCTTTTTGTCCGATCAGTCGTGGGCGATGGCGCCCAGGACGTTGATCCGGGCCGCCCGGACGGCCGGGAGCACCGCGGCCACCACGCCGATGATGGCGGCCAGACCGAGGAAGACACCCATCTGCCCCCAGGGCAGGATCAGGTCGGTGATGCCCTCGTCCTTGAGGGCCTCGACCACAGCGGCGCCGAGGCCGGTGCCCACCACCACGCCGAGCAGCGCGCCGAACACCGAGATCACCACCGCCTCCACGGTGATCATGCCCATTGTCTGGGACCGGCGCAGGCCGATCGCCCGCAGCAGACCCAGCTCGCGGGTCCGCTCCAGCACCGACAGTGCCAGTGTGTTGATGATGCCCAGCACGGCGATCACGATGGCCAGCGCGAGCAGGATCTGGATCATCGTGAGCAGCCCGTCGAGCGAGCTGGTCTGCTGCTTGATGAACGCGTCCCGGTCGGCCACCGACACCTCGGGGCTGTCCGCGAGCAACGCCTCCACCTGCGGCTGGACGTCGGACACCCGGGTGCCCGGGTCCAGTTGGATGAAGCCCTGGATGGGCTGCGGAATGGCGAAGTCCTTCGCCGCGGTCGCCGGCAGCGTCACCGGGTTGGTCAGCTGCGACGACTCGTAGATGCCGCTGATCGTGTAGGTGCGTGCCTCGCCCCGGGTCAGTTGCACGTTGACCGTCGAGCCCACCGACCAGCCACGGGACGTGGCCGTGTCCGAGCTGGCGAGCATCTGGGTCGGCCCGAGCCGGTCGATGTCACCGGCGGTCGGCTTCGCGCCGAAGATCTGCCGCAGCGACGCGATGTCGCTGCTCGCCGCGACCCAGGTGCTCTCGCCGTCGATCCGCCCCATGTCGCCGTACTCGCCGTCGACCAACCGCACACCGGGCAGGGTCTTGGCCTGGTCCAGCACACCCGGGTCGAAGGTCGGCGGACGCGGGCCGCCCTGCTGACCGGCGATCACCAGCTCGGCCTTGATGGTGTCCTGGGCGAGCGCGCTGATGCTGCCCTTGGCCGAGTCGAGGATCACCGTGACGCCGGTGACCAGCGCGATGCCGACCATCAGCGCGGCGGCGGTGATCGCCGTACGACGTGGGTTGCGCCCGGAGTTGAGCCGGCCCAGCTTGCCCGGCACCGACCAGGAGAAGATCGCCCCGAGCAGGCTCACCACCGGCCGGCTGATCAACGGGGTCAGCAGCGCCACCCCGATGAAGGCGAACAGCACGCCACCGAGGATGGTCGACAGCGTCTGACCGCCGGCGTTGCCGCTGAGCCCGAGGAACAGCAGCACCGCGCCGATGCCGGTGACCAGCGACCCGGCCACCGTGACCTTGGTCAACGGCCGGTCCGGGGTGGCCACGTCCTGCATGGCCGCGATCGGCGGGATCCGGGACGCCCGCAGCGCCGGCAGCAACGCCGCCACCACGGTGATCACCAGACCGACGGCGAACGAACCGATCACCGCTGCCGCCGGCACGCCGATCCCGGCCAGGGTGAGCCCACCGGCGAGCTTGCCGAACAGGAACGCCAGCAGCGCGCCCACCCCGATGCCGGCGGCGAGGCCGAGCACCGACGCGATCAACCCCACCGCGATGGCCTCCAGCACCACCGAACCGATGATCTGCCGGCCGCTGGCCCCGATGGCGCGCATGAGCGCCAACTCCCGGGTCCGCTGCGCCACGATGATCGAGAAGGTGTTGAGGATCAGGAAGGTGCCCACCAGCAGCGCCACCGCGGCGAAGCCGAGCAGGATCTTGTTGAAGAAGGACAGCCCCTCCTTCAGACTGGCCGAGGCGTCCGCTGCCACCTGCTCGCCGGTCTTCACCTCGAAGTCCGCGCCCAGGGTGCGGGCCACGTCGTCGCGAAGCTTCTCGTCCGAGACCCCAGCGGCGGCCTGAACGGTGATGCTGCTGAACACGTCCGGCTCGCCCAGCATCAGCCGCTGCGCCACCGGCGTGGTGAAGAAGACCTCGTTGACCCCGCCGATCGAGTCCCGGTCACCGCTGTAACCGAAGACGCCGACCAGTGTGAAATCCCGCTTCTTCGACTCGAACGCGGTCAGCACGCCGACCTTCTGGCCGACCTGCACCTTCGCTGCCGTGGCCAACGCCTTGTTGATGACGATCTCGTCCTCGGCCTGCGGCGCGCGCCCCTCACGCAGCTTCAGCAGATCGCTCTCGCCGGTCCAGTTCTCGCCCAACTGCGGCGGGCCGAACGAGGTGACGACCTTGCCGTTGCTGCCGATCACCCGGGCGCCGTCGGCGTTGACCACACCGGTCGCCGAGGTCGCCCCCGGCACCTGCTTCACCCGGTCCACCAGGGCGGCCGGCAGCGGGGCGGCGGTCTGCTCGCCCTCCAGCTCGTTGACCTGCACCTTCGGCTTCGCCGCGACGTTCACGTCGATCTCGGAGAAACCGTCGGCGAAGACCGAGTCGAAGGAGCGACCCAGCGTGTCGGTGAGCACGAACGCGCCGGAGACGAACATCACCCCGAGCACCACCGCCAGGCCGGACAGGATCAGCCGGACCTTACGGGCCAGCAGACTCTTCAGCGTCGCGCGGAACATCAGTTGCCCACCTCGGCCGGAGTGTCCAGCTTCTTCATGGTGTCCAGCACCGTCTCGGCGGTCGGCTCGATCAGCTCCGAGACGATCTCACCGTCGGCGAGGAAGACCACCCGGTCGGCGTACGCGGCGGCCGTCGGGTCGTGGGTGACCATCACGATGGTCTGGCCGTGCTCCCGGACCGAGTTCCGCAGGAAGTTGAGCACCTCCGCGCCGGAGCGCGAGTCCAGGTTGCCGGTCGGCTCGTCCGCGAAGATCACCTCAGGGCGGGAGACCAGCGCCCGCGCGCACGCCACCCGCTGCTGCTGCCCACCGGAGAGCTGCGCCGGCCGGTGATCCAGCCGGTCCTTCAGCCCCACCGTCTCAATCACCGTGTCGTACCAGGCCGGGTCCGGCTTGCGTCCGGCGATCGACAGCGGCAGCAGGATGTTCTCCTTGGCGGTCAGCGTCGGCAGCAGGTTGAACTGCTGGAAGATGAAGCCCACCTTGTCGCGCCGCAGCTTCGTCAGCCCCGCGTCGCCCAGCCCGGTGACGGTCGTCTCACCGATCGACACCGTCCCCCGGGTCACCGAGTCCAGACCGGCCAGGCAGTGCATCAACGTCGACTTACCGGAACCCGACGGGCCCATGATCGCGGTGAAGCGGCCACGTTCGAACTCCGCGCTGACCCCCCGCAGCGCGATGACCTGAGCCTCGCCGCTGCCGTACACCTTCCACACGTCGTTCGCCCGGGCCGCGGCCTGCGCCTGCTGGCCTACCGTCGCGGTCACGTCATCTACCTCTTCCGTCTGTCCGAAAATGCACGCCGCCCCCCGATGGTCCGGCGCGACTGTTCAATCATCGGTGCCGAATACGCCCGCCCCGTCCGACCCTGGGGGGACCCGGAGCGGATTTCCCGCTGCGGGTGCACCCCCATATCGCATCAGGGTTGCCCCTGAGTCGACGGCCGGTCGACCGTTTTTCCACACAGCGGCGGCAGCACCGACACTTGCACCTGACGCCACAGGAGGGTCAACCGAACCGGGCCGTCTCCGGTCACGGTAGGTGACGACTGCAACGCCGGCCGTCCCCCCACGGAGGGATCTTCGAGTACGCCGGGTGAGGTACCTCAGCCGGCGCAACTACGCCCGGGGGCGGACCAGCCCCGACTCGTACGCCAGCACCACCGCCTGCACCCGGTCGCGCAACCGCAGCTTGGTCAGCACATGCCCGACGTGCGTCTTGATGGTGGTCTCGCTCACCGACAGGACCGTCGCGATCTCGGCGTTGGACAACCCTCGGGCGACCTGCACGAGCACCTCGCGCTCCCGGTCGGTGAGCGCGTTGAGCGCCGCCGCCGGCGTCGCCGCCGGGTCGGGCAGCAGTTCGGCGAAGCGGTCCAGCAGGCGCCGCAGGATCCGAGGCGACACCACCGCGTCCCCGCCGGCGACAGTGCGGATCGCCGCGATCAGATCCTCGGCCGGCACGTCCTTGGCCAGGAACCCGCTGGCGCCGGCCCGCAACGCGCCCACCACGTACTCGTCCAGGTCGAAGGTGGTGAGGACCAGCACCCGTACCGGCAGCCGGGCGTCGACGATGGCCCGGGTCGCCGCCACCCCGTCCATCCGGGGCATCCGGATGTCCATCAGTACGACGTCGGGCAGCAGCCGGCGGGACAACTCCACCGCCTCCACGCCGTCACCGGCCTCCGCCACCACGTCCAGGTCGCTCTCGGCGCCCAGCACCATCCGGAACCCGGTCCGCAGCAGCGGCTGGTCGTCGGCGAGCAGGATCCGCACCGGCCGCGCCGAGGGCGCCTGATCGCTCATCTGCTCTCCCGTCCCGCCGACGTCCTGGCGCGCACCGGTCATCCTCGCGCACCGGAGCCGGTGCGTCGCGGATCACCGTAGAGGCCAGCCGGTCGTCCTGTCCCGACCGCGGCGGCACCATTGCTGTCGGGTCGTTGCACGTGCGGCAGGCGATCCCGGCGGCCTGAATCGCCGCGCCGGGCGTACACGTCGCTCAGGGCCTGTGTCAAAGCCCCTGGCCGGCCTGCGGCGGGCCCAGGCGACGACCGGCCGCGTTGGAGATTCGTTCGGATGCAACACCGGTATCCGAACGAATCTCCGCCTCGCCGGACCGCCGCCTGGACTCCACCTCGGCTCGACCGAGGACTTTGACGCAGGCCCTAGGAGGCCGTCACTCGTCGGCACCCGGCGCGACCGGAGTGGCCGCCCGGGAGTCGCGCAGCGGGCCGGCGCCCGCCGCCGCGACCGGGAACGGCGGCGGTGTGCCGCCGAAGCTGGGACAGAGCGCCTGGTGGCTGCACCAGTCGCAGAGCCGGCTCGGCCGGGGCCGGAAATCCTGCCGGGCGGTGGCCTGCTCGATCGCCCGCCACAGCGCCACCACGGTGCGTTCGAAGCGGACCAGCTCGTCGGCGTCCGGGGTGTAATCCAACACCTCGGCGTCGCGCAGGTAGAGCAGGCGCAGCACCCGGGGCACCACCCCCCGGGTGCGCCACAGCACCAGGGCGTAGAACTTCAGCTGGAACAGCGCCCGCGCCTCGAACGCCTCCCGCGGCGCACCCCCGGTCTTGTAGTCGACCACCCGCAGCGCGCCGTCCGGAGCGACGTCGAGCCGGTCGAGGTAGCCCCGGATCAGCAGCTCCTCGTCGACGACCGCGGAGATCAGGCTCTCGCGTTCGGCCGGCTCCAACCGGGTCGGGTCCTCCACCGCGAAGTAACCCTGCAACAGCCCGGCGGCGGAGCGGAGGAACTCCACGGGGCCGGCCGGCTCCGCGCCGTCGAAGATCCCGGCCAGCTCGGGCTGCTCGGTGACCAGCCGGTCCCACTGGGGGGCCACCAGGTCGCCGGCCGCCTCCGGCGTGCGGCCGGTGGCCGGCAGGTCGAACAGGCGCTCCAGCACCGCGTGCACCAACGTGCCCCGGGCCTGCTCGATGGTGGTGCGCTCGGGCAGCCGGTCGATGCTGCGGAACCGGTAGAGCAGCGGGCAGGTCTTGAAATCCGCCGCCCGCGACGGGGACAGCGAGGCCCGCACCGTCGGCGGCGCCTGCGCCGCGGGGGAGGGCTGGGGGGTGGTGACCGATTCCGCCGTCATGTCGGCAAAGGTTAGGGCACCGGTGTGACACCGACCGCCGCCCGCCCCGCCCAGCGACGGTCCGTAGCATCGTGGCGATGGAGCAGACAACCAGGCCGCCGCGCCGACCGGACCGACGTCTCGGCCTGAACGTCGGCAAGGTGTTCGGGGTGCCGCTGTACCTCAACGGCTCCATGGTCCTGCTCGCGGTGCTCATCGCTGTGCTGTACGGCGAGTTCGCCCGCCGACAACTGGACCTGTCGCAGCTCAGCGGCTACCTGATCGGCTTCGGGTTCGTCGTGTCGCTGCTCGGCTCGGTGCTGCTGCACGAACTGGGCCACGCCCTCACCGCCCGGCGGTACGGCATCGGTGTGCGCGGGATCACCCTGGAGCTGCTCGGCGGTTACACCGAGATGGACCGCGACGCCCCATCGCCCCGCGTCGACCTGCTGGTCTCGTTGGCCGGCCCGGCGGTCTCCGCTGTGCTCGGCGTCCTGGCGGTCGCCGCCACGCTCGCCCTGCCCGAGGGGACCGTGGCGCACCAGCTCGCCTTCCAGCTCGCGGTCAGCAACGTCATCGTGGCCCTGTTCAACAGCCTGCCCGGGCTTCCGCTCGACGGCGGCCGGGCGCTGCGCGCCGCGGTGTGGGGGCTGACCCGCGACCGGCACCTCGGCACCGAGGTCGCCGGGTGGGCCGGCCGGATCGTCGCCGTCGGCACCGCGGCCCTGGTGGTGCTGCTCACCGTCGAGCGGCGGCTGGCGCCGCTGGCGCTGCCGCTGATGCTCCTGGTCGCCGTCACCCTCTGGCGTGGCGCCGGGCAGTCGATCCGGGCGGCCCGGGTCAGCCGCCGGTTCCCGCTGATCGACCTCGCCCGGCTGGCCCGTCCGGTCTGGCCGGTGCCCACCGGTACGCCACTGGCCGAGGCCCAGCGCCGCCGCGCCGAAAGCGGGCAGCCCGACGCCGCGTTGGTGGTCACCGACTCCACCGGTCGACCGGTGGCGCTGGTCGACCCGGCCGCCGCCGACGCGGTGCCGGTCGAGCGCCGACCGTGGTTGGCGGTCGACGCCGTCGCCCGGTCGCTGGGCACTCTTCCCACGTTGTCGCTCGGGTGGGACGGCGAGCGGGTGATGGAGGCCGTACAGACCTACCCGGGCGCACAGTACGTGGTGTCGTCAGGCGAAGATGTCGTCGGCATTCTGCACATCGCGGACCTGGCACAGCTCCTTGAACCCAACCGGAAGATGACACCGTGACCGCAACTCCCTCCACCGTCGCCGCCGACCCCGCCAATCCGGCGCTGACACCCGTGCACCGTGGGCCGTTCCGGCCCGGCGACCGGGTCCAGCTGACCGACCCCAAGGGGCGGATGCACACCGTGACGCTGGAGCCCGGCAAGGAGTTCCACACCCACCGCGGCATCCTGGCCCACGACGCGCTGATCGGGCTCCCCGACGGCAGCGTGGTGACCACCTCCGGTGGGGGCACCGCCTTCCTGGCCCTGCGGCCGCTGCTGTCGGACTACGTGCTGTCCATGCCGCGCGGCGCCCAGGTGATCTACCCGAAGGACTCGGCGCAGATCGTGGCGATGGGCGACATCTTCCCCGGCGCGAAGGTCCTCGAGGCCGGCGCCGGCTCCGGCGCGCTGAGCTGCTCCCTGCTGCGAGCAGTCGGCACGGAGGGCGAGCTGCACTCGTTCGAGCTGCGCGACGACTTCGCCCAGATCGCCAAGCGCAACGTCGAGGCGTTCTTCAACGGGCCGCACCCCTCGTGGAACCTGCACGTCGGCGACGTCGCGCAGTGCCGGGAGACCGGCTTCGACCGGATCATCCTGGACATGTTGACCCCCTGGGAGACCCTCGACATGGTCGAGCGGGCGCTGGTGCCCGGTGGGGTGTTCATCGGCTACGTCGCCACCACACCGCAGCTGTCCGAGCTGGTGGAGGCGCTGCGCGAGCGCGGCGGCTGGACCGAGCCCCGGGCCTGGGAGTCCCTGGTGCGCGACTGGCACGCGGAGGGCCTCGCCGTCCGTCCGGACCACCGGATGATCGCGCACACCGCTTTCCTGGTGTCCGCCCGCAAGCTGGCCCCGGGGGTCACCGCGCCGCCGCGCCGCCGCAAGCCCAGCAAGGGCACCGAGGCGTACGCGCAGCGCCGTCAGGACCTGCGTGAGGCGGAGGCGGCCCGACAGGCCGCCGCCGCGCAGGCGGCGGGCGCGCAACCCAACGGTGCGGGGGAGATGGACAGGCCGTGACCATCGAGCTGGGTGTCGGCAGCGCCGAGCAGGGGGAGACGCTGGCATGAGCCGACCGGGCTACGGCGGTGGAGACCTCCCCGCGGTCTTTCCCGACTGGTCGCCCTACCAGGACCTGGAGTCGGCGGCGCGGGCCTACCTGCGCGACCCGGACGTCGCCCTGGAGGCGCTCGGCGGCGTGCTGCGCGGCGCGTCGGTGCTCGGCTTCACCCTGGAACGCTTCGTCAACGAGGTCAACGGGGTGTGGCAGGAGGTCGTGGTCTGCGACGGCAGCCGGCTCATCCTCTGGCACGGTGAGGACGTACCGCCGGAGGAGGGCCCCCCGGGCTCGATGACCTCGTCGCTGCGGGTGGTGCCGGTCTCCACCGTCACGGAAGTGGGCTGCCGGCGGCGGCTCAACCGTGCCGAGAGCGGCGAGATCCGGGTCGACAGCATCGACGTCTATCTGCTGCTCACCTCGTTGGACGAGGCGCCGCCGAGTGAGGAGATGCCCGGCACGCCCCGGCACGACGCGTTGCGCTTCGGCAAGACCCTCGACGACGGCGGCGCCGGGCAGATCGCCCGGTTGGAGGAGTTCGCTCGGTTGGTCGCCTCGGTGGTCGGCCGTCCGATGCTCTGAGGCGTACCCCGGTTCTTAACCGGCCGGGCCGCGCGGCCCGGCCGGTGGGTCAGTCGTCCTCGGCGTCCGGGCCGGCGACCTCGACGCCGTCGCCACGCACCACGTGGATGCAGTCGCCCGGGCACTCCTTCGCGGAGTCGATCACCTCGAGTCGCAGGTGCGCGGGGACGTCGACCCGGCTGCCCGGTGCCATCCGCAGCTCACCGTCGACGCCCTTGACGTAGGCCAGGCCGTCGATGTCGAACTCGAACACCTCCGGCGCGTACTGCACGCAGAGCCCGTCGCCCGTGCAGAGGTCCTGGTCGACCCAGACCTGCAATTCGTCGGTCGCGACCTCGGCCACCTGTGCACCCCCCATGTTCTCCCGTCCCACGCTCCGACGGTACCCGAACGCCGGTAACGGCCCGTCAGGCCACCCTTGGCGATCAAGGTTCGGTGACGAGGGTGTTGCGTGGGACCGAATCGGCCTCATAGCGGCTAGTGTTAGGGCAGAACGTTCAAGCCCCCCGGGGAGGTGGGACGTGGCAGCACGTAGCGACGACGCGGACTCGCGCGCCGCACGGTGGGAGAAGGAAGCCCACGATCTCTCCACGCAGGTCGCGTTCCTGCAAGAGGAACTCGCCCTGGTGCGGCGCAAGTTGACCGAAAGCCCCCGACACGTCCGGCAGCTCGAAGAGCGGCTGGCGGCCACCCAGGCACAGTTGGCGCGGCTGACCGAGAACAACGACCGGCTGGTGAGCACCCTCAAGGAAGCTCGCACGCAGATCGTGACGCTCAAGGAGGAGATCGACCGGCTCGCGCAACCGCCGAGCGGTTACGGAGTCTTCCTGGCCAAGCACGAGGACGGCACGGTGGACGTCTTCACCGGTGGCCGCAAACTACGGGTCGCGGTCTCGCCCTCGCTCGATGTGGGTGACCTGCGGCGCGGCCAGGAGGTCCTGCTCAACGACGCGCTCAACATCGTCGACGCGTTCGGTTACGAGCGGGTTGGCGAAGTGGTGATGCTCAAGGAGATCCTGGAGGGGCCGAACGGCGGGCCGGGCGACCGGGCGCTGGTGGTCTCCCACTCCGACGAGGAGCGCATCGTGCACCTCGCCGAGACGCTCATCGGCTCGGCGATCCGGGCCGGTGACTCGCTCATGATCGAGCCCCGTTCGGCGTACGCGTACGAGCGGATCCCGAAGAGCGAGGTCGAGGAGCTGGTCCTGGAGGAGGTGCCCGACGTCGACTACGGCGACATCGGTGGCCTCCAGTCGCAGATCGAGCAGATCCGCGACGCGGTGGAGTTGCCGTTCCTGCACGCGGACCTGTTCCGTGAGCACCAGCTCCGCCCACCCAAGGGCATCCTGCTCTACGGCCCACCCGGCTGTGGCAAGACGCTCATCGCCAAGGCGGTGGCCAACTCGCTGGCCAAGAAGATCGCCGAGCGGCAGGGCAAGGAGAAGCACACCAGCTTCTTCCTCAACATCAAAGGCCCGGAGCTGCTCAACAAGTACGTCGGTGAGACCGAGCGGCACATCCGGCTGATCTTCCAGCGCGCCCGAGAGAAGGCCGGCGAGGGCACGCCGGTGATCGTGTTCTTCGACGAGATGGACTCGATCTTCCGAACCCGTGGCTCCGGTGTCTCCTCCGACGTGGAGAACACCATCGTTCCGCAGCTGCTCAGCGAGATCGACGGCGTGGAGGGGCTGGAGAACGTCATCGTCATCGGCGCCTCCAACCGGGAAGACATGATCGACCCGGCGATCCTGCGCCCCGGTCGCCTTGACGTGAAGATCAAGATCGAGCGACCGGACGCCGAGGCGGCCAAGGACATCTTCTCCAAGTACATCCTCTCCGGGCTGCCCCTGCACCCGGACGACCTGGCCGAACACGGCACCGACCCCCAGGCCACCGTAGCGGCGATGATCGACGCCGTGGTGCTGCGGATGTACTCAGAAACCGAGGAGAACCGATTCCTCGAGGTCACCTACGCCAACGGTGACAAGGAAGTCCTCTACTTCAAGGACTTCAACTCCGGCGCGATGATCCAGAACATCGTCGACCGGAGCAAGAAGATGGCCATCAAGGAGTTCCTCACCTCGGGTCGCAAGGGGCTGCGCCTTCAGCACCTGCTCGACGCCTGCGTCGACGAGTTCCGCGAGAACGAAGACCTCCCCAACACCACCAACCCCGACGACTGGGCGCGCATCTCCGGCAAGAAGGGCGAGCGGATCGTCTACATCCGCACGCTCGTCTCCGGCGGCAAGGGCGCCGAGGCCGGCCGGTCCATCGAGACCGCCAGCAACACCGGCCAGTACCTCTGACCCCAGCAGCGAGGGTGCCCACCATCCGGTGGGCACCCTCGCTGCGGGTATTCCAGAGCGGCGGTCAGGCAGCGAAGATCCACCGCTTCGACACCACGTAGTTCGCCGCCGACAGCGACGCCGTCACCAACAGCTTCGCCAGCAGGTACGGCGTGCCCGCCCAGGTCAACGCGGACACCAGCACCACGTTCGCGGTCAGGTTCGCGAGGACCAGCGCGAAGTAGCGCCCCACCTGCGGCACCATCTGGGCGGACGAGCCGAACGACCACGCCCGGTTCAGCCCGAAGTTGACCCAGAACGAGGTCAGGAACGACATCCCGGCCGCAACCGGCAGGACGATCCGGAGAACTCCGTGGTACACGAAGAGTGATCCCGTGTCCACGGCGACGCTCAGACCCCCGACGACCAGAAACCGCACAGCGCTGTGTCGGGACAGGTGGCGGACGGACTCGGCAACAGGTGACAGCAAAGAGTTCTCCAAGGGGGGACCCGGAGCGGTGAGGACGACGAGGGAGTCTATCGTCTGTCCATCTACCCAGCGGGGCCTGCCCGCGCGAGCCGCGAGGTTGACGTGCCTGATCCCGGAAGAGTGACGTTGCCGGCCACCAGCGGAAGCCCGGCGGCCACCATCAGCACAGGCCGACGACACTGGGCCCTCGCCTTCGCCGCATTCTTCCTGATCATTTTCGCCTGGTCGATGGCCGCCCCGTACGACGGCACCCCGGACGAGCGGGAGCACATCGTCCGAGCGGCCGGCGTCGCCGCCGGGCAGATCGCGCCCCCGCCCGCCGACGCGAAGAAGGGCACCGGCGCCTTCCAGACCGTTCCCGGTGGTCTCGTCCGCGAGCAGTGCTGGCAGTTCAAGAAGGAAGTCTCGGCGGCCTGCGCCCAGCCCCCCGGCAGCGACGACACACCGACCCGCGCCGGCACCGGGGCCGGTCGTTACTTCCCCGCCTACTACGCCCTCGTCGGCGCACCCACTGTGCTCTGGCCCGGCTGGTCCGGCGTCCTGCTCGCCCGCATGATCAGCGCCCTGTGCTCCGCCGCGCTGCTCGCCTGCGCGTACGTCGTGATCCGCAACCGGTCCCGCCGCGGCCTCATGATGGGCGCCCTGCTCGTCGTCACCACCCCGATGGCCGTGCACATGGCCAGCGCGGTCAACCCGAACGGCCTGGAGATCGCCGCCGGCATCGCCTTCTTCAGCGCGGTCATCCCCCTGCTCCTCGGCCCACCCGGCCCACGGCGCGGCCTCATCGTCCTCGTCGGCATCAGCGCGCTGCTCCTCGCTGTGCTGCGTCAGACCGGCCCGCTCTGGCTGGCGACCGCCTTCATCGCGTTCGCCTTCCCGCTGCGCCGCGGCAACCTCCTCGGCCTACTGCGGGACCGGGCCGCGCAGCTCTGGGCAGGTGGCATCGTCCTGTCCACCCTCGCCGTGCTCGCCTGGTCCGTCCGCCAGCAGACCTCCGACCTCGGCAACTACTCCGCCGACCGGCTCACCTACGGGCAGGCGGCCCTGCGTGAGGCCGACCGGTGGCGGGGATACCTCGACCAGATCGTCGGGGTCACCTCCTGGCTGGACACCCGGATGCCCGCCCCGCCCTACCTGATCTGGCAGCTCGTCGCCGGAGCGCTGCTGCTCATCGGGGTCGTCTGGGGCAGCACGCTCGACCGGTGGCGCCTGCTCGTGCTGCTCGGCGGCGGCGTGGCCGTCCCCTCCCTCATGCAGATCGCCCTGGTCAACGAGAGCGGCTTCGTCACCCAGGGCCGCTACATGCTGCCCATGCTGGTCGGCGTTCTGCTCTACGCCGCGTGGATCGCCGAACAACGCGGCTTCGAGGTGGCCCGGGCCCGCTCGTTCACCCGACTCGCTGTCCTGCTCCTCCTGCCGATCCAGCTGTTCTGCCTGGCGTACACGATGGTCCGCTGGCAGAACGGCCTGCCCGCCAACATCGGGCTGAGCAGCCTCAACCCCCTCGCCGGCGACTGGCACCCGGTGGTCGGCTCGGTGATCCCGCTGCTGAGCGCAAGCGTCGGCCTGGTGCTGTTCGGGTGGCTCGTCTGGACCACCGGCTCCGCCGCGACCGACGACCTGACGCCGCCCGCTGAGCATTCCGACACCGAATCCAGCGAACTGTCGCGGCCCGCCGGCACTCACCTACAGAGTGCAGGTGCTCAGGGCGGACTACGCTCGACCTGACGGTGGACCGGGTCGGGCGAGCGAAGCGGGTAGGTCGATGAGCGTAAGACGGATCATGGGCACCGAGGTCGAGTACGGCATCTCCGTGCCCGGGCAGGCCGGAGCCAACCCGATGGTCACCTCATCGCAGGTGGTCAACGCATACGGGGCACGCCCGGAACTCAACCGGGGCGGCCGGGCCCGGTGGGACTACGAGGAAGAGTCGCCGCTGCGCGACGCCCGCGGCTTCACCTACTCCGGTGCCGCGTACGACCCCGCCGAGGCCCTCGCGGACGAAGACCTGGGCCTGGCCAACGTGATACTCACCAACGGCGCACGGCTCTACGTGGACCACGCGCACCCCGAATACTCCACTCCCGAGGTCACCACCCCCAGGGACATCGTGCGCTGGGACAAGGCCGGCGAGCGGGTGATGGCCGAGGCTTCCCGCCGGGCCGCCACCATCCCGGGCACCCAGCCGATCCACCTCTACAAGAACAACACCGACAACAAGGGCGCCAGCTACGGTGCCCACGAGAACTACCTGATGCGCCGGCAGACGCCGTTCGCCGACATCGTGGCGTACCTGACGCCGTTCTTCGTCACCCGGCAGATCGTCTGCGGCGCCGGTCGGGTCGGCATCGGCCAGGACGGCGGCCAGAGCGGTTTCCAGATCTCCCAGCGTGCCGACTTCTTCGAGGTCGAGGTCGGCCTGGAGACCACCCTCAAGCGGCCGATCATCAACACCCGGGACGAGCCGCACGCCGACGCCGACAAGTACCGCCGGCTGCACGTCATCATCGGCGACGCCAACCTCTCCGAGATCTCCACCTACCTCAAGGTCGGCACCACCGCGCTGATCCTCACCATGATCGAGGAGAAGGCCCTCGGCGCCGACCTCGGCATCGCCGACCCGGTCAGCGAGCTGCGCGCCGTCAGCCACGACCCCGCCCTGACGCACCGCATGCGACTGCGCGACGGCCGCCGGCTCACCGCCCTCGACCTGCAATGGGCGTACCTGGAGCGGGTCCGGTCCTTTGTCGACGACCGGTACGGCACCGACGCCGACGAGCAGACCATCGACGTGCTCGACCGCTGGGAGAGCGTCCTGGACCGGCTCGGCCGGGATCCGATGCTCTGCGCCGACGAGTTGGACTGGGTGGCCAAGCTGCGGCTGCTGGAGGGCTACCGGGAGCGGGAGAAGCTTGGTTGGGGCTCGCACAAGCTCCAGCTCGTCGACCTTCAATATTCCGACGTCCGGACGGAGAAGGGCCTCTACCACCGCCTGGTCAGCCGGGGGGCGATGAAGACGCTGCTCACCGACGACGAGACGCGCAGCGCGATGACCGAGCCACCGGAGGACACCCGGGCCTACTTCCGCGGTCGCTGCCTCGCCCAGTACGCCTCCGAGGTGGTCGCCGCGAGCTGGGACTCGGTGATCTTCGACGTGGGCCGGGAGTCGTTGGTCCGGGTGCCGATGATGGAACCCGAGCGGGGCACCCGCGCGCACGTCGGGGCGTTGTTCGATCGCTGCGCCAGCGCCAAGGACCTGTTGGAGACGTTGACCGGGGGCTGAGATCCGGTGCCTCCGCCGGGAATCGGCCTGTGGCATGCTAGGCCGTCCCCCGATCCGTCGACCCACACGGTGACGCGATGCTCCCCTCAGCCCGGCAGGTTGGCCTGCGTGCGATGACCGTTGTACCGCTGTCGAACGCGTACGCCGGGCGTGCCAACAGCTTCGGCTTCCTGCGGCTCTGCTTCGCCGTCGCGGTCGTTCTCGCGCACACCGCGGTGATCGGGTACGCCCGACCGTTGACCGAGGTCGTCGACGTGGCCGGTCTGGGGGTGGCCGGCTTCTTCGGCATCTCCGGCTTCCTCATCACCCGCAGCGCCCGGCGGGCCAGCCTGCCCCGCTACCTGTGGCACCGTGCCCTGCGGATCTGGCCGGGCCTCTGGGTGTGTCTGCTGTTCATCGGCTTCGTGGTGGCCCCGATCGTCTGGTACGCCGATCGCGGCAATCTGGACGGCCTGTGGCGGCACCCGGCCGGCGTGGTCAACTTCCTGCAGGCGAACTGGTGGGGTGGCTACCGCCAACAGGGGATCATGGACGTCTTCCGGGACACGCCGTACGGCGACCTGGTGCGTAAGAGCGTCCTCGACGGCTCACTCTGGACGCTCAGTTACGAGATCTTCTGCTACCTGATCGTGGCTTCGCTGGCCGTGGTGGCGGTGCTGCGCCGTGCCCGATAGCTGGTGCTCGCGGCCGCCGTTCTCGTCTTCGGTCTGCTGCTCTGGAACCAGTACGAGGCGCTGCGCTTCGGCGGATCGACATACTTCACCAGCGGCTCCGTCGGCACGTTGCCGCTGCTCGGCACACTCAGCAAGATCTGGTTCCTGCGGTTCGGCTTCATGTTCCTGGTGGGCGCCGTGGCGGACCTCTACAGCGACAAGCTGCCCATCAGCGACGTCCTGGGCGTGCTCGCCATCGTGGTGACCGGTTGGCAGACCCTGGAGGGCCACCTGTTCGGCCCGGCGTTGCTCGCCTACGAGTACGCCATCCTCTACCTCGCGGTCCGGTTGCCACGGCTGCTGCACCGCGTGGGCCAGAAGAACGACTACTCGTACGGCATCTACATCTATTCCTTCGTCGTGCAGCAGATGCTGGCCTGGCTGGGGGCGGCCGCCTGGGGGTTCGTCGGCTACTTCGCGGTGGTCATGGTCTTCACCGTCGTCCTGGCGTTCCTGTCCTGGCATCTGGTGGAGAAGCAGGCGTTGCGGTTCAAGGACTGGACACCCCGCCTGCGGCGCGGGGCACCTCCGGCGGAGGCGTCGGAGGAGGAGCAGCGTGAGCCGGAGCGGGTCCCGGTGCCGGTGCCGGTGCCGGTGCCGGGCCCGGCACCGGCAGACGCCTCGTCTCCTCGGAGCTGACCGCTCCACGGCAATTGAAGGCCCCCGACCCGAACACGGCGGACGTGAGGGCTTTCTGTCGTCTGCACGGGGTAGATTTCTTCTCAGACGATCGTGGAGGAGACAGCCATGGCCACTCATGACAGCGGCGGCCAGTCGCAGTCCGGCAAGTCCCGTCAGGGCGAGGAAATCGAGGACGTCACCACCGAGGCCAACCCCGAGGTGGCCGAGCGGCACGCCGAGATCACCGAGGACGTCGACGACCTGCTCGACGAGATCGACTCCGTCCTCGAAGAGAACGCAGAAGAGTTCGTGAGGGGCTATGTCCAGAAAGGGGGTCAATAGGGGTATATGTCCGATTCACTGGGCCTCCCGGACAAGACGTGTCCGCAGTGCAGGAGAACGCTGGCCGGTACGGAGTTCCACCGTGACCGCCGCCGGGTAGATGGTCTCGCCTTCTACTGCAAAGCCTGTGCCGCCGTCCGGTCCGAGGCGAGCCGGCGCAAGCGCGGCATCGCCCCACAGCGAAAGTCGCCCACGCCCGTCGGTGAAGGTCTCAAGTGGTGTCCGGACTGCGAGCAGATCAAGGCTCTGGACGACTTTCCCACCACCACTACCAAGGCCAGCGGCCGGCACAGCTACTGCAAACCCTGCCATAATGCCCGTGGCAAGGAGGCGGCGCAGCGACTCTACGGCGGGACGCGCGAGTACCACCTGCAGCGTCGGTACGGCGTGGGTGAGAAGGAGTTTCAGGAGCTCCTGGCCGAGCAGGGCGGGGTCTGCCCGATCTGCGGCGGTGCCGACCCGCAACATCTGGACCACGATCATCGCACCGGATGGGTGCGCGGGATACTCTGCTTCAACTGCAACGGTGGTCTTGGCCAGTTCCGTGACAGTCCCATGAGGCTGGCCAGGGCGATCACGTACCTGAGAGGAACCACGTGGCAGCGGGCTTTGATCCATCCGGGCGTCTTCCAGATGTGTTCACCAACGCGGGGACGTCCTCCTTCACGACGTTTCTGAGTCGGGTGGCCCCCGAGATGTTGCCCGGTCGGCGACCGCTGCCGCCGGGCATGGCCGCCGACCTGGCGCCCCACGCGACCACCATCGTCGCCATCGCGGCGGCCGAGGGTGTGGTGATGGCGGGCGACCGACGGGCCACCATGGGCAACCTGATCGCGCAGCGCGACATCGAGAAGGTGCACCCCGCTGACGCGTACTCGCTGGTCGGCATCGCGGGCACCGCCGGTATCGGCATCGAGCTGATGCGACTGTTCCAGGTGGAGCTGGAGCACTACGAGAAGATCGAGGGCGCGATGCTCTCGTTGGACGGTAAGGCCAACCGGTTGGCCTCGATGATCCGGGGCAATCTGGGGGCGGCCATGCAGGGGTTGGCCGTGGTGCCGCTCTTCGCCGGGTTCGACCTGGCCGCCTCCGACCCGGCGCGAGCCGGTCGGATCTTCAGCTTCGACGTGACCGGTGGCCCGTACGAGGAGACCGGCTACGACGCGATCGGGTCTGGGTCGCTGTTCGCGAAGTCCGCGTTGAAGAAGCGGTTCCGGGCCGGGTTGTCCGTCGAGGACGCGACGCGGCTGGCGGTCGAGGCGCTCTACGACGCCGCCGACGACGACACCGCGACCGGTGGGCCGGATCTGACCCGCCGGATCTACCCCGTGGTGATGACCGCGACCGCCGAGGGCACCCGCCGGTTGACCGACCCCGAGACGGCGGCGATCGCCGAGGGCGTGGTTGCCGGCCGGATGGAGAACCCGGGCGGTTGAGACCCGCACCTCACCAGTCAGCAGTCGTCAGCACAGCGCCGTAAGGAGAACCGCCGACGTGGCCATGCAGTTCTACGCCTCTCCCGAACAGATCATGCGCGACCGCTCCGAGTTGGCCCGCAAGGGCATCGCTCGGGGTCGCAGCGCGGTGGTCCTCAGCTACTCCGGCGGGGTCCTCTTCGTCGCGGAGAACCTTTCCAGCGCCCTGCACAAGGTGAGCGAGATCTACGACAGGATCGGGTTCGCCGCGGTCGGCCGGTACAACGAGTTCGAGAACCTGCGCCGCGCCGGAGTCCGCATGGCCGACCTGAACGGGCTCAGCTACGACCGGCGTGACGTCACTGGTCGGGCCCTGGCCAACGCGTTCGCGCAGACCCTGGGTGCCATCTTTACCGAGCAGTCGAAGCCGTTCGAGGTGGAGATCTGCGTGGCGGAGGTCGGTGCCACCCCGGAGGCGGACGAGCTGTACCGGTTGACCTATGACGGTTCGGTGAACGACGAGCCGGGGCGGATGGCCATGGGTGGTCAGGCCGAGGCGATCACCGGTGTGTTGAAGTCGCAGCATCGGGCGGACATGTCCCTGGCCGAGGCGGTCAGGGTGGCGGTGCAGGCGTTGAGCAGCGTCGGTGGTGAGGGCGGTGCCGCCCGGACGATCGCCGCGAACCAGCTCGAGGTGGCGGTCCTGGACCGTCAGCGGATCGGACGCACGTTCCGGCGGATCACCGGTGCCGCCCTGACGGCTCTGTTGGACGGGGACGCGGCGGCCGAGGGGCAGGCGGCGGACGCGGCGGGCGGTCCCGCCGAGCCGGTTGTGCCGACCACGGAGGGGCACAAGCCGACGTCGTCGGCCGGTTCCGCGGACCTGGAGGACCGGCCCGCGGAGGGCGGCGAGCGTTAGGGTTCTGCCCGCCTGTGCCGGCCCCGTGTTCCGGGGCCGGCACCAGCGGTCATCCTCGGCGCAGCAGGGGCCGGGCCAGGGCCCAGTAACCGCCGGCGACGGCGTTGAACGCTCCCAGGCCGGGTGTGGTCGGCACCCCGGAGGGCGTGACCCGACCGGTCATCAGCTTCGCGATGACCCCGTCCGGCACCCGGCGTTCAGCCTGTAGCTGCCGTCGACGGCCGCGAACCCAGTCGCGGTTGCGCCACAACCAGCCCCAACCCCGCAGCTTCTGCCGGGACCAGCCTCCGGCGACCGCGGCGGTGAGCATGGCGGCCTCGGTGAGCAGCAGCGCCGGGGCGAGCACCACGAGTGTCCGCGCCTCGTAGGCGGTGAGCAGGGTGACCAGCCGGTTCCGCTCGACCAGGTAGAGCTTCAGGGCGTTGCGGGAGAACTCGTAGTGGTGCCGCACGACGGCGTCCGGCACGTACTCCAGTCGTAGTCCGCGCTGCCACAGGCGCAGGCTGAGTTCGGTGTCCTCGTGGTACGCGAAGTATTCGGCGGCGAAGCCGTCGAGCTCGCGCCAGAGCTGTCGGCTGATCACGAAGCAGCAGCCGCTGAGGGAGGGTACGGCCCGGCGTGCGGCGTGCTTGCTGGCCGGCTCGCCGTTGCCGCCGGCCCAGGAGAGGCCGGTGAAGTGCAGCGGGTTGCCGCTGGTGTTGATCAGCTCGGGGGTGTCTGCCAACCGGATCGACGCCATGGCCGCGCCTACGCCCGCTTCGGCGGCCACGGCGGTGGTCTTGGCCAGGGCGTCGGGTGCGACGACGGCATCGGAGTTGACGAACGCGAGCCAGTCACCGGTGGCCTCGGCGGCGCCGACGCGGCAGCCGCCGGAGTAGCCGGTGTTCTCCTCCGGTCGGATCACCCGCACCCCGGGCAGGCCCTTGACGATGTCGATGCCGTCGCCGGTGCAGCCGTTGTCGACGACGATGAGGTCGACCTCGACGTCGGTGCTGGCCAGCACCGCCTGGGCGGCGTCGACGAGGTAGGGCTCCGGGCCGTAGGCGAGCATGACGGCGCTCACCCGGGGTCGGGTCATCGGATGCCTCCGGATGCGGCAGGGGCAACGGCCTCGGCGAGCGGCCGGGCGGGGGTGGTGGGTCGGCTGAAGCCGCCGCGCAGCAGCATCGCCATGGTGGCGGCCACGATGACGGAGCCGATGGTGTACGCCAGTTCGACTCGCAGGGTGACCGGAGCCGGGATCAGCGTCACGGCGATCAGGGCGGCGACGCCGGCGGTCCAGGCGAGGGCCTGGGCGCGGTGCCGGTCGAGGGCGAGCAGGGCCTGACCGAGCACCATCGCCCAGAGGTAGGCGAGCGTGGCGGCCGCCAACCAGGCGAAGTCGCCGTGGCCGAGAACGCCGGGTGCGTCGAAGAGGGTGCCGACCAACCATGGGCCGAGCAGCACGGCGCCGAGGGCGCCGGTGAGGCCGAGCGCGGTGACGATGCCGAGCGCCCGACGCAGCAGGCTGTGGAAGCCTTCCTGGTCGCCGGTGGTGGCGGTGGTGGCCAGGCCGGGCAGCAGTGACGCCTGTAGGGAGCCGAAGACGAACAGGGGGATGCGGACCAGCACGAGGGCGGAGAGCAGTGCGCCGGCGGCTGCCGCGTCGGAGGGGGAGAGCAGCTGTACGTTGATCACCCCGATGTTCACCACGACCTGGGAGAGCAGGCTGGAGGCGGTGAGCAGGCCGAGGCCGCGTAGCAGCGTGGCCCAGGCGACCGGCGGGCCTCCGCCGATGGCGCGCAGCACCGGTGGCAGGGTGAGGAGGACGCTGACCAGGGGGGCGGCGACGAGCACGAGCCCGTACCAGACGGGCGACGTCACTCCGGCCAGCCCGAGCAGGGCCACCATGATGATCCGCAGGCCGCCGTCGATCCCGAGTTGAGCGCCGTACCAGGGGAACAGTTGCAGGCCGGAGAGGACGCCACGGGTGGCGTAGGCGACGGCCATCGCGGCGAGTGCGCCGATCAGCACGGTGACCAGGTTGCCGTCACCGGCGAAGAGCTTGTCGGCGAGCGGCTGGCGGCCGATGGTGACGGCCAACACCAGTACCGCGAGCATCACGGCGGCGACGGTGACGCCGCGGGCCAGCACCGGCCCGGGCGGCAGCCCCTGGCTGTGTCGGGCGGCGACGACCCGGGCGACCTCCTGCTCGATCGGCATGAACACGCCGATGCCGAGGGTGAACACGATCGACCAGAGCACCGACAGGGAGGAGTAGTCGGCCTGGCTGAGGCTGTGGCCGGCGACGGCGAGGTGAACGTAGGAGGCGAGCCCGAGAAGGGCCAGCCCGGCACCGACAGCGACGGTGCCGGGCGGGACCAGGCTCAGTAGCCGTCGGATCACCGGCGGATGAGCGCCAGCGTGAGGACGGCGAACGCGCGGCCGAGGTAGACCATCGCCTTGGCGGGGGAGTGGCTGGGCGTGCCCGCCATCCGCTTGCGCATGGCGACCGGCACCTGGCGGATGCGGAAGCCGCGGCGAGCGGTGTGCACCAGGGTCTCCACCGTGTCGCCGAGGTATTCGGCCGGGTACCAGCTGGCGAACATCTCGATGACCCGCCGGTTGGCGGCCCGGAAGCCGGAGGTGGTGTCGGTGAGCTTGGTGCGGGCGACCCGGGACAGCACGGCGGAGAGCATGACCATCGCCCAGCGGCGGGGGCCGCGGACGTTGTAGTCGCCCTCACCGGCGAAGCGGGCGCCGATGACGAGGTCGTTGTCGTCGAGCAGGTCGACGAGCTTCGGCACGTACCGGGGGTCGTGCTGGCCGTCGGCGTCGATCTGGATGGCGACGTCGTAGTCGTGGTCACGGGCGTAGCGGTAGCCGAGGCGCATGGCCCCACCGACGCCGAGGTTGTACGGCAGTTTGGCGACCAGGGCACCGGCGGCGGCGGCGACGGCGGCGGTGCGATCGGTGGAGCCGTCGTCGACGACGAGCACGTCGACGCCGGGCAGTTCGCCGCGGACCTCGCCGACGACGTCGGCGATCGAGCCCGACTCGTTGAGAGCCGGGATGATGATCAATGTGCGCTTGCCGTTAACCATCGGTCGACACCAGTTCGTCTCGGGCTGCCCGGTCCGCGTCGATCTCAGCGCGGAGCAGGGCGAAGTCTTCGGCCAGGGTGCGGGTCTCTTCTTCCAGAGCGCTGACCTCCCAGCTCAGGTGCACGCACACCAACAGCAGGAAGACGATGCCGAGGAAGAGCACCAGGCTGACACCGGAGGCGACGCCGAGGAGTTCGGCGACGTTGTCGAGCAGCCGGGGGAAAAGGGACAGCGGAATCACAATGATCAGTACGGCGAGCCAGAGCATGCCGTACTTCTCGCGCAGCTGACGGCGGCGCAACAGCTCGACGATGGTGCCGAGGAGCAGCAGGCCGGTCAGGCCGGTGACGAGGGTGAGCTTCATGCGACCTTCCACGGGGCGGGTGGAGCGGGGGAGTGGAACGCGTCAACCAGGGCGCTGTGCCAGTCTGGAAGCGGGGGTAGACCCACGGCTGCCCAGCGGCTGTGCCCTAGCACACTGTACGCAGGCCGTGGAGCGGGACGCGGATACCGGTCGCTGGTGGTGGGTCGGATCCGGTCCGGGTCCAGTCCGGCCAGCGTGAACGCGGCGCGCGCCAACCCGTACCAGGTCGTCTGCCCGGCGCAGGTGCCGTGGTAGACGCCGGGCGGCGCGTGACCGGCCAGCGCCGCGTCGGCGAGCGCGACGAGCCGTTCGGCGAGCGCGTACGACCAGGTGGGTTGGCCGTGTTGGTCGTCGACCACGTCGAGGTGTTCGTGCTGGGTGGCGAGTCGGAGCATGGTGGCCACGAAGTTCGGGCCGTGCGCGCCGTAGAGCCAGGCGGTGCGTACGACGTACCCGGTGTCGGGCAGCAGCCGCGCGACGGCCTGTTCGCCGACCAGCTTGCCGCGGCCGTAGGCGTTGACCGGCGCGATGGGCGCGTCCTCCGGGTACGGGGTGTCCGCGTTGCCGGCGAGGACGTAGTCGGTGGAGATCTGGATCAGCCGTGTTCCGTCGGTGGCGCATGCCGCGGCCAGGTTGGCCACGGCGTGGCCGTTGACGGCCGTCGCCGCGGCCTCGTCGGCCTCGGCGGCGTCGACGTTGGTCCACGCGCCGGCGTTGATCACCAGGTCGTGCCCAGCGACGGCGGTGCGGACCGCGGCGGGGTCGGTGATGTCGAGGTCGGCGCGGGTGGCGGCGGTCACCTTGAGGTCAGGTCGTGCACCCAGCACGGCGACCAGGTCCCGGCCGAGCATCCCGCCCGCGCCGGTGACGAGGAGTCGGGTCATGCGGTCGGCGCGGACTTGAGGGGTTCCCACCAGGTGCGGTTGTCCCGGTACCAGCGGACGGTGTCGGCGAGGCCCTGGTCGAGGGTGATGCTGGGGTGGTAGCCGAGCTCTTCGCTGATCTTGGTGATGTCGAGGGAGTACCGGCGGTCGTGGCCCTTGCGGTCGGTGACCGGGACGACCCGGTCCCACCCGGCGCCGCAGGCGTCCAGGAGTAGGCCGGTGAGTTCCTTGTTGGTCAACTCGGTGCCGCCGCCGATGTTGTAGACCTCACCGGCACGGCCCTTCTGCTGGACGAGGGCGATGCCCCGGCAGTGGTCGTGCACGTGCAGCCAGTCACGGATGTTGCCGCCGTCGCCGTAGAGGGGGACGGTGCCACCGTCGAGCAGGTTGGTGACGAACAGCGGGATGACCTTCTCGGGGAACTGGTACGGGCCGTAGTTGTTGGAGCAGCGGGTGACGACCACGTCCATGCCGTGGGTGCGGTGGTACGACAGCGCGAGCAGGTCGGAGCCGGCCTTGGATGCCGAGTACGGCGAGTTGGGGGCGAGTGGCCAGGTCTCGGTCCAGGAGCCCTCGTCGATCGAGCCGTAGACCTCGTCGGTGGAAACGTGCACGAATCGTCTGGTGCCGTGGCGCAGCGCCGCGTCGAGCAGCGTCTGGGTGCCCAGCACGTTGGTGGTGACGAACGGCGCGGCGCCCGCGATGGAACGGTCGACGTGTGACTCGGCGGCGAAGTGCACGATCACGTCGTGCTCGGCCACCGCCTCGTCGACAACCACCGGGTCACAGATGTCGCCCTGCACGAAACGCAGTCGCGGGTCGTCGCGGACGGGCTCGAGGTTGGCCAGGTTGCCCGAGTAGGTCAGCTTGTCCAGCACGGTCACGACGGCCGGCTCGAGCGTCGGCACGCTCTCCGCGCTGCCGAGGGGCTTGCCCAGCAGCAGGCGAACGTACTCCGACCCGATGAATCCGGCTCCGCCGGTGACGAGGATCCTCACGGGTCCGGAAGTATACGCGACGGACGGGGCGGCGCCCGGTGTGTGACCCCCGCACGACGTGTCCGGGTGCGGCTAGGCTTCCCCGATGCGCGGAATCCTACTTGCCGGCGGCACCGGGTCCCGGCTCTGGCCGATCACCCGGGCGGTCTCGAAGCAGCTGATGCCGGTCTTCGACAAGCCGATGATCTATTACCCGCTCTCCACCCTGGTGATGGCCGGGGTCCGGGAGATCCTGGTGATCACGACTCCGGACGATCAGGACCAGTTCCGTCGGCTGCTCGGCGACGGCAGTCAGTTCGGGCTGCGGCTGGAGTACGTCAGTCAGGAGCGCCCGGAGGGCATCGCGCAGGCGTTCATCCTCGGCGCGGACTTCATCGGCGCCGAGTCGGTGGCGTTGGTCCTCGGCGACAACATCTTCCACGGCGTGGGTCTGGGCGGGCAGCTCGCCGACCACAGTGACCTGGTCGGCGGGCGGGTCTTCGCCTATCAGGTGGCCAACCCGCAGGAGTACGGCGTGGTCGACTTCGACGCCGATGGTCGGGTGCTCTCGATCGAGGAGAAGCCGGCCCGGCCGAAGTCCCGCTACGCGGTTCCCGGCCTCTACTTCTACGACAACCGGGTGGTGGACATCGCCCGCAAGCTCACCCCGAGCGCCCGCGGCGAACTGGAGATCACGGCGGTCAACGAGGTGTACCGGGAGACCGGGGAGCTGGCGGTGACGGTGCTGGATCGGGGCACCGCCTGGCTGGACACCGGCACGTTCAGCTCGATGATGCAGGCCGCCGAGTTCGTCCGGGTGGTCGAGGAGCGGCAGGGGCTCAAGATCGGTTGCATCGAGGAGGTCGCCTGGCGGGCCGGCCTGATCGACGACGCGCAGCTGCGCGCGCTCGCCGAGCCGCTGACCAAGAGCGGCTACGGCACCTACCTGCTCGGTCTGCTCAGCGATCAGGCCGGCAACGACGGGGGTTCCTGGTGAAGATCCGGGAGCTGAGCATCGAGGGCGCCTGGGAGATCATCCCCCAGCAGCACGGTGACCCGCGCGGCATGTTCATGGAGTGGTACCGCTTCGACAAGCTCGCCGAGGTGGTGGGGCATCCGCTCCGGCTGGCCCAGGCCAACCTGTCGGTCTCCGCGCGCGGCGTGGTGCGCGGCGTCCACTTCGCCGACGTCCCGCCCGGGCAGGCCAAGTACGTCACGTGCGTGCGGGGCGCTGTCCTCGACGTGGTCGTGGACCTGCGGGTCGGCTCGCCGACCTTCGGTCGTTGGGAGGGCGTCCGGCTGGACGACACCGACCGTCGGGCGGTCTACCTCAGCGAGGGGCTGGGGCACGGGTTCTGCGCGTTGACCGACGACGCGACGTTGAGCTACCTCTGCTCGACCACCTACAACCCGACCGGCGAGCACGCCGTGCACCCGCTGGACGAGGAGTTGGGCATCGAGTGGCCCGCCGACGTTCCACTGCTGTCCGCGCGCGACGACGCGGCGCCGACTCTGGCGCAGGTCCGCGAGCGGGGCCTGCTCCCGGAGTACGACAGCTGCCGGCAGTTCGCGGCGAGCCTCGGCCCGGACGGAATGTCGCACTCAACCGGTATGTGACCGCGCTCGGGGCACGACCTGTGGTCTGACAGTGACGAACCGGGCCTCCGGGCGGCTAATGTCTCACCATGGAGCGGCGAATCTTCGGCCTCGAGACCGAGTACGGCGTCACCTGTACCTATCGCGGGCAGCGGCGGCTGTCCCCGGACGAGGTCGCGCGGTATCTGTTCCGTCGCGTGGTGTCCTGGGGCCGGTCGAGCAATGTCTTCCTACGCAATGGGGCCCGGCTCTACCTGGACGTCGGGTCGCATCCGGAGTACGCGACACCGGAGTGCGACTCGGTGACCGATCTCGTCGCCCACGACCGGGCCGGCGAGCGGATCCTGGAGGGCCTGCTCGTCGACGCGGAGAAGCGGCTGCACGACGAGGGCATCGCGGGTGAGATCTACCTGTTCAAGAACAACACCGATTCGGCCGGCAACTCGTACGGCTGCCACGAGAACTACCTGGTCTCCCGACACGGCGAGTTCGGCCGGCTCGCCGACGTGCTCATCCCGTTCCTGGTCACCCGGCAGTTGATCTGCGGGGCCGGCAAGGTCCTGCAAACCCCACGCGGCGCGGTCTACTGCCTCTCGCAGCGGGCCGAGCACATCTGGGAGGGCGTCTCCTCGGCGACCACCCGCAGCCGCCCGATCATCAACACCCGCGACGAGCCGCACGCTGACGCCGAGCGCTACCGACGGCTGCACGTGATCGTCGGCGACTCCAACATGAACGAGGTCACCACGCTTCTCAAGGTCGGCACCGCCGACATCGTGCTGCGGATGATCGAGGCCGGGGTGGTGATGCGCGACCTGTCCCTGGAGAACCCGATCCGGGCCATCCGGGAGGTGTCGCACGACATCACCGGCCGGCGCAAGGTGCGGTTGGCCAACGGCAAGGAGGTCAGCGCGCTGGACATCCAGCAGGAATACCTCGCCAAGGCCACCGAGTTCGTCGAGCGACGCGGCGGCGACCAGGCCGCCAAGCGGGTCGTCGAGCTGTGGGGCCGGGTGCTCAACGCGGTGGAGAGCGGCGACCTGGAGCCGGTCTCCCGGGAGATCGACTGGGTCAGCAAGTTGCGGCTGATCGAGCGCTACCAGCGCAAGCACGACCTGCCGCTGTCGCACCCCCGGGTGGCGCAGATGGATCTGGCCTACCACGACGTGCGCCGCGGCCGGGGCCTCTACGGGCTCCTGGAGCGCCGTGGCGACGTCGACCGGGTGGCCACCGACCCGGAGATCTTCGAGGCCAAGGAGACCCCACCGCAGACCACCCGGGCCCGGCTGCGGGGCGAGTTCATCAGGCACGCCCAGGAGAAGCGCCGGGACTTCACCGTCGACTGGGTGCATCTGAAGCTCAACGACCAGGCGCAGCGCACCGTGCTCTGCAAGGACCCGTTCCGGGCGTACGACGAACGGGTGGAGCGGCTGATCGCCAGCATGTGACCGGTTGCCGGCCCCGTCGACGCGCTGCGTCGACGGGGCCGGTCAGCCCGGCGCACCGAGCGGTTAAGCTGAGCGCGCCATGACGACTTCTGGACCTTCCGACCGCCCCGAGCGCGGCACCGAGCGGCAGAACTGGATCGAACGCCGGCGGGAGAAGATCCGCGCCGAGGTCGACCGTAACCGGCGCGGTGACTACACAGTGCCGACGTGGGTGCTGGCCCTGGCGCTGGCGCTCATCGTGGGCGGCTGGCTAGCCCTGATCTTCCTGGCCTGACCCGGACGCACCCTCTTCAGCCCGCGATGATCATGGGGCTATTGCCATGACACGCCGAGGCGGAGCGCAATAACTTCATGATCGACGCGGACTGGGCGGGGGTCAGGGGAGCAGGGTTGCCGCGTGGCGGCCGGCGGCGGCTGCTGCCAGGAAGTAGGCGTGGTCGGCGTCGAGGCCCCGACCCATCGTGGACAGCGGCACCGCGCTGGCCCGCAGCGCGGCGTCCAGACCGTCGGTGAGCACGCGGACGATCCGGTGCCGGGCCGCCAGGGGCGCCAGCGCCGCGTCCACCTCGGCGGCAAGGGCCGGGTCCAGGTCGTCGGGCACCACCAGCTCCGCCGCGGCGAGCGCCACCCGGCCGTACGCGGTGAGGCTGTGGTGTGACACGCCCCGGTGTCGGGGGCGGAGGTCGGCGTCGGAGATGCGCAGCGAGCCGACCGGCTTCCCGCCCAGCGTGGCGATCGCGTTGACCGCCTCGCCGACGGCGACGCCGGAGAAGCCCCACCGGGTTCCGGTGCCCAGGTTGCCGGGCCCCTGGGCCACGATCGCCACGTCCGCGTCGAGTACGTGGCGGGCGGCGAGCAGACCACCGTGCAGGGTGGTGGCCTCCAGGTCGCCACCGAATGCCTGCCCGACGGTGATCGTGCCAACCAACTCGCCCCGCAGCCCGGCGAGGGTACGGGAGAACCAGGCGGGCAGCGCCCCACCATCGGTGAGCAGGTACGCCACCCGCGCCTGCGGGGCGTCGGCCCGGATGCCGGCCAGGATCGCCGGGAGCGCCGAGTGCAGGTCGGCGGTGACCACCGGCAGGCCGCCCAGGTCGTCCGCGTCGGCCAGCACGTCGCGGTGCGGGGAGGCCTCCTCGTCGACGCCGAGGAGGATCGGCTGCAACGGCGTGTAGCGGGCCTTGACCAGATGCCCGGCGTCGCGGGTGTCGGCTACCTCCGGCGGGTCCGGCGGCAGTCGGTCGGGCAGGGCGACCACCAGGGCGTACCCGCCGGTGCCCAGCCCCATCAGCAGCGCGCCCGCGTTGAGCAGCACCCGGTCGCCGGGCTGGGGCGTGCCGACCAGCTCCGGGTACGCGAGGGCCCGCATCCGCGTGCCGTCGGGCAGCTCGACGTCCAGCTCCACCGCCCCGGTCCACTGCCGTCGCAGCGTCGCCACCGTCCCCGTACGCCATCGCACCATGACGGGCACGCTAGCCGCGCGGGCGTGGCGGCCCGCGCCCGGGTGCGGGTCAGGCCGGCTCGGGGCCGCCGGCGTCCGGGCTCGGCCCGGCCTGGGTGTGCCGGGCGGTGCCGGTGGCGCCCGGCATCGAACGGGTCGGGTCGAGGAAGACGAAGCGAATCTCCGGGTACCGGTTGGTGAGCCGCCGCTCGGCCTCGTCGGCGCTGGCCTCGATCTGCGCGCCGGTGGCCTCGTCGCGGAAGTCGACCTTCGCGGCGACCAGGATGTCCTGCGGGCCGAGCTGCATGGTCAACAGGGTGTCGATGCGTTCCACCTCGGGCAGTCCGGCCAGATCCTGCTCGATCTCGTGTCGCAGCCGCTCCGGGACGGCCCGGCCGACCAGCAGCGACAGGTTGTTGCTGGCGAGGATCCCGGCGACGGTCAGCAGCAGGAGCCCGATCAGGATCGACGCGACGCCGTCCCACACCTCGTCGCCGGTGGCGTGCGACAGACCGACGCCGAGCCCCGCCAGCACCAGACCGATCAGGGCCGCGCTGTCCTCCAGGAAGACCGCCTTGACTGTGGTGTCGGCGGTCAACCGCAGGAACCGCCGAGGCGTGGTCCGCCAGCGCCGCGACTCGCGGCGGACCTGCCGCACGGCCCGGGCCAGGGAGACCGACTCGATGACGAAAGACACCCCGAGCACGATGTACGAGATCAGGTAGTCGCCGCTGTGCTTGTGCACCAGGATCGTGGTGACGCCGTGGGTGACGGCGAAACCGGCGCCGGCGACGAACGTGAACATGGCGGCGAAGAACGCCCAGACGTAGCTTTCCTTGCCATACCCGAAGGGGTGTCGCTGGTCGGCCGGGCGGGCGCCGCGGCGCAGCGCCTGGAAGAGCAGCACCTCGGTGGTGGTGTCGGCGATCGAGTGCGCCGCCTCGGAGAGCATCGCGGCTGATCCGGAGATCAGCCCGGCGATCAGCTTGGCGACCGCGATGGCGAGGTTGGCCGCCCCGGCGACGACGACGGTGCCGACGCTCTCGCTCTCGGGTCTGGCCTCCGCTTGCGACATGAGGATCACCCTATGACCGCTGACGGCGACGCGCCGGGGGAGGCCCGATCCGAACAAGTGTGCGGCACGCCCGCGCGGGTGCGCGGTGTGGGCGGGTCGGCTGCTAGCGTCTACCGCGTGTCGCGGACCCGCACCGAACGCCTGGTCAACCTGGTGATCTGCCTGCTGTCCACGCGACGGTTCCTGACCGCCGCGCAGATCGCCGCGACCGTGCCCGGTTACGAGCACGATCCGGACGACGCGCGCGACCACGAGGCGTTCCAACGCAAGTTCGAGCGGGACAAGGCCGAGCTTCGCGAGCTGGGTGTCCCACTGGAGACCGGCACGGCGAGCGCCTTCGACGCCGAGCCCGGCTACCGGATCGCCCACCGTGAATACGCGCTGCCCGACATCCTCCTCGAACCGGACGAGGCCGCCGCGGTCGGCATCGCCGCCCGGCTGTGGCAGCACGCCGGGTTGGCCGCCGCCGCGTCGTCGGGGCTGGCCAAGCTGCGCGCCGCCGGAGTGGACGTGGACCCGCAGGCGACCCTCGGCCTGGAGCCGATGGTCACTGTCGACCCGGCGTTCGCGCCGCTGACCGCCGCCGCCCGGGACCGCCGCGAGGTGGGATTCGACTACCGGGTGCCCGATCGCGACGCGCCCACCCGGCGACGGTTGCAACCGTGGGGCGTGGTCTGCTGGCGCGGCCGGTGGTATGTGGTCGGCCACGACCAGGACCGTGAGGCGACCCGCTGCTTCCGGCTGTCCCGGGTCGTCGGCGCGGTCCGGGTGACCGGCGCCCCCGGCGCGTACGAGCCGCCGGCCAACGTCGACCTGATCAGCCACGTGGCCCGCTGGTCGGGTCCGGCGGAGCGCACCGGTCGGGCCACCGTGCTGGCCGCACCCGGGCGGGCCGCCGGGCTGCGCCGTTGGGCGGTGGAGGTGACCGCTGGGCCGGACGGCGACTGGCTGGTCCTGCCGTACGCCGAACCGGACGGGCTGGCCGGTCATCTTGTCGGCTACGGCCCGGACGTGCGGGTCATCGACCCACCGGAGGTCCGCGAGGCGGTCATCCAACGACTCAAGGAGATCGCCGTGCGCCACGACGAGCTGGCCGTCGGCGGGGGTGCCCGGTGAGCCGCCCGGCCGCCCGCAACGGCTCCCGCGCGTCCGCCGACCGGCTGGCCCGACTGCTCAACCTGGTGCCCTACCTGCTGGCCCGGCCCGGCATCGAGATCGCCGAGGCGGCCGGTGACCTGGGCGTCACCGAGCGCCAGCTCCGGGAGGATCTGGAGCTGCTCTGGGTGTGCGGGCTCCCCGGGTACGGCCCCGGTGACCTGATCGACATGGCGTTCGACGGTGACCGGGTGACCATCACCTACGACGCCGGCATCGACCGGCCGTTGCGACTGACCCCCGACGAGGCCCTGGCCCTCGTGGTGGCGCTGCGCATGCTGGCCGAGACGCCCGGGGTGGCCAACCGGGAGGCCGTCGAACGGGCCCTCGCCAAGATCGAGGCCGCGGGTGACCTGGTGGGTGCGCCGGTGGCGGTCCGGTTGCCCGGGGACGCCCCGCGGGTCGAGGCGTTGCGCGGCGCAGTGGAGGGCGGCAGGGCCCTGCGGATCACCTACTACACGGCCGCCCGGGACGAGACCACCGAGCGGGTCATCGACCCGCTGCGGATGCTGATGGTCGGCGGGCGGGCGTACGTGGAGGCGTGGTGTCGGCGCGCGGAGGCCGTCCGGCTGTTCCGCGCCGACCGGATCGACGCGGTCACCGAGCTGGACGAGCCGGCCACGGTGCCGCCGCAGGCCGTCCCGCACGACCTCACCGAGGGCGTGTTCCGCCCCTCGGCCGACCTACCGTTGATCACCCTGCGCATCGGTCGGGGCGAACGGTGGATCACCGAGTACTACCCGTGCGAGCGGGTCGAGGCCGGCGACGGCGACCAGTGGCTCGTCTCCCTGCGGGTCACCGACCTGGGGTGGGCCCGCCGTTTCGTGCTGGGCCTCGGCCCGGAGGTGACAGTGGTCGCCCCAGTGGAGTTGGCCGAGCAGGTGCGGGCGACGGCGGCCGCCGCGCTGGATGCGTACGCCGTGCCCGCGGCCGTACCCCGGCTGCCCGAGGTCGACCCGGAGCGCGCGCCGTCGGGTGACCCGGCGGTGGCCGGCCGCACCCAGTAGGCTGACCGCCGTGCTGATCTGGATCGTGCTCGCGGTGGTGCTGCTACCCCTCGTGGTGCTCGCGTTGGCCGTGCGCCCGCTGCTGGCCCGGCTGCCCCGACTGCGCCGCGCCGCCGTGGCGTTGCAGCGGCGTGCCGCCGAGGCCGAGGCGCTGCGGGACACCGCCGAGGCGCTGCAACAGCGTGCCGAGGAAGTCCAACGTCGGCTCGACACCACGTCCCAGCGACTCGCGGTGATCAAGGCCAAGCGCGGCTGATCGGGTACGCGCCCGGCGATGGTTGACGGATCATCGCGGGTTGGTCAAGACTTCACCCTCCCGCCCAGACCACCACCACCCAGTGGGTGGCGGGCAGCCGATCCGCACGTACGATGGGCTGCGTACCACCCCCCGG
The DNA here is from genome assembly GCF_040608275.1 of Micromonospora sp. NPDC005205. NCBI lineage: Bacteria > Bacillati > Actinomycetota > Actinomycetes > Micromonosporales > Micromonosporaceae > Micromonospora > Micromonospora sp. NPDC005205. The sequence continues at coordinate 172,974 of NZ_JBEXHV010000010.1, forward strand.
ACACAGAGCGACTGGAGCTTCTCATGGGTGCCCTCAAGCCGTGGCACATCGCTGTTCTCGTGGTTGTGCTGATCCTGCTCTTCGGTGCGAAGCGGCTCCCCGACGCGGCCCGTTCGCTGGGTCGGTCGCTGCGGATCATCAAGGCCGAGACGAAGAGCCTGCAGGATGACGACCGCGACCTCGCCGAGAAGGCCGACGCGCAGGCCGGCTACCAGCCGCTGCCGCCGCACGCCGGGCAGCAGGCGCCGTACACCGGCCAGCCGCAGCAGGCCCCGTACCAGCAGGCCCCGCCGCAGCAGCCGGTCGTCGACCCGGTGCACCGCGTCCGCGACAACTGACCGAAGGGCCCCACTCCCGTGGCCTTCGCACTGCGTAAACGCGGCCCCAAGTCGTTCGAACGGGCCGCCGACGGCTCGATGACGCTCATCGAGCACGTTCGTGAGCTGCGCAACCGTCTGTTCCGCGCGTCCGTGGCGATCCTCATCGGGTTCGGCTTCGGTTTCTGGTTGGCCAAGCCGGTGCTGCACCTGCTCCAGCAGCCCTACTGTGACCTGCCGCAGGCCCGATATGTCGACGGCAAGTGCGAGTTCGTGCAGCTCGGCCCGGCCGACCTGTTCCTGCTCAACCTGAAGGTCGCGCTCTGGGTCGGGTTGATCGTGGCCGCGCCGATCTGGCTGTACCAGCTCTGGGCGTTCATCGCGCCCGGCCTGCACCGGCACGAGCGGCGCTACGCGTACTTCTTCACTGCCCTCGCCGCGCCGCTGTTCGCGGCCGGTGCGGTGCTGGCGTACTTCGTCACGGCCAAGGGCCTGGAGTTCCTGCTCAGCATCTCGGACAGCGAGATCAGCACGACCTTGGAGATCACCAAGTACATCTCCTTCGTCACCAACCTGATCCTGTTGTTCGGCGTGGCCTTCGAGTTCCCGCTCGTCGTGCTGATGCTCAACTTCGTGGGCATCGCCAGCGCGAAGCGGTTGCTCAGCTGGTGGCGGGTGGCGATCTTCGTGTTCTTCGCGTTCTCCGCCGTGGTCACCCCGACGCCGGACCCGTTCGGAATGACGGCCCTGGCGATCTGCCTCTCCGCTCTCTACTTCGGTGCGGTGGGCGTCGCCTTCCTCAACGACAAGCGGCGTGGGCGCGGCAAGGAGATCTACGCCGGCATCGACGACGACGAGGTGTCGCCGTTGGAGTTCGACGCGGACCCGGTCGTGGCCGGGCAGCGGGTCGACTCGGCAGCGCCGATCGGCGAACCCGAGCCGATCGCCAAACCGGCGCCGATCGAACGCCGCTACGACGACATGACCTGACGGCTCCGCGCCGACCGGTCCACCGACGCCGTCCCCGTCTTTCGGGGGCGGCGTCGTCGCGTCACCTGCCGCGCAGGCGGCGGAACTGTTGGTGACGGCACCTGCCCCTGGGGAACGGCGGGTGTCCGACCGGTACGGTGCTGCCCGTGACCGAAGACGACCACCTGCCCGGCCCGGTCGCCGGCGAACCCGTCGACCGCGCCCCGCTCGCCGGTGGGCCGGTGGCAGTGCTCACGAACCCGTCCGCCGGTCGGGGACGGTACAGCGCACTGCTGCCCCGGTTGTTGGACGGGCTGGCCGACGCGGGTCGGCCACTTCGAGTGCTGTCGGCGTCCACCCCGGGCGAGGCGGAGGCGGCATGCCGTCAGGCGGTCGCGGACGGCGCGGGTGCGCTGGTGGCGGTCGGTGGGGACGGCACCGTGCACCGCGCGTTGCAGGCGGTCGCCGGGACCGACGTGCCGTTCGGCCCGATCCCGGCCGGCACCGGCAACGACTTCGCAGTGGACACCGGCTTTCCGGCCGACCCCCTCGCTGCGGCGGCGGTGATCGCCGAGGCGGTACGCGACGGCCGCAGTCAACCGGTCGACCTGGCCCGGATGGTGGGAGTCGACGGCGTCGAGCGCTGGTACGGGGCGGTCCTCGCGGCCGGCTTCGACGCGATCGTCAACGAGCGGGCCAACCGGATGCGCTGGCCCCGCGGCCCGCGCCGATACGACCTGGCGATCCTGGTCGAGCTGGCCCGGCTGCGCCCACGCCGCTACACGCTGCGCCTCGACGGGGTGCCGCACGACCTGGACGCAGTGCTCGTGGCGGTGGGCAACTGCCCCACGTACGGCGGTGGGATGCGGATCTGCCCCGACGCCGACCCGACCGACGGGCTGCTCGACGTGGTGGTGGCGGGTCGGGTCAACCGGCGCACCCTGATCCGGGTGAAGCCGCGCATCTACCAGGGCACCCACATCAGTCATCCGCTGGTGCGCAGCTTCCGGGCCCGCACGGTGGAGTTGGCGGCCGAGGGCATCACGTCGTACGCCGACGGGGAACGCTCCCTGGAGCTGCCGGTGACGATCAGCGCGGTTCCGGGCGCCGTGCGGCTGCTGCGTTGACCCGTACCGCGCCGATGCTGGCGGCGATCACCAGCACGATGGCGGTGCACTCCAGCACTGTCAACTCCTGCCGCAGCACCAGCCAGCCGGCGAGGGTGGCGACGGCCGGGCCGAGGCTCATCAGCACGGCGAAGGTGGCGGTGGGCATCCGCCGCAGCGCCATCAGCTCCAGGGTGTAGGGCAGCCCGGAGGCGAGCACGGCGAGAGCGGCGCCGAGGGCCAGCACCTGCGGGTCGAGCAGCGCCGCGCCGCCGTCGACGATGCCCAGCGGCAGGGTGACCAGCGCGGCGACGGTCAGCGCCAGGGCCAGCCCGTCCGCGCCGGGAAAGCGGCCGCCGACCCGGGCGCTCAGCACGATGTACGCGGCCCACATGGCGCCCGCGCCGAACGCGAAGGCCACCCCGACCGGGTTCAGCCTGTCAAAGCCGCCCTGCCCGAGCAGCGCCACCCCGGCCAGCGCGAGCCCCGCCCAGCCCCAGCTGGTCAGTCGGCGGGCGGAGAACACCGACAGCGCGAGGGGGCCGAGCACCTCGAGCGTCACCGCCGGGCCGAGCGGGATGCGTTCGATGGCCTGGTAGAACAGCGAGTTCATGCCGGCCAGCGCCAGCCCGAACGCGCCGGCCGCCAGCCAGGCCGACCGGTCGTGTCCGCGCAGGCGGGGCCGGCACACGACGAGCAGCAGCACCGCCGCGATGGTCAGCCGCAGGGTCACCGCGCCGGCCACCCCGGTACGCGGGAAGAGCAGCGCGGCCACGGCGGCGCCGAACTGCACCGACAGGGCCCCGCCGAGCACCAGCCCCACCGCGACGACGCCACCGCCCCGGGCTGGTGGCGTTTCTGCCGGTGCCGTCGTGGGCAGCAGGATCTCGGTCACGGGCACGACGGTAGGCCGTCCGCCCTGGCCAACCTGCGGCGGCATCCACCCGCCGACACAGCGGTGGTGTTCGCCGACACGGTGCTACCGACGTACGGTCCCTGGTATGACGAGCGCGATGCGGAAACTATCGATCTCTGTGTCGCCGGACGTGGCTGAGCGCCTGGAGCGGGAGTCCAACGCCAGCGCCTACATCACCCAGGCTGTCCGCGACCGGATGCGGCTGGACGCCCTGGACGCGGAGCTGGCCCACCAGGGCATCCCGATCACCGAGCAGGGTGTGGCCGAGGCTCGCGCCCGCCGGGCGGCAGTGGAGGCCGACTGGTCGCCGGAGCGCCGCAGCGCCCTTCGTGAGCGGGCCCGCCAGCACGCGCTGGGTACCGCCGCCGCGACGACCGAACAACCGGCCGCGTGAGCCACGACGCTTCGATCCTCACCGGGGAGGCTCGGTACGGCGATGGCCAGCTACCGGTGATTCACATTGCCGACTGACGGCACACACACCGCCGGTCAGCCTGGCAGGGCGAGGTCGAGCACCGCGCCCAGCCCGTTCTCCCGGCCCGGCTCGGCTGCCGGGAGCACCAGCGCCGAGCAGCCGGCGGCCACCGCGCCCGCGTCCGCCGGGGTGTCACCGACCATCAGGGTCTGCTCCGGGTCGACGCCCAGCATGCCGCAGGCACGCCAGAAGATCGCCGGGTCGGGTTTGCAGCGCCCCACCTCGTACGAGAGCACGAACGCGCCGACCAGGTCGGTCAGCCCCCAGGCGTCGAAATGTGGCCGCAGGTCGAAGCCGATGTTGCTGACCACCGCCACCGGCACCCCGGCATCGCGTAACGCGGTCAGCGTGGGGGCGGTGTCGGTGTACGGCAGCCAGCCCTCGGTGGTCAGCAGCCGCTCGTAGAGCGCGTCGGCGAAGCCGTCGATGCCGGCGTCGACGGTCTCGGCCAGGCCGGTGTACGCGCCCCGGTGGGCGTGTTGGTAGAGGTCCCGGTCGGCCCACAGTTCGGCGAGTCGGGGCGGCACCCGTGCCGGCAGTGGCCCGCCGGCGCGGCCCGCGGTGAGCAGTCGGTCGGCCAGCGAGGTGGCGCGGACGCGGTCCAGTGTGACGCCGCACGACGCCGCGGCCTCCGACACCCACCGCTGGGGGTCCTCCACCTGAGCCAGGGTGCCGTGGAAGTCGAAGAGCACCGCCTTGACAGGGCGTCGGGACGCCCGGCGCTCGGTGGTGCCCGGCGGACTGGTCTGGGGCGGTTCGGCATGGTCCGGCACGCCGTGCACCCTACCGACCGCCCCCGACCGCGCCTCCGGACGGCCTTGTGGGGTGACATGACGCGGCACGCACTAATCTTGGTGCCATGTCGAGCCCCGCCGAGCGGTACGCAGCGGCGCGCCGCAAGGCCGCACAAGCCGCACAGTTTCCGGCGCTGGACGAGTTCGCCCTCGAGTTGGGGTTCGACCTCGACGACTTCCAGCGGGAGGCGTGCCAGTCGCTGGAGCGGGGCAGCGGTGTGCTGGTCTGCGCTCCCACCGGCGCCGGTAAGACGGTGGTCGGGGAGTTCGCCGTCCACCTCGCGTTGCGGGGTCGACCCGACGACCCGGCGCCCGCCGCCGACGCGACGACCCCACCGGTGCGACGCAAGTGCTTCTACACCACCCCGATCAAGGCACTGTCCAACCAGAAGTACCACGACCTGGTCGCCCGGTACGGCGCCGAGCAGGTCGGCCTGCTGACCGGCGACAACGCGATCAACGGCGACGCGCCGGTGGTGGTGATGACCACCGAGGTGCTGCGCAACATGCTCTACGCGGGCTCCAGCACCCTCCAGGGCCTCGCGTACGTGGTGATGGACGAGGTGCACTACCTGGCTGACCGGTTCCGCGGTGGGGTCTGGGAAGAGGTGATCATCCACCTGCCGGCTTCGGTAACCCTGGTCTCGTTGTCGGCGACGGTCTCCAACGCCGAGGAGTTCGCCGACTGGCTGGTCACCGTGCGCGGCGAGACCGCCGTGGTGGTCAGCGAGCACCGGCCGGTGCCGTTGTGGCAGCACATGCTGGTCGGCAAGCGGATGTTCGACCTGTTCCACGACTCCGACGCCGCCCGCAAGCACGACGTGCACCCGGAGTTGCTGCGCTACACCCGGGAGACCGCGCGGCGGCTGGAGTTGGGTGAGGGGCGCAGCGCCGGACCCGGCGCCGGCCGGCGCGGCCCGCGTTGGCGTGGCCCGTTGCGCCCGGACATCGTCGACCGGCTGGACCGGGAGGGTCTGCTACCGGCGATCCTGTTCATCTTCAGCCGGGCCGGTTGCGCCGCCGCGGTGCAGCAGTGCCTCGCCGCCGGGCTGCGGCTCACCTCGGCGGAGGAACGGGCCGAGATCCGCCGGGTCGTCGAGTCGCGGGTCACCGCCATTCCCGGCGAGGACCTGTCGGTCCTGGGCTACTGGGAGTGGCTCGACGGCCTGGAACGCGGCCTGGCCGCCCACCACGCCGGCATGCTGCCGGTCTTCAAGGAGGTCGTCGAGGAGCTGTTCGTCCGCGGCCTGGTCAAGGCGGTCTTCGCCACCGAGACGCTGGCGTTGGGCATCAACATGCCGGCGCGCTGCGTGGTGCTTGAACGGCTGGTCAAGTACAACGGCGAGGCGCACGTCGACCTGACCCCGGGGGAGTACACCCAGCTCACCGGGCGTGCCGGCCGCCGAGGCATCGATGTGGAGGGGCACGCCGTCGTGGTGTGGTCCCCGGAGACCGACCCACGGCACGTGGCCGGGCTCGCGTCCACCCGCACCTATCCGCTGCGCTCCAGCTTCCGGCCGTCGTACAACATGGCGGTGAACCTGGTCGGGACGGTCGGCGCGGAGCCGGCCCGGGCGCTGCTGGAGTCCTCGTTCGCCCAGTTCCAGGCGGACCGGTCGGTGGTCGGCCTGGCCCGGCAGGTGCAGCGCAACACCGAGACCATCGAGGCGTACGGCGCGGAGGCGGCCTGCCACCACGGCGACTTCGACGAGTACTTCGCGCTGCGGGTGGCGATCGCCGATCGGGAGAAGGCGATCGCCCGGCAGGGGCAGACCCAGCGCAAGGCCGCCGCGGTGGCCTCGCTGGAGCGGCTGCGGGTCGGCGACGTGATCCGGGTGCCGTCGGGCCGGCGGGCTGGGCTGGCCGTGGTGTTGGACCCGGCGACCGGTGGGTTCGGTGAGCCCCGTCCGTTGGTGCTCACCCAGGACCGTTGGGCCGGGCGGGTCAGCCCCGGCGACTTCACCACTCCGGCCGAGGTGTTGGCCCGGATCCGGGTGCCCAAACACTTCAACCACCGGTCCCCGGGCGCCCGGCGGGATCTCGCCGCCGAGGTCAGCGGCACCGGCCTGGATCGGCACGCGGGCCGACGCGGGGGCCGTTCCCGGGAGGCGACCGGCGAGGACCACCAGATCACCCAGCTCCGCAGCGAGCTGCGTCACCACCCCTGCCACGCCTGCCCGGAGCGCGAGGATCACGCCCGCTGGGCGGAGCGGCGTCGGCGGCTGGAGCGCGACACCGAGGAGCTGCGCGAGCGAGTCAGTGGCCGTACCGGGTCCCTCGCGCGAACGTTCGACCGGATCGTGGCGCTGCTGACGGAGCGTGGCTACCTCGCCCGCGACGGCGCGGTCACCGACGCCGGTCGGATGCTGGGCCGGATCTGGACCGAGGCGGACCTGCTGGTCGCCGAGTGCCTGCGCCGGGGGGTGTGGAACGGGCTGTCCCCGGCCGAGCTGGCCGCGGCGGTGTCGGTGGTGGTGTTCGAGGCGCGCCGCGATGTCGACGAGAGGGCGTCGCTGCCGCGCGGGCCGGTGGCCGACGCGGTGGACGAGACGCTGAAGCTGTGGGGGGAGATCGAGGCCGACGAGGCTGCGCGAGGGCTGACGGCGACCCGGGAGCCGGATCTCGGTTTCGCCTGGCCCGTCTACCGGTGGGCCCGGGGGGAGGCGCTGGCGAAGGTGCTCGGCAGCGGTCACGAGATCGATGGTGAGATGCCCGCCGGTGACTTCGTCCGGTGGGCCCGACAGGTCGTCGATCTGCTCGGTCAGATTGCCGACTCGGGTGGTGCCGCAACGGAGCTGCGGTCGACAGCCCGACAGGCTATAGCGGCCGTCAATCGAGGCGTTCTCGCGTACCACACGTCAGCGTGATAGTTACACCCAGTAACTTCTGTCGGGTAAATCGACGCAGCGGACGGTTACCTGAACGGCACCCCTCGAATAGCCCGGGGGGCCTATTGCGCCTGATCAAAGCACCCCTGATCATTGCCGGGGCGTCTTGTTGACGCATCGGTAACGAATGGGGAGAAAGCCGCCGTGGCGGAAATCAATCACTTTGAGTACGGGTGGATCACGCCCGCGTTGAGTTACGCGCTGTCCGTGCTCGGCTCGATCCTCGGCCTGGTCTGCGCCGGGCGCATCCGTACGGCCCGGACGAACGGCCAGCGGGCGTGGTGGGGTCTGCTGTCGGCCTGGGCGCTGGGCGGCACCGCCATCTGGGCGATGCACTTCATGGCCATGCTCGGCTTCGCCGTCGAGAACACCCGGATCCGCTACGACGTGCCGCTGACCGCGGCCAGCACGGTCATCGCCGTGGTGGCGGTCGGTATCGGCCTGGCCATCGTGGGCACCGGCCGGCTGAACCCGGTACGACTGATCGCCGGCGGTGTCTTCACCGGCGTCGGCGTGGCCTCCATGCACTACACCGGCATGGCCGCCATGCGTCTCAACGGCACCCTCGGCTACGACACGGTCCGGGTCGTGCTCTCGGTGGTCATCGCCGTGGTGGCGTCCACCGTCGCGCTGTGGCTCGCGATGACCGTCCGGCGGGGGTTGGCGATCTTCGCCTCCGCGCTGGTCATGGGGATCGCCGTCAACGGGATGCACTTCACCGGCATGAGCGCCCTGTCGGTGCACCGCCACGAGCGGGCGGGCGAGGTGACCGGCGCCGGGGTGAGCACCCTGCTGGTGCCGATCGTGCTGGCGGTGATCTTCGGGGTGGTCGGTCTGCTCTACGCGCTGCTCGCCGCTCCGACCGACGACGACCGGGCCGCCACCGCGTACCTGAACGGGCTGCGGCTCTCGGAGCCGCCGGCCCCGGCGCCCACCCCTGCTCCCGACCCGGTCGGGTTGCGCGCCCGCTCCACCCTCGGCCAGCCCGGTACTCCCTTCCCGTCCCGCCGGGACACGCCGCCGCGCTGACGCTGTGCGGCCGGCCCGCGCCGCGTTGCTGGCGACCTCGGGGATCCGGCCGTCTCCGTGCCCGAACGGAGGCGGATCAGGCCGGCCGCCGGACGGGACGGCTGCTGTTGATCGTGAGGGTGACCAGCAGCCCGGGGTGGTCGGTCGTCCCGTCCATGGGCACCTGGCTGCGACAGCAGAGGGTGATGTCGGCGGTCGACGTGACGTGTTGCAGTCGGCCATCGTCGACCCGCTGATGGCCAGGTGGGATGCAGGACCGCACGTCGCGGTCGGGGCCGGCGCGCAGGTTGAGGTCGCCGCCGAGCACGGTCGGCTCGTACCCGGCGTCGCGGCTGATCGTCGGCAGGATGGTGCCGAGCAGGTGCTCGCACTGCGCGAGCGCGACGCGGTAGCCGCCGCTGGCCGACAGGTGCGTGGTGCAGGCGAGCAGGGCGCGGTCGACGTCGACGCAGAGCCAGGCGCGTTCCTCGGGGTCCGCGAGGTCCTGCGTGGGATGGGTTCCGGCGTACACGGTGCTCGGTGTGCCCGGCGTCCGCAGGTGGGCCAGTAACCCGATGCCGAACCGTTGGCCGTTGCGGCAGCGGGTGTCGTCGCTGCTCGGGCGGTCGCCGGCTGCCTGGAACGCGGCCACCACGCGCTGGCCAGGGTGGACGGTTTGGAACACCCGGCGCAGGGCCGGCAGGTCGCCCGCGCAGATCTCGTTGAGGGTGACCAGGTCGGGCGCCTCGGCGGTGATCACCTCCGCGGCCCTGGCCATCGCGCGGCCGGTGTAGCAGCCGGCGAGGCCACTGTTGCAGAGGTTCATCTGCAGCATCCGCAGGACCGTGGGCTGCGCGACGCCGGTGGGCGCGGCCGGCGGTGCGACCGGCGGTGCGGCCTGCGGGTTGGCGGGCAGTGCGGCGGCGGCGAGGATGCAGCCCACGGCCAGGGTTCGGCGCAGGAACCGGTACGGACGGGCGGCCACACAAACTCCGGGGTGCACGAGGCGACAGTCGTCGCCGAGGTGCCAGTGATCCTACTGGCGGCCGAATCGACGATCGAGATCCCAGGAGCGGTGGGCCGAGGGGGCACCCGTGCGGCGGGTGCCCCCTCGGGTCGCTCAGTGGGCGCGGACCGCGACCGCCGTGTAGGGCGTGGTGGGGGTCGGCGGTGTGGTGAACCGGGCGTTGGGCAGGTAGAGCCGGCCCAGCGCCTCGGCCACGGTGGTGGGTACGTCGAAGTGCGGATCGGTGATGGTGCCGGTCAGCGCTCCGGCGGTGCCGGCGTGGTTCAGCCGGACCACCGCGATCTGGTTGAGGCGGTTCTGCACGACGTAGAGGGTGCGGCCGAGCAGGAGAAGCCCGTCGCCGTTGGTGAAGGTGTGGCCCGGCACGTCCACGACGGTGCTCGCCCCGGTCGCCGGGTCGACACGGTACAGCGTGCCGGTGGAGGACTGGACGACGAGCAACGCCCGGCCGTCGGGTGTGGTGGTGATGCCGTTGAGGTTCACCCCCGTGCCGACCTGCGCGTACGCGCCGGTCAGCGTGATCGTGGTGAAGGCGTCGGCGGGCGGCAGCGCGCCACCGCGACCGAGCGGCAGCCGGTAGAGCACCGGCCGGTTCGAGTCGGTGAAGTATGCCGCGTCGCGGGTCAGCACGACGTCGTTGACGAACGTCGGGGCGGTGGCGAACTGGTAGCGGGCCAGCACCTCGCCGGTGCGGGTGTCGAGCACGCGAGCGTCGCCAGCCGTGCCACCGGAGACGAAGAGCCGGCCACGTGTGTCGACCTTGAGGCCGAGCGACGGCGTGCCGGTGGCCGCGCCGATCGTCGTGCCCCGGCCGGTGACCAGGTCGACGCGCTGGATGGCACCGGTGGCGCGGGAGCCGAAGTAGGCGTACCGGCCGGCGGTGGCGATGCCCTCGGGCTGGAACCCGTCGGGGAGGGCGAGGACGGCCGGCGGGCGCCCTGCGGGGTGCGCCTGCGCCGGCGCGACGGCGACGGTGACCAGCATGACAGCGGTCAACGCACCGCCGAGCGTGGTGCGGAGGGGGCGGTTCACTGTGCTCCTTCCGGGCGGAAGCGGCACGAGCCGGCACGTCCGCCACGTTCACTGGGGCCAGGACCCTCCCCACTGTACGGCCGCTGGCGGGCGCCCGCCCGGCGTCACCGGCGCGGCCTTCGGGTGACCGCGCCGGTGAGCCCGTCGAGCGGGGCGGAGGTCAGGCGTTGCGGACCAGCCTCCACCGGTTGTCCGCGCTGCCGTTGTCCGGATCCTGCACGGCCTGCGCTCCCCAGGCGGTCGACCCGTTCAGGATTCCGAGCAGCTTGTTGCTGTTGACGTTGCGGATCTTGTAGGTGCCGTCGCCGTTGTCCACCAGGATCCACCGGTGATCGGCGGTGCCGTTGTCGGCCCACTGGAGGACCCGGGCGTTGTCGGCGGTGGACATGTTCTCCACGCCCAGGACCTTGCCGCTGTTGACGTTGCGGAACCGGACGGCGTTGCCGTCGGTGATGACCACCCAGTTGTGGTCCGCGGTGCCGCTGTCGCTCCACTGCACGGCCAGGCCACCGTCGGCGGTGGACATGTTCTGGATACCGAGGACCAGCCCGGTGCCGACGTTGACCAGTCGGTAGCTGCCGCCGGTGCCGCCGCTTCCGCTGGTGTTCCAGTAGACCGTGTAGTTGAAGCCGTGGGCGTCGTGGAAGGGGCCGAGGTTCACTGTGGACCCGTTGGCGCTCGCGGAGAACGCGAGTGAGCTGGTGCTGGTCCGGGTGATCGAGGAGACGGTGATGGTCGGCGGGGCGCTCAGCGCCGTGTTGCCGTAGTTGCCGGCCAGCACCGCCGGGCCGTACATGATCGCGCCGATGGTGGCGTTGTCGTTGGCGGCCCGGACGGCGACCTGCATCGGCAGCCGAACGGTGATGGTGTCACCTGCGGCCCAGGTGCGCGTGACAGTGGCGTAGCTGCCCGGGGTGGTGGCCACGTTCTCCACAGTGCCGTTGACGGCGATCGTCGCGCCGCTGGTCCAGGACGGGATCCGCACCCGGATGCTCCACGAGCCGCTCATCGAGCCACTCAGGGTGAGGGTGCTGGTGTCACTGACCGGGAAGTTGGTGCTCTGGGTGACAGTGATGCCGCGTTGCGTCCAGTCCAGCACCGACGGCGCGAACAGGTTCACACTCAGCGTGGTCCCGTTGTAGAAGTAGATGGAGTCCATCAACCTCGTGTTGATTTCCAGGCCGGTGCCCTGGCAGCACCAGAACGAGTTGTAGTCGGTGCTCCAGGTGCCGCCACCCCACGCCGGGCCCACGCCCCGACGACCGCCCGGCCGCAGCGGGGTGAAGTAGGTGATGTGGCCGTGGCTGTCGGCCGGGTTCTGCCCGCCGATCAGGTGGTTGATCAGCGCGCGCTCGTAGAAGTCGAAGTAGTCCGCCCGGCTCGGGTCGAGCAGCCACAGCTCCCGGGTCAGTTTGAGCATGTTGTGCGTGTTGCACTGCTCGCAGGTGTCGTTGCTGAGGTAGCCGGCGATGGCGTTCGGTGCCCGGAAGTGCTCCGCCTGGCTGTTGCCGCCGATGGCGTAGGTGTGCGCGCCCACGGTGATGCGCCACGCGTTGCTGGCGATGTCCCGGTAACGGGTGGTCCCGGTGGCCTTGTACTCCCGGGCGGCGCCGATCCACTTGGGCACCTGCGTGTTGGCGTGCAGCCCGTTGAGCTGGTCCTGGTTGGCGGCCAGGGGATTGAACACGGCGGCGTGGTCGAACCGCTGGGCGGTGGCGAGCCACCGGGAGTCGCCGGTCTGCTGGTAGATGTCGGCGAGCACGTCGTTCATGCCACCGAACTCGGTGCCCAGCATCGATTGCATCTGGCTGGAGCTCAGCCGGGCCGTCCGGGTGTCGACCCAGCCGGCGAGGGACAGCAGCACCGTACGGGCCTGCGTGTTGCCGATGTAACGCCAGACGTCGAGGAGACCGGCGAGGGTCTTGTGGATGCAGTAGTAGGGCACGTTGCCGTTGGACAGCGTCCGTGCCTCCAGCGCGGTGAAGTCGGACTCCGGAAAGCCGGAGAGGTAACCCGCGCCGAATCCGGCGGCACCGTTGTTCGCCTGGCACTTGGCCAGCTCGGCGACCATGTAGTTCGCCTTGTCCCGGCAGGTGGTGTCGCCCAGCACCGCGTACGCGTACGCCCAGGCGCTCAGGAAGTGACCCTGCATGTGGGTCCGGAACGGGAAGTTCGGCGCGTCCCAGCCCCCGTTGGTGGCGGCGCCGTTCGTGGACAGCCGGTGGTTGGCGCGGAAGTTGTAGAGCATCCGGTCGACGTCGACGAACCGCAGGTAGTTCAGCGTTCGTGTCTGGTTGTCCATCCAACGGCCGGCGGTGAGTCGTACCTGGCCCGGGTCGAATCCGTACGCCGAGACGCCGATGTCGGACCGGGCCGGGGGCACGATGGCGGCGGACGCGCTTGCGGGGGAGACGGCGACGCCGGTCGCGGAGACCACCACGGTGGCTCCGGCGGCCTGAAGCAGGTGGCGGCGGCTGAGGGGCAGGGATGGCATGGGGAACCTCCAGGTGGCCGGGTACGTCGGGGCCGCCATCGATGGCGGTGGGTCGTCGGCGGCAAAAGGGGCCGACGCCGGGTGCGGTGTGGTGGGTGGGACGTGGGTCGCCGTGGACGCCGGGTGCCCACCCCTGCGCTTATCGCGGCACATCGATGTGATCGCTAACATAGTTCGTCGTTAACACGCCCGCAACCCCCGGAGTGTCTGGTCGACCCATTTTCGCGACGACCTGGCCCGTGGTCGTCCGGTCCGGTGGCGGTTGTGGTCCGAAACGGACATCCATCGGGCTCGCGATCATCGGAGCGTTGCGGTGAGTGACCGTTGCCGGTGGCTTCCCCTCCGTTGACGCCCGTCCGGTCGCTCAGTACCGTGCATCGTAAATCTTCGATGTCCACGTTGATACCTCAATGCTGCGATGGGGTTACGACGGTCATCCAGCGCCACGAAAAAATCCAGGCCAGATAGGGGAGGGAGGCATTGGCGAAAAGCTGTTAGCGCTAACACGGCCGCCGGTCGTGCTTCCCGGCGCGCGAACCACAAGCCCGTTCGAGCGGCCACCACAGCGGTGGCTCCCCCCGTCAAGCACCGCGCACTCTCTGTGGGAGTAATCGTGAACGTGAAGGATCGAACCGCAACCCCGGCCGCTCGCCGGACCAGGCGAGCCGTCGCCTGGCTGGCCAGCATGGCCTGCCTCCTCGCACTGATCCCGGGTACGGCCAGGGCCGACAACCCCATCGTCCAGAACATCTACACCGCCGACCCGGCGCCGATGGTGCACAACGGTCGGGTCTACCTCTACACCGGACACGACGAGGACGGATCCACCTACTTCACCATGCGCGAATGGCGGGTGTACTCGTCCGCCGACATGGTGAACTGGACCGATCACGGCTCGCCGATGAATCTGGCGACGTTCGCGTGGGCGGACGCCAACGCGTGGGCCGGGCAGGTTATCGCGCGTAACGGAAAGTTCTACTGGTACGTGCCGGTGCGTCAGCGCTCCAACGGGCAGATGGTCATCGGCGTCGGTGTGGCGGACAGCCCGACCGGGCCGTTCCGCGACGCGCTCGGCCGGCCGCTTGTCGGCAACAACGAGATCGACCCGACCGTCTTTGTCGACGACGACGGGCAGGCGTACCTGTACTGGGGGAACCCGGGTCTGTGGTATGTGAAGTTGAACCCGGACATGATTTCGTTCTCCGGCAGCGCGACACGCATTCCACTCACTACCGCGGGGTTCGGTACCCGTAACGGTAATGCGAGTCGGCCGACGCTGTACGAGGAGGGGCCGTGGGTGTTCAAACGCAACGGGTTGTACTACAACGTGTTCGCGGCGGAATGCTGCTCCGAATTCATCGCGTACTCCACGGCCACGGGACCGACGGGGCCGTGGACATATCGGGGAACGATCATGCCGCGGCAGGGAGCCAGTTTCACCAATCACGCGGGTGTGATCGACTTCCAGGGCGGTTCGTATTTCTTCTATCACAACGGGGCGTTGCCCGGTGGTAGCGGTTACACCCGTTCGGTAGCGGTGGAGAAGTTCACCTACACCAGCAGCGGCATGTTCCCGACAATCAACATGACCACCACTGGGGCGCCGCAGGTGGGCACCCTGAACCCGTACGTGCGGCAGGAGGCCGAGACGATCGCCTGGGGCTCGGGGATCGAGACCGAGGTGTCCAGCGAGGGCGGGATGAACGTCGGCTGGATCGAGAACGGCGACCACATCAAGGTCAAGGGTGTCGCGTTCGGCGCGGGTGCGACCTCGTTCAGCGCCCGGGTCGCGTCGGCCACCAGCGGCGGGCGGATCGAGGTCCGCCTCGACAGCGCCAACGGCCCGACCGTGGGCACCTGCACCGTGGGGGGCACCGGCGGCTGGCAGACCTGGAGCACCACCACCTGCGCGATCAGCGGAGCGACCGGCACCCATGATCTCTACCTGCGCTTCGCCGGCGGCAGCGGCAACCTGTTCAACATCAACTGGTGGCAGTTCGGCGGTACCGGCGGCACCGTCACCAACCTGCTCACCAACGGCGACGTGGAGAACGGCACGACGGGCTGGGGAGTGCACGGCAGCGGCACGCTCTCCCGCAACACGAGCGTGGCGCACGGTGGCAGCGGGTCGCTGTCGATCACCGGCCGGACCGGTGCCTGGAACGGTCCCGGTCAGGACGTGACCGCCAAGCTCACCAACGGCAGGAGCTACACCACGAACGTCTGGGTACGCGCACAGGGCGGCACCCCGTCGGCGAAGGCGACACTGTCGCTGACCGCGAACGGCACGACGAACTACCTCCAGCTGACGCCGGCTGTGGGAGTGAACGTCAACGGCTGGACCCTGCTCACCGGCACCACGACAGTGTCGTGGAGCGGCACGCTGACCAGCGCGACCTTCTACGTCGAGACGGCCGAGGGCACTGACAGCCTCCTGGTCGACGACGCCTCGTTCCAGTGACTGTCGCTGCCGGGGCCGTGCTCGGCACGGCTCCGGCAGCACGGCGACCGGCCGACCACCATGACGGAGCGACAGGTTTCCCGGCGCTGTTGGTTACGACTTGACGAACGGCATGTTATCGCTCACAGTCGATGGTTGAGGGCAGCCGCACCTGTGGTTCACCGGGCGAACCTGCTGTGGCACCTCGACCCGTGACGTCCGCCCAGGGCATGCCGGACGTCGGGTCAGGACTCCCCGCACCGCTGCCGCGACGGCGATCGTTGCTGACATCCCCCCGTGTCGCAGGAGCGGCTCCGGGCGTGCGTCTCCATCGCTGCACCACCACAGAGAAGGAATCCGCATGAATCACAGAAGAGCCCTGCGAGCGGCGGTGACCATCGCCGTTACCGGCGCCCTCGCCGCAGGCATGACGATGACGCTGACCTCCACGGCCAGCGCCGGCACGACCCTCCGGGCCTCGGCGGCCGAGAAGGGCCGTTACTTCGGCGCGGCCGTCGCGACGAACAAGCTCTCCACCAGCGTCTACACGACCATCCTGAACCGTGAGTTCAACAGTGTCGTGGCCGAGAACGAGATGAAGTGGGACGCCACCGAGCCCCAGCAGGGTCGGTTCAGCTACACCGGTGGTGATCGTCTGGTCAGTCACGCGCAGGCCAACGGCATGAGCGTGCGGGGTCACGCGCTCTTGTGGCACCAGCAGGAGCCGGGTTGGGCCCAGGGTATGTCGGGCAGCGCGTTGCGCAGCGCGATGATCAACCACGTTACGCAGGTGGCGACGCACTTCCGCGGGAAGATCTACGCCTGGGACGTGGTGAACGAGGCGTTCGCCGACGGCGGCAGCGGCGGGCGGCGTGACTCGAACTTGCAGCGCACCGGCAACGACTGGATCGAGGCGGCCTTCCGGGCGGCGCGGGCGGCGGATCCGGGTGCGAAGTTGTGTTACAACGACTACAACACCGACGGGGTCAACGCGAAGTCGACCGGGATCTACAACATGGTGCGGGACTTCAAGTCCCGTGGCGTGCCGATCGACTGCGTGGGTTTCCAGTCGCACCTGGGCACCTCGCTGGCCGGTGACTACCAGGCCAACCTCCAGCGGTTCGCCGACCTCGGCGTGGACGTCCAGATCACCGAGCTGGACGTGATGACCGGCGGCAACCAGGCCAACATCTTCGGTGCCGTCACCCGCGCCTGCATGAACGTCTCGCGCTGCACCGGCATCACGGTGTGGGGTGTGCGGGACTGTGACTCGTGGCGTGGTTCGGACAACGCGCTGCTGTTCGACTGCAACGGCAACAAGAAGGCCGCGTACACCAACGTTCTGAACGCCCTCAATGCGGGCCCGGCCATCCCCACCACGCCGCCGCCGACCGACCCGCCGCCGACGACGCCCCCGCCCACCGACCCGCCGCCCACGACCCCGCCGCCGACCACCGGGGGTTGCTCGGCGTCGGTGTCACTGAACTCGTGGAACGGCGGGTTCGTGGCCACCGTGAAGGTGACCGCCGGCTCCGCCGGCACGAGCGGGTGGAACGTCGGTGTCACCCTCGCGAGTGGTGCCAGTGTCACGAACACCTGGAGCGCGACGGCCAGTGGCTCGACCGGCACGGTGCGGTTCGCCAACGTGGACTACAACGGCCGCCTCGGCGCGGGTCAGGTCACCGAGTTCGGTTTCCAGGGCACGGGCAGTGGGGCCGGCATCACGCCCACCTGCACCGCCTCCTGACAACGACTGACTGACCGCACAGCGTCGGCCGGTGTGCGGGACCGATCCTGGTCCCGCACACCGGCCGACGTCGTGTGGCGTTCGATCCAGCCGATCAGGAGTACGGAAGCCGCAGCACCGACTGGTTGCCGATGCCCAGCGTGGTCGGGTTGTTGCCGATTGCCGACCAGACCTCCACCCGGACCGTGCCGTTGCTCAGCGCGCCCAACGTGCCGGTGGCCGAGGACAGGCCGGCGTTCTGGGTGTAGTGCTCGTAGCCGGTGACCGGGTCGGTGGCGAAGTAGCGCAGCGTCTCGACCCGTTCCCAACTACCGTTGCCGGTGAGGTCGTAGGAGATCCGCACCTGCACGCCGTTGCCGACCGCTGTCCCGGCGTCGACGAACAGGTCGAACGCCGTCTGCCCGCCGGCGTAGGCGAGGTTGAGGCCGGTCGCCGTGAAGACCTGGGCGTTGGTGGGCGTACCGTCGTGGTTGCCGTTCGCCGCCGCGACCGTCGTCGTGGCCGCGCTGCCGGCGCCGCCCAACCCACCGCCGGGCAGCAGGTAGCGCGTCGGCCCGCCGGTGGACGGCGGCGGGGTGGTCGTCGGCGGCGGGGTGGTCGGCGGCGGCGTCGTCGGGGGAACGCCGCCGGCCGCGTTGCCACCACTCCAGGTGTACGCCCCGGTGGTGGCCGTCTTGCCGGCACCCACGGCGAGCGTGGTGCCGTTGGAGAACGTCACGGTGATCGGCGTCGCCGTCGGGTTCGACGCCACGTAGGTCCGGGCCCCGTTGCGGGAGAAGACCGCGGACAGCGGATGGTTGCCGGTCACCGTCGTGTCGACATTGCCGAGGGCGGCGAGGTTACGGATCCAGTGGAACGTGTGCGCCCGGCTCTCTCCCTCCTCCGGTGTGTAGCCGGGGTTCGCACGCAGGTTCGCCAGCGCGGCGTCGGCGTCCCCGAGGGCCTGGAACTGCCAGAGGATGTCCTGCCACACCGTCGGTTGTCCGCCGTTGTTGCGGACGAGTTCGGCGTAGTTGGTCCGCACGTACGCCGGGTTGTTACCGAGGTAGAGGTGACCGCCGGTGACCGGCAGCAGGTTGATGCCCTGGATCATCTCCGGCTCGGCGCTGAACCAGGTGGCGTACGCGCCGCCGTCACCCCAGACCATGCCGACCGTCGAGTGCCCGAAGGCGGCGGGGAAGTTCTGGTCGCTGACGTCGAACCAGTACTCCTGGATCGCCGCGGCCTGCGTGGTGTAGAGGAAGACACCCGCGTCGCGGACGGCGGTGTCGCCGGTCGTCTGCCCCCACTGGATCAGGGCGCTCGCGAAGTTCATCCCCTCGGACGAGGACTCCTGGTTGTTGCCGGAACCGAACGAGCCGTGCCCGGACGCCCAGTCGTGCCCGGCGTAGATGTCGAAGTCCCGCAGGTACGGGAAGCGGGTGTCGTCGCGACGGTAGTTGTTGGCGTCCCGGATCAGCAGGTCGACCATCCCGCCGTAGCGGCTGGTGGCCGCCCAGGCCGGGTCGAACTTCGCCAGGGTCGCGGCGGCGGCGATGTAGTAGCCGTAGTGGAAGTGGTGGTCGTTGAGCTCCTGGTCGGACCCGTACGACGCCGGGTAGCCGATCAGCGTGCCCCAGTTGTTGTCGTAGTAGAAGACCCGGCTGGTCTTGCCGCTGGACGCGGTGAACCAGTCGGTGAGCGTGCTGCGGATCGCGTTCAGCGCGCTGTCGCGCGTCGTGGTGTCGTTGACCTGGTCGGCGATCTCGGCGATCCGCGCGGCCCGGCCGAGCCCCTTGCCGGTCCAGTAGGTGTCGTTGCCGCGTTGGTCCATCGGGTTGGCGCGGGTGGCGGCCAGGTGCCCGGTGAGCGTCGACAGGTCACCACCGCTGCCGTCGCCGACGGCCGGCAACTCCGGCAGGATGCCCTGGAACTTCATGGCGGTGCGGAACTGGTTGACGCCGGTGAGCACCTTCATCCGGCCACGCGCCGACGGGTAGGTCGGCGTGATCGCTGTGGAACCGCTCAGCGACTTCCACTGGTGCGGGTAGAGGCTGACCACCGTCTGCGTGGCGGTGCCCTCCCGGGCGGTGGTGGTGAACGCGTACGTGGTGGTCAGGCCGCTGGTGGCGGGGTTGTAGGCGTACGAGACCTGGGTGCCGGTGACGTGGGCGTGCGCGTACTGACCGTAGGTCGCTGCCAGCGCGGCGCGCTCCGTCGCGCTGGACGTCGGCGGCAGCAGGGCGATGGAGAAGTAGCCGCGTCCGGCCAGGGTGGACGAGATCCGGCCGGACGCCACGGTCCAGGTGGCGCCGCTGGGCGCGAACCCGACGTAGTCGTGGCCGTTGACCCGGAAGCCGATGGTGGCACCACTGTTGGACCACACGTCGGGGGTGCCGGCGGTGCTGATCTGCGCGTTCCCGCCGGTGGTCTGGAAGTACGCGAAGGGCAGACCGTGGCCGATGGTCGCGCGCATGGTCCGCGTGCCGTCGCTCCAGTGCGGGCTGACCGTCCAGTCCGTCCAGCCGTCGACCTTCACCAGGGGTGCGGCGAGCCCGGCCACACCGACCCGGATGTCCTGCACGTACGGGTAGTGGAACTCACCGACGCCGGTGGCGGTGCCGCTGATGGCGGGCGTGGAGGTGGCGGAGAAGCCGAGGCCGTCGCCGAAGGTGTCGTACGAGATCGGGTGGGCGTGCAGCGGCTCACTGAACGAGCAGTCGGTGCGCTTCCACAGCAGCGAGGACCACCAGTCGTTGGTGGGGATCGGCCCGGCGGGCGCGTTGGCGGTGGCGAACTGCCGGGGGTTGCTGGTCATCGCGCCGCAGCCGCTGGGCAGCGGGCCGACCGGTGTGGTGGTGTAACTGCCGGCGCCGACGGGTGCGGCCTCGGCCGCGCGGGTGACGGGGATGGTGAGGCCGCCGACGACCAGGGCCAGCGCGGTGGCGGCGGCCAGGGCCCATCGGCGGTGGGGGACGGGAGGTTTCATCGTGCCTCCATCGCGCGCGCCGGGTGCGGCCCTTGCCGGGTCCAGCGCTTTGCGTCTGAATTGGGGAGAAGGTCGGGTGAGAGAGCGCTCTCTCGGCCACGGTAATGGAGCACCGAGATCCCCGTCAATGTGTCCAACGCGTTGCGTGCTGATATCGCTATTTGCCGGCGCCCGCACTGTCGCTCAACAGCGAGTCCGGCACGCGCATCCGCCACGCGTCGGTCACCAGCTCGGTCAACCGGTCCAGGTCGACCGCCGCCAGGCGCAGCAGCACCAGGGGCAGGCCCTCGTAGCCGGGCGTGGTGAAGAAGATCTCGGGCTCCCCGAGCAGGAGAGCCTGCTTCTCGGCCTCGTCGCCGACGAACAGCACCGCGATGTCGAGCCGGATCACCCGGGGCTTGCCCGGTGTCCGCTCCGGATAGGACCAGACGAAGCCCTTGTCGGCCACCCGGAAGTCGAAGCCGTCACTGGCGATCTCCGTCGTGTGCGGCAGGGCCAGCGCCACCCGGCGTACGTCGTCCGCGTCAGCCACCGGATCCCCTCACACCGCGCACCATCCGCATGGGCTGAGATTACGCGGTGGACAGCTCGATGGCCGTGGCGCCGACGATCGCCCGTTCGCCGTTCTCCTGGACGTAGCCGACCACGCTGGCGCGTCGCGGATCGAGACCAGGTGGCGTGGCCAGCTCCAGCTGCCCCCGCTCGGCGTCCAGGCCCACCGACCTGAAGGCGCGTACGACGTTGTCCTGCCGCAGCGTCCGCCCGGCGTTCTCCCCCCGGGCGATGTCGCTGGTCAGCTCCCGTTCCACGACCGCCACGTGCACCACCGCGCGCTCCGGCGGCTGTTCGGTCCGATAGTCCACCATCACCCGGTCATTGCCCAGGTTGGCGATGGAGAGCGCCAGTGGTGTGGCGGCGGTCGAGGCCATGGCGGACATGATCGCGGCGGCTGCCCGCCGGCGATCGGAACCGACGAACTCGACGGTGCCGTTGACGACCATCTGCGGAGTGTAGAGACCCCGGGTGCCGAACGCGCGGGCGTACGCCTCCTGGCGCGCGGTGTACGAGGCGTCCGCGAACTGGTCGGGCCAGCCCAGGTCGTCCCAGTAGTCGACGTGGAAACCGAGGGCGAAGACGTTCTGGCCCCGGTCCCGGGCGTCGCGCTCGATCTCGCTCAGCAACTCCTCCGCGGGCGGGCAACTGTTGCAGCCCTGGGACGTGAACATCTCGACGACGGCGAAGCCGCCGTCCGTCGATGGATTCGTCATGGTGCGTGTCTCCTCCCACGGTCTGCCCGACGGCGTTGCGTTCCCCCGGTGCCCGGCGGCGTTGCGTTTCCCGTTCCGGCCGAGACAATGCGCGTGGGGTCGCGTCCCTGCCGGCCTCGCGGCGAGCGCCGTCGGGCCGGGTGGTTGGATGGTCGGGTGCAGTTCACCGTGACAGACGCGCCGGCGCGGGAGCGTTTCGAGGCGCGCGACGAGGCGGGCACGGTCGTCGGGTTCGTCACCTACCAGCTGACCGGCTCGATCATCGCCTACACCCACACCGAGGTCGATCCGGCGTACGAGGGCAAGGGCGTCGGGTCGACGCTGGCGCGGGCCGTGCTGGACGACGCGCGGGGCAAGGGCCGGACCGTCGTGCCGATCTGCCCGTTCATCGCCGACTGGGTGGTCAAGCACCCCGAGTACGAGAGCATCGTGGTGCGGTCCACCCGCAAGATCAAATAACAGCTGGTGTCAGGCGTCCGGTAGGAGCTTGGCGGCGAGGGTGCGGGCCGTGGCGGTCAGGGTGTCGATGTCCAGCCCCGTCCGCCCCATGAACACCAGCCCCTGCTGCGCGGCGAGCAGCGCGCGCGCCGTCTCGACCGGGTCGAGGTCGCGCGGCAGGTCGCCCTCGTCCTGGGCCCGCCCGACGCTCTCGGCGACCAGGGCGGTCGTCGCCTCGTAGGTACGCCGCGCCTCGGCGAGGACGTCCGGATCGCTGGTGGCGAGTTCGTACGTGCTGTTGGCCATGAGGCAGCCGCGTCGGGCGGCAGCACCACCCGTGTCGTTCACCGGTGCCATGACGAACGCGCGCAGCGCGTCCAGGGCGCGGGGAGCGGAGGCGAGCATCTCGCGCAGGTAGCCGCCGCTGGTGTCGGTGTATTCCCGCAGCGCCCGCAGGAACAGCCGGTGTTTGTCGCCGAAGGCGCCGTAGAGGCTGCCCTTGCCCAGCCCGCTGACGCGTACCAGGTCCTCCAGGGAGGTCGCCGCGTAGCCGGCGTCCCAGAACTGGTCCCGGACGGCGCGGATCACCTGCTCCTCGTCGAACTGCCGTGGCCTCGCCATCTGACCAGCGTAACAATTGTTGACCGCGCGGTCCACCAAACGTAGGGTGGTCCGATGCGCGTCGCGGCGAAGATGCCGCCCGACAACGGCCGGATCATCACCATCGGCGGGAGACCACAACGATGACAGCCTCCACCTTCCGCGCCCTGCACCACGACCGTGCCGTCGGTGACCCGCTCGTCCTGCCGGGCCCCTGGGACGCGGCCAGCGCCCGGGTCCTGGCCGACGCCGGTTACCCGGCGCTCGCGACCCCGAGCGCGGGTGTGGCGGCCTCGCTCGGGTACGAGGACGGCGCGACACCGCCGGACGAGATGTTCGCGGCGGTCGCGCGCATCGTCCGCGCCGTGTCCGTTCCGGTGTCCGCCGACGTCGAGGGCGGTTACGGCCTCGCCCCCCGCGAGCTGGTCGGACGGCTGTTGGAGGCCGGCGCCGTCGGCTGCAACCTGGAGGACTCGGAGGGGGACGCCACCCTCAAGGACCCCCGGCGGCACGCTGACTGGCTGGCCGAGGTGCGCGCGGAAGCGGGCGACGCTCTCTTCGTCAACGCCCGCGTCGACACGTTTCTGTTCGGAACGGGTGACCCGGCCGACGCGGTGGAACGTGCCCGCCTCTACGTGGCCGCCGGCGCCGACTGCGTCTACCCGATCCTGGCGCCGCCGCAGGTGCTTCCGCGGCTGCGGGAGGGCATCTCCGGGCCGATCAACATGGCCGCCGGACCGACCCGGGAGTCCGTTGCCGAACTGGGCCGGCAGGGCGCCACACGCATCACCTTCGGGCCAGGAATGCAGCGGTACGCGATGGCGTCGATCGGCGACCTCGCGGCCGAACTGCGCGCCTGAGCCTGCCCGTCAACCCTGCGCCCCACCGCAGCTTCGGCGCGGCGGCCCGGAGGATCGGGCGCAGCGCCTTCCGGCTTGCGCCGCAAGATCGCGCGACATCGACGGTGACCGTTCACATGGTTGACCGAACGTGGCGCTAGATGACGGGGAGTTCACCACCGTCGACTGTCAGGCTTACTCCGGTGACCCACTGGGCCCGGTCCGATACGAGGTAGGCGACTGCCTCGGCGATGTCGCGCGGGTCTCCGGGACGACCCAGAGGGATGCCCGCTGTGGTGGCGGCAAGCGCGACCTCCATCGCGTCGGCGAAGTTCTGGCGGATCGCGTCGGCGCCGGGCGTGAGCACATTGCCGGGAATGATCGTGGTAACGCGGATTCCGGCAGGCGCGAGCTCGGAAGCGAGCGCTTTGCCGTAGGCGTTGAGGGCGGCCTTGGCGGCGCCGTAGTGCGCCAACGGCGGTGCCGGCGTGAGGGACGCTCCCGACGAGATGTTGACGATCACACTGCCCGACCCGGCCTCGCGCAGCGCCGGTAGCAACTCGTTGTTGACTCGCACGGCGGACAGGTAGTTGAGGTCGAGCGCGTCGATCCACTCCTCATCGGGGATGGATGAGATACCGCCGATGTGGGCGCGTGCCGCCGCCGCGTTGTTGACCACGATATCGACGCCGCCGAGTTCGTCGAGCGCTGCCGCAGTGAATGCCCGCACGCCCGCGAGCGTGCCGATGTCGCCCTGAATGAAGGTCGCGGCTTCCGGCGTCTCGTCGGAGGCGTTACGCGCCGTGGTGACGACCGTCGCGCCGCCGTCGAGCAACCGCTGCACGATGGCAGCGCCGATCCCGCGAGAACCTCCCGTGACGACCGCGCGCTTGCCGGCGAACTCGGTGGGATCCGGCGGGGCAGGAGCCTTGAACATGAACTCACAGTAGCGAGTGCCAAGGTGCTCGGCGGGCTGATCGTCAGCACGCATCGCGGGCTTGGCGCGACCTCGCCGACCTGGCCGTCGGACTGAGCAAGCGCGGCGCGGCAATTGCCGATTCAGCGACGGCCGAGCCCCCGGCGCGCCGTCGTGATCAACGGCTGCCGGGGGCTCGAACGCAGTCGGTCAGGCCTGGTTGCCGTTCGGCAGCACCACGGCCATCTCGTCGCCGGCGCCGGCGAGCACGCGTGCCTGCTGCGGCCAACTGGCCAGCCCAGGTGCGGCGCGCAGGCCGGCGGTCCGGATCAGGTCGCGCAGGGCCGGCTCGTCCAACCCGCCGAGCTGGTCGTACGTGCGCACGCCAGCGTCCTGCAACGCGGCCGCCATCTTCGGCCCGATCCCCTGGATCCGGCGGAAGTCGTCGCCAGGGCCCGTCGGGTCGGCCTCGACGCTGCTGATCGTCGTGTCGACGGCAGAACGGACCGGAGGGGTCGCGGCGGGGGTCGGGCGGACCGGAGACGCGGCCACCGCCGACTGGTCGGCCTCCGTGGAGGCAACCGCAGGCTCAGCGTCCACGGAATCGGCCCGCGCCGGCTCAGCATCGGACGGGCCCGGGGTTCCCAACGCCTCTGCCGGCGTGGCGTCGACCGCCGTGGCCTTGGTCTCCACGTCGTCGGCCGGGCCACCGGGGGCCGCCACGTCGTCGGCCGGCTTGTCCGCGACCGGCGCATCGTCGATCGAAGCGTCGTCGGCCGGCGTCGTGTCGAGCGGTGCGGTGTCGGCGGGCGGGAGGTCGTCCGCCGGCTGGCGGGGGGCGACCACGGCCGCCGGGGCGGGCTGCTCGTCGGCCGGGACCGGCTCGAGGGCCGAGTCCACGCCCGAGTCCTGCCGCAGCTCGGCGGCGTCGGGCTGCTCGGTGGCCGGTACGGGCGGCGGGTCCTCGGTCAGCGCCATGTCCGCCGGGTCGACGGTGCTCGGGGCGTCCGCCGGCACGGGCACCGGGGTGGGACCGTCCGGTCCGGTCACTGCGGCCGGCGCGCTGACCGTGTCGACCGGTACCGGCTCGTCGGCTACCGCGGTGGGTGCCGGGTCGACGGCGGCGGCGGGCTGGGCCTCGTCGGTGGTGGCGGCCGGCGTGGGCGTGGAGATCACGGCCAGACCGGCGACGGGGTCACCATCCACAATCGATTTGCCCTGTACGCCCCGCCGGCCGCGCAGCAGCCACCCGGCGGCCAGGCCCAGCAACAGTGCAAGTACCACTATCAGCGAGTGTCCGAAAGACCACGCCACGGCGAACCTCCCTCTCAGGTCGTTGGAAAAGTCACGAGAAAAACTCGCCGCAGCTTCGCACACGCGTATTGCCGACGACAGGCAGGATCGGCCGTCAGCGTTGCGGGTGGGACAGCCACCTCAGCCGGTGCCTGCCGGGTGACACAGCGTCGCCCGATCACACCAGCACCCGGCCCGATGAGACCCGGGTCGGGCACGGAGCGGGTCAGGTGTGGCTCGGTCGGATGGAGCGCTCCGGACGCGATGAGACCCGGGCCCGGCGAGGACGCCGAGCCCGGGTCGGGTGATGCCGGGTTCAGTCCCGGTCGCCCTCGTAGGTGTGGAATTCGTCGACGAACCGGCGACGGAGCCGTGGTACCCGGCTGGTCACTCCGAAGTAGCCGCGCGCGCCGAGCAACGCGAGTCGACCCACCACCGGCCGGTACATCCGGTCGTCGCCGCTGGTGCCGCTGCGGTTCAACGATTCGGCGACCCGGGCGAAGCCGTACGGCGCCATCACGGCCTCGTAGTCGGCGACCGCCTGGAGCAGCGTCTTGTCGCCGGCTGTGGCGCGGCTGAGTTGTGCGCAGAGCAGGCGGGCGTCGCGCAGCGCGGTGTTCGCCCCCACGCCCCGACCCGGGGTCATGGTGTGGATGGCGTCGCCGAGCATGGTGACGGTGCTGCTCTTCCAGGGCGGCACCGGCTCGGATGTGGACACTTTGATCGGTAGGGCGCTGGCCGGGTCCGCGTGGGCGAGCAGTTCCCGCAGGTGCGGGTGCCAGTTCGCGGTGAGGTCCAGGGCGACCTGCACCAGGTCCTCACCGCGGCGTTCCATGATGTCGGTCGGGAACCGGTTGGCCGCACTCCAGATGATCAGGTTGATGTTGTCGGTGGTGGTGTCGTGGGCCAGGCCGGGCCAGTCGCGGAGCAGGGCGGCGTCGGGCTCGCTGACGCCGGGCTTCATCGCGCGTTCGGCGTCCCACTTGAACTCCATGACGTGCAGCACGCCCATCATCCCGCCGACGCCGAAGATCAGCGAGATGCCCTGCTGGACCCGCTCCGGAATGAGACCGCGGGTGTGCGGGGTCAGCGGGATGCGGGTGGCGATGTTGATCGTCCCGGCGTCGCGGGTGACGGCGTGTGGCAGGTACTGGCGGCGTACTGCGGAATGGGTGCCGTCGGCCGCCACCAGCAGGTCGCCGGTGGCGCTGGTGCCGTCGGCGAAGTGCGCGGTGACAGTGCCGTCGTCGCGCTGCTCGTACCGGGTGAAGGTCTTGTCGAAGTGCACCACGTCCTCCAGGCCGGTCAGCAGCACCTGGCGCAGCACCATCCGGGCCACCGAGTGTTCGGTGCGGACCGGGTCGGCGGTCGGCCGCAGCGCGAACGACGCGGTCTGGCGCAGCCCCTGGGTGACGACGTTGAAGTAGTGCGGCGGCCGGGCGCAGGTGGCCAGGAAGGTGGCGAACAGCTCCGGGGGCAGGCACTCCTTCAGCGCTCGGCTACCGGTGGGGCCGATGCCGACCCGGTAGCCGAGCAGCCCCTCGGCGCGGTCGCGGTGCCGTTCGTAGACGGCGACGCTGATCCCGGCGCGGCGCAGGCCGTGCGCCAGGCACAGCCCGCCCGTGCCCGCGCCGATGATCAGGACGTGCGGCGGCGCGGCGGACATGTCAGCCGGCCGGGTGCGCGGCGGGCGCCTCGGTGACGGCCGGGCGCGGAGCGGGTGCCTCGGTGCTGGCCGGCCGCGGAGGGGTTGCGTCGGTACCGGCCGGCCGCGCCGCGGGCGCCTCGGCCGCGTCCCACCGGTAGAAGCAGCCGGCGATCGCGTCCCGGGGGGAGCGCCAGGTCGGCAGGTACGGCGACGTGTGCGCGGAGAGCCGCTCGTTGACCTGTCGGAAGAGCGGGTGGTTGCGGGCCGCCGCGAGCGCGTCCGGGTCGACGTCGTCCGATGTCTCCAGCAGGTGTACGTACAGGTCGTGCAGGCAGTACAGGGATCGGTGCGTGACACCGGTCAGGCCGGGCAGTTCGGTGGCGTCGGACTCGGCGAAGATCTGCGCGACCCGCCCCTCCGCTCCCGGGATGATCCGGCTGACGATCAGTAGACGACTCATGGGACCCCTTCCGCCGGTGGCCTGCCCGACCCCTCGGGGACCGGTGCCACGTGCTCTGTGCGCCCACCGTGCCGCAGTGCCTGTCACATCACCGTCACGTGGGCCGAACGGGCGGTGACGGCCGCGTTGTCACGTACGCCGGACGGCGGGTGACGGGCGGTCGGCGACGGCCTCGCGGCTGGCCTGGCGGATCGGGGCGAGGGTGTCGTCGAGCAGGGCGCTCATGGCTGGGCTCGGCTCCAGCCGCAGCTCCCGGCGCAGCAGGTCCCGGTAGACGTAGAAGGCGTGCACGGCTTCGAAGGCGTTGCCCTCGGCCAGGTGGATGCGGACCACCAGCCGGTGTGGTGTCTCCCGTAACGGCTCGGCCGCCATCGCCTCCAACGCGGCTTCGAGGGCCTCGCCGTGCCGCCCCGCGGTCAGGTGGTGCCCGGCCACCTGTTCCAGCATGTGCAGGCGGAGTTGGCGCAGGCGTTCCCGGTCCAGCAGCACCCAGTCGTCGTACCAGCCGGGCAGGAGGTCGTGCCGCCCGGCGGCGAGCGCGCCGGCCGCGGTGCGCGGGTCGTCGCCGTCCCGGACCCGGGCCGCGGTGCCGACCAGGTCGTCCACGTCGAGCCGGACGGCCGGGCCGAGGCGTACGGTGTCGCTGGCCACTGTCATCGGGCAGCACGGGTCCTGTCGCAGCCGCCACAGGGCGGTACGCAGGGAGGACAGCGCCCGTTCCTCCGACGCGTCGGGCCAGAGCAGCCCGGCGAGCTGGCTGCGGGTGGCGCCGGGGCGGAGCCCGATCAGCGCGATCACCCGTTGCAGCCCGCGCGGCACCACGACCGGCACCGCCTCGCGGAGGAGCCGGAAACCTCCGAGCAGGTGCAGTGAGACGCCCTCCTCGGGCGGGTCTCCGGCGGTCGGCACGGACGAATCAGCGGCCACGGCGGCACCCCCTGCGGAACGCTCGTCCCGACTGTCTGCTGTCCCGGATCGGTTGCCCTCGACGCCACTGTCGACCCCGCCGATCGCGGCGTGGCCGGGCGCGGCCCCGCCCGCCGAGGCCGCCGGGCTGACCACGCTGAAGATTATCAATAGCGGTCACGTTGCGTCAACGCCAACGTGGACGTTCTATTGGCGACAGCCAACCCGAAATCGGTTCTGAACTGCATAAACATCAGCGCGTCGAATACGCCCGGCACATAGCTGATACACAGGTTGCGTCAACGCAGCGTCACCATCATTCGTCGCTGGCCGACCTGGCACGGTGACGCCGCCGTGACGAGGATCGGCGCATCGTGTCGGCAGTCGTCCAGCGCGTCCGGGGGCCACCCGTCGCCGGCCGGACGCCGTGGGGGGAGGCCCAACATGGACCGATCGCTGATCATCGCGAAGGTCGATCCGACCGCCGAGGAGCGGGTCGCCGAGATCTTCGCCGAGTCGGACGCGACGGAGCTGCCGCGCCTGGTCGGTGTCCGGCACCGCTCGCTGTACCGACTGCACGACCTCTATGTGCACCTGCTCGAGACCGCCCAGCCGGCGGAGGGCGCGGTGGAGGCCGCGCGTGACCACCCCGAGTTCATCCGGGTCAGTGACCGCCTGCGCCCGTACGTGTCGCCGTACCTGTCGACCTGGCG
Organism: Micromonospora sp. NPDC005205; assembly: GCF_040608275.1. NCBI lineage: Bacteria > Bacillati > Actinomycetota > Actinomycetes > Micromonosporales > Micromonosporaceae > Micromonospora > Micromonospora sp. NPDC005205. The sequence continues at coordinate 202,236 of NZ_JBEXHV010000010.1, forward strand.
CTCGCCGCGCGACGCCATGGCGCGGTGCTTCTACCGGTTTGATTCCCCGGACACCGGGCGGCGGTCGTGACGGCCACCGCGCCGCGCGAAGAGCAGCTCTGGTCCCGCTGCGCGGGCTGCGCGACCCTGCTCTACCGCAAACGGCTGCGCCGCAACCTCGACGTCTGCCCGGAGTGCGGGGAGCATGCCCGACTCGGCGCGCCGGAACGCCTGCGCCAACTGGTCGACCCGGGTTCGCTGCGCCTGCTGCCCGACCGGCTGCCGGGGGCGGACCCGCTCGACTTCGTCGACGTGCTGCCGTACCCGCACCGGCTCACCGGCGCGCGGGCCAGCACGGGTCTTGCCGAGGGGGTCGTCTGCGCCACGGCCACCATCGGCGGGAACCCGGTGACCCTGGCGGTGATGGACTTCCGCTTCCTCGGTGGCAGCCTGGGCTGCGCGGTCGGCGAGCTGATCACCCGGGCCGCCGAACGGGCGCTCGACGACCGCACGCCGCTCGTCCTGATCACCGCGTCCGGCGGGGCGCGGATGCAGGAAGGCGCGCTGTCGTTGATGCAGATGGCGACCGTCAGTCAGGCCATCGCCGCGTTGCGCGAGGCGGGACTGCTCACCGTGAGCGTCCTCACCGACCCGACCTACGGCGGAGTGGCCGCCTCGTTCGCCACCAACACCGATCTGGTGCTCGCCGAGAGCGGCGCGCGGATGGGCTTCGCCGGCCCCCGGGTGATCCGTCAGATCACCGGGAGGGCACTGCCGGAGGGCTTCCAGACCGCCGACTTCCTGCTCCGACACGGGCAGGTCGACATGGTGGTGCAGCGCCGGTCGCTGCGTGGACGGCTGACGGCGCTGCTCGCCGCGACCCGCGCCGGCCGTCCGGCGCATCCGCCCGTACCCCGCCAGGAGCCGGCGTCGCACCGCGAGCGCCTTGCCGACGACGGCGCCGTCCTGACGCGGCCGACGGACCCGGCGGCCGAGGGAGACGCCGGCAACCCGGCGGTACGCGACGCGTGGGACACCGTCCGGATGGCGCGGCACCCGGGGCGGCCCACCACACTGGACTACCTGGACTCGGTCTTCGACGGGTTCGTGGAGCTGCACGGCGATCGGCTCGGCGCGGACTGCCCGGCCATCGTTGGTGGGGTGGCGCGGTTGGCCGGCCGGCACGTGATGGTCATCGGTCACCAGAAGGGGCACACCACCGCCGAGCTGGTCGCCCGCAACTTCGGCATGGCCAGCCCGGCCGGGCACCGCAAGGCGCTGCGGCTCATGCGCCTCGCGGCCCGCCTCGGCCTGCCCGTGGTCACCCTGGTGGACACCCCCGGCGCCGACCCGGGGGTGAGCGCCGAGGAGCACGGCCAGGCGGCGGCCATCGCCGAGAACATCCTCACCCTCACCGTGCTGCCCACCCCCGTGCTCGCGGTGATCACCGGCGAGGGCGGCAGCGGCGGCGCGTTGGCGCTGGCGGTGGCCGACCGGGTGCTGATGCTGGAGAACGCCGTCTACTCGGTGATCAGCCCCGAGGGGTGTGCGGCGATCCTCTGGCCGGACCGGTCGGCGGCCCCGCAGGCCGCCCGCGCCCTGCGACTGACCGCGCCCGACCTGCGCCGGCTCGGGGTGGTCGACGAGGTCGTGTCGGAGCCGTCGAGCGCCGCGCACGACGACCCGGCGGAGACCGCCCACCGGTTGCGTGCCGCCCTGCTGGCCAACCTCCTGCCGCTGCTGGACGTGCCGCCGGCCATGCTGGTCCGGCTGCGCCGGCAACGCTTCCGACGGTTCGGCGCGAACCGCGTCGGCGCTAGGGCGGGCCTGCGATGACGGCCGGCGACGGAGGGCTGTCGACAGTCGACGCGTCCGACGACGTCGGGGTGGACGGCGAGGAGGCCCTCGCCGGGCTGCGCCGGCAGGCGCAGCACCTGATCGCCGAGCTGGCCGGGCCGGTGCGCCGGATCCGACTGCGCAGCGGGCCGGCGGTGCTGGAGGTCGAGTGGCACCCCGAGGAGGCGACCCGAGCGGACGTACCCCTGCCCCGGGCCGAGTCGGCACCGGCGGTCGGTCCGACGCCCAACGCCTCCCCTGCGGTGCTCCGGCCGCCGGTGCCGGGGCGTGCCTCGGTGCGGGCACCGATCGTCGGCACCTTCTACCGGGCGCCGGAGCCGGGCGCGCGGCCGTTCGTCGCGGTGGGCGACCTGATCCGCCCCGGCCAGCCGGTGGCCATCGTCGAGGCGATGAAGCTGATGAACGAGGTGACCGCCGACCGGGCCGGCCGGGTGGCCGCGATCCTCGTCGAGGACGGCCAGCCGGTCGAGTACGACCAGCCGCTCGTCGAACTGGATCCGGCATGACAGCGCGGGGTGGTTGACCATGTTCGAGACCGTGCTGATCGCCAACCGGGGCGAGATCGCGCTGCGGGTGCTGCGCGCCTGCAAGGAGCTGGGTGTCCGGACGGCGGTGGTCTACTCCGCCGCCGACGCCGACTCGGCGGCGGTACGCCTCGCCGACCAGGCCGTCCGGATCGGACCGGCGTCGAGTCGGCGCAGCTACCTCAACGCCGCCGCCATCGTGGAGGCGGCCCGGCAGGTGGGGGCGCAGGCCGTGCACCCCGGCTACGGCTTTCTCTCCGAGGACGCCGACTTCGCCGAGATCTGCGCCGACAACGGGCTGACGTTCATCGGCCCGCCACCGGCGGTGATGGCCGCGCTGGCCGACAAGTCCTCGGCCCGCGCACTGATGAGCCGCGCCGGCCTGCCGCTGTCGCCGGGCAGTGTCGCGCCGGTACCGACCGCCGCCGCGGCGGCCGAGGTGGCCGACGCCGTCGGCTACCCGGTGATCGTGAAAGCCGCCGCCGGGGGCGGGGGCCGGGGGATGACAGTGGTGCGCACCCCGGGCGAGCTGCGCCGGGCGTACACCCGGACCCGGGCCGCCGCGCAGGCAGCCTTCGGCGACGACCGGGTGTACGTCGAGCGGTACCTCACCGAGGCGCGGCACGTCGAGGTGCAGGTGCTCTGCGACGCCCACGGCAACGGGGTGCACCTGGGCACCCGGGACTGCTCGGTGCAGCGCCGGCACCAGAAACTGGTCGAGGAGGCGCCCGCGCCGGCGCTGCCCGCCGCCGTTCTCGACACCATCGCCGAGACCGCCCTGCGGGGTGCCCTCGAGGTCGGTTTCGTTGGCGCCGGCACGCTGGAGTTCCTTGTCGACGCCGAGGAGAAGTTCCATTTCCTGGAGATCAACTGCCGGATCCAGGTGGAGCATCCCGTCACCGAGATGGTCACCGGGATCGACCTGGTGCACGAGCAACTCCACATCGCCGCCGGCGTACCGCTGCGGTGGCGGCAGAAGGAGATCCGCCTGCACGGCGTCGCTGTGGAGTGTCGGGTCAACACCGAGGACCCCGGGCGCGGCTTCGCCCCCACCCCCGGCCGTCTGGAGCGGTTCACCCCACCCGGTGGCCCGTTCACCCGGGTGGACACCCACGCCAGCGCCGGTTACCTGGTCGGTCCCTGGTACGACTCGCTGCTCGCCAAGGTGATCGTCTGGGCGCCCGACCGGGAGCTGGCCCTCAACCGGCTGGAACGTGCCCTGGACGAGTTCGACGTCGCAGGTCCGGGCGTGCACACCACCATCCCGTTCGTCCGGCGGGTGCTCGACGACGCCGCATTCCGCAAGGGCCGCTACACCACCGGCCTGGTCGACCGTCTGCTCTCCGCGCCCGCTCCGGGGCCGACGGCCACCCCCGCACCCCGCACCGCGCCCGCCGCAGATCCCGACGCAACCCACAGGAGGACCCGATGACCGTCACCCATGGTCGCCCGATGACCGCCGAGATCACCGACATCCTGGTGGCGCACTGCGGGCTGGACGCCGACGCCGCGGCCCGCGCGCCCGCCGCGTCGCTGGAGGAGTTGGGCATGGACTCGCTCGCCCTGCTGGAACTGTCGGCGGTCGTCGCCGACCGCTGGCAGGTGGCCATTCCCGAGCAGGCCGGACAGCTGAGCATCCCGGCGGTGGCCGACCTGGTCGCCCGCCGCGCCGACCCGCCCGGGCACACCGAGAACAGCGTGGTCATCGACGCGCCGCTGGGGCTGGTCTGGGAGGTCACCAACGACGTGGCGAACTGGACCGAGCTGTTCACCGAGTACGCCGTGGTGGAGATCCTGCACCGCGAGGCGCACACGGTGCGGTTCCGCCTCACCATGTACCCCGACGAGAACGGGGTGTCCTGGAGCTGGGTCAGCGAGCGCACCGCCGACCCGGTGAGCAGGCAGGTCCGGGCGCACCGGGTGGAGACCGGGCCGTTCGAATACATGCGCATCCACTGGCGCTACACCGAGGAGGCCGGTGGCACCCGGATGACCTGGACGCAGGACTTCGCTATGAAGCCGACCGCGCCGGTCGACAACGCCGCGATGACCGAGCGGATCAACACCAACAGCGTGATCCAACTCGCGGTCATCAAGGACCGGGTGGAGCGGATCGCCTGGCAGCGCGCCGACCAGGGCACGCCGACCGCCAGCGACGCACCGACGGGAGCCGACGATGAGTGACCTGAGCACCCGCCCGATCGCCGCCCGGGACGTACCCGCCGACCGCCGTCGCGGCGGTGAGCTGCGGGTGCTGCTCGGCCCCCGCACCGTCGGCAGCACCTCGGGTTTCCTCGGTGTGGCAACCCTCGAGCCGGGGGAGCGGATCGCCGAGCACTACCACCCGTACAGCGAGGAGTTCCTGTACCTGGTGCGGGGCGCGATCACCGTCGACCTTGACGACCAGCCGACGTTGCTGGCCGCCGGTGAGGGGCTGTTCGTACCGGTGAACGTACGGCACCGGCTGCGCAACACCGGCGTCGAACCGGCCGAGGTGGTCTTCCACCTGGGCCCGCTCGCCCCCCGGCCCGAACTGGGCCACGTCGACACCGAACTGGTCGAGGCACCATGACCGGGCGCCGCACGGTGGTGACCGGGATCGGGGTGGTGGCCCCGGGCGGCGCCAGCCGGGACTGCTTCTGGAAGACCATCACCGAGGGGCGAACCGCCACCCGGCGGATCAGTTTCTTCGACCCGTCGGCGTTCCGGTCGCAGATCGCGGCGGAGTGCGACTTCGACCCGGTCGCTGCGGGTCTGAGCGAGGCCGAGCGACGCCGGGCCGACCGGTACGTGCAGTTCGCGCTGGCCTGCTCCGCCGAGGCGGTGGCCGACGCCCAGTTGGAGCTCACCGACGCGCAACGGGACCGGGCCGGAGTGGTGCTGGGCACGGCGGTGGGCGGCACGATGGCGTTGGAACAGGAGTACGTCACAGTGAGCGAGCACGGCCGACGGTGGTTGGTGGACGGGACGCGCGGTGGCCCGTACCTCTATCAGGCGCTGGTTCCCAGCAGCCTCGCCGCGGACGTGGCCTGCCGGCACGGGCTGCACGGCCCGGCGCAGGTCGTGTCCACCGGCTGCACCTCCGGCATCGACGCCATCGGGTACGCCCACCAGATGATCGTGGACGGTGAGGCGGACGTGATGCTGGCCGGCGCGTCCGACTCGCCGATCTCGCCGGTCACTGTCGCCTCGTTCGACGCGATCAAGGCGACCAGCCCGGACAACGACGACCCGGCACACGCCTCCCGCCCGTTCGACGCCGACCGGCACGGGTTCGTGCTGGCCGAGGGTGGGGCGGTGCTGGTGCTGGAGGAGGCCAGCCACGCCCGGCGTCGGGGAGCGCACATCTACTGCGAGGTGGCCGGCTACGCCAGCCGCAGCAACGGCTTCCACATGACCGGGCTGCGGCCGGACGGGCTGGAGATGGGCCTCGCCGTCACCGACGCGCTCCGGCAGGGCCGGATCCTGCCCGAGCAGGTCTCCTACATCAGCGCCCACGGCTCGGGCACCCGGCAGAACGACCGACACGAGACGGCCGCGTTCAAGCGGGCGCTGGGCCAGGCCGCGTACCGGATCCCAATCAGTTCGATCAAGTCGATGGTCGGGCACTCGCTCGGCGCGATCGGGTCGATCGAGATGGCCGCGTGCGCCCTCGCCATCGAGTTCGGTGTGGTGCCGCCGACGGCGAACTGGAGCACCCGGGACCCGGAGTGCGACCTGGACTACGTACCCAATGAGGCACGGGAGGTGCCGGTGGACGTGGCCCTCTCGGTGGGCAGCGGTTTCGGAGGTTTCCAGTCGGCGATGGTCTTCCGTCGGATGCTCGGCGCGGTGGCGGCGTGAGCGAGCGTAGCGAGCGAACCATCAGGCACAGCAGCGCGGCGTCTCACGCCGGCGCGGAGCGAAGCGGAGTGCTGGCGTGAGCGAGCGTAGCGAGCGAACCATCAGGCACAGCAGCGCGGCGTCTCGCGCCGGCGCGGAGCGAAGCGGAGTGCTGGCGTGAGCGCCGCTTCGCACAGTGGCGGCGCGACGGCCCGGGCGGTGGTGACCGGCATCGGGGTGGTCGCACCGAGCGGCATCGGCGCGGACGCGCACTGGCGCACGGTCCTCGCCGGCACCCGCCGGACCGGGCCGATCACGTTGTTCGACCCGGCCGGCTATCCGACCCGCTTCGGCGGGGAGGTGCCCGGCTTCACCGCCGACTCCTACGCCGACAGTCGACAGTTGGTGCAGACCGACAGGTGGACGCACCTCGGCTTCGCCGCCACCCGGCTGGCGCTGGCCGATGCCGGCCTGCCCGACCGGGCCCCCGACCCGTACGGCTACGCGGTGACCCTGGCCAGCTCGTCCGGGGGCAACCTGTTCGGTCAGCGGGAACTGCAACGGCTGTGGGGTGGCACCTCGCGGACGGTTGGGGCGTACCAGTCGATCGCCTGGTTCTACGCCGCCAGCGTCGGGCAGCTCTCCATCCACCACCAGTTCAAGGGCCCGAGCGGGGTGCTGGTCGCGGAGTCGGCCGGTGGCCTGGACAGCCTGGCCCACGCCGCCCGAGCGGTGCGCCGGGGCACCCCGGTCGTGATCGCCGGGGCCACCGAGTGCCCGTTGAGCCCGTACGCGCTCGCCTGTCAGCTGCGCTCGGGGTTGCTCAGTGACGTCGCCGACCCGGAGCGGGCGTACCGGCCGTTCGACGCCACTGCCAGCGGCTACCTGCCGGCCGAGGGTGGAGCGGTGTTCGTGGTGGAGGAGCTGGGGCACGCCCTGGCCCGGGGCGCCCGCGTCTACGGCGAGGTGAGCGGGTGGGGCTCCACCCACGACGCCGCGCACACCACTGCGGAGAGCAGCGGCGACCCGGCCCAGTACGCGCGGGCGATGCGGCTGGCCCTGGACCGGGCGGGCGTCGCCGCCGCCGGAATCGACGTGGTGCTGCCCGACGCTCTCGGCGTGCCCCGCTACGACCGCAGCGAGGCCGAGGCGCTGCGGGCAGTGTTCGCCGACCGGCCGCCCCCGGTGACCACGCAGAAACCGCTGACCGGTCGGGCGTACCAGGGCGGCTCGGCGTTGGACGTGGCCACCGCGCTGCTCGCCTTCGCCCACGACACGTTGCCCGCGTCGGCGGGCCCGGACGAGGTGGCCGAGGGCTGCGAGCTGGACTTCCTGCGCGAGCACCGTCGACCGCGCAGTCGACTCGCCCTGATCTGCGCGCGGGGCTTCGACGGGTTCAACAGTGCGCTGGTCCTGCGCGGGGCCGCGCCGATGAGGGGAGAGGCGTCATGAGCGACAAAAGGGCACGGGTGGTCTTTCTGGTACGGGTGCCGGTGCCGCGCACCGAGGCGTTCCTCGCCGCGTACGAACAGGTGCGGCACCTGGTCGCCGGCGGTGTGCCGGGGCACCTGGTCGACCAGGTGTGCCGGTCGTCGACCGACCCGGAGCAGTGGCTGATCACCAGCGAGTGGGCGAGCCTGGCCGACTTCGAGGAGTGGGAACGCAGCCCCGAGCACCGGAACCTCGTACGCCCGATGCGGGAGTGCTTCACCGACGCCCGTTCGCTGCGCTTCCACATCCACGCCCAAACCCCAGCCCTGCCCTGAGGCTCCCCGCGCCCCCCGCCAGCCCGCTTCCCGCGCCGCCCCCGTCGATCATGGAGTTGTGGTGGGCAACAAAGCGCCCCCTGTCCCCGCGATCTTGCACTTGCTGTCGCGACATAGGGGTCACTCTGCACATATCGACGACCGAAAGTGCAAGATCGGCGCGGCGGGGCGGGCCGATGCCTTGGCTGCGCCGCGCGGTGTCGACATCGGGGCAGGAGCGCGTAAGGTCCTGTAGCCATGAAGGTGCTGATCTCGGTGGACATGGAGGGCGTCTCGGGGATCGTTCACCCCACCGAGACGAACCCGGATCGGTACGACTACGAGCGAGGCCGGGCGTTGATGACGGCCGAGGCGAACGCGGTGATCGCCGGGGTCCTCGATGCCGAACCCGACGCGGTGGTGTGGGTCGCCGACGCGCACGGAACGTTTCGGAACATCCTGCCGGAGGACCTCGACCGGCGTGCTCACCTAGTGCGGGGCAAACCCCGCCCGCTGGGCATGCTCGCGGGGTTGGACGAGCAGACGGATGCCGTTCTGCTCATCGGCTATCACGCTCGGGCTGGTGCCGGGCCCGCCGTGCTGGCCCACACGATAAGTGACGCCGTCCTCGACGTGCGGGTGGCCGGCCGATCGTTGGGCGAGATCGGCCTCAACGTCGCCATGGCCGGACACCTGGACGTGCCCGTCGTTCTGCTCAGCGGAGACGACACCGCCTGCGCGGAATTCAGCGCGCTGGTGCCCTCGGCGGTCACCGTCGCCGTCAAGCAGACCCTGGGTCAGGCCGCCGCGGTGGCCCTGCATCCGCAGGAGGCACGGGAGCGGCTGCGCCACGCCGCCGCCGACGCGATCGCCCGGCGCGCCTCGATCCCACCGGCGACGATGGCCGGGCCGTTGGACGTCGAGGTCGATCTGTACGGGCCGTACATGGTCGACCTCGCGGTTCTGGTGCCGGGTGTTACCCGCGTCGGTGGCGGCCGGACGGTCGCCTTCCACGCCGTCGACGTCGCCGAGGCGTACCGGCTGGTTCAGCTGCTCGTCCAACTCGCCAGCATCAAACCGAGCTAGGGCCCGAGAACCGTCTCGCTCGGCCGGCGACCTCGCCGCCATCGGCCGTCCGGCTGAGGACGCGCGACGGTTGTACGAGGGGTCATGCCTCGGTGACGTTCTGCCGAATCACCCGCCCGATCATGCCCGCCGAACGGGCTGTCGGCAATCCGGCTGGCCGCTGCTTTTGATCCATCCATTCGCATCTAGCAATGGCCACGTGGGAGTCGTATGGTTCCCCGCAGCACCCCGACAAGCGTACGTGATGGGCGGATTCGCCCTCTTTCATGCTGGGCGGTGAACGGCAGTGACGGCAGAAGATCCTACGGCGACAGACCCCGGCTGGGTGGACGAAGTCCTCTTCGCCGGCCACCCGACCGACGTTTGTCTTCGTCTGCCCGAGCCCGTCGACCGGGCCACCCTGCACCGGCTGGTCACCGCCGCGCAGGAGCGGCTGACCACCGCCGGACTGCGCCCCGGTGGCGCCGCGGCGCTGCGGTTGCCGCCGTCGCTGGCGTACGTCGTGAACCTGCTGGCCACCTGGCGCGCCGGGGGGCAGGCGATCCTGCTCGACCACCGGCTCACCGACCACGAGGTGGACCGGGCGCTGACCCGGTTGACCCCGCAGGTCGTGGTCGCTCCGGTACGGACCGGTGGCGGCGCGCTGAAGATCTTCGTCGACGTCACCGAGGGCGTCACCCGGTACGCCGACCGCCCGGCGGTCAGCGGCCACGCCGTGATCCAGCTCAGCTCCGGATCCACCGGCCCGTCCAAGGTGATCGGCCGCACCGCCGCCGACCTGGTCGCCGAGGTGCACCGCTACACCCGGATCGACGGGGTGGCGCTGCCCGGCGAGCGGATCATCCTGCTGCCCTCGATGGTGCACGTGCTCGGCCTGGTCGGTGGCCTGCTCTACGGGCTGCACGCCGGGGTCGAGCTGGTGCCGCCGGAGCGGCTCAGCGGCGACGCCGTGCTGGCCGCGATCAGCGCCGCTGCCACACCCGCCACCGTGCTGGGCGTGCCGTTCCACATCGGACTGCTCGCCTCCACCCGCCCGACCGGTCCACTGCCACAGCTACGGCGGATGACCACCGGGGGTGAGCTGGTCCCGGCCGCCGTCGCCCGGGCGTTCACCGACCGGTACGGCGTACCCCTGGGCAACATGTACGGGATGACCGAGGTCGGGGTGATCGGCACCGACCTGCACGGGTCGCACCGGCCGTCTATCGCCCCCGCGCCCGGGATCGAGGTCCGTGAGTCGGGCGGTGAGCTGTGGGTGTCCTGCCCGGCGTCGCCGTACGTCGGGCTGAGCGACCCGACCCGCTGGTCCGACGGCTGGCTGCACACCCGCGACGCCGGGACCGTCGATGACGACACCGGCCTGGTCACGGTGCGCGGTCGACTCGACTCGCAGGTCTCCGTCGGCGGGATGAAGGTCGACCTGACCGAGGTGGAGGCCACCGTCGCCGAGCTGACCGGGGTCGCCGCCGCCGTGGTGATCTGGGACGACGGCATCACCGCGTACGTCCAACCGGACGGCCCGTTGTCGGAGGAGACGCTGGACAAGCTCCTCGCCGAACGGTTGGCCGGCTACAAACGGCCCAGGGCGTTGCACCTGCTCGATCAGTTGCCCCGTACCACCACCGGCAAGCTGGTCCGCTCGACCGATGCGCTGCGCTCGGCGGTCACCCCGTGACCGGGCCGCTGCACCACCTCGACGTCGACCTGCTCGCCCGCGTGCGCGGCGACCGCCAGGACGAGGCTCCCGCCCAGGTGCGGGTGGCCGACCCGCAGCAGCCCGGTGCCGGGCACCGGCCGCAACGGCAGCCCCGGCTGCGGCATCAGCCGGCGCAGCCCGCCGTCGCGCAACCCCTGCCCGAGCGCCTTGCCGACCGCCTCCTTGGCGGTCCACAGCCGCAGGAAGTCCACCGTCCGGCCGGCCTCGGGCCGATCGCCCAACCAGGCCAGCTCGGCGGGCGGGAACCAGCGGCGGGCCAGCGCGAGCGCCGGCAGCGGGCGGATGCGCTCCACGTCCACCCCGACCGCGCCGGCTTGACGGGCGGCGACCACCACCAGCCCGGCGGTGCGGCTGACGCTCACCGCCAGCTCGACCGACCCGGTCACCTCGTCGACCCGGACGACCGGCCGTCCCTCGCGGTCGTGCGTCAGCACCAGCTCGGCGTCCGGGCGACCGAGCAGCAGAGCACCCGCCCGCCGCAGCAGCACAGCGGCCGGATCCGGCTGACCGCCGGTGTCCCGGCCGACCCACACGTAGGCGGTGTCCCGACCGGACACCGTCAGCTGAGCCACGCAGAAAGGGTATCCATGAGAGCCGAGGTCCGCGCCTTCGTCGTCGAGCAGCTCGCCGACATGAACTACGACGTCGAGGGGCTCGACGACGACACCACGCTCGGCCCCTCCGGCGTCGACCTGGAGTCACTCGCGCTGGCCGACCTGTCCGTCCGGGTCGAGGACCGGTACGGCCTGACGTTCGCCGACGACGAGTCGGAGCAGCTTGCCCTGATGACGGTCGGAGAGTTCACCACAATGGTCGCCGATCGTGTCACCGAGGCGACGAGCGACAAGAGCTGATGGGCGGTCAGCCCGATCTGGGGCGAGCTGACCTGATGACCATGCTCGCCGAACTCACCGCGAAACCGGCTGCCGAGGTGTCCGACCGGATCGGCTCGATGGAGCTTGCCTGGCTGGTGCACCTCGTCGAGCAGCGCTACGAACGCCGGCTCGACCTCACCGACGACGAACTGGCCGGCATCCGCACAGTCGACGACGCCCTGGTGGTGTTCCAGGCGTCGCTGACCGCCTCCGCAGATGGTTGAGGCGCGCGTCGCCCAGCTCACCGGTGTGTACGCGGTCAGCGCCCTGGGGCGGGGCGCCGACGCGCAGCTCGCCGGGGTGTTGGCCGGCGTGCCGGCGTTCGGACCGGTGGACCGGTTCGACACCGCCGCCCGCCGGGTCACAGTGGCGGCCACCCTGCCCGAGGTCGCCACCCTCCCCGACGAGTTGGCCACCGCGATCGACGCGGCCTGCCGCGCGGCCGGTCTCAACCGCGCGCAGCGCGCCGGGTGCGCCCTGCTGCTCGCCGTGCACGGCGGCCCGGCCGTGGGCCCGCCGCCGGCCGTGCTCGCCGGTCAGCTCGCCGCGCGATGTGGACTGTCCGGTCACACCCGGGTCTACACCAGCGCCTGCGTGTCGGCCAGCACGGCGGTGGCCGACGCCGCCGCCCGGATCACCCGGGATGATGTCGAGCGGGTGGTGGTCGCGGCCGGCTACCTGGTGGAGTCCGACCAGTACGCGCTCTTCGACGCCGGCCGCGCCCTCGCTGTCGACGGGGCGGTCCGCCCGTTCAGCACCGGCCGTCGAGGGTTGCTGCTGGGTGACGGCGTGGCCGCGGTGGTGCTGGAGTCGAGCGCCGTCCGACGACGCGGTGTCGCGCCGGTGGCCACGGTGGTCGGCTGGGGGCGGGCCGGCGACGCGTTCCATCCCTGCCAGCCAGAACCCGGCGGCACCGGGCTGGCCCGCGCGGTCGACGGCGCGCTGCGTCGGGCCGGGCTGCCACCGCAGTCCGTCGGCTACGTCAACGCCAACGCCACCGGTACCGCGCAGAGCGACGCCGCCGAGGCCGCCGCCCTGCGTCGGGCTCTCGGCGGTCATGCCGCCCGGGTCCCGGTCAGCTCGACGAAGTCGGTGCACGGGCACGCGCTGGAGGCGTCCGGGTTGCTCGAACTGGTGGTCACCGCGCTCGCGCTGCGCCACGGCGACCTGCCGGTCAACGCCGGCTGGCTGGGCCCCGACGACTCCTGCCCCCTGAACGTGGTCAAGGACCGTCCTCAGAAGACGGAGGCCACCCACGCCCTGACCCTCAACGCCGCCTTCGGCGGCGCCAACACCGCTCTCCTGGTCGGCGTCGGATGACCGCCCCCCACTCGCCGCGATCTTGCACTTTCGGCCCCGACGAATCCGACCAAACACGCGAAGCGACGACCGAAACCGCAAGATCGCCGGGGGAGAGGGTCGGGGAGAGGGCTCGGGCTCTCTGGCCCGAGGGCGGGGACGTCGGGGCCACCGTGGCGGGGGTGCCGGGGTTCGTGCACTCGGACTTCGCGCCGGTGGTGGTGGCCGTCGCGGAACGGTGCCTGCGGCGGGGATACGGGTCGGCGGGAGTGCCCGCCGGGGTGCGGACGGGAATCGTGCTGGTCAGCGCCAGCGGTGATCTCGCCAGCGCTCGGCACGTACGGGCCACCGTCGAGGCCGGCGGGCGGATCGGCCCGCTGTTCTTCTTCCAGTCCGTGCCCAACAGCGTCGCCGGGCACCTCGCGGCCCGCTGGAACCTGCGAGGACCGGTGGTCTGCCTCAGCCCGACCGGCGACCCGTACACCGACGGTGTCGCCGAGGCCGACCTGCTGCGCGACGACGGCGACGCCGACGAGGTGTTGCTGATCCTGATCGAACAGGCACCCGACGGGCCGACCGAGGCGGTCGCGGTGCTGCTGGGGGGAGGAGCACGACCATGAGGACACGGGGACTGCGCGGCGCACTGGCCGCCGACACCGAACTGGGCGCGGGCAACGTCCTGGCCCGGGTGCTGGCGCACGGCGCCGACCCGGACGGGCCCGGCCTGACCTTCGACACCGCCGTCGACGGGCACCCCGCCGAGACGCCGCTGACGCTGGGCCGGCTCGACGAGCGGGTCGCCGCCCGCGCCGCCTGGCTGCACGAACAAGGAGTACGCCCCCGCGACCCGGTTGCCGTCTGGGCCACCGCCGCCGCCGACATGGTGCTCAGCTTCCTGGCACTGGCCCGGCTCGGGGCGATCCCGGCGCTGATGAACGGCAAACTCCGCCCGGAAATCGCCGCCGAGTACATCCGCCGCCTGCGGGGCGTCGGTGTGCTGGCCGACGACGCGCACACCGCAATGCTGGCCGGGCACGACCTCGGCGTACCCCTGCTCGGCACTCCCGCGCAGGCCGGCACGGGTGACCCGGCCGCGGCCCCGGCGCACTACCGGCACCACCCGGACGACCCGATCGTGATCACCCACACCTCCGGGACGACCGGGGTGCCCAAGGCGGTGCTGCACTCGCACGCCAGCCTCTTCGCGGCCACCCGACACCTGCTCACCATGCCGCAGGCGCAGGGCACCACCCGGATCCTCAACGCGCTGCCCGCACCGCACACCGCGACGGTGCTGATGGTCAACCAGGCGCTGGGCAACCGCGCGCAGATGTTCCTGCTCTCCGAGCAGGGCGGCGAGCAGGTGCTGGACGCCATCCAACGCTGGCGCCCCGACGGGGTGTTCGGTTTCTCGGTCACCTGGGCGGAGCTGGCCCGCTTCGACCTGTCCGGGTACGACCTGGACTCGGTGCGGCTGTGGTTCAACACCGGCGACGCCTCGCACGAGCCGCACATCCGCCGGCTGGTCGCGGTCGGTTGGCGCGACACCATCACCCGCGACGGGGTGGCGAAGGTGCCCGGCTCGGTCTTCATCGACGGGTTGGGCTCCAGCGAGATGGGGCACTCGATGTTCCACATCACCCACCGCGCCGACACCGACCGGTACGGCCGCTGCATCGGCCGCCCGTACCGGTTCGCGAAGGTGGCGGTGCTCGACGCCGACGGTGAGCCGGTGCCGGTCGGCGAGGTGGGTTTCCTGGGCATCGACTCACCGTCGCTGTTCCGGGGCTACTGGAACGACTCGGTCACCACCTACCGCTTCCGCCAGCGCGGCTGGTACCTCACCGGTGACCTGGTGCGCGCCGACACCGACGGGCGCTACTACCACCTGGACCGGGCGGTGGACTCGGTAGACGCCGGTGACGGGCGGCGGTTCTTCACCGCGCTGTCCGAGGAGCGCATCCTCGCGGCCTGCTCGGACGTCACCGACTGCACCGTGGTGATCGTCGCCGAGGCCGGAGCGGTCGTCACCGACGTGCTGCTGGAGTTGGCCGCCGGCGCCGACGAGGCCGAGGACCGCACCGAGCGGGTCCGCGCCGCCCTCGGCCCGGACGTCGGCGCCACACTGCGCCGGGTCGTGCCGGTGCGCTCCGCCGACATCCCGGTCACCGTGACCGGCAAGGTCCGCAAGGTGGTCCTGCGCGAGCGCTACCTCACCGAGGCACGCTCATGACCGCGTTGATCACGGGGATGGGTCTGTTCACACCGGTCGGTCGGGGCGTCGAGGAAACCTTCGACGCGCTGACCACCGGCCGGTCCGGGCTGACCCGCCCGCCCGAGGGGCACCCGGCGAGCGCGTCGCTGGACGTCGCCGGCCTGCTGCCCGACATCGACCCACGTACCGTCGCGTCCGGGCCGGAGACCCGGGTGCTGGACCGGATCGTCGTCCTCGCCCTGCTCGCCGCCGCCGACGCTCTCACCGACGCCGGCATCGAGGTGGGCCGCGACGTCGACCCCGACCGGATCGGTGTGATCGTCGGTGGGGTCGGCGGGATGGCCACCCTGGAGTCGCAGGTGCTGGCCCGGGCGGCCCGGGGCCGGGCGGCGGTCAGCCCGTACCTGCTCACCGGGATCCTGCCGAACATGCCGGCGGCGCGGATCGCCATCGCGCACGGCATCCGTGGCTACAGCTCGTCGGTCGGCACGGCCTGCGCCTCCGGCGCCCAGGCGGTCGCCGACGGGGTGCGGCTCATCGCGACCGGCGAGGTCGACGTGGTGCTCTGCGGGGCCAGCGAGGCACCGCTCTTCCCGACCTTCGCCGACACCTTCGGCAACGCGCGGGCGTTGGCGCGCGCCGGCACCGACCCGGGCCGGGCGAGTCGGCCGTTCGACACCTCCCGCAGCGGGTTCGTCCTGTCCGAGGGCGCCGCGCTGCTGGTGCTCGAACGCGCCGAGCACGCCGCGGCCCGCGGCGTCGCCGGGTACGCCGAGGTGGCCGGGCACGGCGCGACGACGGACGCGTACCACCCGACCGCCCCCCGCCCGGACGGCGCCGGCGCGGCGGCGTGCATCCGCCGGGCGCTGCGCAGCGCCGGTGTGCCGGCGGCGGCGGTCGGATACGTCAACGCGCACGGCACCGGCACGAAGCTCGGTGACATCGCGGAGACCACGGCGCTGGCCGACGTCTTCGGCGTCGGCGGTGTGCCGGTCAGCTCCACCAAGGCGCTCACCGGTCACCTGCTCGGTGCCTCCGGGGCGCTGGAGGCGGCGGTCACCGCGTTGGCGCTCGGTCGGGGCCTGCTGCCGCCGACGTACCACCTCGACGATCCGGATCCGGCCTGCCCAGCGGACCACATCCGTGGCACGGCCCGCAAGACAGACCTGGAGTACGCCGTCACCAACTCGTTCGGGTTCGGCGGCCAGAACGTGAGCCTGCTGCTGGCGCGCGTCGCCGAGCCGAGGGGGTGATCGAGGCGGCATCCCGGGCGGGGTGTGCCCGGACGGCAACACAGGGGGAATCGGGTGGGAAGGGTTTCAGGCGACATGGACATCCGTGGTATCGACCACATCGAACTCTACGTGGGGGACGCCCGACAGGCGGCCTTCTACTTCAGCACCGCCGTCGGCTTCGAGATCTGTGGCCAGGGTGGTCCGGAGACCGGGCTGGCGGGGCAGCGCTCACTGCTGCTCTGCCACGGCGACATCCGGTTGCTGCTCACCTCCGGGCTGAGCGCCGAGCATCCGGCGTCGCGGTACGTGCAACGCCACGGTGACGGCATCGGGGTCGTCGCCGTCGAGGTCGACGACGTGCCGGCCGCGTACGCCGAGCTGGTGGGTCGGGGCGCGACAGGGGTGACGCCGCCGACCACCCGCACCGGCGCGGACGCCGAGGTGGTGACCGCCGAGGTGGACGGCTTCGCCGACGTGCGGCACCGGCTGGTGCAGCGCCGGGGCGAGGGGAGCGAGTTCCTGCCCGGCGCCATCACCGCGGCGGCGTCCACGACGGACGGCCACCCGCCGGTGCTCGCCGAGATCGACCACCTGGCGGTCTGCGTGCCGCCCGGCCAGCTCGACGAGACGGTCCGGCACTTCGAGGCGCTGTTCGACTTCGCGCAGATCTTCGAGGAGCACATCGAGGTCGACGGACAGGGCATGAACTCCAAGGTGGTGCAGAGCCCGTCCGGGCGGGTCACTGTGGTGCTGCTCGAACCGGACCGCAACCGGCGACCCGGGCAGATCGACGCGTTCCTCGACCAGCACGCCGGTGGGGGAGTGCAGCACCTGGGGCTGCGCACCGACGACATCGTCGGCGCGGTCGAGGCGCTGGGCCGGCGCGGGGTGCGCTTCGCCGGCACCCCCGCCAGCTACTACGACGCCCTGGAGGCGCGGGTCGGTCGGATCGACGCCCCACTGCACCGGCTGCGCGAGCTGGGTGTGCTCGTCGACTCCGACCACGACGGCCAGCTGCTGCAGATCTTCGCCGAGTCGATGCACGTGCGTCGCACGCTGTTCCTGGAGCTGATCGAGCGACGCGGCGCGCGCGGCTTCGGCAGCGGCAACATCAAGGCCCTTTACGAGGCCAAGGAGCGGGAACTGGCCACCGCGGTGGCCACACCACAGGGGGTGGGGGCGTGAGCGCGAGGAGTGAGCCGGGTTTGCGAGCCCCGCAGTCGCGAACCAAGGAGGCGCAGTGACCGCGACCGACTACGAGCCGACGTTGACCGCCGAGGAGCAGGCGCTGCTGCCGTCCGACGACGACGTGCGGCACTACGCCGAGCACGGCTGGTACCTGTCGAAGAAGGTGTTCACCGACGACGAGGTGGACGCCCTCGCCGCTGCCACGCAGCGCTACTACGACGGGGAGCGGGACCGGCGGCTGCCGGTACGCCCACCGAAGCTGGCCTACTGGGAGCAGTCCTTGGGCCCGGTGCAGCGGCACAACGACTACGTCCACCACGAGCACGACGGGCTCGGCGCGATTCTGCGCAAACCGCTGCTCGGCGCGGTCGCCGCCCGGCTCGCCCGAGCCGACGAGATCCGGGTCTTCCAGTCCACGCTGATCTACAAGCCGCCGATCTCCGGCGAGCCGAGCAACATCGTGCCCTGGCACTTCGACAAGCACTACTGGGCGTCCTCGTCGTCGGAGAAGATGCTGACCGCGTTCATCCCCTTCCACGACTGCGGGGAGGAGATGGGCACCATCACGATGGTCGACGGTTCGCACCGGTGGAAGGAGATCGGCGCGGACGACACTGTGGTGCGGCACTTCGCCGACCGGGACCGCAGCCAGCTGGAGGAGATGCTGGCCGAGAACGCCGCGTACAACGGCGCGGAGATCCGCAAGATCCCGATGGTGATCCCCAAGGGACACGTGAGTTTCCACCACTGCCGCACCTACCACGGCAGTGGCCCCAACGTCAGCGGTCGCCCCCGCCAGGCGATCTCGCTGCACCTGCAGGACGGCGACAACGCCTGGCGGGAGTATCCGCTCTCCGACGGCACATTCGCTTCGTACAACCACGACGTGCTGGTCCGC
This sequence comes from Micromonospora sp. NPDC005205, assembly GCF_040608275.1. Lineage (NCBI taxonomy): Bacteria > Bacillati > Actinomycetota > Actinomycetes > Micromonosporales > Micromonosporaceae > Micromonospora > Micromonospora sp. NPDC005205. The sequence continues at coordinate 220,676 of NZ_JBEXHV010000010.1, forward strand.
CGCACCCACGACGGGCGGCCGGACTACGCGGACCCCGATTACTGCCCGGTCATCTGGCGCCACCGCGCCCAGCAGGGAGGCTGACATGTCACGGTACGACTGGGGTAAGACGCACCCGGGCATCGAGCGGTTGGAGCGGGCGGTGACCGACCGGCGCGACGCCGTGGTCAAGCACCCGCTCTACGCCAACCTCGACACCCACGACGCGCTGGTCACCTTCATGCAGCACCACGTCTTCGCGGTCTGGGACTTCATGTCCCTGCTGAAGTCGCTGCAACGGCAACTGACCTGTGTCACGGTGCCGTGGATCCCGACCGGCCCGACCGGCAGCCGCCGCCTCATCAACGACATCGTCATGGTCGAGGAGAGCGACGAGCTGGGCGGTGGCTACATCAGCCACTTCGAGCTGTACGTGCGGGGCATGGCCGAGGCCGGCGCGGACACCACGGCGGTGAACGCGCTCATCGACCTGCTGCGCGCCGGCCGACCGGTCACCGAGGCGCTCGCCGAGGCCGGGGTGCCGGCTGCGTCGGCGAGGTTCGCCGCGACCACCTGGCAGATCATCGAGTCCACACCGGTGCACTGCCAGGCGGCGGCGTTCGCGTTCGGCCGGGAGGACCTGATCCCGGACATGTTCACCCAGGTCGTCTCGGTCAACGAGGTCAGCAACCGGCTGCACACCTTCGTCGACTACCTGGAGCGGCACATCGAGGTCGACGGCGAACAGCACACTCCGATGGCCATGCAGATGCTCGCCGACCTGTGCGGCGACGACGACACCAAGTGGCAGGAGTGCGCCGACACCGTCAACACCGCCCTCGCCGCGCGGGCAAGGCTCTGGGACGACATCCTGGCCGCCATCAAGGGGCCCGTGTGACCGACGCCGACCCGGTCCGGCTCTACCGCACGGTCCGGCTGATCCGCCGGTTCGAGGAACGGGCGGTGGAGATGGTCCACGGCGGGCAGATCGTCGGCGGCATCCACCCGTACCTCGGTCAGGAGGGGATCGCCGCCGGCGTCTGCGCCGCGCTGGGCGCCGACGACGTGCTCGCCGGCACCCACCGTGGGCACGGGCACGTCCTGGCCCGCGGGGCCGACCCGGCCCGGATGCTCGCCGAGCTGTGCGGCCGGGTCACCGGCCTCAACGCCGGCCGGGGCGGTTCGATGCACGCCGCCGACCTGAGCATCGGCGTGCTCGGGGCCAACGCGATCGTCGGCGCCTCGGGGGCGATCATCACGGGTGCGGTCTGGGCCCACCGCCGCCGGGGCCGCGACACCGTCGGGGTGAGCTTCTTCGGCGACGGCGCGGTCAACGAGGGGATGCTGCTGGAGGCGTTGAACCTGGCCGCGCTCTGGCGGGTGCCGGTGCTGTTCGTCTGCGAGAACAACGGTTACGCGACCACCATGCCGGTGGCCGGCGCGGTGGCCGGCAGCATCGCCGGCCGGGCCGCCGCGTTCGACATCCCGGCCGTCCAGGTCGACGGCCAGGACCCCGAGACGGTACGCGTCGCCGCGTGCGCCGCCGTCGGCCGGATGCGCGCCGGCGGCGGCCCCGAGCTGATCGAGGCCCGGACTTACCGCTTCGACGTGCACCACACCTTCGAACACGCGGTACGCCTCGACTACCGGCCACCCGACGAGGTGACCCGTGGTCGGGCCCGGGACCCGGTGCGCATCCAGGGTGAACGCCTCACCGACACCGACCGCGCCGCCGTGGACGCCGAGGTCGAGGCGACCCTCGACGCGGCGGTGCGGTTCGCCCTGAACAGCCCGCGACCCGACCCGGCCGACGCGTTGACCTACCTGTACGCCAGCGGCCTGACCGCCCGCACCGGAGGTGGCTGAGGTGCCCCGACTGTCGTACCGCCGGGCGCTGACGAGGGCCCTCGGCGATGAGTTGGCCCGCGACGAGGCGGTGTTCCTGCTCGGCGAGGACGTCCAGGTCGGGGCGTCGCTGGTGACCACCGGGCTGGCCAAGCGGTTCGGCACCGAACGGGTCCGCGACACTCCTCTGTCGGAGCAGGCGTTCACCAGCTTCGCCACCGGGGCGGCGCTGGCCGGGCTGCGCCCGGTGATCGAGTTCCAGATCCCGTCGCTGCTGTTCCTGGTCTTCGAACAGATCGTCAACCACGCGCACAAGTTCCCGTTGATGACCGGCGGGCAGTGCCGTGTCCCCGTCACCTACCTGGTGCCCGGGTCCGGCTCGCGTACCGGGTGGGCCGGGCAGCACTCCGACCACCCGTACAGCCTCTTCGCCCACGTCGGCGTGGTCACCGTCGTGCCGGCCACCCCGGCCGACGCGTACGGGCTGCTGGTCACCGCGATCCGCCACGACGACCCGGTGGTGGTGTTCGCCCCGGCCGGCGCGATGGACGTGCGTGACGACGTCGACGACCTGACGCCGGTGCCGCTGGGCCGGGGGCGGATCCACCGTTTCGGCGACGACGTGACAGTGGTCGCGATCGGGCACCTGGTGCACGACGCGCTGGCCGTCGCCGAGGAGCTCGCCGAGCAGGTCTCGGTGGAGGTGTTCGACCCGCGCACCCTGTACCCGTTCGACATCGACGGTCTCACCGAGTCGGTGGCCCGCACCGGACGCCTCGTGGTGTTCGACGACGGCAACCGTTCCTGCGGCATGGCCGCCGAGATCATCACCTCGGTGGTGGAGCGGGTCCGGCTGCTCGCCCCGCCGCGCCGGGTCACCCGCCCGGACGGGGCGGTGCTGCCGTTCGCCCCGGCACTGGACCGGGCCGTCCAGCCCGGCCGCGACCAGCTCGCCACCGCGATCCACCTCACGATGAAGGACGGCTCATGACTGATCCGAACTACCCGTGGCCGGCGGCCGACCGGGCCTGGAGCGACCTGCCGGAGCCGGCCCGTCGAGCCATGGTGGCAAGCGGGGCGGCGGCCTGGGAGCAGGTCTTCCACGGTCGGGCGACGTACAACAAGCAGTGGCGGTTGGCCCGGCCCCCGGTGCTCACCGCCGATGCCTGGCGGCAGCTCAACGAGGTCTGCGACCGGCTGGCCCAGCTCATCCTCGACGCCTGCCGCCGTCGGGCCGACACCGCCGGTGAGCTGCGCCGGCTGCTCGGCGTACCGGCGGGGGAGACCCGGCTGCTGGACGAGGCCGAGCCGCTGACCGAGGCGCTGCTGGCCGCGTACCGCCCGGACGTCATCTTCTCCGCCGGCGTGCCGAAGTTCGTCGAGTACAACATCGACAGCAGCCTCGGTGGCGGGTTCGACGCGGACACCGTCATCCAGCGGTACGAGGGCCTCTACCGGGAGCACGGCATCCTCGACGACCTGCCGGTGCGGGCCGCGCCGTCGCTGCTGGACCAGCGGTTCGTGGCGATCCGTGAGGAGCTGCGGCTGCCCGAGGGCGCTCGGGTGGCGCTGTTGATGGACTTCGACGGCGACTACCCGGGCCTCGACGACCCGCAGACGTTCATCCGGATCCTCGACCCCCTCGCCGTACGGGCCCGGGACTTCGGCATCGACCTGGTCATCGCCCCGGTCGCCACCGCCACACTGGACGCCGACAACCGTCTGGTCGTCGACGGCGCACCTGTCGACGCGCTGTTCCGGCTGTTCGTGCCCAACCGGGTCACCCCGACCGCCGGTCTGGACGCGGTGGCAGTGGCCCTCGCCGCCGGCACCCTACCGATGTTCGTGTCGGCGGCGGCCTGGCTGCTCGGCAACAAGACCACGTTCGGTTGGCTGTGGGAGGACGTGGACGGGCTGCCCGCCGACGACCAGGCACTGATCCGCCGGCACGTGCCGTACACGGTGCCGTTGACCGCCGCGGTGCTCGACCGGGCCATCGCCGAGCAGGCCACGCTGGTGGCGAAGCCGGCCGACGGTTCGGCCGGGCACGGTGTCCTGCTCGGCCCGGAGCTGAGCGCTGCGGACTGGGCCGACGGTGTGCGGGCCGCAGTCGAGCAGGGCGGCGCCATCCTCCAGGAGTACCTGCCGACCGACCGGGTGTCGATGGACTTCGTCCAGATCGAGACGGGTGAGACGGTCACCGCCGACGTCCCGTACTCCCTGGCCCCGTACCTGTTCGGCCGCCAAGCATCCGGCGGCCTGGCGAGGGTCGGCTACCCCGGCTGCGACGGCATCCTCAACCTGGCCCACGGCGTCCTCCTGACCGGAATCCTCCTGCGCGACTGACCCCCTCTCCCCGGGAACCCCGCCCACCCCCTCGTTCTCCGGTGATCATGAAGTTATTGCCCTCCGCGGCGGCGTGTCGTGGCAACAACTTCATGATCAACGCGGGTGGGATCGGGGTTGGGGGGTGCGGTGGGGGGAGAGGGTGCGCAGGGTTTGGGCTGTGGCTATGGCGTCGCTGCGGGCGCTGCCGTGGCGGCCGTCGGTGCTGTAGAGGGTGGGGTCGGCCGTCAGGGGATGGTCGGTCAGGTGCACGTGGATCGTGTTCAGTCGCTCGGCCAGGTTCGCCGTGTGGGCCGACAGGCGGCGCATCCTCTCGCCCAGGCCGGGCCGGAGGTGCGCGGGCACCGCCGGGCTGTGTGAGACGTCGAACATGCCCACTGTGATCACGTCGGCGCCCACCTCGCGCAGCGCGACGATCATCGCGGTCAGCTCGGCGTCCACCGCCTCCGCGTCGTACGCCTTGTGAAAGGCGTCGTTGCCGCCGCAGACGACAAGCGCCAGGTCCGGTGCGAAGGCCAGCGCCGGGGCAAGCTGGGTGGCCCGCACCTGGTGCGCGCGCAGCCCGCGTCGACCCAGATTCCGGTACGCCAGTTCGGGGCGCACGGCGGTCAGCTCGGCGGCGACCCGGTCGACCCACTGCACGTCCGGGTAGCCCGGTGTCGGCTCACACATGCCCTCCACGACGCTGTCGCCGAGCGCCACGAACCGCCGCCACGGGTGCCCGTTCAGCAACTCGGTGGCCTCCCCGGGACGTAGACAGTACGGGTCCGTCGATTCGGTGAGCGTCGATGGCATGCCGGCACGCTAGCCGACCGCTGGGCTGCCGGGCCAGGCTCAGCCGGTCAGGCCGACCTCGGCCAGATAGACACAGGTCTTTCCCTCGTGCGACGAGTAGTAGCTCACCCACAGCAGGTCGTCGTGCCAGACCAGACCGGGGTAGCTGGTGTCGCCCCCGGACGGCAGCGCGACCAGTTCGGTCAGCTCGCCCCGGTCCGCATCGACGACGCAGATCGCGGTGCGGACCTCGCCGTCGTGCAGGCGCACCCCGGCCAACAGCAGCCCGTCGGGCAGTCGGAGCAGCGCCGGCCCACCCACCTGGACACCCAGATCCGTCCAGGTCCAGTCCCGGTACGGCGGCACGGCCCGGCCGAGCTGCGCGCTCGCGGTGGCCGCGTCCCGCCGCAGCAGGCACAGGGCGGTACCGTCCGGCGCGAAGACCAGACCGGACTCGTTGGGGTACCCGTCAGCGAACAGCGTCGGCACCCACTGCCGCAGGTCCACCCCGTCCGTGCTGCGGTAGAGCCGGGCGAACCTCGGCTCCCGGGTGGCGTAGCCGACGCCGTACATCGCGTCGTCGTGCCAGGCTGCCCGCCACACCCAGACGCCCGGCTCGCCAACCGGGGTCGGATCACCCCAGGTATGCCCGTCGGTGCTGAGCCGGGTCACCGTCTGGAACGTCTTGCTGGCCGCGCCGGTGGCGGCCGCCGCGAGCAGTTGCAGCCGCCCGTCGGGGCGCGCCACGAAGCGGGGGTCACGCAGGTCGGCACCGGGCTGCGCGATGACCGTCGCGGAGGTCCAGGACCGGCCGTCGGCCGACGTCAGTACCCGGATCACGCCGTCGTCGCTGAGGTGGGTGCGGGCCTCCCGGAAGGCGCAGAACCAGCTTCCGGCGTACCGGACGAGGTCGGTGAACGCGCTGTGCGGCGCGCTGTCGCCGATCCGGCGCACGGCGACGACCTCCCCGGTGCGGCGGCGGGTGGGTGACGACGTCATACGCGGCGGCCTCCAGGTGCGGTGACGACCGTAGACGCTAGTCAGCCGTCGCCGACGCCCACGCGACCAGCAACCGAACGTCCGACGAACAACGCGCGGGCGCTGTCGGATCGGCGTCGTTGGCGCGACGATATCGGCGCGCTGGGCCGGGATGTTGGCACCCACCGCCCACCATGGGCGGTGGGCCGACAGCGGAATCCGTCGGCGAGGGAGGTGACCGGATGCTCGGTTCGTTTCTTCAGGCTCTCGCGACGAAACTGGTCGAGGAGATCCTCAAGCTCCTGGTGCAGTGGTTGGCGCCGAAGGCGCTGCGGTCGGTGCCGCACCGCGCCTCGCCGAACTGCCCGCGCTGCGGCGGGTACGGGGTCCGCCGCTGGGCGCCGGGCGGCATGTGGATGTTCCTGCCGTCCCTGCTGACCTTCGCCTGGGGTTTCGGGTTCACACTGCTCGGTGTGCCGGTGGCCGTGCTCGCGGTGGTCGCCGAGTTGGTCTCCGACGGCCTCGGCGGAGTGCCGACCGCGCTGCTCGCGCCGCTCGGTCTGCTGGTCCCCGTCGCGCTGATGATCGCGGGGGCGTTCGGCCTCGCCCACTACCACAGCTACCCGCCGAAGTGGTGCGCCCGCTGTCACGGCCGGTGGCCGCGCCGGGACCGGGACGAGTACCTCCGCGCGTCGGCGCCGGTACTGACCTGCGGCTGCGGCCAGCGGCTGCGGGTGCCCCGGGCGGCAGCCGGGACGCGGCTGCGCTGCCCGCGCTGCCGTACCGAGCACGCCACCCGGGCCCCGGCCGACCGGTGACGGTTCAGCGGTGCGCGTGGTGCTCGGTGAGGAGTTCGCTGAGGACGCGGGCGGCCCACTCGGCCTTGGCCGGGTCCTGATCGTCCAGGGTTGCCGTCCGCGACGTCGCCGTGAAACCAGACCGCCGACCTCGACCGGGCGGATCGGCAGCTCCGCCCACCGGGGAAACTGCTCGGCCACCAGTCGGCGGACCAGGGCCGTGTCGATCCGGTCGGCCGTGGCGGTGTCGGTCACCGGCACGCCGTAGGTGGGCTGTCCGTTCATCGGCCCGAGCCTGCGGCAGCCGGGGCGGACCCGCAACGGGTTTACCGGGTGGTGGCGGGAGTGGGCCGCACCGGTGTCTCCGGGCCGGAGGCCCTGCTCAGCAGCGGGTACGCGGTGACCACCAGGCACGCCGCCGCCATGGTCAGCAGGGCCGGGGTGAATCCCAGCGCGTCCACCGACCAGCCGCCGAGCAGCGCGCCGACCGGCAGACCGACGAACGCCAACGAACCGGCGATGCCGATCACCCGGGTCTGCAACTCCGGCGGCACCCGCTCGTAGAGCGCCACCCCGAGCAGCGGGTTGACCGCCGCGATGCCGATTCCGGACAGGAACGTCACCACGAGCACCACCGGCAGCTCGTCGCTGATCGCCAGCGCCACCAACCGGGGAGTGCCGGCGACCAGCGCGCCGATCAGGAACGTCAGCCGCCGGGGCAGCCGGGGCCCGAGCGCGGTGAACACCAGGTTGCCCAGCAGCGCGCCCGCCGAGAACGCCGCCAACACCAGGCCGAGGCCGCTCGGGCCGGGAAGCTCCCGGGCGACCCAGACCGGGATGTAGACGGCCACGCTGGCGTTGGCCACCATGTTCAGCGCCGAGATCACGCCGAGCATGCCGAGCAGCGGCCGGTCCCGGCCCAGGTAACTGAAGCCACCCCGCAGGGCGCGCAGGTAACTCTCCGGCTGGGTGGGTTGCGTCGGGGCGGCCGGCGGGCGGACCAGGACGCCGATGAGCAGCGCGCAGACCCCGAAGCTGGCCGCGTCGATGAGGATCGCCTCGGTCACCCCGAAGACGGCGATCAGCAGGCCGCCCACCGCGGCGCCGAACAGTGTCACCACCCGGCTGAGCCCGTCGTACGCGGAGGTCAGGCGGATCAGCGGCACTCCGGCGGCCTCCGCGACCGGCCGGAACATCACGTGCTTCACCCGGTCCCCGATGCCCCGCAGCGCGCCGGCCACCGCGACGAGCGCCACCAGCGGGACGAAGCCCAACCACGGGGTCAGCGCCACGACGACCATCACCACCGCGCTGCCCGCGTCGCAGAGGATCGAGGTACGGCGCAGGCCGATCCGGTCCGCCCAGGGTGTGCCCAACGCGCTGGACAGCAGGTACGGCAGGGTCTCGGCGAACGCGACCAGTCCCATCTTGGTGGGGCTGCCGGTGGTGACCAGCACCAGCCACGGAATGGTCACCACCGAGATGCGGGTGCCCAGGTTGGAGATCAGGTCCGCGCTGACCAGGACGACCAGTTGCCGGCGGGGGGTCACGCCCCGACCGCCGCCGCCCGACGGGCCGCGTACCGTGCGCGCAGCGCCCGCTTGTCCACCTTCATCGACCGGTTCACCGGCAGCCGGTCGAGGAGCTCCACAGCGGCCGGTGCCCACATCTCGTTGAGTTCGACGGTCACCAGGTCGATCAGCTCCGCCCCGGTGACCGTCGCGCCCGGCCCGAGCACCACGTACGCGTGCGGCACCTCGCCGACCGTCTCGTCCGGCACGCCGATGACGGCGGCGGCCCGTACCTGGGGGTGCCCGACCAGCACGTCCTCGATGGGACGGCAGAAGATCGCCCAGTTCCGGCGATGCGTGACGATCATGTCGTGTGCCCGGTCGACGAGGTAGAGGTAGCCGTCGTCGTCGAGGTGGCCGATGTCGCGGGTCCGCACCCACCCGTCGACGAGCGTCTGCGCGGTCAGCTCCGGCTGACCGTGGTAGCCGGCGAAGCTCAGTCGGGTCCGTACCCACACCTCGCCGTCGCGGCCCGTCGGCAGCACCGCGCCGTCGTCATCGCGGATCTCGATGTGGACGTCGCCGTAGGGCCTCCCGCAGGAGCGCAACCGTTCCGGGTGCTCCGGATCGTCGGTCAGCCCGGGCAGCGCGGTGATCACGACCGCCTCGCTGAGGCCGTACACGATGCGCAGCACCGGGCCGAACCGGGCGATGGCCTGGCGCAGTCGGGCGGGCGCGGCCGGCCCGGCGCCCACGTTGAACATGAACATGGCGGAGAAGTCCGCGCCGGCCAGCGCCGGGTGGTCCAGCACCTCGTAGAGCATCGGCGGCGTGACGAAGGTCGAGTTGATCCGCTCCCGTTGCACGGTGTCCACGAAGGCCACCGGGTCCCAGTCGTCGCGCAGGAACAGCACCCCGCCGGTGAACAGGTTGAACAGCGTGGTGATCTGCCCGCTGGCCAGCCACATCGGCGAGTGCGACAGGTGCCGCAGCAACGGGAACCCGGCGGCGCGGAAGTCGGCGGCCAGGGCGAGGATCTGGGCGTAGAAGCTCTCCCTGTGGTGCACCAGCTTCGGGCTGCCGGTAGTGCCGCTGGTCTGCAGGAACGACTCGGGCGCCGGCACCGACGCCGGCAGGCCCGTCACGTCGGCGTCGGCGTCGGCGTCGGCCGTGAGATCGGGCCCGGTGCCGCCCGAGCCCAGACAGCACACCGGTGTGCCGGGCAGCGCGGCGGCCAGCTCCGGGCCCAGACTGGCCCGGTCCCGGGCGTCGTAGACCAGGGCGTCCGGGCGGGCCAACCGGATGAACTCGTCGACCTCCCGGCGCGCGGTCACCGGGGCGACCCACATCGTCCGGCAGCCGAGCAGATGCAGGGCGAGCTGTAGCAGCGGACCCTCCACCGCGTTAGCGACTGTCACCAGCACCGCCGACCCGGGCCGTACGCCGTGCCGGGTCATCGTCGCGGCCATCGCCCGGACCAGCGCGGCGGCCTCGGTGTAGGTGAGTCGGCGATCGGCGCCGACAAGCGCCTCCCGGTCGCCGAACTCGGCGAAGAGGTCCAACACCCTGTCCACGTAGGTAGTGGTGTGCCCGGGTCCGTCAGTCATCCGGCAGCCCCCATCTGAGAAAAGCGGCGGTCCCCGGGCAGTTCCCGGTGACGACGCGACGGTGGCGCGGTTGGCGACCGCACCGCCGCCGCCTGGAAGCCTAGGCGCGAAACGGCTGGTCGGAACCGTGCCGACGGGCGATCCGAACGGCCCGCCGGACATTTGATCGCGTCGATCAGGTTGATTGACGTCTGTCAGCGGCGGCGGCTAGGTTTCTGGACCATCGTCCAGGCGGGCGCCGTCAGCGGACGGCCCTGGGCTGCCCCACGATGGAGGTTCCATGGCAACGGCAACCCCGAAGAGATGGCCTGTCATCGCCGCTGCGGCCGCGCTGTTGGTCGCCGGCGCACCCGCCGTCGTCGCCAGCGCCGGTCCGTCCGGCACCACCGCCGGCCGACCCGACTCCCGCGCCGAGTGGGCGGGCAGTTGGGCCACCGCGGTCACCCGGGGCAACTCGGTCGGGCTGACGAACACCGGCCTCAACAACCAGAGCGTCCGGATGATCGTGCACGTCTCCGTGGGCGGCCCGGCGCTGCGGGTCCGCCTGAGCAACCTCTACGGCGAGCAGGCGGTCACCGTCGGTCGCGCCACCGTCGCCCGGCCGAACACCGCGACACCGGACGACCTCTCCGACATCGACGCGGCCTCGGTACGTCCGTTGAGCTTCACCGGTGCGACCACGGCGACCATGAACCGGGGCGCCGAACTGCTCAGCGACCCGCTGGCCTTCCCGGTCGCTGACGACAGCGACCTGGTGGTCACAGTGCACTTCCCGACGCCGACCGGCCCGACCACGTTCCACGGGCAGTCCCAGCAGGCCAACTTCATCGGCGCCGGGGATCTGACCGGGGCGGCCGAGGGCACCGGCTTCACCACCCGTCCCACCTGCTGCTGGTTCTTCCTCTCCGGCGTCGACGTGCAACGCAAGGGCAGCCCCGGCGCGCTGGTCGTGCTCAGCGACTCCATCGGTGACGGCAACGGCAGCACCGTCAACGCCAACCGGCGCTGGCCCGACCTGCTCTCCGACCGGTTGCTCGCCGACCGGCCGGACAAGCGCACCCCGGGTGTGCTCAACCTGAGCCTGGCCGGCAACCGGCTCAACCACGAGGGCACCGAGCCGGGCGACGGCAACTACCCGGGCTACTACCAGCTCGGCCCGAACGCGGCGGCCCGGCTCAACGAGGACGTGTTCGGCCAGACCGGGGTGCGTACCGTCGTCACCCACCTGGGCATCAACGACATCTGGATGTCGAACGACTCACCCGAGGCGATCATCGGCACGCTGCGGCAGATCAACCAGCAGCTCCAGCAGCGCGGGCTGACGAGTCTGGTGGCCACGCTGACCCCGTACGAGGGGCACGGCGCGCCGGGTGTGTGGACGCCGCAGAAGGAGGCCACCCGCCAGGCGGTGAACGCGTACCTGCGCGGCAGCAGGGAGTTCGACGGGCTGCTCGACTTCGACCGGGTGCTGCGCGACCCGGCCCGGCCCAGCCAGTTGCTGCCCGCGTACGACTCGGGGGACCACATCCACCCGAACGACGCCGGCAACCAGGCGTTGGCAGACGTCGTGCCGCTGCGGCTGCTCGACCTGTGATCCGGACCGGGGGCGGCGGGTGATCCCCGCCGCCCCCGGTCACCGACATCCTGGGGAGGAGTTTGATCATGGAGGTAGGGGAGTTACTCACCGGCCTGTACAGCGAGCAGGGCAGACAGGACCCGTACCCGTGGTACGCGGAACTGCACCGGTTCGGCCCGATCAGCGCGGTGCCGGCGCGCGCCGAGCACCGTACGGTGGCCGCGGTCGCTGTCGGCTACGACCTCGTCGACGGGTTGCTGCGCGATCCGGAATGGACGAAACAACCGCCGCCGGGCTGGGAGGAGCACGAGATCCTGCGGACCTTCCAGACCTCGATGATGTTCGTCAACCCGCCCGATCACACCCGGATGCGGCACGTCTTCTCCCGCACCTTCACGCCGCGCCGGCTCGGCGCGCTGGAGCCGGTGATCCTGCGCGTGGTCGACGAGCTGCTGGACCGGATGGCGGACGCCGGGGATGGCGTGGTCGATTTCGTGGCCGACTTCGCGTACCCGATTCCGGCTCTGGTGATGGCCGAGTTCATCGGCATACCGGCCGCCGATCTGCCGTGGTACCGCGAGCGGGTGGAGTGGATCGACGAATTCCTGGACGTGGCGGGGAAGACCCCGCAGCGGCTGGCCGCGGCCAACACCGCCGCTGAGGAGTTGCGGGCCTTCTACCGGGAGTTGATCGGGCACCGCCGCCGGCTGCCCGGGGACGACCTGCTCAGCGCGTTGGTCGAGGCGCTCGACTCCGGGGAGGTGGAGCTGACCGAGGAGGAGTTGGTCAGCAACCTGATCGTGCTGTTCAACGCCAGCTTCGTCACCACCGTCTACATGTTCAGCAACGGGCTGCCGCTACTCCTGGCCCACCCGCGGACGGTCGCGGCGCTGCCCACCGACGCCACGCTGGCGCAGGGCTGCGTCGACGAGGTGCTGCGGTTGGCGAGCCCTGTGCACTTCCTGGCCCGCGCCGCGCCGGCCGACACCGTGCTGCACGGCGTGCCCGTCGCCGCCGACGACAACGTGCTGATCATGATCGGGGCGGCCAACCGCGATCCGGCCCGTTTCCCGGCCCCGGACACCTTCGACCCGACCCGTCCCGGCCCGCCGTCGCTGGCCTTCGGGGTGGGTCTGCACTTCTGCCTCGGCGCGGCGGTGTCGCGGTTGGAGGGTCGCCTCGCGCTGCCCCGGCTGTTCGCCAGGTTCCCCGCGCTGACGGTCACCGAGACACCGACTTTCAGCGGCAGCCTGTTCCTGCGTGGCATCGACAAGCTGCTGGTCAGCACCGGCGGATAGGAGCGACATGGCAGCACACCCGGAGGTGGCCGCGTACCGGGCGGCCCGCGCCGCGGCCGGCGCCCCACCGCTGTACGCACAGACCCTCTCCGAGGCGCGCGCCGCGGACCTGGCCGCGATCCGCGCCGGCAGCGGCGCGGTCGAGCCGGTGGCCGAGGTACGCGACGAGCGGATCCCCGGCCCCGCCGGGGAGCTGCCGCTGCGGGTGTACCGACCGGCCGGGTCGGGTCCGCTGCCCACAGTGCTGTACTTCTTCGGCGGCGGGTGGACGCTCGGCAGCATCGACACCGCCGACGGCATCTGCCGGCGGCTGGCCAACGCCGTGCCCTGTCAGGTGATCACCGTCGGCTACCGCCTCGCACCGGAGCACCCCTTCCCGGCGGCGGTGCACGACTGCCACGCCGCCACCTCGTGGATCGCCCGGCACGCCGACGAGCTGGGCGCCGACCCGACCCGACTGGCGGTCGGTGGTGACAGCGCCGGTGGGAACCTGGCCGCCGCGGTCACCCTGCTCAGCCGTACGGACGGGCCGCCGCTCGCCGCGCAACTGCTGGTCTACCCGAACACCGACCAGAGCGGCGAACCGGCCGGGGACGAGGACCCGGCGCTGTTCAACCGCCGATCGGTCGTCTGGTACCGGAGGAACTACCTGGTCGACCCGGCCCACGCGAGGGACCCGCTGGCCTCGCCGCTGCTCGCCGAGGACCTGTCCGGGTTGCCGCCGGCGCTGGTGATCACCGCCGAACTGGATCCCCTGTGCGCCGAGGGGCAGCGGTACGCCGATCGGCTGCGCGACGCCGGCGTGCCCACCCGGCTGGCGCACTACCCCGGCATGATCCACGGGTTCTTCGCCATGCCGGGCACCTTCACCGACGGGCGGCACGCGCAGGAAAGCGCGGCGGTCTTCCTCCGCGAGCGCTTCGGACTGCCGGCCTCGGCGGGCTCGGGCGAGGCGGCCGGCGGGGCCGCGGCGGGGCCCGGCGATGGGTGAGCGGGGGTTGGCCGACCGGCCGGCCGTGTCGCTCGCCGACTACGCCGAGCGCGCCCGGGCCGTGCTGCCGCCGGACGTGTGGGACTACCTGGCCGGCGGCAGCGCGTCGGAGGTGACCCTCGCCGCGAACCGTCGCGCGTTGGACCGGGTCGCGGTGCTGCCCCGGGTGCTGCGCGGCGTGGACACCGTCGACCTCGGCGCCCACCTGCTCGGCCGTCGGTACGCCATGCCGGTCGGGGTGGCGCCGATGGCGTACCAGCGGCTCGTGCACCCGGACGGAGAGCTCGCTCTGGCCGCGGCGGCCGGCGCGGCCGGGATCCCGTACCTGGCCAGCACGCTGGGCAGCACCCCCATCGAACAGGTCACCCGGGCGGGGGCGGACGTCTGGTTCCAGCTCTACTGGCTGCGCGACCGGGCGCTCGTCCGCGACCTGCTGGACCGGGTCGTCGCGGCCGGCTGCCGGGCGCTGGTGGTCACAGTGGACGTCCCGGTGCTCGGCCGGCGTCCCCGGGACCTGCGCAACGCGTTCCGGCTGCCGACCGAGGTGGTCGCCGCGAACCTCCCCGACGGTCGCGACGCGTTGGCGCACTCCGGCGCCCCCGGGGTGTCCGCGATCGCCGCGCACACCGCCGCGTCGTTCGCGCCGGCGCTGCGCTGGGCGGACCTGGCGTGGCTGCGCGAGCAGGTCGACCTGCCGCTGGTGGTCAAGGGGCTGCTGGACCCGCGCGACGCGACCGAGGCGGTACGGGTCGGCGCCGACGCGGTGGTCGTCTCCAACCACGGCGGGCGGCAACTGGACGGCTCACCGGCGAGCGTCACCATGCTGCCGGAGGTCGTCGACGCGGTCGGGGACGGCTGCCAGGTGCTGCTCGACAGCGGCATCCGTTGCGGCACCGACGTGCTGCGGGCGCTGGCGTTGGGCGCGGCCGGGGTGCTTGTCGGCCGACCGCTGCTCTGGGCCCTCGCAGCCGGTGGCGAACCGGCCGCCCGGGACGCGTTGGGGCTGCTCGCCGCCGAGCTGACCGATGCGCTCACCCTGGCCGGCTGCGCCGACGTGGTGGCGGCCGGCCAGCTGCGCACCCTCGGGGTGGGCTGAGTGATGAGCGCTGCCGAACCGGTCGACCTGACCGTCGCCGACCTGCACCCCGCGCTGGGCGATCCGGCGCTGACCTCGATGAACTTCCTCAACGAGGTGTCCGAGCGTCACCCGACGGCGGTGTCCCTCGCGGCCGGCCGGCCGTACGAGGAGTTCTTCGACGTCGCGGCGGTGCACCGGCACCTGGACACCTTCCACCGGCACCTCGTCGACGACCTTGGGCACCGACCCGAGCAGGCCCGGCGGCTGCTGCTGCAGTACGGCAGGACCAAGGGCATCGTGCACCACCTGATCGCCCGCAACCTCGCCGTCGACGAGGGGATCACCGTCGACCCGGAGGACGTGGTGGTGACCGTCGGCTGCCAGGAGGCGATGTTCCTGGTGCTGCGGGCGTTGCGGGCCGGCCCGGCGGATGTGCTGCTCGCGGTCGCCCCGACCTACGTCGGCCTGACCGGGGCGGCCCGGCTGGTGGACCTGCCGGTGTGGCCGGTCGCCGGTGGGCCGACCGGGGTCGACCTGGCCGACCTGGCCGCCCAGGTGCGCCGGGCCCGGGCTGCGGGGCTGCGGCCGCGCGCCTGCTACCTGATGCCGGACTTCGCCAACCCCTCCGGCGTCAGTATCGACACCGCACACCGGCAACGGTTGCTGGACCTGGCGGCGCAGGAGGATCTGCTGCTGCTGGAGGACAACCCGTACGGACTGTTCCACAGCGACGACGGGCCGCGCCCGCCCACCCTGAAGGCGTTGGATACCGGCCGACGGGTCGTCTACCTCGGCTCGTTCGCCAAGACCGTGCTCCCCGGGGCGCGGGTCGGCTACGTCGTCGCCGACCAGCGGGTCGGCGGCCCGGGCGGGCGGGTCGGCACGCTCGCCGACCAGCTCGCCATGATCAAGAGCATGGTCACCGTGAACACGTCACCGATCGCGCAGGCGGTGATCGGCGGCCGGCTGCTGGAGCACGGTTGCAGCCTGGTGGCCGCCAACACCCGGGAGCGGTCCGCGTACACCAGGAATCTGCGCCACCTAGTGGCCGGCCTCACCCGGCGCTTTCCGGCTCAGCCGGACCAGCCGGACCAGCCCAACCAGCCGGAGCACCCGGACCAGCCGGAGCACCCGGACCAGCCCGGGGTGCGGTGGACGGTGCCGGCCGGCGGGTTCTTCGTGGTGGTGACAGTGCCGTTCCCGGTCGACGACGCGTTGCTGGACCGCTCGGCGCGCGACTACGGGGTGCTGTGGACGCCGATGGCGCACTTCTACGACGACACTGCTCCGGTGCGCGCGTTGCGGTTGTCGGTCAGCGCTGTCACACCGGAGCAGATCGACGTCGGGCTGGATCGCCTCGCGGCGCTGATCACCGACGAGTTGACGCGCCGGGCGGGTTGACACACCGCGTTCATCGGATGGCAATGCGCGACGACCCGCGTGCCGCCGTCCTCGTTGGACGGCCATAATAAGCCGCATGGTTGCCTGGGAGTACGCCCTGCTCGTCCGTCGCTATCAGGGACAGGGCCGCAATTTTCACGTCTCGTTCGTCTGGTACGCGCCGGACGGGTCCCGCAAGGACATCACCGCCTACGGCGACACCGCCATCGCGCACCTCAACCGCGCCGGCCGCGAGGGGTGGGAGCTGGTCTCCGCCGCCGAGGACGTCAACAACGTCCAAGGCAGCACCGAAGTCCACCGCTACCACCTCAAACGCCCCATGGCCTGACCCCGGCCCTCCGCCCCCGTCCGCCCCCGTCCGCGTCGATCATGGAGTTGTGGTGGTGGGCGAAATTCGCTATCCGCCCTCATTCGGGCACCACAACTCCATGATCGACGCGAGTTGGTCGGGTCAGCTCAGGTCGATGCCGGGGTAGAGCGGGTACGTGGCCAGCAGGTCGGTGGCCTGGCCAGCGATCTTGTCGGCCAGGCCGGCGTCCAGCGTGTACTTCGCCTTCGACGGGGTGCCGTCGGCGTTGGCGCCGGCGGTGGTCTGGGTCAGCACGGTGTGGATCAACTCGGCGGTCTGGTCCATCTCGGCGGTGCCCAGGCCCCGGGTGGTCAGCGCCGGGGTGCCGATCCGGATGCCGGAGGTGTACCAGGCGCCGTTCGGGTCCTGCGGGACCGAGTTGCGGTTGGTGACGATGCCCGAGTCGAGGAGGGCCTGCTCGGCCTGCCGGCCGGTGAGCCCGTAGCCGGACACGTCGATCAGCACCAGGTGGTTGTCGGTGCCACCCGTGACGAGCGTCGCGCCCCGACGCAACAGACCTTCGGCGAGGGCCTGCGAGTTGTCCACGATCCGCTGGGCGTAGTCGGCGAAGTCGGGCCGGCGGGCCTCGGCGAGCGCGACAGCCTTGGCGGCCATCACGTGCGGCAGCGGCCCGCCGAGCACCATCGGGCAGCCCCGGTCCACCTGGTCGGCCAGCTCCGGCTGGCAGAGCACCATGCCGCCGCGCGGACCGCGCAGCGACTTGTGGGTGGTGGTCGTGACGATGTGCGCGTGCGGCACCGGGTCGAAGTCGCCGGTGAACACCTTGCCGGCCACCAGGCCCGCGAAGTGCGCCATGTCGACCATGAAGGTCGCGCCGACCGAGTCGGCGATCTCGCGCAGGATCCGGAAGTTCACCTTCCGTGGGTACGCGGAGTAGCCGCCCACCAGGATCAGCGGCTTGAACTCGCGGGCCGCCTCGGCCACCCGGTCGTAGTCGATCAGACCGGTCGCCGGGTCGGTGCCGTAACTGCGCTGGTCGAACATCTTGCCGGAGATGTTCGGCCGGAAACCGTGGGTGAGGTGGCCGCCGGCGTCCAGCGACATGCCGAGCATCCGCTGGTTGCCCAGCTCGCGGCGCAGCGCGAACCAGTCGGCCTCGGTGAGGTCGTTGACCTGGCGGACCTGGGCCTTCTTCAGGGCGGGGGACTCCACCCGGTCGGCGAGCACCGCCCAGAAGGCGACCAAGTTGGCGTCGATGCCCGAGTGCGGCTGCACGTACGCGTGCGCGGCGCCGAACAGCTCCCGGGCGTGCTCGGCGGCGAGGGCCTCGACGGTGTCGACGTTCTGGCAGCCGGCGTAGAAGCGGCGGCCGACGGTGCCCTCGGCGTACTTGTCGCTGAACCAGTTGCCCATGGCCAGCAGGGTCGCCGGGGAGGCGTAATTTTCGCTGGCGATCAGCTTGAGTGACTCCCGCTGGTCGGTCAGCTCGGCGCCGATGGCGTCGGCGACCCGCGGCTCGACAGCCCGGATCACCTCAAGGGCACTCCGGAATGCGGTGGACTCTGCGTTGCGGGACATGCGACCTCCAACAGACGTGCGGCGGAAGGCCCAGGCGCTCGGCAAACGTCCACGTGACGAGGCCGCTCCCCGATGGTTCTCCATCCCCACGCGCCAGTAACGGCCCGGGAGGAATCCTACCGGGCCGGAACCGGCCGTTCGGGCCGCCCTCCGGGAGGCGACCCCGCCAACGTGATTGGGCGATGCGACGCGGGGCACACGGTAGGCAACTAACCCCCAGCCCCCCGCCTCGCCCCGCCCCCGCCCCCGCGCCGCCCCTCCTCCCGCGATCTTGCACTTTCTGTCGCGACAAAACGGCATGAGATAGTGCCAATCGGCAACAGGAAGTGCAAGATCGCGGGCCGGGGCCGGGGCCGGGGCCGGCGCGGCGGGTCGGGGCGGCACGACGAAGGGCCCGGCGTTGTGCCGGGCCCTTCGGTGTGAGCGGGTGCCTCAGGCCGTCACCGCATCGAGCGCCTTCTTGATCGCCTTCGGGGCGGTGGGGGTACGCGGCGCGTCCGCGCGCAGCGCGATCATCTTCTCGCCGATCTCCTGGAGCTGCTTGCGGCCCAGCGCGTCGCGGACCTTGGGGAACCACTCCTGCTCTTCCTCCTCGACGTGGTGCGTGACGTTCTCGATCAGCACCGTCGTCTTGGCGTTGAACCGCTCGTCGCCGGCGTCCATGCTGGCCAACTCGGCACAGAGCACATCGGCGACGTGGTGTTCCTCGTACGACTCGAGGATGTCGTCCTCCAGGTCGGGCAGCAGTCGGCGGACCTCCGGATACATCACCTCGTTCTCCAGGTAGGTGTGCACTGTCAGTGCCTCCAGGATCTGGTCCACCAACTTCTGCCGCTGATTCGCCGGCCCCTCCTCGGCGTCCTGGAAGGCCTTGAACAGGCGGCGCATTTCCTTGTGGTCCTCTTTGAGCAGGACGATGGCATCGGTCGACACCGGTTGACCTCCCTGACGAGTCTCGGCTGGTGGGGTTCCGGTACCCCGACGTCGAATGCGGAAACAGGTGAAACCGCCTCAGACCATCGCCAGGGTGCGGGGGATCTCGTCGAGCAGCTCCCGAGCCAGAAAGCCGATCCGGCCGTAGCGGGGGATCAGCCGCTGGCCGCTCACCGAGTGCGCGAACGAGCCCCAGCAGGCCGCCTGCGCCGGGTCGGCACCCCGGGACAACAGCCCCGCCAGCAGCCCGGCGAGCACGTCCCCGCTGCCGGAGGTGCCCAGCCCGGCGTCGCCGCTCTCCTCCCGCCAACCCCGCCCGTCCGGTGCGGCCACGTGCCCGTACAGCGACACCACCGCCTCGTACCGGGCGGCCAACTCGGCCGCCTCGGAGTCCAGGTCGTCGCCCGGCTCCCGCCCGAGCAGGTGCTCGGCCTCGGTGACGTTGGGGGTGAGAACCACGGGTCGACCCGAGCCGACCAGCAGGTCCGGTGAGTGGCTGAGCGCACCGAGGGCGTACGCGTCGAGGACCAGCGACGTGTCCGGGCGGGCCGCCTCCAGGACCAGGCTCAGCAGACGGTTGGTCTCGTCGATCGCCTTCAGGCCGGGGCCGATCGCCACCACGTCGGCCTGCGCGACCAGGTCGCCGAGCTGACCGTTCCGGTCGGCGGCGACCGCACCGTCGGTGGTTTCCGGCAGGCCGACCACGAGCGCCTCGGGCACCTGGATGCTCAGCGCCGCCGCGGTGGACTCGGCGGCGGCGAGCTGGAGCACCCCGGCGCCGGCGCGCAAGGCGGCCACTCCGGCGAGCAGCACCGCGCCCGGCGTGAAGCGGGAACCGCCGACCACCAGCACGGTGCCCCGGCTCTCCTTCCCGCCCACCGGCACAGGCAGTGCCCAGTCCCGCAGCAACGCCGGGGTGATCACCTTCACCTCAGACCGGCTCGGCATGGATCTCGTCCTCCCTGGTCGGCTGGGCGCCCTGCTGACGCAGGTGCGCGACATCGTTGAAGGCGGTGACGGCAAGGCGGCCGTCGTCGTCCGCCGACCACTCCGTGATCGAACAGTTGGCGATCACGTCCTGCCGGGTGAGCGCCATCAACTCGTCCTCGGTCAACCCCTCCAGCAGATAGCGAAGCAGGAAGACCAGCGCGTCGTGGCCGAAGAGCAGCACCCGGCAACCGTCGTGGTCGCGGCGCAGGTCGCCCAGCAGCGTCCGCAGCCGCAACGCCACATCCGTCCAGGACTCCCCGCCCGGCGGCCGGTAGTAGAACTTGCCCAACCGCTCCCGACGTTCGGCCTCGTCCGGGTACCGCCGGCGCACCCCGTGCCCGGTCAGCCCGTCGAGGATGCCCAGCTCCCGGTCGCGCAGCCGTTCGTCGCGGTGGACGGGAATGTCGTTGCCGGCCAGCGCCAGCCGCGAGGTCTGCACCGCGCGCAGGTACGGCGACACGACCGCCACATCCGGGCGCCTCGCGGCCGGCAGTTCGGCCAGCCAACGGCCGGTCGCCCGGGCCTGCTCCTCGCCGGTCGCGGAGAGCGGCACGTCGGCGTCGCGATGGGTGAGGTCGATCAGCTCCGCGCCCGACGCCTCGGCGTGCGTCGCCGCGACGTTCGCGGTGCTCTCGCCGTGCCGGACGATCCAGAGGTTTGCCAGTTCCGCCATGCGGCCCCCCTACCCGGGCGCCGCCGGCGGTAACCGTGTCCGGTGGTCGCTGTCGGTTTCGGGGCAGCACCGCGACCTGGTGATGCGAAACAATGTGCGCCGGACAGGTGACGGGGGTCAAAAGTGGCTGTCTTGCGAGGTCTGCGGGAAGCGGTCCTGTTGTTCGTTGTGGTCGGGGCGGTGGTCGCGGTCGGGGCGATGATCTGGGTGGCGGTCGCTGGCGGTGACTACGCCGCTCGGCTGGGCATCGGGTTGGTTGTGGTGGGCGGGCTCATCGGCATGACGGGCGATCTGACGATGAGTCGGATCGGCATGCTCGGCCCGCGCGCCACCTTCGGTGCCGCGCCGGAGCGGGAGACGGGCGGCGGAGGGCGCGTGCTCACCGGGGTCGGCATCTTCCTCTTCGTCGGGCTGCCACTGGTCGTGGTCGGCGTGCTGCTGCTCACCTGAGCGAGCGCGTCATCGCTGCCGTCGAAGCCCAGCTCCGTCGGCGCCGCGCCAGTGTCCGCTCGGTGGCTGTACGGGGCGCTTGTGCGTCGTACCCTCAGGGCGTGGCCACGGCGGCGGAGGAGATCCAGGTGGGGGAGCGGCTGGTCCGCGTCTCCAGCCCCGACAAGCCGTACTTCCCGGAGCGTGGGCTGACCAAGCTGGACGTGGTCCGCTACTTCCTGGCGGTGGGCGACGGCATCCTGCGCGCGTTGCGGGACCGGCCGACAATGCTGGAACGCTGGCCCCGCGGTGTCTTCGAGGGCGCGACGATCGCCACCCGGCAGACCAACCGGGGCGACGCGTTCTACCAGAAGCGGTTGCCGGCCGGGGCGCCCGAGTGGGTGCGAACGGCGCACATCACGTTCCCCAGTGGCCGGACGGCCGACGAGGTCGCGCCGAGCGAGTTGGCAGTGGTCATCTGGGCGGCCAACCTGGGCACCCTGCGGTTCCACCCGTGGCCGGTCACCGCCGCCGACGTGGAACGCCCCGACCAGTTGCGCATCGACCTGGACCCGATGCCCGGCGTCGGCTTCGAGCAGGTGGTGCCGGTGGCGCACGAGGTGCGGGCGTTCCTCGCCGAGCTGGGCATGACCGGGTACCCGAAGACGACCGGCGGTCGC
Source organism: Micromonospora sp. NPDC005205 (assembly GCF_040608275.1). NCBI lineage: Bacteria > Bacillati > Actinomycetota > Actinomycetes > Micromonosporales > Micromonosporaceae > Micromonospora > Micromonospora sp. NPDC005205. The sequence goes on from NZ_JBEXHV010000010.1 coordinate 242,450, forward strand.
GGGCTGCACGTCTACCTGTCGATCGAGCCGCGGTGGAGCTTCGGTGACTGCCGTCGGGCGGTGCTCGCGCTGGGCCGGGAGATGCAGCGCCGGCTGCCGGACCTGGTCACCACCACCTGGTGGCGCGACCAACGGGACCGGCCGGTCTTCGTGGACTACAACCAGATGGCCCGGGACCACACGGTGACCTCGGCGTACTCGATCCGGCCGACGCCCGCCGCGCTGGTCTCCGCGCCGCTGGACTGGTCGGAGCTGGACCAGGCCCGTCCGGAGGACTTCGACGTGCTCAGCATGCCGGCCCGGTTCGCCGAGCGCGGCGACCCGCACGCCGGCCTCGACGGTGACCGGCACTCGCTGGAACCGTTGCTGGAGTTGGCCGACCGCGACGGGCTGGAGGCCCCGCCGGAGCGCTGAGGCCGGCGGTCACGCCCAGGGGCTGCCAACCCCGTCGAACTCCTCGAAGACCAGCCAGGTGCGGGTGGACAGCACCCCCGGAATGCTCTGCACCCGACCCAGCACCACGTCGCGCAGCGCGGCGTTGTCCGGCGCGCGCACCAGCGCGAGCACGTCGTGGTCACCGCCGAGCAACGCGGCGTGCTCGATGTAGCGCACCTGGGCCAGCTCGGCCGACACCTCCCGCCAGGTGTTCTGCTCGATGGTCAGGGCGATGTAGGCCGAGGTGCCCAGCCCGGCCGCCTCGGGCGCCACCTGGGCCCGGAACCCGGTGATCACCCCGTCGCGCAGCAACCGCTCCACCCGCGCGTACGCGTTGGTGCGGGAGATGTGGATCCGCTCGGCGAGGGTACGCACCGACGTCCGACCGTCGCGGACCAGCTCGTCGAGGATCCGCCGGTCGACCTCGTCCAACGCTCGGGCCGATCGTCCCGATCCCGCGCCCCGGCCTGCTTCGTCGGCGGTCTCCTGGCTCACTGGTACGCCCTCCGCATGCCAACCGTCCCGCCTTCTGTGTCGATCTTGAGTCAATCATCCACAAGCGGAAGCATAGGCTCACCACACGTCCCAGGAGGTTCCGCCGTGACGACCACTCCCCAGGCGGTCCGCAGGGCATCCCCGCGCACCCGTCGAACGGTCACCCCGCCCGACCCGGCGCGCTCGTTGCTACCGGACGCCGAGCCGGTCCGCCTGCTCGCCGAGAACGGCACGCCGCTGCCCGCCCGCGCCGACTACCCCGAACCACCCGCCGAGGTGCTGCGCGAGCTGTACCGCCGGATGGTGCTCGGCCGCCGCTTCGACACCCAGGCGACCGCCCTGACCAAGCAGGGTCGGCTGGCCGTCTACCCGTCCTCGCGGGGCCAGGAGGCGTGCCAGGTCGGCGCGGTCCTCGCGGTCCGCGACACCGACTGGGTCTTCCCCACGTACCGCGAGTCGATGGCGCTGGTTGCCCGAGGCATCGACCCCGTCGAGGTGCTCACCCTGCTGCGCGGCGACTGGCACTGCGGCTACGACCCGACCGAGGTGCACACCGCGCCGCAGTGCACCCCCCTCGCCACCCAGTGCGTGCACGCCGCCGGCCTGGCGCACGGCGAGGCGTACCAGGGCCGCGACACCGTGGCGCTGGCCTTCATCGGTGACGGCGCCACCAGCGAGGGCGACTTCCACGAGGGGATCAACTTCGCCGCCGTGTTCAAGGCGCCGGTGGTCTACTTCGTGCAGAACAACAGGTACGCGATCAGCGTCCCGCTGTCCCGGCAGACCGCCGCGCCGTCGCTGGCCTACAAGGGCGTCGGCTACGGCGTACCCAGTGAGCAGGTCGACGGCAACGACCCGGTGGCGGTGCTCGCCGTGCTCACCCGCGCGGTCGCCCACGCCCGGGCCGGCAAGGGACCGTTCCTGGTCGAGGCGCACACCTACCGGATGGAGCCGCACACCAACGCCGACGACGCCAGTCGCTACCGCGACGGCGCCGAGGTCGACGCCTGGCGGGACCGGGACCCGGTCGCCCGCCTGGAGACCTACCTGCGCGCCCGCGGAGTGCTCGACGACGCGGCCGTCGCCGAGATCGCCGAGCAGGCCGAGGCGTACGCGGCGGACCTGCGGACCCGGATGAACGAGCAGCCCACAGTCGATCCGCTGAGCCTCTTCGACCACGTCTACGCCGAGCCCACCCCGCAGCTTGTCGAACAGCGTGAGCAGGTCCGCGCCGAGCTGGCCGCCGCGCACGCCGAGGAGGGCGACGCCTGATGGCCACCACCATGGCGAAGGCGCTCAACACCGCGCTCGCCGACGCGCTCGCCGCCGACGACCGGGTCGTCGTCTTCGGTGAGGACGTCGGCGCGCTCGGCGGCGTCTTCCGGATCACCGACGGCCTCCAGGCCCGCTTCGGCGAGAACCGCTGCTTCGACACCCCCCTCGCCGAGGCCGGCATCGTCGGCTTCGCCGTCGGCATGGCCATGTCCGGCCTGCGCCCGGTGGTCGAGATGCAGTTCGACGCGTTCGCGTACCCGGCGTTCGAGCAGATCGCCTCCCACGTGGCGAAGCTGCGCAACCGCACCCGGGGCGCGCTGAGCGTGCCGATCGTCATCCGCGTGCCGTACGCGGGCGGAATCGGCGGGGTCGAGCATCACTGCGACTCGTCCGAGGCGTACTACGCGCACACCCCCGGACTGAAGGTGGTCACCCCGGCGACCGTCGACGACGCGTACTCGCTGCTGCGCGAGGCCATCGAGGACCCCGACCCGGTGGTCTTCATGGAGCCCAAGAAGCTCTACTTCGCCAGCGCCGAGGCGTCCCTGCCGACCCGCAACGAGCCGTTCGGCCGGGCCGTCGTGCGCCGGCCCGGACGCGACGCCACCCTGGTGGCGTACGGACCGGCGGTGCCGGTCGCGCTGGAGGCCGCCGAGGCCGCCCGGGAGGAGGGGTGGGACCTGGAGGTCGTCGACGTGCGCACCATCGTGCCGTTCGACGACGAGACCATCACCGCCTCGGTCCGGCGTACCGGCCGGTGCGTGGTGATCCAGGAGGCGCCCGGCTTCGCGGGCGTCGGCGCGGAGATCGCCGCCCGGGTGCAGGAGCGCTGCTTCCACGCGCTGCACGCCCCGGTGCTGCGGGTCGCCGGGCTGGACATCCCCTACCCGGCGCCGATGCTGGAGCACACCCACCTGCCCGGCGTGGACCGGGTGCTCGACGCGGTCGCCCGCCTTCAGTGGGACGACCAGCCGGACGCGCGTTGGGCGGCGGCATGACCATCGTCGAACGGACGCAGGTCTTCCTCCTGCCCGACCTGGGCGAAGGTCTGAGCGAGGCCGAGATCGTCGAGTGGCGGGTCGCCGTGGGTGACGTGGTCACCGTCGACCAGAGCGTGGTCGAGGTGGAGACCGCCAAGGCCGTCGTCGACGTGCCCTGCCCGTACGCCGGCCGGGTGGTCACCCTGCACGGCGCGGCCGGTGAGGTACGCCCGGTCGGCCAGCCGTTGATCACCATCGCGCCGCTGGACGGGGGCGACGAGCCCGCCGGGCACGCCACCTACCGCGAGGAGGAACGGGCCGGCTCGGGCAACGTGCTGATCGGGTACGGCACCGGCCACGGCACCGCCACCCGCCGTCGGCGTCGGCCCCGCCTGGCGGTGGCCCCCGAACCGGCTGACGCCGGCCCGACCGGCGGCACCGGCGCGGCTTCCGGCGCCATGTCGCGCGACCCGGCAGCGCCCCCCGCCGCCCTGGTCATCTCGCCGATCGTGCGGCGGCTGGCCCGCGAGCACGGCGTGGACCTCGACACGGTGCGGGGCACCGGACCCGGAGGTGTGATCCGCCGCGCCGACGTGGAGGCCGCGCTGACCGCGCCCGCCACCCGGCTCGCCGCCGTGCCGGACCCGCAGGTCGGGTCGGCCCCGGCGGGGGACGGCGACGTCATCGTCCCGCTCACCGGCGTCCGCAAGGTGATCGCCGACAAGCTCTCCCGCAGCCGGCGGGAGATCCCGGAGGTGACCATCTGGGTCGACGTGGACGCCACCGGTCTGTTGGAGACCCGCGCCGCGATCAACGCCGCGACGCCCGACGCGCCGGTGAGCATCCTGGCCCTGCTGGCCCGGATCTGCCTCAGCGGACTACGCCGGTTCCCGCAGCTCAACGCCCGGGTCGACACCGAGGCGCAGCGCATCGTCCAGTCCGCCGGGGTGCACCTCGGCATCGCCGCGCAGACCGACCGGGGGCTCCTGGTGCCGGTGCTGCGCGACGCCCAGCGGCTCACCACCGCCGAGCTGGCCGCCGAACTGGCGGCCACCACGGCCGCCGCGCGGGCCGGCAGCCTGCCCCCGGCCCGGCTGACCGGTGGCACCTTCACCCTGAACAACTACGGGGTGTTCGGTGTCGACGGCTCCACGCCGATCATCAACCACCCCGAGGCGGCCCTGCTCGGGGTCGGGCGGATCGTGGACAAGCCGTGGGTGGTCGACGGGCAGCTCGCCGTCCGCAAGGTGACCCAGCTCAGCCTCACCTTCGACCATCGGGTCTGCGACGGCGGGGTGGCCGGCGGCTTCCTGCGGCACGTCGCCGACTGCGTGGAGCGACCGGCGCTGCTGATCGCCGCCGTCTGACGCGTACCCCCTCGGCCCCGGTGCCGCCCGTGCGGCGCCGGGGCCGGCGCACGCCCAGGGCTCCCCGGCGGCGTCATCGGGCCGGGGCTCCCTGGCGGCGTCATCGGGCCGGGGGCGTCATCGGGTCGGGGTTTCCCGGCGGCCTCACCGGGAAGTCGGCCCCGCCGGAACGCACCGCACGCGTCGAAGGGAGCCCGCCGTGGCCGTGGCGAACGAGCTGCTGTTGAACTCGGTCCGGGTACGACGGCCCGCCTCGGCCGGCGCGCCGCTGTACTGCGACGCGCTGGAGTACGGGCTCACCGGTGACGGCGCGACCAACGACCAGCCGGCGCTGGCCGCCCTCGTGGACCGCCTCGGCGCCGGGTACGCCTCGGACGGACGGGCCCGGGTCATCTACTGCCCGCCGGGCATCTACTCGATCCGGGACGCGGGCACCGTGTGGCGCAGCGGTGTGTCGCTGATCGGGGCCGGCCCGGCGGCGACCCGGTTCATGCTCAGCAACGAGGGCAACCGGGCCGACCCCACCCCGTTGGCCTTCTGGACCACCGTGCAGCACGGCGCCGACCGGGACCGGCACATCGCCGACTGCACCTTCTCCGACTTCCAGATCGACGGCTCCGGCGTCGCCATGGCCGAGTACAACTACCTGGCCAAGGGCCTCGGCCTCCAGTACGTGGTGCGGGGCGTCTTCCGCAACCTCTACATCCACCACACCGCCGCCACCGGGCTGGGCTGCGACTTCCTCCAGGACTCCCTGATCGACGGCGTGGTGGTGGTCGGCTGTGGCCGACTGGACAACGGCGAGCAAATGGGTGGCGCCGGCATCGGGATCGGTATCGGCGGCTGGGGAGCGGTGGAGCGGCTGACCATCGCCAACTGCACCGCCCTGGCAAACGGCACCAACGGAATCTTCCTGGAGCTGCAGAAGGACTACTGGGCGCCGCCACGCGGCTACCGCATCGTCGGCTGCCACAGTCAGGGCAACCGCTTCGGCATCTCCGACTGGGGCGCCGACGGCCTGATCGTCTCCGCCTGCACCATGACCGGAAACCTGGAGACCGGGTTCGACGTGTCGGCGCAGGGCACCTCGTCGGTGGCCGGCCGGGGTGGGCTGCTCACCGACTGCGTCATCGACGGCAACATGTACGACGGGGTCAGCATCGGTAACAGCCCTGGCCCGTACACCGTCCGAGGCAACCGGATCAGCGGCAACGGCCGGCACGGTTATCACTCGCACGACCTCGGGCGCGGCTACCGGGGCTCGATCCGGGACGTGGTGATCGAGAGCAACGAATTCTGGGGCAACGGCCTCGACGCGATCCGGATCGACCACCAGATGACCGACGCGGTGCTGCTCAACAACCGGATCCGCAACAACGGACGGCAGTACGGCGAGGGCACCGGAGGTACCGGTGACACCGTCCGCTACAGCGAGCGGTCCCTGGTGGACCGGTCGGCCAACTGGCCGCACGACGGGCACCGGGGCAAGGTCCTGCGGGTCGGTAAGGCAGTGGCCATGGTGGCCTCCAACACCGGCGACGAACTGACCCTCGCCCCGGTCCGCCCGGACGCGTTCAGCGCGTGGAGCGGGGACGTACCACCGCCGGGATGCGGATACGAGCTGGCCGCCGCACCGAAGCTGCGGGCCGGTATCACCGTCGACGCGCCGTTCGACTCGGCCACCATCCGGGGCAACCGGGTGTGGGACAACCACGACAACCCGACCCAGACGCACGGGCTGTGGATCACCGATCGGGGCAGTTGCGTGGACTGCCGGGTCGAGGACAACGACCTGGCCGGCAACGCCGACGAGGGCATGCGACTGGACACCCCGCCGGTGGGCGGACGGTGGCGGGACAACCACGTGGACAGCGACTGGAGCTGACCCGACGTTGGTCGCCGTCGGGACGCCAGGGCCACGGTGACGGCGAGATCCGGACGTTGAACGACGTGCGGCGGCGGCCGGAAGGATCCGGCCGCCGCCACTGTCGTGGTGAAACCGATCAGCCGGCCAGACCGGCAACCGGGGTCGGGTCCAGCACCACAGTCGCCGAAGCGGACTGCGGGGGTACGCCCGGGTCGGTCGGGGCGTCGGTGTACTCCGCGACGAACACCGCGGTCAGGTTGTCCGCGCCGCTGTGCCCACCGTCGAGGAAGGTGGGGATGCTTCCGGAGCAACCCGTCGAGGTGGACAGCGGGTGCCCGTGCTCATCGTGCCCGAGCACGTAGGTGACCTTCACCCGGGAGCAGTCCACCGGCAGGTCGTCGGTGACCTTCACCTCGTACGCGACGGTCTGCCCGAACTGGAACGGCTGCCCGGCCTCCGGGGCGACGAACTCGATGACCGGCGCGGTCGGCCCGACCACCAGCGGCAGGGACGCCGAGGCGGACCGTCCGGTGCGGTCGGTGACCTTCAACGTCGGCGTGTACGAGCCGTTCTCCGGGAACGTCCAGCTCGCGTTCGGAGCGGTGCTGTCCACCGAGCCGTCCGCGTTGAAGTCCCACGCGTAGCTGAGCTTGTCACCGTCCGGGTCGGTCGTGCCGGCGCTGGAGAACGCGACGGTCAGCGGGGCCTGCCCAACGGTCGGGGTGCCACTGATCTTCGGGATCGGCGTCCGGTTGCCCCGCACGAAGTCGATCCGGGACAGCTGCGCGTCCGGGTTCTCAGCGAAGTAACCGTCGCCGTACTCCAGGACGTAGAGCGCGCCGTCCGGGCCGAACTCCATGTCCATCGGGTTGTCCACGACCAGCGACGGCGCCACCGGACGGATGTCGTCGACATCGCCGTCCTCGTCGAGGCGGAACTCCTTGATGTAGTCGCGGGACCACTCGTAGAACAGCGGCACCCCGTCGTAGTAGGCCGGCCAGCGGGTGCGCGACGTGCTGGTCCCGTCGTACTCGTACGCCGGACCACCCATCGGAGAGATGCCGCCGGAGCCCAGCTGCGGGAACTCGGCCGAGGGGGCGGCCGCGTACCAGACCTCCGGCTGCTCGACCGGCGGCAGCACGCGCTTGCCGGTGTTGTGCGGTGAGTCGTTGACCGGGCGCTTGCAGTTGAACGTGGCGCCGGACTCACCGGTGGCGAAGTCGTAGTCGCGGTAGGCGATCGTCGGCGTCACGCAGTACGGCCAGCCGTAGTTCGCCGGCTTGTCGACGCGCATCCACCGACCGTGCCCGGCCGGCCCGCGCTCGGGGTCCGGGTTGGACGCGTCCGGGGAGTAGTCGCCCACGTACACGTCATCGGTCCGCTTGTCGACGGAGAACCGGAACGCGTTGCGCAGCCCCATCGCGTAGATCTCGGGGCGGGTCTGCGCCGTGCCGGCCTTGAACAGGTTGCCGGCCGGCACCGTGTAACCACCACCGGCCTTGACCTTGATCCGCAGCAGCTTGCCGCGCAGGTCGTTGGTGTTGGCCGAGGTGCGCTGGGCGTCGTACGCCGGGTTGCGGTCGGCCCGCTCGTCGATCGGGATGTAGCCGTCGGAGGCGAACGGGTTGGTGTCGTCACCCGTCGACAGGTACAGGTTGCCCTTGCTGTCGAAGTCGATCTGGCCGCCGACGTGGCAGCAGATGCCCCGGTCGGTGGGCACGTCGATGATCTGCTGCTCGCTGGCGAGGTTCAGCTTCTGCCCGTCCAGCTTGAACCGGGACAGCCGCAGCGCGCCCTTGAAGCGCTGCCAGTCCGCCTCGGTGCCGGTCTCCGGCGCGTCCCCCTCGTTGACGCCGGGAGTCGCCGGGTCATCCACCGGCGTGTCCATCGGCGGCGAGTAGTAGAGGTACACCCACTTGTTCTGGGCGAAGTTCGGGTCGATGGCGACGCCCTGCAACCCCTCCTCGTCGTGCTCGTACACCGGAATGTCGGCGGCGATGGTGTTCAGCCCGGTGCGCGGGTCGTGGATGCGGACCTCACCGGTACGGGAGGTGTGCAGCACCCGCAGGTCGGGCAGGACGGCGAGGCTCATCGGCTCGCCCGGGAAGTCGTTCAGTGTCACTTTCTGGAAGCTGCTGTCCGGCGGCGCGGCTGGCGCTGCGGACGCTGCCGACGGTGGTACGGCCAGACCGGCCGTCACCAACAGCAGGGCGGACGCGAATGCGGTCCTGTTCATCAGGTGAGTCCCCCGGGGTGGTTTCAGTACCGAAGTGAAGCGAGATAGTCGAAGCCGACGCGAGCGGTGTCCAGGGCGTCGGCGGGGGAGCGCGGCGCGGTGCCCGCGTCGTCGCGCTCCACGATGTACTCCTCGATGCCGGCTTCCCGCTCGTGGGCGAAGATGCGGCCGAAATCGATGACGCCGTCGCCGAGGTCGGCGAAACCACCCTCGACGTCGAGGTCCTTGACGTGCACCTGGCGGATCCGGCCGCGGTTGGCACGGATCACGTCGACCGGGTCGTGGGCGCCCCGCCAGGTCCAGTAGAGGTCGAGCTCGAAGTGCACCAGCCGGGAATCGGTCTGCGAGCTGAGGATGTCGAACCCGGTCGAACCGCCGGTCAGCGGCACGAACTCGAGCTGGTGGTTGTGGTAGCCGAAGTCCAGCCCTGCGCGTTCGGCGAGCCGACCGGCGCGGTTCAGGTCCCGAGCCAGGGCCCGGTAGACGGCGGGGTCCCGGATTGGCTGACCGCTCGCGTCCCGACCGAAGTACGGGTGGACGATCTTCTTGCAGCCCACCACGTTGGCGTCGGCGAGAGCCTGCTCCCAGGTGGCGGCGTCGAACGGCTGCGGGATGCCGACGTGACCGGAGGTGGAACGCAGCCCGGCCTCGTCGAGCGCGGCCCGGAACTGTGCGGCGGTGCGTCCGACGAAACCGGCGTGCTCCACTCGCCGGTAGCCGATGCGACGCAGCGCGTCCAGGGTGCCGGGCAGGTCGGCGGCGAGCTGATCACGCAGCGTGTAGAGCTGAATGCTGATCCGGTCCACCGGCACCCGGCGGCGACCCTGGGCCTGCCCGGTGGTTGCGGCGGGCGCGGCGACGGCTGGGCCGCCGAGCAGACCGGCGGCGCCGACAGCGGCCGCGGAGACGGTCGCTGCGCGCAGCACTCCCCGCCGGCTGACCGGCTCGGACGCCGGTGTGGGCCCCGGTCGGTTGAGTTGTTGATCCATGGTGGTGGTCCCTTCCTGACGGCTGGGACGCCGTCGGCGGCGGTCGACCTGACTGCCGTCCGCCGGGCGCGCCGAACCGGCCGGAGGCGGGCTCCGGCTGGACGGTGAGGGACGGCGCGGGTGCGGCCCGGACCCATCGGGAGCGGAACGCGGCGACCCGGCAGAGGTGGCGGCAAGTTGATCGACGAATGGGCAACCCTCTATCTAGATCCAGACCTTACCCTTGCCTCCGGACGAAGGCAAAGCTTTGTCGCGTTCGCCGGAAGTTTCGCTTCAACTGACAAAAGTCCGCCCACGAGGTGCGCCACCGGGCCTGACCTTCTACTTCCCGTGGGGTTCATGGAAGTCGCGGTGTCGGGGCGGCCGGGATGCCCCAACTTCCTTGAAGCCGAGTCGATCATGAGCCGCCGGTCGACGGTGGCCGCCGCCTCCGCTCGCCATTCGGACAGTCGACGTTGCGTCGCTCAAGCGGAGCAAAGCGCATGACACGGGTCGGTTGAACCCCTGTTTGGGCCAAGCGGAGCATTGTTGGAAAATGGGTCGATAAATGCGCCGCCAATTATTTCCGAATGCCGCGAATGGTCCCGTCAAGCGGGCAAGAATGTGGCGGAGGGAAGTCGAAAAACGGGGGGACTGAAACATGACGTCTAGGCGGCGATTGACGCTGTTGGCGGTAACCATCGCAGCGGCACCACTCGTCCTGGGTGCGTGCACCGCCGACCGGGGTTCGGCGACCGGCTCGGCCAAGAGGCACGCCGCCCCACCGGAACTCGCCGTGACGCCGGGGGACAAGGCCCGGGACGTCCCGGTCAGCGCCGAGGTGGGCACCGTGGTCAAGGATGGACGGGTCACCGGCGTACGGCTCACCGACGACAAGGGCAAGCAGGTCAACGCCGAACCGCGCGAGGACGGCTCCGGCTGGGTGCCGAGCGCCCCGCTGCAACCACGACGGACCTACACCGCGGAGGTGACCGCGACCGGTGACTCCGGTGCCACCACCACCCGCACCACCACGTTCACGACGATGGCCAAGTCGACCAAGCCGCAGATCACCAGCACCCTCTATTTCAACGGCAATCGGACGTACGGCACGGCGATGCCGGTAACGGTGGCCTTCGACCCAGGAATTCCGAAAGAGGCCAGGGCGGATGTCCAGCGGCGGTTGTTCGTAAAGACGAATCCGCCGCAACCGGGTGCCTGGTCGTGGCTTGAGGATGGAAGTCAGGTCTATTACCGGGCCCCCGATTTCTGGAAGCCGGGGACCACCATCAGTGTCCGGGCCGGTCTGGAGGGTCTGCCGATCGGAAAGAACCTTGTCGGCGACGCCGAGCGGACCGCGACCTCCAAGATCGGACGTCAGGTCTCGCTGGAGATCGACAACGCCACCAAGCAGATGACCGTCCTGCGCGACGGCAAGCAGGTCCGCCGGATCCCGGTGAGCCTGGGTAAGCCGAGCACGCCGAGTTCCAGCGGCAAGATGGTGATCATGGAAAAGCACGAGCGGGTCACCTTCGACACCCGGGGTGAGCCGAACGGTGGCTACGTGGTCGACGTCGACGACGCCCAGCGCTACACCTGGGGCGGCGAGTTCATCCACTCCGCGCCCTGGTCGGAGGGGGACCAGGGCAACACCAACGTCTCGCACGGTTGCGCGAACGTCTCCGCCACCGCGGCCGACTGGTTGATGGGGGTGACGCAGGTCGGTGACCTGGTCACCGTCAAGGGCACCGAGGTGGAGTTGCAGCCGGGCAACGGCTGGACCGCGTGGAACGTGAGCTGGGACGAGTTCGCCAAGGGCAGCGCCCTGCCGGTGCCACCCGGGCTCAAGCCCGCGCCGGTCGCCACGTACACCTTCGTGGTGCGGGCCCGCGACGAGGTCGGACTGCTGTCCGCGCTGTCCGCACCAGTCACCGTCACCACCCTGCCGCCGCCGCCG
>NZ_JBEXHV010000011.1:0-253995 GCF_040608275.1 Micromonospora sp. NPDC005205
GACCTACACCACCCTCACCCGAGCAGCCTGATCAACAACACATGACACATCTATCGGGACTTCCCCTTGACACATGTCTCGGGACACGACAGTCATGGCGTGACGAAAAGTGTCCAAGATCTGCGGGTCGGCGGGGTGCGGCCGAGACCGGGCTGCACGTCGGCCTTTCCGGACCGTTCAATCTGGCCCGAGGCGCCGACGGTGGTTGGGTGGGGCACATGGAGTCATCAGATTGACGGTCTCGTGGTCGATGGCGACCATGAGGTGGCTACGCTGCTGGCGCGTTGGGAGATGATCAGAAACGCTGCGTTGTCTCGCCGCCAGTCGATCGAACTGATGAAGGAAGTTGTGACCTCATGGACCTGATCGGCGCGCTCTGGCGCACGTCCAGCCGTAGCGGCAACGGAGAGTGCGTCGAGGTGGCGGACAATCTGCCGGGGGTCGTGGGGGTGCGGGACAGCAAGGACCCGGCCGGTCCGGTGCTGGTGTTCGCGCCCGCCGCGTGGCGGGCGTTCGTGGCCGTCGCCCGTCAGCCGACTGCCTGAGCCGGGAGGTCCTGATGCCGCAGCACGACCCGTCCGGCGACGACCCGGACATGCCCCCCAATCCCCGGCCGCCGAAGACGCCACAGCCGGCTGAGGCTCCGCCGCCGGTGCCGGTTCCCGTCCCGGGGGTCGACCTGGACGAGCCGCCGGCGGTCCCGTCCGGGAAGTTCGGCACACCCGGGCGGCCACTGCGCCGCAGCAGCTTCCTGCTCGGCTTCACCGGTGCGCTGGGCGTGCTGCTGGCGTACACCCTCTATCTGGGGATTCGCAATGCCGGCGGCATCCTCGTGCTGGTGGTGATCGCGCTCTTCCTCGCGGTCGGCCTCAACCCGGCGGTGGTCCGACTGCGCCGCTGGGGTGTGCCGCACGGCCTGGCGGTGGCGGCGGTCGCCCTGACGGTGGTGCTGCTGCTCTGCGGCGGCATCGTGGCGCTGGTCCCACCGATCATCACGCAGTCGGGGCAGTTCATCGACCAGATCCCGAGCCTGCTCGACGAGTTGCGCCGCAACCCGACGGTCAATGACCTGGTGGAGCGGTACGACGTGGTGGAGCGGGTGCAGGGCGCGGCCAACGCGGAGACGGTCGGACGGGCGCTCGGCGGGGTGCTGGGCGGCGCGCAACTGATCTTCGGCACGGTGTTCCGGACGCTGACCGTGCTGGTGCTGACCATCTACTTCCTGGCGTACTTCGACAAGCTGCGCTCGCTGGGCTACTCGTTGGTGCCCCGGTCGCGGCGGCAGCGGGTGCAGCTGATCGGCGACGAGATCCTGGCCAAGGTGGGCTCGTACATGGTCGGCGCGCTGAGCATCGCGGTGCTGGCCGGCGCTACCACCTTCGTCTTCGCGCTGATCGTCGACCTGCCGTACCCGTTCGCGCTGGCCGTGGTGGTCGCGGTGACCGACCTGATCCCGCAGATCGGCGCCACCCTGGGCGCGGTGATCGTGAGCCTGGTCGGCTTCGCCGCCGACCTGCCCACCGGCATCGCCTGCGCGGTCTTCTTCCTCATCTACCAGCAGGTGGAGAACTACCTCGTCTACCCGAAGGTGATGCGGCGTTCGGTGGAGGTCAACGAGGTGGCCGCCCTGCTGGCCGCGCTGCTCGGAGTGGCGCTGCTGGGTGTGGTGGGCGCGCTGATCGCCATCCCCACGGTGGCCGCGCTGCAACTGATCCTGCGCGAGGTGGTGCTGCCCCGCCAGGAGCGCCGCTGAGCGTCAGCCCGCCTGACCGGCGGCCGGGCCCTCGGGCCCTCTGGTCAGTCCGCCTTGGTGGAGGCCGGGCCGGGCACGGGGGTGTCGGCGAAGGCGGCCACCGTCCGGTCGGCGTACGCGCTGACGTCGCCGGACTCCATCGGGCCGTCCCAGGTTGTCGGAAGCGGCACCTCGACGGCCGGGTTGACCCGCCGGACGATCTCGTCGAGCACCGTCTCCGCGTCGCCCACCCACAGGTGCTTGGCGCCCGGCACCCCGACCACCTCGGCCTGGGGCACGGCGGCGAACCGCTCCCGCGCCTCGGTGGGGCGCAGGTAGTCGTCGAACTCCGGCACCAAGGCCACCAACGGCCGACCCGAGTTGGCCCAGGTGGTCAGGTCCTCGGGGGCGGAGAAGCGCAGCGGCGGGGAGAGCAGGATCGCCCCGGCGATCGCCGGGTCGCAGCCGTACTTCAGCGCCAGGTCGGTGCCGAACGACCAACCGACGAGCCAGATGTTGGGCAGCTCGGCGAACTCCGCGTACTCGATGGCGGCGGCCACGTCGTACCGCTCGCCCACCGCGCCGTCGAAGGCTCCCTCGCTGGTGCCGCGCACGCTGCTGGTGCCCCGGGTGTTGAACCGCAGCACCGCCAGGTCGGCCAGCGCGGGCAACCGCCAGGCCGCCTTGCGGAACACGTGGCTGTCCATCATTCCGCCGTGGGTCGGTAGCGGGTGCAGGCAGACCAGGGTGGCCACCGGCGGCCGGTCGGCCGGCAGGGCCAGCTCACCGACCAGCCGAAGACCGTCGGCGGTGTGCAGCTCGATGTCCTCCCGGCGGCCGGGGAGGATCGACGACGCGCGGATCGCTGTGCTCACCGCCCAAGTCTGTCGCGAAGTCGCCGCCGCCGCCCGCCCAGGCACGAACAGGGTGACCCAGGTCGCTATCGGGCAGGCTCCCGAGCCCTTACCCGGGCGGTCGGCTCACCCCGGGCACGGCAGCGCCCCGGGGCAGTCGGCTCGGTCCAGCGTGGCAGCGCCCCGGGCCCGGTCGTTCAGTAGCGCGGGGAGCTCCGGCCCCGCTGCACCGCCGGGCCGCGCCGCTCCCGGGCCCGCCAGCAACCGCTGTGCCAGTGCCGCCGGTCGGTCAGGTCACCCAGGCCGTCCGCCGGCCAGGCGACCAGGTGCGCCACCCCCGGTGGGATCTCCTGGTTGCAACCGGGGCAGCGGTACGTCTTGACCGACGCCCCGGCGCCGATGCCGCGTACCTGCCAGGCACCGTCGGTCCACTGCTGGACCGAGGCGACGCCCTGCCGGACGCGGTCGGCGTCCAGGTTGGCGTTGTCGTCCCGGCGAGGGCGATTGCGACGGGGGCTCACAGTCACCAAGGTTACGGTCACTCCCAGCTGGCCGGCTCGCCAAGGTCGTCGGCGACCCGGAGCCCGCCGATGACCGTGCTGACCTCGGCGTCCGTGGGCGACCGTTCCCAGCGGTTCTCGTACCCCAGAGACAGCAGGGTGTTCGGAATTCCGAGCACGTGCCAGAAGTCGCCCATGTCGAACACCGGCCGGCCGGCGATCTCGCGGTTGGCCTTGGCCTTGGCCCGGTCGGGCGAGGATGGGCGCGGTGAGTAGTCGAGCCGTACCGGCAAGGTCGCCGCGCCCTTGAGAGCGACTGTCAACGCCGCCTCGGTGTGATCCGAGGCCACGAAGGGCATCTGCGTAGGCGTCGTGGTTCCCGCCACATTCACCACGCGGGGCCAGAACAGTTGCCGCACCGCCACGTCGCACGCGCTGATCCGGGCACCCGGGGGCAAGGCGGTCAGTTGTATCGGCGCGACACAGCGGCGGGCTTCGTCGAACCGAAGCGCCGCCGCCGCCCGGCGGACCTCGGCGCTGGTCTCCCCGAGAGCCGCGACCCGGACGTACAGGCCCGGAACGGGCTGCCAGCGCAGCACCCAACCCTTCGCGACCCTGTCGAGCTGACGTATCACCCCGTTGTACCTCGATGCGGCATCGACGTCCCGGCGGGGCGGGGCGAGATCCCTGTCGCCGGTGACGGTGGCCTTGTCGGGGCCGATGTCACGAAGCTGGCTCGGGTCACCGGTCTCGACCGTCCGTGGGTCAGCGGCAACGATCACCATCGCCTGCACGCCGCCACCCAGGTCCACTCGCATGCTCTCGACCTGGCCCGCGGAGCGCCAGGCGACCGGCTCCGCCGCTGTCGGATCGACCCCGAAGTGCAGCACCTGTGGGTCCGTGCCGATCAGGGCTGGGCGCTCCGCTGCCCCCGGCACCCCCGGTGCCCGGGGCGGCGTGACCACGACCGGGCTGGGTGTCACGGCCGGCTGGGGAGGCGCAGCCGACGGCGTACGCACTGCCACACCGGCCCCGAGCAGCACCGCGACGCCGAGCGCCGCCCCGATGACGGCGCGCCGTCGCCGCCGACGGGCCCGTCCCCCGTTCACCGCCGCCTTCAAGAGGCTGTCGGTGTCCACGGGCCCGTCGGCCTGCTCACGGAGTGCCCGTGCGATCCGCTCGTCGAGGTCGGTCACGGCCGGCTCCCGTTCGTCGTGGGAACGCCGTGGCGCTCCCGCAGCTGGCTGAGCGCCCGCATCGCGTGGGTGCGGACGGTGACCGGGGAACAGCCGAGAATCTGGGCGATACTCGAGTCGTCGAGGTCCTCGTAGTAGCGCAGCACGAGCACCGCGCGCTGCCGGTCGGGCAGGCCGAGGATCAGCCGCCACATCTCGTCCCGGTCGGCCGCATCGCCACCCAGGTCCCCGCGCCCCGGCCGGTCGGAGAACTCGGCCGTGGCCAACTCCCGGCTGGACCGGCGGCGCCACCAGGAGGTGTTGGCGTTGACGATCATCCGGCGCACGTAGACGTCCGGGTGGTCGGCACGGGAGATTTTCCGCCAGTGCACGTACGCGCGCGCCAACACGTCCTGGGTGAGGTCCTCGGCCCGGTGTTCGTCACCGGTCAGCAGTCGGGCCAGCCGGACGAGCGCCGGCCCGCGACTGCTGACGTATTCCTCGAAGGTCACACCACTCAGACGCCGTCACCGGCGCGCACTGTTGACACCGCTCAGCGGTGCGAGTGGTCGCGGAAGCCGCGGCGGGTCTTGCGGCCCAGGTAGCCGGCGGTGACCAGGTGCTCCAGCAGCGGCGCGGGCGCGAAGCCCGGCTCACGCAGTTCCAGGTACAGCTCGCGCTGGATGGCCAGGGAGACGTCCAGCCCGACCACGTCGAGCAGCTCGAACGGGCCCATCGGGTAGCCGCAGCCCAACTTCATGGCGTGGTCGATGTCGTCGGCCGTCGAGTAGCTGGCCTCCAGCATCTTCACCGCGTCGTTCAGGTACGGGAAGAGCAGCGCGTTGACGATGAAGCCGGACCGGTCGCCGCAGACCACGCCGGTCTTGCCGAGCGCGGCGCAGACGGCGCGGGCGGTGGCGGTGGCCTCCGGGGAGGTGCGGATGGTGCGGACGACCTCGACCAACGGCATGACCGGGGCCGGGTTGAAGAAGTGCAGCCCCACCACGTCGGCCGGACGCTGGGTGGCCATCGCCACGTCGATCACCGGCAGCGACGAGGTGGTGGTGGCCAGCACCACACCCGGCTTGCAGATCTCGTCGAGGCTGGCGAAGAGGGCCTTCTTGACGCTCAACTCCTCGACGACCGCCTCGACCACCAGGTCGACGTCGGCGAGATGGTCGAGCGTGGCGGACCAGCTGATCCGGCCCAGTGCGGCGTCCCGGTCGGCCTCGGTGAGCTTGCCGCGCACCACGCCCTTGTTGAGCGAGGTCTTCACCGCCTCGCAGACCTTCGCGGACTTCTCCATGCCGCGGGTGACCGAGACGACCTCGTAGCCGGCCTTCGCGAAGACCTCGATGATCCCGGTGGCCATCGTTCCGGAGCCGACCACGCCGACCTTCGCGATGGCGCGCGCGCCGTCGGCGAGCGCGGCGTCGGTGGCCGGCGGCGTCGCCCCATCCGGTACGACCACCGGGGAGCCGGGCCGCTCGTAGGTGTAGAAGCCCCGGCCGGACTTCCGGCCGAGCAGCCCCGCCGTCACCATCTGCTTGAGCAGCGGCACCGGGGCGTGGCGGCGGTCCCGCCCGCCGCGCCGGTACATGGTGTCAAGGATCTCGTACGCGGTGTCCAGGCCGATCAGGTCCATCAACGCCAGCGGGCCCATCGGCAGGCCGCAGCCGAGCTTCATAGCGGCGTCGATGTCCTCCCGGGTCGCGTAGTGCGACTCGAACATGCTGACCGCGTGGTTGAGATAGCCGAAGAGCAGCGCGTTGGCGATGAAGCCGGCCCGGTCGTTGATGGTGACGTCGACCTTGCCGAGCCGGGCGCAGAGCGCCTCGACGTCGGCGACCACCTCGGGTGCGGTGACGACGGTGCGGACCACCTCGACCAGCTTCATCACCGGGGCCGGGTTGAAGAAGTGGATGCCGATCACCTGGTTGGGTCGGCTGGTGGCGACCGAGATCTCGGTGACGCTCAACGACGAGGTGTTGGTGGCGAGGATCGTCTCCGGTCGGCAGACCCGGTCCAGCTCCGCGAAGATCCGCTGCTTGAGGTCGAGGTGCTCGGGCACCGCCTCGATGACCAGGTCGACGGAGTGCAGCGCGTCCAGCCCGACAGCGAAGTGCACCCGCTCGTGCAGGGCGTCGCGGTCCGCCTCGGCGAGCTTGCCCTTGGCGACCGCCCGGTCGGTGGAGCCCTTCAGGGTGGCCCGGCCGCGCTCCAGCGCCGGTGCCGAGATTTCCACTGCCACCACGTCGATGCCGTTGCGGGCGAAGACCTCGACGATGCCGGCACCCATGGTGCCCAGCCCCACCACACCAACGGTGCTGAACTCGCGCGCCACGACCGGCCTCCCCAGGACTCCGCACGGCCACTGAACGGCCGCTAAGGTTATGCGCGCGAGTCTGCCACGTGACGGTGAGTTGTCGAGACGCCGTGGCCTATGTCACCCACGACCCAGCGGTGCCGCTACCCGGCCGCCACGCTGGTCAGAGCCAACAACTCCGCGACGAACTCCGCGGGGCGCTCCAGGTGCGGGCTGTGCCCGCAGCCGGGCAGCACCACCTCGTGGTACGCGCCGCCGGCCGCCGCGTACCGGTCGAGCACCGCCCGGGTCTGGCCGACCATCGGCTGCGGTGGGCAGGCGTCCGCGCCGGGCCAGCCGGGCACGAGATCCAGCGAACCCAGGTACGCCAGGTCGAAGAGCGAGGTGTCCGAGACGATGACGTCGACGTCTCCGCGTACCCAGGTGACCGGCGGTTTCTCGGCGACGGCCACCAGCTCGTCGGCGAGCCGGAACCAGGTCGGCGCCAGCGCGTTGAGCACCCCGCGCTCCCCCGGCGCGGTGCCCGGCCAGTTCTCCGACGGCACTGCCGTGCCCGGGTAGTTGTCGTCGCCGGTGGCGGTGGAGAGCACTGTGTCCAGCAGCAGTTCCTCATCGGTGCCCAGCGAGGCGGGGTCGGCCACGTAGGTGGCTCGCAGCACGGCGCGCGGGCTGGCCGGCGCGTCAGTGCTCCGGTCACCGGCCGCCAGGCGGGCGACGAAGTCCCGGTTCGCCGTGCCGGCGCCGGTGCCGGCGAAGTCGGGGGTGGTCGGCGTGCCGGTCAGGTCCCGGGTGCCGCCGAAACCGTACGGGGAGACCGGCGCGGCGAGCAGCAACGCCCCCACCCGGTGCGGATGGTCGACCAGCAGGCGCATCGCCACCCCGCCGCCGAGGGAGTGCCCGACCACCACCGGTCGCGCGTCGGTGTCGAAGAGCGTCGGGTCGTCCAGCAGTGCGGCCACGTCGTCGGCGAAGTCCCGCAGGCCCCGGGTGGCGTCGACCGGGGCGGTCGCGGTGTCGCCGTACCCCCGCAGGTCGGGGGCGACCACCCGCAGCGTCGGCGGCAGACGGCGGACCAGCGGCTCCCAGAACAGCGCGGACGAGCAGTTGCCGTGGATGAGCAGCACCGGCGTGCCGTCCGGCGGGCCGGCCACCCGTACCGCCTGAGTGATGCCGTTCGCCGTCACGGTCCGCTGCTCGGTCTCCATCCGCGGCATGGTGCCACGGGTGTCCCCGTCGGTCCAGGTGTCGGACCGCCACCCAACGGGCCTACCCGGTGTGGCAGGCCGCCAGGCGATCAGCGACGCGAGCCCGGCGGCGCGGCCAGCGGCAGCGGCAGCGTCGGTCGGACGTCGCGTCGGGATGGGCCGAAGCTGAGCCCCACCGGGTCGGTGAGCGCCACCCCTGGGTCGAACAGGCGCAGTTCGGTACGGCCCAGCCGGATCACGTCACCGTCGGAGAGTCGTTCCACCTCGGTGATCCGCCGGTCGTTGAGCCAGGTGCCGTTGGTGGAGCCCAGGTCCCGCAGGGACGGGCCCTCCGGTGCCAGCCACACCTCGGCGTGGCGACGGCTCAGGTGTGGGTCGTTGATGACAACCTGACCGGTCGGCGCTCGGCCGATCACCTGTATCTCGGCTCGCATGCGAAAGCTCGCGCCGCGCATCGGTCCACCCGCGACCGTCAACAGCGGCATCAGTTCCGGATGTTCCTCCATGGACAGTCAGCCCTCCACCCCACACCGTCACTCCGCGCGTCAGCTTGCCATCAGACGGTAGTCGTCAATACCGACCGGCCGGTCAGCCTCTCGTCACCTCCCGGCCACCTGCCGTTCGACGATTCGGGCGGGCCATTTCCGATACCAACGCCCTGACCTGCACTGATCAACGATCGGTCGGGTTGGTGCGACGCCGCTCCCCCAGCCTCGAATCGGGCACCCTACCGGTGAGTAATCCTCGGGTCTAGACTTCCGCCATGACGGCAGTGCATATCCCGGGCGTTCCGGTCATCGATGCGGGTCAGTTGGTCTCCACCAGCCCGGCGACCGGCGCTGAGGCCGGACGCCTCACGGTCGCCACCGACGCCGACGTGCGGCAGGCCGTCGACCGCGCCCGCGCCGCCGGCGAATGGTGGGCCGGCCTCGGCTTCACCGGCCGCCGCCAGCGGATGCTGCGCTGGCGCGCCCTGCTCGCCAAGCGCATCGAGCAGCTGGCCGAGTTGGTGCACGTCGAGGGCGGAAAGCCGATCGCCGACGCCATCGTCGAGATCGTCACCGCGATCGAGCACATCGACTGGGCCGCCCGCAACGCCGGCAGCGTGCTCGGTCCACGTCGGGTGCGGTCCCGGCTCATCCTGGCCGAGTTCTCCGGGCATCTCGAATATCAGCCCTACGGCGTGGTCGGCGTGATCGGGCCGTGGAACTATCCGGTCTTCACGCCGATCGGCTCCGCCGCGTACGCCCTCGCCGCCGGTAACGCCGTGGTGCTCAAGCCGAGCGAGTACACCCCTGCCGTCGGCCAGTGGCTGGTGGACAGCTTCGCCGAGGTGGTGCCCGAGCAGCCGGTCTTCACCGCCGTGCACGGGCTGGGCGACGTGGGCGCGGCGCTGTGCCGCTCCGGCGTCAACAAGCTGGCCTTCACCGGCTCCACCGCCACCGCCCGCAAGGTGATGGCCGCCTGCGCCGAGACGCTGACCCCGGTGCTCATCGAGGGCGGCGGCAAGGACGCCATGATCGTGGACAGCGACGCCGACCTCGACGCGGCCGCCGAGGCGTGCGTCTGGGGCGCCATGACAAACGCCGGCCAGACCTGCATCGGCATCGAGCGGGTGTACGCGGTCGACGCCGTCTTCGACGCCTTCGTCGACAAGGTGGTGAGCCGCGCCGGTCGGCTGACGGTCGGGCCGGAGGGCACCGACATCGGCCCGATCACCATGCCCAAGCAGATCGACGTGATCCGTCGGCACATCGACGCCGCGATCACGTCCGGCGGACGCGCCGTGCTCGGCGGCCCGAGCGCCGTACAGCCGCCGTACGTCCACCCCACCGTGCTGGTGGACGTTCCGGAGGAGTCGGCCGCCGTCCGCGAGGAGACTTTCGGTCCCACGTTGACCATCAGCCGGGTCCGCGACGCCGACGAGGCCCTCACCCGCGCCAACGCCCTGTCGTACGGCCTCGGGGGTTCGGTCTTCGGCCGGCGGCGCGCGGTGGCCATCGCCCGGCGACTGCGCTCCGGGATGGCGTCGATCAACTCCACGTTGACCTTCGCCGGCATGTCCACCCTGCCGTTCGGCGGTGTCGGCGACTCCGGCTTCGGGCGGATCCACGGGGAGGACGGCCTGCGTGAGTTCGGTCGGGCCAAGGCGATCACCAGGCGTCGGGCCCGGTCGCTGCTGCCCTCGATGACCTTCGAGCGCACCCCGGCCGACGTGGCCCGACTCGTCAAGGCCATCAAGGTCATGTACGGCAGGTGAGTGTCAGATAACCGATCATCAACGAAGATCGGTGCATCCACATGTTTGGTCACTGTGGCCACGGCGGTACATTGCGTTAGATGGGCCCCAATCGATTGCGCTACCGCCTTGTCGACAGTGACCAGTCGTGGAGCGCCCGACGGCGTCGGCACCGCTCGGACTGGCTGGCGCGCACCTTTCCCGAGATCGGCGACATGCACGTGGTCGACCTCGGTGGTCGGCTCGGCACCTGGCACCGCGCCACCGTCCGACCGGCCCGGGTGACAGTCGTCAACCTGGAGCAGCCGCCCGCTGTCGTCCCGGATTGGGCCCACGTCGAGCAGGCCGATGCCTGCGACCTGCCCTCGCACCTCACCAAGGGCGGCTACGACCTGGTCTTCTCGAACTCCGTGCTGGAGCATGTGGGCGGGCACGAACGCCGGATCCGCTTCGCCGCCGCCGTCCGCTCACTGGCTGACCGGCACTGGGTGCAGACGCCCTACCGCTACTTCCCCATCGAGCCACACTGGATCGCGCCCGGCATGCAGTTCCTGCCGGTACGACTGCGCACCGCGTTCGCCCGACGCTGGCCGTTGGGGCACAAGCCGACCCGCAGCCACGACGCCGCCATCCACCAGGTGCTCTGGACCGAGCTGTTGGACCGCTCGCAGATGCGTCACTACTTCCCCGACTCGACAATGCTTGTGGAGCGGGTGTTCGGTCTGCCGAAGTCGCTGATCGCGGTGCGCACCGGGTAGTACGCCGGTCAGAAGAGGGTCAGCTCGTCCTTCACGATGCCGCGCAGCTTGTCGTAGTCCACGACCACACACCTGATGCCCCGGTCGGTGGCGAGCACCCGGGCCTGCGGCTTGATCTCCTGGGCGGCGAAGACCCCGACGACCGGGCTGAGCAGCGGGTCACGGTTCATCAGCTCGAGATAGCGGGTCAACTGCTCCACGCCGTCGATGTCGCCACGTCGCTTGACCTCGACGGCCACCGAGCCCGAGTTGGCGTCGCGGCACAGCAGGTCGACCGGGCCGATGGCCGTCATGTACTCACGGCGGACCAGCGTGAACCCCTCGCCCAGGGTGCCCGGGTTGGCGGCCAGCAACTCCTGTAGGTGCGCCTCCACCCCGTCCTTGCGCAGGCCCGGATCCACACCCAACTCGTACGAGGTGTCCTGGAAGATCTCCTCCAGGGTGATCCGCAGCTCCTCGCCAGCCTTGTTGACGACCCGCCACACACCGGGGGCCTCCTCCAACCGACACGGCGGGCTCATCCAGTTCAACGGCTTGTAGGCCCGGTCGTCGGCGTGAATGGACACCGACCCGTCCGCCTTCACCATCAGCAACCGGGTGGCCAGCGGCAGGTGAGCCGAGAGCCGTCCGACGTAATCAACCGAGCACTTCGCAATGACCAACCGCACCCGACGAGGGTAGCCGAGCACCCACCGGTCGCCAGCGAGCGGCACTGGCGCGTCGATGCGATGCTGAGACCGTGTTCGAAGTCCTCACCGGCACCGGTCTCGCCGCATCGGCGGGGCTCAACGCCTACATACCCCTGCTCATCCTCGGCCTACTCGGCCGTTACACCGACCTGATCGACCTGCCCAGCGGCTGGACCTGGCTCGGCAACGGCTGGGTCATCGCCATCATGGCCGTGCTGCTCGCCGTGGAGATGGTGGCGGACAAGGTGCCAGTGGTCGACCACATCAACGACGTGGTGCAGACCGTGGTCCGACCCACCGCCGGTGGCCTGGCCTTCGGTGCCGGCTCCTCGTCGGAGACGGTGACGGTCAGCGACCCGGGGAGCTTCTTCTCGTCGCACCAGTGGGTGCCGGTCGTCACCGGCGTGCTGCTGGCGTTGGGCGTGCATCTGCTCAAGTCCGCGGCCCGGCCCGTGATCAACGCGACCACCGCCGGAATCGGCGCTCCGGTCGCCAGCACCGCCGAGGACGCCACCAGCGTGGTGGTCTCCCTGGTGGCGATCATCCTGCCGGTGCTGGTGCTCGTCGCCCTGGTCGGCCTGGCGTTCTTCGCCTTCTGGTTCTTCCGTCGTCGGTCTGATCGACGCCGCGAACGGGAGGCCGCCCGCGCCGCCGGCTTCCGCGTCTGACGTGTGATCGGCGGCCCGCTATACCAGGGCTGCACGGGGCGACAAAAGCCTAGTATCGGGGCAAGAGCCCAGAGGAGGTCGGCATGACCGCAGCGTTGGAGATGCCCCGAGTCCAGGAATGCGTGGTCGCCGCATGCGCGTACAACCAGTCGGGTGACTGCCACGCCTTCGCGATCACCATCGGCAGCATGGATCACGCCCACTGCCACACCTTCGTCGAGTCGCCCGTCCGGGGTGGCGTGGAGAGCCTGATCGCGCAGGTGGGGGCCTGCCAGCGCGCCGACTGCCGGCACAACGAGCAGTTGGAGTGCCACGCGTCGTCGATCAGGGTCGGCCCGGACAACGACATGGCGGACTGCATGACCTACACCGGCCGCTGACCCACGCCGGGCCGACGACCTGCCCGAGACGGCCCTTCGTTCAGGGCAGGTCGTTGGCGCGACGGATGACGGTCACCAGGTCGTCGATGATGCCGGTGAGGGCGAAGTCCTTCGGGGTGAAGACCCGGGCGACCCCGGCCGCGCGGAGGGTTTCCGCGTCACCGGCCGGGATGATGCCGCCCACCACCACCGGCAGGTCGGCCCGGCCGGCGGCGCGCAGCCCGTCGAGCACCGCCGGCACGGCGGCCAGGTGCGACCCGGAGAGCACGGAGAGCCCGACCAGATCGACGTCCTCCTCGACAGCGGCGGCGACGATCTGCCCCGGGGTCAACCGGATGCCCTGGTAGACGACCTCGAAGCCGGCGTCACGGGCGCGTACCGCGATCTGCTCCGCGCCGTTGGAGTGCCCGTCCAGGCCGGGTTTGCCGACCAGCAGCCGCAGCCGGCCACTGCCCAGCTCCCGTGCCGTCGCGGCGACCCGCTCGCGGACCGCCGCGAGGCCCGGCTCCCCGCCGCCGCCGGTAGCTCCGGCCAGCCCGGTCGGCGCCCGGTACTCGCCGAACACCTGGCGCAGCGCGCCGGCCCACTCGCCGGTGGTCACCCCGGCCCGCACGCACTCCACTGTGGCCGGCATCAGGTTGACGGTGGTCGCGGCGTCCGCGCGCAGCCGGGCCAGCGCCGCGTCGACGACGGCCGCGTCCCGGTCGGACCGCCACCGGCGTACGCCGTCCACGGCGGCCGCCTCGACCGCGGGGTCGACCTGCTCGACGGAGCCCGCGCCGGCAGCGGTCAGCGGGGAGGGTTCGGTAGCGGTGTACCGGTTGACCCCGACCACCACGTCGGCACCGGACTCCATCCGCCGACGCCGCTCGGCGAGTGACGCGACCAGCGCGCTCTTGAGGTAGCCGGTCTCCACCGCGGCGACGACGCCGCCCAGCTTGAGCACCGCGCCCAGCTCGGCCCGTGCCCCGGTGACGATCTCGTCGACGAGTGCGGTCATCACGTGCGAGCCGGCGAAGAGGTCGGGATATTCGAGCAGGTCCGACTCGTACGCCAGGACCTGCTGCATCCGCAGCGACCACTGCTGGTCCCACGGTCGGGGCAGGCCGAGCGCCTCGTTCCAGGCGGGCAGTTGGACGGCGCGGGCCCGTGCGTCGCGGGACATCGTCACGCCGAGCATCTCCAGCACGATGCGCTGGATGTTGTTCTCCGGCTGCGCCTCGGTCAGGCCGAGCGAGTTGACCTGCACGCCGTAGCGGAACCGCCGAAGTCTTGCGTCGGTGACCCCGTACCGGTCCCGGGTGATCTCGTCCCAGAGCACGCCGAACGCGCGCATCTTGGCGATCTCCTCGACGAAGCGCACCCCGGCGTTGACGAAGAACGAGATCCGCTGGACCACGTCACCCATCCGCTCGGCCGGCACCTGACCGGAGTCCCGGACCGCGTCGAGCACGGCGACGGCGGTGGCCAGCGCGAAGCCGACCTCCTGCACGGGCGTGGCGCCGGCCTCCTGGAGGTGGTACGAGCAGATGTTCACCGGGTTCCACCGGGGCATCTCGCGCAGCGTGTACGCCACCACGTCGGCGGTGAGCCGCAGCGACGCCGCCGGCGGGAAGATATAGGTGCCCCGGGACAGGTACTCCTTGATGATGTCGTTCTGGGTGGTGCCGGCGCAGCGGGCCAGGTCGGCGCCCTGTTCCAGCCCGACGGTGCCGTACAGGGCGAGCAGCCACATCGCCGGGGCGTTGATGGTCATCGAGGTGTTCGTCTCGGCGAGCGGGAGACCGTCGAAGAGCGCCCGCATGTCGCCGAGGTGAGCCACCGGCACGCCGACCCGTCCGACCTCGCCGGCGGCGAGTTCGTGGTCCGGGTCGTACCCGGTCTGGGTGGGCAGGTCGAAGGCGACCGAGAGGCCGGTCTGCCCCTTCGCCAGGTTGCGGCGGAAGAGCGCGTTCGTCGCCGCGGCCGACGAGTGGCCGGCGTAGGTGCGCATCACCCACGGGCGGTCCCGCTCGGGCAGTCGCCCCGGGAATGGCGTCTCATCCATGGCCGGAGTCTAAGTTACCGTTCAGTAAAAGGAGCTGTGGAAAACCACACAGGTCCATGTCGGGGACGTCCGGGTGCCAAGCCCCCGCTGTGGCGCGGACCGCCACACCCCGGGCACCCACCGGTTGCTGCCAGGACGCACACTTGACGTCATGGATGACGAGCTGGCCATCTCCGTCCGAGGGCTGCGCAAGGCGTACGGCGACAACGTGGCCGTGGCGAGCGTGGATCTCGACGTGCGCCGTGGCGAGGTGTTCGCGTTGCTCGGCCCGAACGGCGCCGGCAAGACCACCACGGTGGAGATCCTGGAGGGCTACCGGCACCGGGATGCCGGCGAGGTCTCCGTGCTCGGCGCGGACCCGGCCAACCCCGACGCCGACTGGCGTTCCCGGGTCGGCATCGTGCTCCAGGGCACCGGCGAGTTCGACGAGCTGACAGTGGCCGAGGTGATCCGACACTTCTCCGGCTTCTACCCCGGCGCCGACGACCCGGCAAAGGTGATCGAGCGGGTCGGGCTGGCCGACAAGGCGAAAGCCCGCACGCACACCCTCTCCGGCGGCCAGAAGCGCCGCCTGGACGTGGCCCTGGGCATCATCGGCCGCCCCGAGCTGCTCTTCCTCGACGAGCCGACTACAGGGTTCGACCCGGAGGCCCGCCGTGAGTTCTGGGAGCTGATCCGCGATCTCGCCGCGGCCGGCACCACGATCGTGCTCACCACCCACTACCTGGACGAGGCCGAGGCTCTCGCCGACCGGGTCGGCGTGATCGCCGGTGGCCGACTTGTCGAGGTCGCCGCGCCCAATCGGCTGGGCAATCGGCAGGAGGCCCTCGCCACGGTCTCCTGGCGTACCCCGGACGGGACGCTGGAACTTGCGCAGACCGCGACGCCGACGGCCCTCGTGGCCGACCTCGCCGCGCGTCACGGCGGCGAGGTCCCCGGCCTCACGGTGACCCGGCCGACCCTGGAGGACGTCTACCTCACCATGATCGGACACGCGCGATGACGACCACGACGAAGCCGGCGACGACGGTCACCGCGACCCGCGGCCGGCGGCCGGGTGCCGGCGCGCTCGCCCTGCGCCAGGGTCGACTGGAGATCACCCAGTTCCTGCGCAGCCGGGAGTCGGTGGTCTTCACCATGGGCTTCCCGATCATCATGATCCTGATCTTCGCGTCGATCTTCGACGGCACGATCGGCGGCGGGGTCAAGTTCACCCAGTACTTCATCACCGGCATGATCGCGACCGGCCTGATGACTGTGAGCTTCCAGAACCTGGGCATCTGGATCCCGATCGAGCGGGACCGGGGTGTGCTCAAGCGCTACCGGGGCACGCCGATGCCGAAGTGGGTCTGGTTCGCCGGCAAAGTGATCATGGTGGTGGCGATCGGGATCGCCGAGACGGCGCTGCTGCTGGCGTTCGCGGTGGCGCTGTTCGACCTCGACCTGCCCGGTACCGCCGCGAAGTGGCTCACCTTCGGCTGGGTCTCCGTGCTCGGCGTGACCGCGTGCACCCTGTGCGGCATTGCCATCTCGTCGCTGGCCCGCACCGCCCGCAGCGGCTCGGCGGTGGTCACCCCGGTGGCCCTGGTGCTCCAGTTCATCTCCGGGGTGTTCTTCGTCTTCACCGACCTGCCCACCTGGATGCAGCAGGTGGCGGCACTGTTCCCGCTCAAGTGGATGTGCCAGGGGCTGCGGTCGGTGTTCCTGCCGGAGAGCTTCGGCGCCCAGGAGCCGGGCGGCTCGTTCGAGCTGGGCCGGGTGGCAGTGGTGCTGGCCCTGTGGTGCGTGATCGGCGTGGTGCTCTGCCTGACCACCTTCCGCTGGACCACCAAGCGCGACGGCTGAGCGGCCGACCGGGGCGGGCGCCCGCCCCGGTCGCCACAACTCAGTAGGTGTAGAAGCCCTTGCCGGTCTTGCGGCCCAGGTCGCCGGCGGTGACCATCCGCTGGAGCAGCTCCGGCGGGAAGAACTTCTCGTCGGCGGTGTCGGTGTAGATGTTCTTCGAGGCGTGCAGCAGCACGTCCACGCCGGTCAGGTCGGTGGTGGCCAGCGGGCCCATCGCGTGGCCGAAGCCCAGCCGGCAGGCGGTGTCCAGGTCCTCGGCGGACACCACGCCGGACTCGACCAGCTTGACCGCCTCCATCACCAGGGCGGAGATCAACCGGGTGGTGACGAAGCCGGCGATGTCCCGGTTGACCACGACGACCGTCTTGCCGATCTCCTCGGCGAAGGCCCGCGCGGTGTCCAGCGCGGCGTCGCTGGTCTTGTAACCGCGCACCAGCTCGCAGAGCTGCATCATCGGCACCGGGGAGAAGAAGTGGGTGCCGACCACCGCCTCGGGCCGCTCGGTCACCGCGGCGATCTGGGTGACCGGGATCGCCGAGGTGTTGGTGGCCAGCACCGCGTCCGACTTGCAGATCTTGTCCAGAGCGCGGAACACCTCGTGCTTGATCTCCAACCGCTCGAAGACCGCCTCGACCACGATGTCCGCGTCCGCCGCCGCCTCCAGGTCGGTGGTCGGCGTGATCCGAGCCAGCGTCGCCTCGACCTCGGACGCCTCGATCTTGCCCTTCTCGGCGAACTTCTCCAGTGACTTCCGAATACCGCCCAGACCCCGGGTGGTGGCCGCCTCGTCCAGGTCGCGCAGCGTCACCTGCCAGCCCGCCTGCGCCGCCACCTGGGCGATGCCGGAACCCATCAACCCGGCCCCGACGACCGCGAGTCGACCCGCCATCTGCTTCTCCCTCGCTGCGATTGAGTGCCTGCCTGCACCCTAGTCGGCGAGCCTGAACGATGGCTAAGTGGCGGTCGGGCCGGGACGTGGGGCCTCAGATCTCCAGTGACGGTTCCTCCGGGGTGGTGCCCCGCTCGACCGCCACCCCGAGCGCACGCAGGTCGGCCACGAAGTCGGGGTAACCCCGGTCCACGTGGTGCACGTGGGACACCGCGGTGACTCCCTGCGCACACAGCCCGGCGATGATCAGCCCGGCGCCGGCGCGGATGTCGGTCGCCTGCACCGGTGCGCCGGAGAGCCGGCCCCGTCCACGGACCACCGCGTGGTGCCCGTCGGTCTTGATGTCCGCGCCGAGCCGCATCATCTCGTTGGCGAACATGAACCGGCCGTCGAAGATGTTCTCGGTGATCAGGGAGGCGCCGTCGCTGACGGCCGCCAGCCCGATCGCCATCGGCAGCAGGTCGGTGGCGAAACCGGGGTACGGCAGCGTCACCACGTCCACCGCCCGGGGCCGCTCGTCCATCCGTACGCGGAAGCCGTCCCCCCGGGTCTCCACCAGCGCGCCGGCCGCCACCACCTTGTCCAGGGCGACCTCCAGGAAGGCCGGGTCGAGCCCGGTCACCGTCACGTCGCCGCGGGTCATCGCCGCGCCGAACGCCCAGGTGCCGGCGACGATCCGGTCCCCCACCGTGGCGTGGCGCACCGGACGCAGACCGGGCACACCGGTGATGCGCAACGTCGACGTACCCGCGCCGACGATGCGCGCGCCCATCTGGTTGAGCATCGTGCAGATGTCGACGATCTCCGGCTCCCGGGCCGCGTTGTCGATCATCGTGGTGCCCTGGGCCAGCACCGCCGCCATCACCAGGTTCTCGGTCGCGCCGACGCTGGGGAAATCCAGCACGATGTCCGCGCCGCGCAGCCCGTGCGGGGCGGAGGCGATGACGAACCCGTGCTCACCGGAGATCTCCGCGCCCATCCGGGTCAGCCCGGAGATGTGCATGTCCAACCCCCGCGACCCGATCGCGTCACCGCCGGGATGGGCCACCCGCACGTACCCCCGGCGGGCCAGCAACGGGCCCAGCACACAGATCGACGCGCGCAACCGTCGGACCAGGTCGTAGTCGGCCTCCGCGCCCGGCTGCTCGGGTACGTCGATCGTCACCGACCGGGACCGGGCCACACCGCCACGGGCGACCATCGGGTCGACCGGGTCGTCCGCGTCGAACTGGACGTCGCAGCCCAGCCGACGTAGCACCTCCCCCATGATCGCGATGTCGGTGATCCGGGGGACGTTGGTGATCACGCTGCGGCCCGGGGCGAGCAGCGCGGCGGCCATCAGCTTCAACGCCGAGTTCTTGGCACCGACCACGTGCACGGTGCCGGACAGTCGGGCGTCACCGCGTACCCGGATGACGTCGACATCGTTGACCGTCGAATCGCCGGCGTCGCCGGGGCCCACCACCACCGGCCAGCCGGCGGTGCTGTCCGGCCGCGCCGGGATCGTCAGGTCGGGAATCCGTAGGCTGTGCGTCATGGCCGTCCACCTCACGCGCATCTACACCAAGGCCGGCGACGCCGGCATGACCAGGCTGAGCAACAACGAGCAGGTGCCGAAGACCGATCCGCGGATCGCCGCGTACGCGGATGTCGACGAGTGCAACGCGGCGATCGGCGTCGCGCTCGCGCTGGGAAACCTCGACGAGGAGCTTCGCGGCGTGCTGGGGTCGGTGCAGAACGACCTGTTCGACGTCGGCGCCGACCTGTCCACCCCGGTCGAGCCGGAGCCGAAGTACCCGCCGCTGCGGGTCACCGAGGAGTACGTCGAGCGCCTGGAGGGCTGGTGCGACGAGTACAACGCACGCCTGAGCAAGCTCGACTCCTTCATCCTCCCCGGCGGCACCGCAGGTGCGGCGCTGCTACACGTGGCGCGGACCGTCGCCCGGCGTGCCGAACGGGCAGCGTGGGCGCTGGTCAGCCACGATCCGGACCGAACCAGCACGCTCCCGGCAAAGTATCTCAACCGGCTCTCCGATCTGCTCTTTATCCTGTCAAGAACGGCAAATCCGGCAGGAGACGTGCTATGGGTGCCGGGCGGCAAGCGCTGAACGTCGGGCGCTCCGCACCACGTCGAGGTCTGAGTTCCCACTCTGCCCGCCACCACGCGTAGCCAAGACCGACTCGTCCTCCGGCGACCCCCACCAAGGCCAGGGCGAGTCATCGTCTAGATCGACTCGGGTTCCATGAAGTCGGGCCATCCTGGCCACCAGGACACCACGGTTTCAAGAAACCCGAGTCGATCACCCGCGCCCAGCCACTGAGAAGGCGAGACTCGACTTTCTCAGGTAACGGCAGGTGATTGAAAACCGCGCCAGAACGGCGGACAGTGCCTACGAAGGGGTTTCCGGGGGAGCCCGCCCGGCGCAGGGATCAAGCCTGACCGCCCGGAGCCGGGCGGGCTCCCCCGGAAACCCAGAAGAGCAACCACAGAAGAGCAGATCAGGCAGCCGGCCAGTCCTGGGAGGCCATACGCGGCGAGACCGCCCCCGGAGGGGCGGCCTCGAGCCAGGAGAGAAAACCGGTCACTGTCGATCGCGCCATGGCGATCTCCACCGGTGCGTGGTGACTGGTACAGCGCAGGATCACCCAGTCGGCCGGCATGGAGAACCGTTCCTGACCTTCGGGCAACCGGCGGCGCTCCACGGCCAGCCCCTTGCGAGAGAGGACCCGCTTGGGCCGGATCGCGAAGCTGAACATCCGGTACCAGCGCAGCTCGTCACCGGCGAACCGGCCGAAGCCGGGCGACCAGCCGCGGCCGTCGAGCATGGTGGAGACCCGGACGCTGAGCCGGATGATGCCGCCGCTGCGGGTGACCAGAGCTCGCCGGACGAAGAGGGTCAGAAGCGCGCCGAGGATGACGACAACGCCGATTCCGAATCCTTCGACGATCTCCATCCCCGGTGTGGCTCAGCGGCTCTGCGCGGAGACCGGGGTTGCGCTCTCGGCCAGCACTGTGACACCTTCGGCGCTCACCGAGAGGAAGCCGCCGGCCACCTCGTAGGCGACCTGCTCGCCGCCGGCGAGCTTGATGCGCACCTGACCAGGCTCGGCGAGTTGGCCGAGCAGCGGCGCGTGCCCCGGCAGGACACCGAGCTCGCCTTCGGTCGTCCGGGCGACGACCATCTCGGCGTCACCGGACCAGACCTTCTCCTCGACGGCGACGAGCTCGACGTGAAGCTGCTGTGCCACGCTGTCTCCTTGCTGCGGCTACGGATTGCCGAAAGTCTAGCCTGACGATGCGGCGCGCCCAACGCGGGTGGGGACAACGCCGACCTGACTACTTGGCCTTGTTGACGAATTCCGGGTGCTCCAGCAGGAACGGGTCGAGTTGCTCGTTGTGCAGGGCGGTGAAGAAGTCCGGCACACCTTCCTGGAACTGCTCGCCCAGGTACTTCTGCCCCTCGAAGACTCCGCCACCGGGCAGCTTGATCATCTCGATGGTGTTCGGGCGGATGTCCTTCAGGGCGAGCCCGAAGTCGACGACGCTGTTGCCTCGACCGTTGAAGATCAACGACTGGCCGGCGGCGCGGAGCACCTTGTCCAGCTTGATCGGGTTGGACACCACGTCGGCGCTGAACGCCTGGCCGACCATCGCCTTGACGAACTGCTGCTGGTGGCGCTGACGACCGTAGTCGGAATCCGGAACGCCGTTCTTCGGGTAGCGCTGCCGGACGTAGTCCAGCGCCTGCCACCCACTCAGGTGCCGGTTGCCCTTCTTGTAGATCGCCTGCGGGCCGACGTAGCCCTCACCACGGGTGTTGCCCGGCCGCGGCTTGCCGTCCGGCTGCTTGTGCTCGGACTTCACGTCGCGCTCGATGTACATGTCGACACCGCCCATGGCGTCGACGATCTTCTGGAAACCGGTGAAGTTGATGATCGCGCCGGCATCGAAGCGCTTGATGCCGGTGACGTTCTGCACGGTGGTGGCCAGCAACTCGAAGCCCCGCGCCGCGTCCGGGTTGGCCCCCGGCACCCTGCTGCCGAACGACATCGCCGCGTTGATCTTCGTGGTCTCGCCCGGGAACTCGGCCTTCTTGAACGCGGGAATCCGCACGTAGAGGTCACGAGGCAGCGAGAACAGGTAGGCCCGGTCCATCGAGGCCGGCACGTGCAGCACCATGATCGAGTCGGCCAGCGGCGCGGCCGTCGGCGTACGCGGGTCGATGCCGACGAGCAGGATGTTGAGCGGCCCCTTGATGTCACTCTTCTTCGCCTGGGCGCCCGCCGCCTGGTCGCCGAAGAGGTCGGCCTTGCCGACGGACCCCTCGTAGCGGGCCATCAGCACCTCGGTGCCGACCAGCACGGCGCCGCTGAGCACTGTCAGCACGGTGCCGAACACCGTGCAGAGCCTGGCCCACCGCGGCACACCTCGCCAGAGGGACGCCTTGCGGCCACTCTTGCCGGCCTTACCCACGAGCAGCTCCGTTCGTTACGCCCACGACGAGGAAGACGGGCGCACGTCGTCGAAAGGTTGCAAAGATCAACGCTCGTTCAGGTGAGCGCGGATCGAACCGTAGCTCGGGAGCCGCGTAAGTGACGACCACGAGTAACGGACCGCGACGATGCTAAGGCGCGAACATGAACAAAAGACTGCCCCGGCATTGCCGGGGCAGTCTTTTTGCTACGGGGATCGACGAGGGCTGGTCAGGCCTTCATCAGCTCCTCAGCCTTCTTCTCCAGGTCCTCGAGACCGCCGCACATGAAGAACGCCTGCTCGGGGAAGTGATCGTACTCACCCTGGCTGATCTTGCGGAACGCCTCGATGGTCTCCTTGATCGGGACCGTCGAGCCCGGCACGCCGGTGAACTGCTCCGCCGCGTAGGTGTTCTGCGACAGGAAGCGCTCGATCCGCCGGGCCCGGGCCACGGTGATCTTGTCTTCCTCGGAGAGCTCCTCGATGCCGAGGATGGCGATGATGTCCTGCAGGTCCTTGTAGCGCTGCAGGATCCGCTTCACCTCGGTGGCGACCTGGAAGTGCTCGGCGCCGACGAACTCCGGGGCGAGGATCCGGGACGAGGACGCCAGCGGGTCCACGGCCGGGTAGATGCCCTTGTCGGAGATCGACCGCTCCAGGTTGGTGGTCGCGTCCAGGTGGGCGAACGTGGTGGCCGGGGCGGGGTCGGTGTAGTCGTCCGCCGGCACGTAGATCGCCTGCATGGAGGTGATGGCCTGGCCCCGGACGGAGGTGATCCGCTCCTGGAGCTCGCCCATCTCGTCCGCCAGGGTCGGCTGGTAACCCACGGCGCTCGGCATACGCCCGAGCAGGGTGGAGACCTCGGAGCCGGCCTGGGTGAAGCGGAAGATGTTGTCGATGAAGAGCAGCACCTCCTGCTTCTTCACGTCGCGGAAGTACTCCGCCATGGTCAGCGCGGAGAGCGCCACCCGCAGCCGGGTGCCCGGCGGCTCGTCCATCTGGCCGTAGACCAGCGCGGTCTTGTCGATGACGCCGGACTCGGTCATCTCGGCGATGAGGTCGTTGCCCTCACGGGTGCGCTCACCCACGCCGGCGAAGACCGAGGTACCACCGAAGTTACGGGCAACACGGGTGATCATCTCCTGGATGAGCACCGTCTTGCCCACGCCCGCGCCGCCGAACAGACCGATCTTGCCGCCCTTGACGTACGGGGCGAGCAGGTCGATCACCTTGATGCCGGTCTCCAGCATCTCGGTCTTCGGCTCCAGGTCCGCGAAGGCCGGGGCCTTGCGGTGGATACCCCACCGGTCGTCGGCCTCGAACGTCTCGCCCTCTTTGAGGTTGAGCACCTCGCCGATCGCGTTGAACACGTGGCCCTTGACCGCGTCGCCCACCGGCACACTGATCGGCTCGCCGAGGTCACGCACCTCCGCGCCGCGAACCAGACCGTCGGTCGGCTGCATCGAGATGGCGCGGACCAGGTTGTCACCCAGGTGCTGGGCGACCTCCAGGGTCAGCGTCTTCTCACCGCCGGACAGGCTCACGGTGACGTTCAGGGCGTTGAACAGGGCCGGCATGCCGTCGCGCGGGAACTCGGCGTCGACGACCGGGCCGATGACCCGGACCACGCGACCCGTGGCCGTCTTGGTCTCTACTGGTGCAGTCATCACACTTCACTTCCCGACGCGGCAAGCGCGTTGGCGCCGCCGACGATCTCGCTGATCTCCTGGGTGATCCCGGCCTGACGGGCCGAGTTCATCTCACGCGTGTACTTCTCGATCATCTCTTCGGCGTTGTCGGTGGCGCTCTTCATCGCCCGCCGCCGTGCCGCCGACTCACTCGCCGCCGACTCGAGCAACGCCGCGTAGATCCGCGTGTTGATGTACCTCGGCAGAAGCGCGTCGAGCAGCGCCTCCGCCTCGGGCTCGAACTCGTACGCCGGCAGCAGTCCTTCGGAGCGCGGCCGGTCCTCGACCTGCATCGGGCCGATGATCTTCGTGACCGGGTTCTGCGTCATCAGCGAGTGGAACTCGGTGTAGACGATGTGCAACTCGTCGACGCCGAGCACCCCGTCCGCGCCAGCGCCACCGTCGACGTCGTCCGCACCGGCGGTGAACGCCTTGATCAGCGTCTCACCCACGGTACGGGCGTCCTCGAACGACGGCTGCTCGCTGAACCCGGTCCAGTTCGCCTCGATCGGCCGGTCGCGGAACCGGTAGAACCCGACGCCCTTACGCCCGATGACGTAGAGCACCGGCTCCTTGCCGTCCGCCTTGAGCCGCGCGACCAGCGACTCGGCCATCCTGATCGCGTTGGAGCTGTAACCGCCGGCCAGGCCACGGTCGCTGGTGACCAACAGGACACCCGCCCGCCGCACCCGCTCGCGCGGGGTGAGCAGCGGGTGGTCGATCCGCGCGTTGGACGCCAGCGCCGTGAGCACACCGGTGATGGCCTGGGCGTACGGCAGGGACGCCTGCACCCGGGCCTGGGCCTTGGCGATCCGGCTCGTCGCCACGAGCTCCATCGCCTTGGTGATCTTCTTCATCGACTTCGCCGAGCGGATTCGTTGACGAAGAACGCGAACCTGGGCCGCCATGGGATCAGCTCTCGGCCGGGCGGTCGGTCGCGCTGTCGCGGAAGCGGGTCACCGTCTCGCGGTTCTCGTCGCCCTCAAGCGGGGTGGCCGGCGCGTCGTTGACCTTGCGCTCGTCCTCCTTGTTGAGGAAGACCTGCTTGAACTCCGCGATCGCGGTGTCCAGGGAGCCGGTGATGTCGTCGTTCCACTGGTTGTCGGCGATCGACGCGAGGACACCCTCGTGCTTGTGCCGCAGGTACTGGAGGAACTCCGACTCGAAGCGCCGCACCTCGCCGACCGGGATGTCGTCGAGCTTGCCCTCGACGCCGGACCAGACCGAGACGACCTCTTCCTGCACCGGGTACGGCGAGTAGTTCGACTGCTTGAGCAGCTCCACCAGACGCGAACCACGGTTCAGCTGGTTCTGCGACGCGCGGTCCAGGTCCGAGGCGAAGGCGGCGAACGCCTCCAGCTCGCGGTACTGGGCCAGGTTGAGCCGCAGCGAACCAGAGACCTTCTTCATCGGCTTCACCTGCGCGGCGCCACCGACCCGGGAGACCGAGGTGCCGACGTTGATCGCCGGACGAACGCCCTGGTTGAACAGGTCGGTCTCCAGGAAGATCTGGCCGTCGGTGATCGAGATGACGTTGGTCGGGATGAAGGCCGAGATGTCGTTGGCCTTCGTCTCGATGATCGGCAGACCGGTCATCGAGCCGCCACCCAGCTCGTCGGAGAGCTTCGCGCAGCGCTCCAGCAGGCGGGAGTGCAGGTAGAAGACGTCACCCGGGTACGCCTCACGGCCCGGCGGGCGACGCAGCAGCAGCGACACGGCCCGGTACGCCTCGGCCTGCTTGCTCAGGTCGTCGAAGACGATCAGAACGTGCTTGCCGCCGTACATCCAGTGCTGCCCGATGGACGAGCCGGTGTACGGGGCGAGGTACTTGAAGCCGGCCGGGTCGGAGGCCGGCGAGGCGACGATAGTGGTGTATTCCAGCGCGCCCGCCTCCTCCAGCTGCCCCTTGATCGAGGCGATGGTGGAGGCCTTCTGGCCGATGGCGACGTAGATGCAGCGGACCTGCTTCTTCGGGTCGCCGGTGCGCCAGTTGTCCCGCTGGTTGAGGATGGCGTCCAGCGCGACGGTGGTCTTGCCGGTCTTCCGGTCACCGATGATCAGCTGCCGCTGGCCCCGGCCGATCGGCGTCATCGCGTCGATGGCCTTGATGCCGGTCTGCAGCGGCTCGAACACCGACTGCCGGGCCATCACGTTCGGAGCCTGCAGCTCCAGCTCGCGGTAGCCCTCCTCGGCGATGTCGCCGAGGCCGTCGATCGGCTGGCCGAGGGCGTTGACCACGCGGCCGAGGAAGGCGTCGCCGACCGGGACCGAGAGGACCCGGTCGGTGCGCTTGACCCGTTGGCCCTCCGCGAGCTTGGCGGAGTCACCGAGGACGACGACGCCGATCTCCCGCACGTCGAGGTTCAACGCCACGCCGAGCGTGCCGTCCTCGAACTCCAGGAGCTCGTTGGTCTTGGTCGAGGGCAGGCCCTCGACGTGGGCGATGCCGTCGCCGGTGTCGGCGACGGTGCCGACCTCCTCGCGGGAGACGTCGGACGAGTAAGAGGAGACGTAGCGCTCCAGGGCGCCGCGGATCTCCTCCGTCGAGATGGTCAGCTCGGCCATCCTCTGCTTCCTTAAAATTCAGGGGCCCGGGATACCTAGTACCAACCGGTCCGAATGGCGTCTGTCAATCCGGGCGCTGCGGCGGCGGAGCCGCCCCAGCGGTGAGGCGGCGGAACCACCGCATTGCTGGGCGGCGAAGCCGTTCAGCGCTTCGCGAGCGCGTTGCGGGTCTCGTTGAGGCGGCGCAGGATGGTGCCGTCGTACAGGTCGGAACCGACCCGGACGCTCACGCCACCGAGAACGGCGGGGTCGACCGTCTGCTTGACGGAGACCTCTCGACCGTATATCGCGGTGAGGCTCGCACCCAGCCGACGCTCGTCCTCGTCACTCAACGGGGCCGCGACCGTCACGTACGCCACCTGCCGGTCACGCCGGTCGGCGGCCAGCTCGACCAGCCGGGTGAGCGCCCCGCTGAAGGAGCGTCCCCCGAACCCGCCGAGCGCCGCCTCGACGAGGCGGACGGTGACCGGGCGGGCCTTGTCGGCCAGCAGCTCGCGGGCCAGGGTGGCCCGCTGCTCGACCGGGGCGACCGGGTCGGCGAGCGCGTTGCTCAGCGCCGACTGCCCGGAGACGACCTGGCCGAAGCGGAACAGCTCGTCCTCGACCTCGCCCAACTCGCCGGCCTTGTCGGCGCTGGCCAGCAGCGCCTCCACGCCCAACCGCTCGGTGCCGTCGAGCAGCTCCGACGGTGCCGACCACCGGCCGGCGACCAGCGACACGAGCAGGTCGAGCGCGTCCGCGCCGATCCGCCCGCCCAGCATGTCGCCGAGCAGCGCCCCGCGATCCTCGCCGGAGCGGGCCGGCTCGGAGAGCGCCCGGCGCAGCCGCGGCTCACGCCGCAGCAGGGTCGCCACGGAGAGGATGGCGTCGGCGGTGGAGGCCACCGCCGACGGCTCCGCGCCGCGGACGTACGCGTCGAGGCGCTCGGCCGCGACCTTGTACGACTCCCGGCTGGCGGCCTGCATCAGCGGGCCCCCGTGCTCTCGAGGCCGCTCAGGAACCGGTCGACGGTGCCCTTACGCCGCGCCTCGTCGGCCAGCGACTCGCCAACGATCTTGCTGGCCAGGTCCACCGCGATGGTGCCGACCTCCGCGCGCAGCTCGCGCACGATGGTGGCCCGCTCGGCGGCGAGCGCATCCTTGCCCGCCTGGATGACCCGGTCGGACTCTTCCCGCGCCTTGACGAGGATGTCCTGGCGGATGCCCTCGGCGTCGGCCCGCGCGTCGTCACGGATCTTGGCGGCGTCGGTCCGAGCCTCAGCGAGCTGGGCACGGTACTGCTCGAGCAGCTGGTTCGCCTCGGCCTGGGCGGCCTCGGCGCGCTTGATGCCGCCCTCGATCGCGTCGACCCGAGCCTGGAACGTCTGCTCCATGCGCGGGAAGACGAACTTCATCAGCACGAAGCAGAGCACGGCGAAGGCGACCGTGCCGACCACGATCTCCTGCCAGATCGGAATGATCGGGTTGTGGTCTGACTCACCACCCTCGGCGGCGAGGAGGAACAACATGGGTGACCTCCCGGTCGGAAGGGGCGGAATCAGCCGGCCCAGATGAAGCCGAAGGCGATGCCGAACAGCGCGAGCGCCTCGATGACGGCGAAGCCGATCCAGACGTACGGCAGGGTCATGCGCGACGACTCGGGCTGCCGGGCGGTCGACTGGATGTAGGCGGCGAAGACCAGGCCAACGCCGATGCCCGGGCCGATGGCGGCGAGACCGTAGCCGATGGCAGCGGTGCTACCGGTGACCTCGGCGAGAACGCTAGCGTCCATTGGTGTGGTTCCTCCTGGTTATCACGCGTGACTCTCACGCGGGACGACAACGGTTGGTGCGTGGATCAGTGCTCTTCGGCGAGCGCGCCCTGGATGTAGCTGGCGCTCAGCACGGTGAAGACGTATGCCTGCAGGACGATGACCAGCGCCTCGAGGAGGGTCAGCGCCACTGTCATCACCCAGGAGACCACCGAGATCGGCGCCAGCCAGGCGTTGGCGTTGAGCATCGCGAAGCCGCCGAGCGTGAAGACCAGCAGGAGCATGTGGCCGGCGAACATGTTCGCGAAGAGACGGACGGCCAGCGAGAACGGCCGGATGATGAAGGTCGAGAACGCCTCGATCGGGATCAGCAGCGGCAGGATGTACCACGGTGCCGGCGGGATCAGGGCGTGCTTGAAGTATTTGCCGAAGCCGTGGTGCCGGATGCCGATGTAGTTGAACAGCACGTAGCTGATCACCGCGAGGATCGCCGGGAAGGCGATGTGCGAGTTCGGCGAGATCTGGAAGAACGGAATGATCGCGAACGAGTTCGTCAACAGCACGAAGCAGAACAGCGTCGTGAAGTACGGAGCGAACCGCACGCCCTGGTGACCGATCATGTCGACCGAGATGTTGTTGCGCACGAAGCCGTAGATCGACTCGGCGAACCACTGCTTCTTGGTCGGCACCAACTGCGGGTTCCGATAGGTCGCCAGGAAGAAGATGATCAGAACGCCGACCGCGATCCAGATCATCAGCGTGAACTTGGTGAACCACGGGGCGTTCTCCACGCCCCAGGGCACGATCGCGGGCAGGTAGAAGTCGTCCACACTGGGTGGGAATGCCGCCTGGCCCGCTGCCAGAACGTTCGCCTGTCCGAACACCGTGTCCCTTCCTAAGTAGGCGTGCCGAGCCGACGGACGACGAGGATGATCCCCCCGGTCACGCCGAGCACGACGCCGATCCCGGTGGCGACGCCACCTGT
This sequence comes from Micromonospora sp. NPDC005205, assembly GCF_040608275.1. NCBI lineage: Bacteria > Bacillati > Actinomycetota > Actinomycetes > Micromonosporales > Micromonosporaceae > Micromonospora > Micromonospora sp. NPDC005205. Next base: position 28,769 of record NZ_JBEXHV010000011.1, read on the forward strand.
ATCGAGCCACTGGTCGACCAGCCAGCCGATGAAACCCCACACGAGCATTCCTCCGATGAGGTAGCTGAGCGCGGTCCAACCCTGACCGGCGCCGGACGGATAATCGTCCGAATCACCGGCGGGACGGGGGGTTTGGTCACCAGCCATGACGGGGCGAACGATATCAGCCGGGAAGACGAGGCTGTGCCTCACCCCCCGCACAACCGTCGTTGTGTGGGCTTCTCGTGGGCGCCGTCGTCTGTGGGCACGCTACTCCCCTTCCGCCCGTCGGAAAATGACCGGAGGCCGACACATTGCGGCGCGTCCGCTGGTTGGGACGACCGCCAGGTCAGCCGTGCGGCCGGCGAGCGTGCACCGTGGTCAGCCACCAGAGGTGCACCGCTGTCCACACTGCCACCCCGGCGACGATGCCAAGGCAAAGAGGGATCAAACCGGGCCAACCAGTCGACGCCACCGCCACCAGCACCGCACCCAACAGGCTGAACTTCAGCACGTACAGGCCCACCCCGAGCGGCAGCAGCAACTGCGGGTTGGCCTGGTCGGCCCGCGCCAGCACCACCGTGGTGAGGGTGTAGCTGAGCACCGTGACGCCCACGCCGGCCGCCGCGCCGACCGCTGCCGTCACACCGCCGGTCACTCCGCCCACCACAGCGGCGACCACGGCGAGCGCCGCCGACGCGGCCAGCAACACCGGCAGGTGCCGCAGCCGCCACCGCCGGTCTGAGCCCGGCTCGACCACCCCGGGCTCAGCCACGGGGGTACGCCGGGAACGCCGCGACCAGCTCGGCCACCTCGGCACCGAGCCGGGTCAACTCGTCGACCCCGCCCGCAGCACCGGGATCGGTGCGCACCGCACGGGCGATCAGGGTCGCCACCTGGCGCAACTCCCCCTCGCGCATCCCCTGCGTGGTGACACTCGGTGTGCCCACCCGGATGCCGGAGGCCACCATCGGCGGCTGCGGGTCGTACGGGATGGCGTTCTTGTTCAGGGTGATCGACGCGGCGTCGCAGCGTCGCTCGGCCTCGGTGCCGGTCACACCCAGCTCCCGCAGGTCGATCAGGGCGAGGTGGGTGTCGGTGCCACCGGACACCGGGCGCATCCCCTCGTCGGCCAGCCCGGCGGCGAGCGCCTGGGCGTTGCTCACCACCTGCCGGGCGTACGTCTGGAACTCCGGCTGGGCGGCCTCGCGCAGCGCGACCGCCTTCGCCGCGACCGCGTGCATCAGCGGGCCGCCCTGGGTGAACGGGAAGACCGCCTTGTCGATCCGCTGGGCCAGCGACTCGCGGCACAGGATCATGCCGCCGCGCGGCCCGCGCAGCACCTTGTGGGTGGTGGCGCAGACGACATCGGCGTACGGCACCGGGGACGGGATCGCCCGACCCGCGACCAGGCCGATGAAGTGCGCAGCGTCCACCATCAGGTACGCGCCGACCTCGTCGGCGATCTCCCGGAACCGCGCGAAGTCGATCAGGCGCGGGTACGCGGTGGCCCCACAGATGATCAGCTTGGGTCGGTGCGCCCGCGCCAGGTCCCGTACCTCGTCGTAGTCGATCTGCTCGGTGTCCGGCCGGACCGGGTAGCCGACCGGGTGGAACCACTTGCCGGAGAAGTTCACGCGGCTGCCGTGGGTGAGGTGCCCGCCGTGCGGCAGGTCCATCGCCAGCACCGTGTCCCCCGGCTGCACCAACGCGGCGTACGCGGCCAGGTTGGCGCTCGCCCCGGAGTGCGGCTGGAGGTTCGCGTGCTCGGCCCCGAAGAGTTCCTTGGCCCGGGCGATGCCGATCTCCTCGGCCCGGTCCACCTCGGCACAACCGCCGTAGTAGCGCCGGCCCGGGTAGCCCTCGGCGTACTTGTTGGTCAGCGTCGAACCGAGCGCGGCCAGCACCGCCGGCGAGGTCAGGTTCTCGCTGGCGATGAGCTGCAGGCCGCCGCGCAACCGGTCCAACTCGCCGAGGACCACCCCGGCGATCTCCGGGTCGGTGGCCCTGAGCTGCGCGAAATCCGGCCCCCAGAAGGTGCTCGTCTCGGTCTCCACAGCGAACGAGTCTAGGGGGCCTCACACTGGAACCCGTGAGATGCCTCGTCACCGGCGCTACCGGCTACATCGGCGGGCGGCTGACGCCGCTGCTGCTCGCCGACGGGCACACAGTGCGCTGCCTCGCCCGCAAGGCGGTACGGCTGCGCGACGTGCCCTGGGCCTCGGCGGCCGAAATCGTCGAAGGAGACCTGAGTCGGCCGGAGACGCTGCCCGCCGCGTTCGCCGACGTGGACGTCGCGTACTTCCTGGTGCACTCGCTGGGCCGGTCCGACTTCGAGGCGGCCGACCGGGCGGCGGCGACCAACTTCGCGGCCGCCGCGCGCGCGGCCGGCGTACGGCGGATCGTCTACCTGGGCGGCCCCGAGCCGGCGTCCGACGCGGAGGTGCCCTCCCCGCACCTGCGGTCCCGTGCCGAGGTCGGCCGGATCCTGCTGGGCAGCGGAGTGCCCACTGCGGTGCTCCGCGCCGCGGTGATCATCGGGTCCGGCTCGGCGTCGTTCGAGATGCTGCGTTACCTGACCGAGCGGCTGCCCGCCATGATCACCCCACGTTGGGTCCGCAACCGGATCCAACCGATAGCGGTCCGCGACGTGCTGCACTACCTGGCCGGCTGCGCCGAACTGCCGACCGAGGTCAACCGGGGCTTCGACGTCGGCGGTCCGGACGTGCTGACCTTCCTCGAGATGATGCAGCGTTACGCCCGGGTGGCCGGGCTGCGCCGGCGGATCATCGTGCCGGTCCGCCCGCTCACCCCGTCCCTCTCCTCGCACTGGGTCGGGCTGATCACCCCGGTGCCGAACAAGATTGCCCGCCCCCTGGTGGAGAGCCTGATCCACGAAGCGGTCGCCCACGAACACGACATCGCCCGCTACATCCCCGACCCGCCCGGCGGGCTGACCGGCTTCGACGAGGCGGTGGCGCTGGCGCTGGCCAAGGTGCGCGACGCCCAGGTGGAGACCCGCTGGTCCACAGCGAGCGGCCCGGACGCGCCCGCCGAGCCACTGCCCACCGACCCGGTGTGGTCCGGTGGCACCGCCTACACCGACGTCCGGGAGCGAGCGGTTGACGCACCACCCACCGCGCTCTGGCGGGTCGTCGAGGGCGTCGGTGGCGAACACGGCTGGTACTCGTTCCCCCTCGCCTGGTCGATCCGCGGCTGGCTGGACCGGCTGGTCGGCGGGGTCGGGCTGCGGCGAGGTCGACGCGACCCGCACCGCCTCCAGGTCGGCGAGGCGCTGGACTTCTGGCGGGTCGAGGAGATCATCCCGGGCGAGCTGCTGAGACTGCGCGCCGAAATGCGCCTACCTGGCCGGGCCTGGCTGGAGATGCGGGTCCTGCCGGCCGACGACGGCCGCAGCCGCTACCAGCAACGCGCCGTCTTCCTGCCGCGCGGCCTGCCGGGGCACGCCTACTGGAAGTCGGTGGCCCCGTTCCACGCGGTGGTCTTCGGCGGAATGGCCCGCAACATAGCCCGCAACGCCGAACAACCCCGCTAACCACCCCGCGCCTCCCGCGCCTCCCCTCTCTCCCGCGCCTCTCGTGTCTCCCGCGCCTCTCGTGTCTCCCGCGCCTCCCGCCTCGCGCGCGGCGGCATCGCTCGCGTCGCCGCACCCCGCCCCGCCGCACTCACGCCCGCCCCACTCCGCGATCTTGCACTTTGTGTTGTCGATTTGAGAGCTGGTGCGCCCTATGTCGCGACAGAAACTGCAAGATCGCGGGAGTGAGGCGGGCGGGGGGCAGGGCGCGTCTCGCGCTACCCGCGTCGCGCGCGTCGCCCGCGTCGATCATGGAGTTGTGGTGCCCCACAAAAAGGGCGCTTGTGGATTCAATGCCCACCACAAGTCCATGATCGACCGGGCTGGGGTGGGGTGGGGTGGGCTTGGGGGTGGGGAGGGGTGGGGTGGGGTGGGTTAGTTGCCGGCTTGGGGTTGGGTTTGGAAGGCGGTGCGTTCGCTCGGCGGGACGAAGTCGCGGATTGGTTGGTCGCGCAGGGCGAAGGCGAGCACTTCGCCGACGGCGTTCACCATCTGGGCCTGCACCGCCTGACCGACCGCGTCCCGGGGATCGTCCGGGTTCGCGGCCATCGAGGCGACCGCGAGTTGCGGCGTGAACGCCACCACCGTCTCCGTCTCGTACCGCTCGGAGCTGCCGGTCTTGCCCGCCACCGGGCGGCCGAGCTTCGCCCGCAGCCCGGGTGCGGTGGCGCCGTCGCAGCGCCCGTACATCGACTGGTCGCCGACCGGGCAGCGGGCCGCGTCGGTGGCCGCCCGTGCCACGTCGGGGTCGAGCACCTGTCGGCAGTCCGGCTTGGCGGCGTCGACCGGTCGGCCGCCCGAGTCGGTGATCGAGACCACCGGCAGCGGCGCGCACCAGGTTCCTTCGGCCGCCACTGTGGCGTACGCGCTGGCCAGGTCCAACGGGGTGGTCGCGGCCACGCCCAGGGTGAACGGACCCCAGTCCTTCGCGCCGTAGCGGGCCAGCTTGGCGTCGGACTCGGCCCGCAGCACGATGCCGAGCCGCTCGGCCATCTCCACCACCCGGTCGGCACCGACCTTCTCGGTGAGCCAGGCGAAGTACGTGTTCACCGAGCGGCCGAACGCGCTCCACATGGTGCGGGGGCCGTCCATCGACGACGGGCTGGCGTTCGCCGGGCACCACCGTCCGTCGCAGCTCGCTGCCCCGGTCACCGGGAAGCGGGTGAGCAACTGGGTCGGCGCCACGAAGTCGGTCGACAGCGGCAGGCCGGACTCCAGCGCGGCGAGCAGGGTGAAGAGCTTGAACGTCGAGCCGCCCTGGTACCCCTCGATCGCGCCGCCGCCGGCGACCAACTGGTTGACGGTGTTCGGTCGGTTCTTCTGCCCGACCGGGTTGTCCGCCACGCTGTAGGAGCGGTTCACCGACATGGCCAGCACCCGCCCGGTGCCCGGTTGCACCACCGCGGTGGGCACCGCCTCGGCCCTGGTCGGCGCGTAGATCTTCAGCACCTGCTCGGTGGTGGCCCGCTGCACCCCCGGGTCCAGCGACGACACGATGGAGAAACCGCCCCGGCGCAGCGTGCGCTGCCGTTCGTCGGCGGTCGCCCCGAACGCGGACTGGCTGCTCCACCAGCGGGTGAACCAGTCGCAGAAGAAGCCCCAGTCGCGGTGCGCGTCGGGCACACCCGTGCAGTCGTTCGGGGTCTCGCTGGGCCGCAGTTGCAGCGGTTCGGCGCGGGCCGCCGCCGCCGCGTCCGCCGGCACCTGCCCCGTCTCCACCAGCCGCTCCAACACGTACGAGCGTCGGGCCACCGCGCTGTCGGCGTCGCCGTTGATCGGGTCGTCGCTGTCCGGCGAGCGCACCAGACCGGCGAGCAGTGCCGCCTGGGCCAGGGTCAGCTCGGCCGGGGAGCGGGAGAAGTACCGCTTGCTGGCCGCCGCGATGCCGTACGCCCCGGCACCGAAGTAGGCGATGTTGAGGTAACGGGTCAGGATCTCGTCCTTGTCGAGTTCCCGCTCCAACGCGAGCGCGTACCGCATCTCCTGGAGCTTGCGGACGGTGGTGAGTTCGGTGGCGGCGTCCCGCTGCGCCTCGGTCAGCCGAGGGTCGTTGCTGAGCACGTTGCGGACGTACTGCATGGTCAGCGTGGAGGCGCCCTGCCGGGTCTGGCCGTCGCGCTTGTTCACTGTGAACGCGCGCACGACGCCCCGCAGGTCGACCCCGCTGTGCTGGTAGAACCGGACGTCCTCGGCGGCCACGATCGCCCGGCGCATGACCGGCGCCACCTCGTGCAGCGGCACGTCCACCCGGTCCTCCTGGTAGAAGGAGGTGATCACTGTGGTGCCGTCGTTGGCGTACAGGTTGGAGCGCTGCGCGGTGGGCGGCGTCCGGAGTGTGTTCGGCAGCTCCGAGTACGGCGTCGACAGGGCGCTGAAGCCGATCCCGAAGACCAGGGCCGCGGGCAGTGCGGCGGCGGCCAGCACCAACCCGGCCAGCACTCCGGCGATCACCACGGTCAGCAGTTTGTCGAGTTGGGCCCGGATCATCAGCTCTCCCCGCAGGAGCCGGTCACGCTAGGACCCGTTCAGAATGACCCGGAACGCCCCTTTGGCCCTGGGTTTTCCCCAAACCCGGAGGAAACTCGCACCACGCTCAGGGCAGCAGCGCGCCGGCCAGCGGGTGGACCGTCTCCTCGATCTCGTCGGCGACCCGGCTGAAGCACTGGTCGCCACGACCCCACGGGTCATCCAGATCATCGGTGGTCAGCGCCGAGGCGCCGAGCCGCGCGTCGTGCGCCGCCGCCACCAGGGCCATCCCCCGGGCGTACACGGCCTCCGGGGTGGCGTCACCAGGCGGCAGCGCGGCGGTGTCCACGGCGGCCAGCAGCCGGCCGAACTCGCCCAGCACGAACGTGCGGGCCGCCGCGTCCGGACGAAGCGCCACCACGTACTCCTGCTGGTCGGCGGTGGCGGTCAGGACCAGGTCGGCGGCGTCGATGTGGTCCGAGCGCAGCTTGCGCGCGGCGAACCCCGCCACGTCCCCACCACGGCCGGTGACCTGCCGTGCCGCCGGCGGGTTCATCTCCTCACCCGCGTGCCAGCCACCCGTGCCGGCGCTGTGGCTGTGCACCAGCTCCTCGGCCTGGGCCGGATCCTGCGAACGCCGGGTCAGCCGCTCCCGCACCGCCAGGGCCAGCAGCCGCTCCGCCATCGGCGAGCGGCAGATGTTGCCCATGCAGACGTGCAGAACAGTGAACGGGGGCACTCAGACCGCCCGACCGTCGACGAGATCGGGAACCACGTCGCGCAGCTTCTCCAACGGGATCGCCCCGGCCCGCAACAGCTGCGGCACCTCACCGGTCAGATCGACGATCGTGCTGGGCACCGGATCCGGGCAGGGGCCGGCCTCCAGGTAGGCCCGCACCGAGTAGCTGAGCTGGTCACGTGCCTCGTCGGCGGTGACCGCGGCCGGCTGGCCGGTCTTGTTGGCCGACGAGACCGCCATCGGGCCGGTCTCGCGCAGCACCTCCAACGCCACCGGGTGCAGCGGCATCCGCACCGCCACCGTGCCAGTCTTGTCGCCCAGGTCCCACTGCAGGCTCGGCGAGTGCTCGACCACGATCGTCAGGGCACCCGGCCAGAACGCCTCCACGAGGTCCCGGGCGGCAGTGGGCAGCGAGAAGACCAACCCGTCCAGGGTGTGCCGCGAGCCGATCAGCACCGGCGGCGGCATCTGCCGACCCCGGCCCTTGGCATCGAGCAGCGCCTTCACCGCGTACGGGGTGAACGCGTCCGCGCCGATCCCGTACACGGTGTCCGTCGGGAGAACGACCAGCTCGCCGTTCTTGACCGCCTCGATCGCCGCGGCGATGCCGCGGTCCCGATCGGCGGGCGATCGGCAGTCGTAGAGCATCACGAGGAGTCAGTCTGCCACGCCGCCCCGATCGGGGCGTGCTGGCCGTCCGCCCGTCGGGACGCGGTCGCGTAGCGGGGACGCCCGGTGAGGTCCAGATGCTCCGCGACAGCGGTGAAGCCGCCGTCCTGGGCGAGCAGCTCGGGCACCGCCGCGCCGTGGGTGTCGTCGTGCTCGACGCCGAACGCACCCCCCGGGCGCAACAGCACCGCCGCCCGGGCGACGACCGGCCGGATCACCACCAGACCGTCCGCGCCGCCGAAGACCGCCTCCGCCGGGTCGTGCCCGGCCACCTCCGGCGGGACCACCACGTCGTCCGGCACGTACGGCGGGTTGCAGAGCAGGACGTCCACCCGGCCCACCAGTTCGGCCAGCAGGTCCGGCGCTGTCACATCGGCCTCGACCACCTCGATCGGCCGGTCCCCCGCCGCGGCGCGCTCCGCCGCGTTGCGCCGTAGCCACACCAGCGCCCCCGCAGACCGCTCAACAGCGATCACCCGCGCCCCCGGCAGCTCCTGAGCCACCGCGAGGGCGATCGCGCCCGAGCCGCTGCACAGGTCCACCACCACCGGGTCGGGCCGCCCCTGGGCCTGCTCGACGCCCCAGCCGGCCAACAGCTCGGTCTCCGGGCGGGGCACGAAGACACCCGGGCCGACCGACAGCTCCAGGTGCCGGAACCCGGCCCGCCCGGTCAGGTGCTGCAACGGCTCACGTGCGGCGCGGCGGCGCGTCAACTCGTCGAGCCGCGCCACCTGGTCGTCGCTCAGGCCGTCGGCGATGGCCAACCGACCCCGGGAAACCCCGAGCACGTACGCCGCCAGCAACTCGGCCTCCACCCGGGCGGAGCCGACCCCGGCGGCGGCGAGGGCGCGGGCCGCTCGGGCCACCGCGGCGGACGGCCGGATGGGGCCTGTCCCTTCGGGGGGGTGTTGCGGCAAAGTACTCACGACATAATCATGAAGCGTCGCGGGCGACGTGACGAACAGGTGCGCCCAGGCGCGCACGACAGGAGGTTGACGGGTGGGCTGGCTCGACCGGGTCGATGACCAGGTTGACGCCCTGACGCACGCCCGGGCGTTGCAGGAGGCAAGCCGCTCCGCGGAGGCGTACGTCCTGCTGGAGCGTGTGATCCGCACCACCGACGACCCGGCGGCGCGAGCGGACGCCATGGTGCAGCGCCTCTCCGCGCTGATCAATCTCGGTCGGACGGCGGAGTTCACCCGGGCCATCGAAGAGGCGTCGGCGGCGGTCCGCGACCTCGCCGAGCCCTATCTGCACGGTCACCTCAACGCCCTTGCCGCGCTCGCCGCGCACCACCAGGGCGCACTGGACCGCTGCGTCATGCACCTCGTCCGGGCGGCTCGGGCTCTGGGTGCCGTCGCCGACCCGGACCGGGACACCGCCTGGGGCTGGCACGACCTGGCCATGGCCTACAGCTACCTCAGCTTCCACGGGTACGCCCTGGGGGCCATCGAGCGGGCCCGGCAGCTCGGGCTGACCGCCGGGATCCCGGAGGAGACGTTCGCCGCGCCGGGCATCCGGCTGCGCAACGCGGTGGCCCTCGACCACAACGGCGACAGCGACGGTTGCCTGCGGGTGCTCCGGGACGTGGCCTCCGACCTGACCCGCTTCGTCCGCGCCGGGCGGGCGGCCCAGCTACGCCCGAGCAGCCTCGCCGCATACGGCTACGCGGCGGCTCGACAGGCCGCGCTCGGCGATCAGGTGGCGACCGAAGGCCCCGAGCCGGCCCGGTTGATGACCCATGGCGGGGACAGCGCCCGCGCCCGCGACCTGCGTCAGCTCGGGCAGGTGTGCCTCGCCGTCGCCGACGGTCGGCCGATCGAGGCGGTCGCCCGACTGGACACCGTCCAGGTCTCCAACGAGACGCTCGGGGCGGCCGAGCCGGCACGGCTGCGCAGCATCGCGTTGACCCGCGCCGGGGACCACCTGGCGGCGCACCGGGCCGACCGGCTGGCGTTCCGGCTCGCCGCGCAGCGCAACGACCGGCTGCGCGACGTCTACATCGACGGCATCGCCGCCCGCATCGACCACGAGGAGATGCGCCGTGAGGCGGCACGCTTCGAGGGCGAGGCGTTGACCGACCCGCTCACCGGGCTGCCCAACCGCCGCCGGTTGGAGCGCTACATAACGGCAGTGGTCACCCGCGGCGATCGAGTGGTGATCGGCGTCTGCGACCTGGACGGTTTCAAAGCGGTCAACACCCGGCACGGGCACCACTCGGGCGACCTGGTGCTGCAACGCATCGCCGGCGTGATCAACCGGGTGATGCGCCGGGGCGACTTCGTGGCCCGCTACGGCGGTGACGAATTCGTGGTGGTGCTGCCGGACACCGGCATGCTCGAGGCCGCCGAGGTGGCCCGCCGGATCGAGGCAGCGGTCCGCCTGGAGGACTGGGAGTCGTTGGTCCCGGGCACCCCGGTCGGGGTCAGCATCGGCTTCGCCGAGGTCTCCGGTGGCAGCGGGCTGCGCGACGCGCTCAGCGTCGCGTTCGAGCAGGCCGACCGCGAGATGCTCCGCGCCAAGACCCGTCCGCGCGCAAGCTGATCACCCCCTGCGGGGTCGATCATGGAGTTGTGGTGCCCCACAAAAGGCCCACGACGCCACAATCAACCCACCACAACTCCATGATCGACCCTGACAGCGAGGGCCGGGGGTTGGGGTCGGGTCAGCGGCGGGTCAGCTCGGTGTCGCCGGCCAGCCGGGCGGCCCGGTCGGCCTCGGTGAGGGCGTCCAGCACCCCGTCCAGCTCGCCGCCGAGCGCCAGATCCAGGTTGTACGCGGTGTAGCCGATCCGGTGATCGGTGATCCGGTTCTGCGGGAAGTTGTAGGTGCGGATCCGCTCCGAGCGGTCCACGGTGCGCACCTGGGCCTTACGCGCGTCCGAGGCGGCGGCGTCGGCCTGCTCCTGGGCGGCGGCGAGCAGCCGGGCCCGCAGGATCCGCATCGCCTGCTCCCGGTTCTGCAACTGGGACTTCTCGTTCTGGCAGGAGACGACGATGCCGGTCGGCAGGTGGGTGATCCGCACCGCCGAGTCGGTGGTGTTCACCGACTGGCCACCCGGGCCGGACGAGCGGAACACGTCGATGCGTAGCTCGTTCTGCTCGATCGTGACGTCGACGTCCTCGGCCTCCGGAAGCACCAGCACCCCGGCGGCGCTGGTGTGGATCCGGCCCTGCGACTCCGTCACCGGGACCCGCTGCACCCGGTGCACGCCGCCCTCCCACTTGAGCCGCGACCAGACGCCGTTGCCACCGTCCGGCACACCCTTGGTCTTGATCGCCAGGGAGACGTCCTTGACCCCGCCGAGGTCGGAATCCTGTGCGTCGATCACCTCGGTGACCCAGCCGTGCCGCTCGGCGTACCGGGTGTACATCCGCAGCAGGTCACCCGCGAACAGCGCTGACTCCTCGCCACCCTCACCGGCCTTGATCTCGACGATCACGTCCTTGGCGTCGTGCGGGTCGCGCGGAATGAGCAGCTCGGCGAGCCGTTCCTCCAACACCGGCAGGGACCCGGCGATGGCGTCCGCCTCAGCCGAGAAGGACGGGTCCTCGGCGGCCAGCTCGCGAGCCGCGGCCAGATCGGCGCGGGCCTGCTCCAACTCGTCGGCGGCCTTGTGCAGCGGCACCAGCTCGGCGTACCGGCGGCCGACCCTGCGCGCGGTGGCCTGGTCGGCGTGGATGGCCGGATCGGCCAACCGCTTCTCCAGCTCCGCGTACTCGTCGAGAAGGCCGGCCAGACGCTCGCTGCTCATGCTGCGGATGCTCCTTCGACGGTGCGCGACGACCGGGCCGGGGCCGGGAGGCCAGCGGCCGGGCGGAAACGGAGGAAAACGCGGACGGCGCCCGCGTCCGGTGAAAAACCGGACGCGGGCGCCGAACGAGGAGTTACTTGGCCTTCTTGGCCTGAACCTTGGCGTACTTCTGCTGGAACTTCGCGACCCGGCCGGCGGTGTCGAGAACGCGCTGCTTACCGGTGTAGAACGGGTGGCAGGCGCTGCAGGTCTCGGCGTGGATCGTGCCGCCCTTGGCGGTGCTGCGGGTCGTGAACGTGTTGCCACAGGAGCAGCTGACCTCGGTGGTCACGTACTCCGGGTGGATGTTTGCCTTCATGTCGCCTCGGTCCTCTCGTTGGTGGTCGCCGGGTCGCCGTCATCGCTCGTCGCGCCGTACGCGACGGGCTCGGGCGTGAACCGGAACCGGTGGCCGATTGACCAGTGTGCCATGGGCCTGAGCCGACCCGGTAATCGGGCCGCACACCTCGTCCGGCATCGTCAACACGTGCCTACCCGTCCGCATTCCCGCCGCTTGGCGGGGCATTCGCGCACCCGGCGGACCGCCGCCAGGTACCCCGACCGGGGTACGCCCGTCGAGCCGGAGGTGGGTCGATGACCCGTCTGATCGCCACCCGGGGACTGCCCGCCTCAGGCAAGACGACGTTCGCCCGCACGCTCCAGCCGTCCGTGTCGCGGGTGAACCGGGACGATCTGCGTCGGATGCTGCACGGCGAACGGCTGTTCACCCAGTGGGCCGAGGCACAGGTGACGGCCGTACAGCAGGCTCAGGTCGAGGCGCTGCTGCGGGCCCGAGCGGACGTCTGCGTGGACGACACCAACCTACGCGCGCGGACCCTGCGCGGCTGGGCCGAGCTGGCCGCCCGCCACGGCGCGGACTTCGAGGTGCACGACTTCACCGACGTGCCGCTGGACGAGTGCCTGCGCCGCGACGCCGCCCGACCGGCCACCGACCAGGTCGGCGCGGACGCGATCCGCCGGCTGCACGAGCGCTACCTTCAGGGCCGGGAGTTGCCGTTGCCGGTGCCGCAGGCTCGCACCGGACGACCCGCCGTGGTGCACCCGCCGTCGACCGAGCCACCGGAGATCGTCCTGGTGGACATCGACGGCACAGTCGCGCTGGCCGTCTCCCGCAGCCCGTACGACATGACCCGGGTGGGTCAGGACCAGCCGAACACGGCGGTCATCGCGGCGGTCCGGGCGATGCACGCCGCCGGCTACGGGGTGGTCTTCTGCTCCGGGCGGGACGCCTCCGCCCGCGCGGCCACCGAGGCGTGGCTGGCCCGGCACGTACGAGTGCCGTACCTGGCCCTGCACCTGCGCGCCGTCGGCGACTCCCGGAAGGACTCGATCGTCAAGCGGGAGATCTACGACCGGGAGATCCGGAACCGCTACCGGGTGGCCGGAGTCTTCGACGACCGCGTCCAGGTGGTCCAGATGTGGCGATCCCTGGGCCTCACCGTCTTCCAGGTGGCCGACGGCGACTTCTGAGGTGTCCGGGGACGGGCCCCGCGCGTTGGGGGCCCGTCCGGACGGTTCACCCGGTGACGGTGATGGTGGCCTCGGCACGCACGCCGTTCACCTCGACCGTCAGGCGTATCGGCGCGCCGGGCCGCACTGCCGTCAGGGTGCCGGTGGCCGGGTCGAACCGGGCGGTGTGCCAGGGGCGCACCCCGGCCGCCGAGCCGACGTGCACTCCCGGCGACGCCGACCAGTCGGCGCTGACCGGTGCGGCCACCCGGACCGTACGCCCGCCGGGCTGGGTCAGCGTGGCGGTGACCGCCACGGGGGTGCCGACCGCGACGCTGGCCGGGGCGGCCACGGTGAGGCGGTCGGCGTGCGCGTGGAACTCCGCGTCCACCCAACGCGGGCCCTCGGCGAGCGGGTCACGACGGGCCCGGTCGGCCTCGGCGGGGGTCACCGGATCCACGCCGAACTCCGTCCAACCGGTGAAGCCGCCCTGGTCGGCAGGGGTGGACGGCGTCTTGCCGGCGTTGCCGTTGATCACGTACGGCACCCCGTCGACCCGGTCGGCGTGGAAGGTGCCGACGTGCCCACCCACGAACAGCGCGCCCTTGCCGGTGCGGTGCTGGAAGTCGGCCAGCCACTGTTCCAGCAGCGCCGCCTCCTTGCGGTCGCCGAGCTGGCTGGCCTGCGCCGGGCTGGGGTCACGCGTCGGGTGGTGGTGCAGGACGACGACCGAACCCACGCGCCGGTCGGTGGCCGCGGCGTCCAGCGTCTCGCGGAGCATCCGTACCTGGTCGAAGCCTCCGCCGCGCAGCGTCCCCGTGGACGAGTTCAGCGTGACGAACCGGGTGCCGTTGTGGTCGAACACCCGGGAGGTGGCACCGAACACGGCAGCGAAGTTGCTGATCGGAGCGCCCATGATCTCGTGGTTGCCGGGCACGTAGTACCAGGGCAGCGCGTCGCCCAACTCCTCGTCGAGAATCCGCCGGGCCAGCGCGAAGTCGGCCGGGTAGGCGGTGTCCACGAAGTCGCCGTTGATCAGGAGGAATTCCGGCCGGGCCGCCAGCACCTCGCGCAACGTCCGCCGGGCCTGGGCGACCAGGTCGCTGTCCGGGTCGGCGGCGACGAACTGGGCGTCGGAGAGCACAGCGAACCGCCACGGCGCGCCGTCCACAGTGCCGTCGCGGACCACCACCCGATCGGTACGCGGGGCCACCTGCGGCACGTCGACAGTCGGGGGCACCTTCGCCACCAGGTCATCGATGATCACCTCGCTGGTGTACTGCGCCGCCGCGTTCGTCTCGGCCACGTAGAAGCGGCGTACCCGCACCGGGTACTGCACCCCGGCCGGCACCGCGAACTCCACGTACCGCCAACCGGTCCAGGTGATCAGTGGGCCACGCAGCACGTGTTGCGTGTCCTGGGCGTCGTGCAGGTGCAGGCTGGGCCACTCCCCGGTGCCGTTGCCGTGGATCCACATCCCGAAGGCCTGCGGTTGACCGGGCACCTCGATCCAGGCGGGCGGGTCGGCGTACGCGGCCCGCGTGCCGGTGGACTGGCTGAAGTCGTACGACATTCGCAGGCCGGTGCCGGTGTGCCCGGGCGCCGGCGCCACCGAGCCGCTGGCACGGGCCTGACTGAACCGCCAGGACGCGGCATCGTCGAAACCGGCTACCGGCACGTCGGTCAGCCCGACGGTGACCGGCAGGACCGCGCTCGTGCGTCCGACGTGAACGGTCACCAGGCCGGAGCCGGCGTCCCGTAACGCGGCGATGGACAGGTTGCCGTCCCCGGTGGGGGTGATCCGCAGCAGGTCCCGGTCGTAGTCGAGGGTGAGGTCGTCCGGCTCGATCGGCGCGGTGTTGCCTTCGGCGTCGTACCCGACGACGCCGACCAGGGCGTCGCTGTCCCGGCCGGTCAGCCCGACCCGCGGCGCGGTGGTGCCGATCCGGGCCAGCGGGCCGAGCACCGTGAGGTTCAGCGAGCCGGTGACCCGCCCCCGTCCGGCGGTGACCGTGCTGGCCCCCGGCGCGGCGGCGTGGAACACGCCGTCACGGTCCACCCGGCCGCGTACCGCCGGGGTCGCCCGCCAGGTGGGGGCGCCGGACGCCGGGCCGTACGTCTCGTCGTAGCCGGATGCGGTGAGAGTACGGGTCAGCCCCGGGAAGACCCGGTCGGGCCGCCCACCTCGCACCGGTGAGACACCCGGGGCGGTGGTGGGGTCGCTGGCCGTCTCGACCCAGTAGCCGGTGAGTCGCCCGCTGCCCTTCGGCGCGTAGATGGCCAGGCCGTTGGGCACGGCCCGCTCGCTGCCGTCGGAGGGGCCGTTCTCCACCTGCACGGTGGGCGAGCCCGGCTCCCGGGCCAGCAGCGTGGACGATCCGCCGCCATCCAGGTTGAGCGCGTGGTGGGCGCCCAGCTCGGCCATCATCCGGCCCATCTCGGTCTGCGTCACGCCGCGGCTGTCGACCTGACGACCGTCCACCGTCAGCATGATCATCTTTCGACCGTCGGCGCTGAACCCGACGGCGGTGCGGGGTGCGAGGGTCGGGTCGGCGATGGCCTGCACGACACCGTCGCGGACCAGGACGTTGCCGCCCCCGACCGCCGCGTGCAGGGTGCTGCCATCGGACGGCTTCGGCCGCCAGGCGACCGCCACCGGGTCACCGGGGCGCAGACCGGCAAGCGCGTCCGCGCCGAGGTCGCGGCCGAGCAGCACGGTGCTGCCCGCGACGATCGGGCCGCTACCGGCCACGCCTCCCACCGCGGCCACCCGACCGCCGGTCACGGTGACCTCGACCACGCGGGCCGCGCCCTCCACGGCACGCTGCCGGGAGTACGTCCCCCACAGCTCGGTGAAGGCGCCGATGCCGTCGGCCTGCACCATGTTGTTGAACTGGGTCAGCGGGACCGGCCCGGTGGGCAGGGTGGCGCTGCCGTCGAAGTTCACCTCGATCACCCGCCCGACCCCGTTGGTGGTGACCGCCACCGCGTTGCGATGACCGCTGACCCCCGACTGGATCAGCTCGCCGTCACGGACGCCGACGCCCTGGGCGGCACCGGAGTTGTTGATGTCGAAGAAGTCGCCGTTGACCGCGGCGACAGCGCGCGACTGGTCCACCGCCTTTCGCAGCGGCTCGGCCCGGCTGACCGCGCCGGAGTTGACGTAGTCGACGGTGGAGCCGCCGGTCAGGTCGGTGGTGAGCGCGTCGGCGCGCAGCCAGCCCTCGGCGTCGTACCGGTCGAAGGACGTCAGTCGCACGCCCAGCGCGACCGGCCGGGTGGCCTTCGTGGTCTCCAGCCCGCCGGCCGGCTCCAGACCACCAGCGCCGGTGGTCGGGGCGGTCGCGACCGTCGGCGCGGCGGACAGGCTGACCGAGCCGGCCGGGCGGGAGGACGCGGGCGGCGCGTCCTCGGCGATGGTGGGTGAGGCCACGGACGGTGAGGCCAGTGTGGGCGGGTCGATGGTGGGTGCGGCGGTGGCCGGCGGGGACAGGGCCAGGGCGAGCAGCGGCGTCAGCAGCAGGACGCCGGTGCGGCGGGCGGATCGTCTGCGGGTACGCATGGACGACAGTCAACCCGGCGATGAATAGAAGTTTCAATACCTGTCGACTGAACCGAAGGAAAATTCCATCGGGCCCGGGAACATGACGAAGGGGCACGGCCGCGATGGCCGTGCCCCTTCGTCGTCACCCGGGGATGGTTACTCCCCCGGCGTCGACTTCGCGATCTGCATCAGGAACTCGATGTTCGTGCGGGACTGCTTGAGCCGGTCCAGCAGGAGATCCATCGCGGCCTGCGAGTCCAGCGAGTGCAGCACCTTCCGGAGCTTGTGGATGATGGCCAGCTCTTCCGGTGCGAGCAGGACCTCTTCCTTACGCGTACCGGACGGGTTGATGTCGATGGCCGGGAAGGTCCGCTTGTCGGCGATCTTCCGGTCCAGCTTCAACTCGGCGTTGCCGGTGCCCTTGAACTCCTCGAAGATGACCGTGTCCGCCATGGACCCGGTCTCCACCAGCGCCGTGGCGATGATGGTCAGCGACCCGCCGTTCTCGATGTTGCGGGCCGCGCCGAGGAAGCGCTTCGGCGGGTACAGCGCCGTGGAGTCGATACCACCCGACATGATCCGGCCGCTGGCCGGTGCCGCCAGGTTGTACGACCGACCGAGCCGGGTCACCGAGTCGAGCAGCACGACGACGTCGTGCCCAAGCTCGACGAGGCGCTTGGCCCGCTCGATGGCCAGCTCCGCCACTGTGGTGTGGTCCTGCGGCGGACGGTCGAACGTGGCCGCGATGACCTCGCCCTTGATCGACCGCTGCATGTCGGTGACCTCTTCAGGCCGCTCGTCCACCAGCACCACCATCAGGTGGCACTCCGGGTTGTTGCGGGTGATCGCGTTCGCGATCGCCTGCAGCACCATCGTCTTACCCGCCTTGGGCGGAGACTGGATGAGTGCCCGCTGGCCCTTGCCGATCGGCATGACCAGGTCGATGACCCGGGTGGTGAGGATGTGCGGCTCGGTCTCCAGCCGCAGGCGCTCCTGCGGGTAGAGCGGGGTGAGCTTGTAGAACTCCGGACGACGCCGGGCCTCTTCGGGCTCCATCCCGTTGATCGTGTCCAGCCGCATCAGCGGGTTGTACTTGTCGCGCCGCTGGTCGCCGCTGTTGCCGCCCTCGCGGGCCGCCCGCACCGCACCGGTGATCGCGTCACCGCGGCGCAGGCCGTACTTCTTGATCTGGGACATCGAGACGTACACGTCGTTCGGGCCGGCCAGGTAACCGGTCGTCCGCACGAAGGCGTAGTTGTCGAGCACGTCGATGATGCCGGCCACCGGGACGAGTACGTCATCCTCGTTGACCTGCGGCTCACGCCCACCGGTCTCGGCACCGGTCTCGGTACGCTCGCCGCGCCCACGGCGACGGTCCCGGAAACGGCTGCGCCGGCCGCGCCGGCCGCCATTCTCGTCGTCGTCGTCGCTGTCCCGCTCGACACGCTGACCACGGTCGTTGCGGTCGTTGCGGTCACCGCGGTCGGGTCGGTCGTTGCGCTCGGCACGATCGCCCCGGTCGGAACGCTCGCCCCGGTCGTTGCGCTCGCCACGCTCGGCACGCTCGCCCCGGTCGGCACGCTCGCCCCGGTCGTTGCGCTCGCCACGCTCGGTCCGCTCACCCCGGTCGGCACGCTCACCGCGGTCGGCCCGCTCGGTCCGCTCGCCACGCTCGGTCCGCTCACCCCGGTCGGCACGCTCGCCCCGGTCGGCCCGGTCGGTCCGCTCGGCCCGGTCGGTCCGCTCGGCCCGGTCGGAACGCTCGGCGCGCTCCGGACGCTCGGCCCGGTCGCGGCGGTTCTCGCCACGCTCGGCCCGCTCGCCGGCTTCCGCCTCGTCGCTACGCGGCTCGGTCGTCCGCGGCTCGGTCGCCCGCGCCTCGGTCGCCAGCGCCTCGGTCGCCCGCGCCTCAGCGGGGCGAGCCTCGGTGGTACGGGCCTCCGCCGTTGCGGTCCGGCTCCGCCGGGTGCGGCTACGGCCCTCGGTCTCGGCGGCCGGCTCGGCCGGCGCCTGCTCGGCACCGCGTCCTTCGGCTGCCGGCCGGTCGGCGGTCTCCCGCACCTCGGCGCGCACTCCCTCACGGGCCGGGGCTGCGGCCGCCGCGACCTCGGCCCGTGGTCGAGGGGTCCCGGCGGCGTTGCCGCCCTGCCGCTCGGAAATCGCGGCGATCAGCTCGCCCTTGCGCATGCGAGCCGTGCCGGAGATGCCGAGCGACGCAGCCAGGCTCTGCAGCTCTGGCAGCAGCATCGCCGACAGACCGGTGCCGCTACGCCGACGACGGGCGGGAGCGGCTGCGGTGGCATCGCCAGCGACGTTGGAAACATCCGACGTCACGTCGGTGGTGTCGCTCAATGGATTCCTTCCCTCGATAGGCCGGGACTGCCCGGAGTCGGAGCTCAGGTGGCCGGGCGGCCTCGGTGCACCCGCCTCGCAAGGACGCGTCGCGGGAGTCTGTGACACAGCAGCCGGTCGGTATCCCGACTCACCAACGTCGGTGAGCAGGTCTCGCCGTCTGCGGCGACCTGTGGAAACTGCGGTGCGGCGTGGGCCTTTGGCAGGGGTAGACGGGCTGACCGCCGAGAGCTTCGGGGGTGCGCCGCCCCGCAGGAGATCGCGTGCTTCGCGGCTGTGCTAGGTCTAGAGCGTAATCAACTCTTCCGACCTGCGGCAACAGGGTCCCGCTCGGCGTGTCCAAGTCTACCCCGTGCGACCCGCGCGCCGCTGACGTCTATCGGTAACTGCCAGATCTCCCAGTCTGTTCCCACTGGGAAGCCCGCCGGAGGCTGACTGAGCGCCAGAACAGTCGGCCCCGCCCCACTGACCACAGCTGCCACATCGGCCGCACGCAACGCGCTGACCAGGGCAGACGTGCCTGGCATCCCGGCTGCGCGGTAATCCTGATGGAGTCGGTCGACGGTCGCCGGCAGCAGCAGGGCCGGGTCCGTGGTGAGCGCGTGCACCAGCAGCGCTGCCCGCCCGGCGGTCAACGCGGCGTCACCGTGCGGCACGGTTGCCGGCAGAGCCGCCCGCGCGGTCGCGGTCAAACCGCGTTCCGCCGGAACGAAAACAGTGAGCCGCACCGCTGCGGCGACAGGCAGCGAAACCGCCCGGGCGCCGCCCGGCTCGGACCAGGCCACAGTGAAACCGCCGAGCAGGCACGGTGCCACATTGTCGGGGTGGCCCTCGATCTCGGCGGCCAGTCGCAGCGCGCCGGCGTCGTCGAGGCGCTGCTCCCCATCGACGACCAGGGCACGGGCCAGCAGCACCCCGGCGACGATCGCGGCGGACGAGGAGCCCAGCCCACGTGCCTGCGGGATCCGGTTGACGCACTCCACGCTCAGCCCCGCAGGGTGGGCCCCGAGCACGTCGAACGCGGCGCGCATGGCCCGCACCACCAGGTGCCGGTCGTCGTCGGGCAGCTCACCGGCGCCCTGCCCGGTCACTGTCACCCGGACACCGCCCGAGGCGACCTCGGCGGCCACGTCGTCGTAGAGCCCGAGGGCGAGACCCAGCGCGTCGAAGCCCGGGCCCAGGTTGGCGCTGGTCGCCGGGACGCGGACCCGGACCGGCTCGGCGGTGAAGTTCGTCGGCACGCGCCCATGCTAGGGCTCGGGACCGACGAACCGGTCCCGCGCCCGCTGCCTGGGACCGTCGAGTTCAGCCGGCCGGGTCCGGGACCGGCTCGACGGCCGGATCGGTGAGCGACAGCCGGCGGGTGGCGATCCGCCAGCCGACCGCGTAGACGAGGGTGATCAGACCGCAGCCGGCGAGCACCACCCGTTCGTCGACCGAGTCCACCACCAGGGCCACCGCCAGTTGACTCACCGAGATCGCCAGCGTCGCCAGCATCATGTCGGTGGCGAAGACGCGGCCCCGCAACCGGTCCGGAACTTCACCCTGAAGGGCGAAGTTCGACATCACCCAGTTGCTGCCACCCGCGAAGTGCGCCACGAAGACCAGCAGCAGCACCAGCGGAAACCATCGCACCACCGAAGTGCCCAGGTAGGACAGGCCGTAGAGCGACATGGACAGCGCGAGCCCGGGCAGCAGCCAGGCCCGGTTGGTCAGCACCCGGCGCATCAGGATCGGCCCCACCAACGCTCCCGCGCCACGTACGGCGAAGAGCAGGCCGGCGCCGAGCGGGCCGACACCGTACACGCCGGCCAGCAGCGGAAACACCGTCAGCACGCCGTTGCCGAGGCCCACCGCGGACTTGACGGTGACCAGCGCGAGCACCCGGGGGCGGTGACCGATGTAGCCGAGCGCCTCGCGGACCGCCGACCAGGTCCGCTGGGCCGGTTGGTCGGCGTCCCGGGGCGCCTGCAACGGCCGACGGATCCGGGTGGCGAGGGCCGCGGCCGCCGCCAGGCCCACCGCCGCGACCCAGAAGCAGACGTACGGGCCGGCAGCGGTGCTGAGCACGCCGCCAAGCGACGCACCGACCACGGTCATGGTGCCCCAGGCCGAGCCGGCGACGGCGTTGCCAGCGGCGAGTTCGTGGGGCTCCAGCACGTTGGGCAGCGCGGCCTGGGCGGCCGGCGAGTAGAACGCCTTGGCGACCGCCACCACTCCGATGGCGACCAGCGCCAGCCACGCGGTTCCGGCGTTCCGCACGCCGAGCAGCAGCAACACGCCCGCCAGCGCGGCCACGTTCGCGGCGATCATGATTTTTCGGCGGTCGAAGCGGTCGGCGATCGTGCCGGTGTACGGCAGCAGCAACGCCACGATGCCGGTGTCCACGGCCAACACCAGCGCGCCCCAGACGCCGCTGCCGGTCAGGTGCGGCAGCAGCACCAGCAGCGGCACCATGACGAACCAGTCGGCGCCGAAGACCACCAGCTCGGCGAGGAAGAGGTTGCGGAAGCTCCGATTGCCGGTCAGAACCGAGAGGGTGGACGCCACGGAGCGCGACCCTACCTGGTCGGTGTCGTACTCACACCCGCTCCCAGCAGCGCCGAAACCGTGACGAAGGTGTAACCGCGCGACCGTAGCCCGTTGATCATGTCGGTCAGGCCCCGCAGTGCGACCAGCCGCCGGTGCGCTCCCACATCGTGGCCGAGCACGATCGTTCCCGGTCGAACCTCGGCCACGATCCGTTGGGCGTGACCGGCCGGATCGTCGGGGAACTGGCGCTCCACCATCTGCAACGACCAGAGCACCAGCCGATAGTCCAGCCGGGCCGCCGCGTGCAGCACCGCCCCGCCCAGGTGGCCGTACGGCGGGCGGAGGAGCGCCGGCGGCACCCCGGTCAGGTCGGCGATCACGTCGTGGCTGCGGCGCAGGTCGTCGTACGCCTCGGCGGCGTCCAGTTCGGCCAGGTCCCGGTGTTCCCAGCTGTGGTTGCCCACCTCGTGCCCGGCGAGCCGGTCGCGGACGACGTCGGCATGTCGACGGACCTGCGCCCCGACCATGAAGAAGGTGGCCGGCACCCGGTGCTGGGCCAGTGTGTCGAGCACCATGGGAGTCCACTGTGGTGCCGGCCCGTCGTCGAAGGTGAGGGCCACCAGGCGCTGGTTGGTCCGCCCGGACCAGACGACGTCCACAGCGCCGGAGCCGACATCCTGTTGGCCGTTGCCGAGGGTGGCGCTGGCGGGGCCGCCGGCGATCGGCATCCGGCGATGGGTGATCCACCACGCCTCGGACGTCCCCGCGCCGAGGGCCACACCGCCCACCACCAGCAGGCCACGGCGCAGCAGGTCGCGTCGGCCCCACCCGCGCGCGCCCTCGGCCATCTGCCCACCCCGCTTCACCCACACCCCCACCCGTCTACGAGGAGTATGCAAGAAGTTACACAAAGTGTGGGGTGGTCGAGGCGGAGTGTTTTCGGTCGAATGAACCGGGAACGCCCCCGGCGACAATCCGCCGGGGGCGTTCCGAACTGCTCTGCGACCTACTCGGTCGGCTCCGCCGGAGGCAGCGGGGAGGTGCGGCTACGCGGCAACCGCAGCACCTCGAACTGGTCCGTGCCCTCCACCAGCGCGGCCGACGGCGCGGGTCGCCCAGCCGGCTGCACACCCTCGGTCGCGACCGGGGCGGGTGCGCCACTCGGCACCGCGACCTGGTTCGGCGCTGGCGCCTCGTCGGTCTCCGTCGTCGTGGTCACCGCCGACCCGCCGGAACGCCGTCGTGCGCGCCGAGCCCGCAGCGACTCCTTGGTGTGTTCCACCATCGTGTAGAGCGTCGGCACCAGGATCAGCGTGAGCAGCGTCGAGCTGAGCAGACCACCGATCACCACGACCGCCAGCGGCTGAGAGATGAAGCCGCCCTCACCGGTCAACCCGAACGCCATCGGCAGCAGCGCGAAGATCGTCGCTACCGCCGTCATCAGGATCGGGCGCAGCCGGCGACGGCCACCCTCGACCACCGCTTCCCGGACCCCCATGCCCTGCGCCCGGTACTGGTTGATCAGGTCGAGCAACACGATCGCGTTGGTCACCACGATGCCGACCAGCATCAGCACACCGATCAGCGCCGGCACACCGAGCGCCGTCCCGGTGATCAACAGCAGACCGATGGCACCGGTCGACGCGAACGGGATGGAGATCAGCAGGATCAGCGCCTGGGTGAGGCTACGGAACGTGGCCACCATGATCAGGAAGACGATGGCGATCGCGGCCAGCACCGCCAGGCCCAGGTCCGCGAAGGCGTCCGCCTGGTCCGCGCTGACACCACCGATGGTGAAGCTCGCACCCGGCACGTTGAGGCCGTCCAGCCGCTTCTGCAACTCCGTGCTGGTCGCGCCCAGGTTCGAGCCGGTCGCCGCGCCGGTCACCGACACGCTGCGCTCACCGTCGATGCGGGTGACCTGCTGCGGGCCCTCACCCTGGGTGACCTGCGCGATGTCGCCCAGCTTGACCGGACCAACCGGCAGTGCCCGCAGCTCCTCCACCGTCATCGGCGGCTGCGTGCCCAACCGCAGCACCACGTTCTGCTGCTGGCCGTCGAGCGCGACCTGACCCAGCGGCGCTCCCCGGAACGCCTGCGACACGAGCTGCCCCACGGCGGCCTCGGTGAGCCCGACCCGACCGGCGGCGACCCGGTCCACCACCACGTCGACCCGCGGCACCCGCGCGGCCAGGCTGGTGGAAACGTCCTCGACGTCCGGCAGGCCGGCCATCGCGGCCCGCGCCTCCTCGGCCGCCCGAGTCAGCGCCTCCGGGTCGCTGGCCTGGACGATCACCTCCAGCTGGCTGGTCGACGCCTCCTGCCCGCCACCGAAGCTGATCTCACCCACACCGGCGCCGAGCTTGTCGAACTCCTTGCGCAGCACCTCACGCATCTGCTTCGCGTCGGTGTCACCGTCGAGCGCCAGCGACCAGCTGGCGACGTTGTTGCCGCCGCCGCCCGCCCACGGGTTGTCCCCACCGCCGGCGGTCACCTGGTACGTCTCGACGCCGTCGGTGTTCGACAGCACCGACTCGACCTGCTTGGCCGCCGCGTCGGTGGCCGCCAGGCCACTGCCGGCCGGCAGCTCCTGGCTCATGTTGAGGGTGTCCTGGCCGGAGTCGTCCAGGAAGTTGGTCTCCAACTTCTGCGCCAGACCGAAGGTGCCGAAGAGCACCAGCAGGCCGAGCCCGACGGTGATCCAACGGGTCGACCGCTTGCCGGTGGCGAACCCGATCACGGGCAGGTACGCCCGCTGCAACGGGCTGCGCAGCTCCTTCTCCTCCGCCGCGTGCCGTACCGCCTCGTCGTCAGCGGTGCCGCCGCGCGGCTTGAGGAACCAGTACGCGAGGACCGGAATCACTGTCAGCGACACCAGCAGCGAGGCGAGCAGGGCCACCGTCACGGTGATCGCGAACGGCGCGAAGAGCTGGCCCACGAACCCGCCGACCAGCGCGATCGGCGCGAACACCGCCACCGTGGTGAGGGTCGACGCGGTCACCGCACCGGCGACCTCCCGGACGCCGGTGATGATGGCGTGCCGTTTCTCCTCGCCGTACTCCAGGTGGCGTTTGATGTTCTCCAACACCACGATCGAGTCGTCGACCACCCGACCGACCGCGATGGTCAACGCGCCGAGGGTGAGCAGGTTGAGCGAGTAGTCACCGATCCACAGGGCGATCAACGCCACCAGCACGGAGAGCGGGATGGAGACCGCGGTGACCACCGTCGAGCGCACCGACAGCAGGAACACCAGGATGACGATGACCGCCATCACCAGGCCCAGCAGGCCCTCCGTGGTCAGCGACTCGATCGACTTCTCGACGAACGGCGCCTGGTCGAAGACCACTGTCAGCTCCGCGCCGGAGGCGTCCTTCAGGTCGTCGAGCCGGTCCCGGATCTCGTGCGAGATCTCCACGGCGTTGCCGTCCGGTGCCGCGGTGACCGCGATGCCGAGGCTGTCCTTGCCGTTGGTCCGGGTGATCGCCGTGGCCGGGGCGAGCTGCTGCTCGACCGTCGCCACGTCACCGAGGCGAACGGGTGCCGCGGCTGGGACGACCACGATGCCGCGCAGGTCCTCCAGGGTGGCGATCGGCGTGCCGACCTGCACCGGGAGGGCCAACGCTCCGTCGGTCACCGCGCCGGCCGGAACCGCCACGCCGTTGGTCTTCAGCGCCGCGCCGATCGCCGTCGGCTGGATCTTCGCTGCGGCCAACTTCGCCGGGTCCGGGGTGACCACCACGACGTCGTCGCGGGTGCCGGTCACCTCGACAGTGCGTACCCCGTCGATGCCCTCCAGCTCCGGCACCACAGTCGTGCGCAGCTTCTCGGCCAGCGCCCGCTCGTCTCCGGCGCCGGCCGCGGCCAGCACCACCGCCGGCAGGTCGTCGGTGCTACCCGCGATGACCTGCGGGTCGACGCCCTCCGGCAGTTGGGAGTCGATCCGGCTCAACGCGGTCTGCATCTTGTTGACGACGTCGTCGAGGTCGGTGCCGAACTCGTACGTCACCTGGACGGTGGCCGCCCCCTCGCGGGAGGTGGAGGTGACCTGGTCCAGCCCCGGGATGCCCTGGAGGGCGTTCTCGATCGGCTCGGTCACCTGCGACTCGACGATCTCGGGGCCGGCGCCGGGGAAGGGAGCCACGATGAACGCGGCCGGGAACTCGAGCGACGGCAGCAGTTGCTGCTTCAGCGACGGCACGGCGAACACTCCGAACACCGTGGTCACCACCGCGATGAGGGCAATCAGCCCTCGGTTGGCGAGGCTGAATCTGGCGAGCAGCGACATCGGCCTGGCTCACTCCTGAACGAGAATGCGGGCGGGGATACCCGAAAGTGTGCCGGACTCGCATACCTCGGCCCCCGCCGCCCCCGGACCGTCGCGCCGTTCAGCTGCCCGCCGTCCAACACCGCCCGGACGGCGGCGCGCTCAGGCCAGGTCGAGGGCGCGCGCCGCGGCCAGCGGGTCGTTCGCGATGGTGACCGGTGCCGGCGCGGTGGAAATCGCCCACTCCGGGTCCTTCAGCCCGTGGCCGGTCACCGTGCAGACCACTGTGGAGCCGGGCGGCACCGCGCCCGCCGCGGCCTGCTGCAACAGGCCGGCCACGCTGGCCGCGCTGCCCAGCTCGACGAAGACCCCCACCTCACGGGCGAGCAGACGGTACGCGGAGAGGATCTCCCGGTCGGTCACCGACGCGATCAGGCCACCGGAGGCGTCTCGGGCATCCAGTGCCTTGGTCCAGCTCGCCGGGTTGCCGATCCGGATCGCGGTGGCGATGGTGGACGGCTCCGGCACCACCTGGCCGGTCACGATCGGGGCCGCGCCGGCCGCCTGGAAGCCGTACATCTTCGGGGTGCGGGTGGTGGCACCGGCGGCCCGATCCTCCGCGTATCCCATCCAGTACGCGGAGATGTTGCCGGCGTTGCCGACCGGCAGGCAGTGGATGTCGGGCGCGTCGCCGAGCGCCTCGACGATCTCGAAGGCTGCGGTCTTCTGGCCGTGCAGCCGGTCGATGTTGACCGAGTTGACCAACGCGACCGGGTAGTCCTGGGCGAGCTTGGCGGCCGTCGCGAGGCAGTCGTCGAAGTTGCCGTTCACCTGGAGCAGCTTCGCGCCGTGCACCAGCGCCTGGGCCAACTTGCCCAACGCGATCTTGCCCTGCGGCACCAGCACGGCGCAGGTCAACCCGGCCCGGGCCGCGTACGCCGCGGCGGAGGCGCTGGTGTTGCCGGTGGAGGCGCAGATGATGGCCTTGTTGCCGGCCTCGACCGCCTTGGACACCGCGAGGGTCATCCCCCGGTCCTTGAAGGAGCCGGTCGGGTTGGCGCCCTCCACCTTGAGGTGCACGTCGCAACCGAGCCGGGCGGACAGCACCGGCGCCGGCAACAGCGGGGTGTTGCCCTCGTGCAGCGTGACGACCGGCGTGGCCGCGGTGACCGGCAGCCGATCCCGGTACGCCTCGATCAGACCCCGCCACATGTCGCTCTCCTCGCCTCTACCGCCGTGCCCACCCGATTGTCAGGGCCACCTTGGACCAGCCTGCTGGAGTGGTCAATGGCACACCCCCGCCTACCCACCTGGCGGGACGGGCGCGCCGCCCCGTCGATGATGCAACGACTCAGGCGCCGCCCTCGACCCGCAGCACACTGGTGACCGACCGGACGATGTCCAGACCGCGCAGCTCGCCGACGGTCGCGGCGAGCGCGGCGTCCGGTGCCACGTGGGTGACGATGACCAGCTCGGCGTCGCCGTCGCGACCCGCCGGCCCGCCCGCCGAGCCCTGCCGCACAGTCGCGATCGACACGTCGTGCCGGGCGAACACGCTCGCCACCGACGCCAGCACACCCGGGCGGTCGGCCACGTCGAGGCTCACGTGGTAGCGGGTCAACGCCTCACCCATCGGCCGGACCGCGAGGTCCGCGTACGCGCTCTCGCTGGCCGCGCGAACCCCGGCGAGCCGGTTGCGGGACACCGCGACCACGTCACCGAGCACCGCGCTGGCGGTGGGCGCGCCACCGGCGCCCCGGCCGTAGAACATCAACTGCCCGGCCGCGTCCGCTTCCACGAAGACCGCGTTGAACGCGTCCCCGACGCTGGCCAGCGGGTGGCTGCGCGGGATCATCGCCGGGTGCACCCGGACGCTGACCGTCTCCTGGCCGGTGGAGTCGACACCCCGGGCCGCGATGCAGAGCAGTTTGATCGTGCAGCCCATCGCCTGGGCGCTGGCCATGTCCGCGGCGGTCACCTCGGTGATGCCCTCGCGGTGCACGTCGGCGGCGCCGACCCGGGTGTGGAACGCCAGCGAGGCGAGGATCGCCGCCTTCGCCGCCGCGTCGAAGCCCTCCACGTCGGCGGTCGGGTCGGCCTCCGCATACCCCAGGGCGGTGGCCTCTTCAAGGGCCTCGGCGAAGCCGGCGCCGGTCGCGTCCATCGCGGAGAGGATGAAGTTGGTGGTGCCGTTGACGATGCCGGTGACCCGGTTGATCCGATCGCCGTGCAGCGACTCGCGTAGCGGGCGCAGCAGCGGGATGGCCCCGGCCACGGACGCCTCGTAGTAGAGGTCGCCGCCGCCCTCGGCCGCCGCCTCGTGCAGGGTCACGCCGTCCTCGGCCAGCAGCGCCTTGTTGGCGGTGACCACGCTCTTGCCGGCGCGCAACGCCTCGACCAGCCAACTCCGGGCCGGTTCGATGCCACCGACCACCTCGATGACCACGTCCACGTCGTCGCGCTTGATCAGGCCGAGCGCGTCGGTGGTGAACAGGTCCTCGTCGACCGGCAGGTCACCCCGGTCGCGGCCGAGCCGACGGACGGCGATGCCGGCGATCTCCAGCGGGGCGCCGATCCGCGCGGTGAGGTCGGCCGACTGCTCGTGCAGCAGCCGGACCACCTCCTGGCCGACAGTGCCACAGCCGAGCAGCGCCAAGCGCACAGGTGACGTCATCCAACATCCAATGCGAGCAGGTCGTCTTCGGTTTCCCGCCGGACGATCAGACGCGCCTGGCCGTCGCGCACGGCGACCACCGGTGGCCGGGGCACATGGTTGTAGTTGCTGGCCATGCTTCGGCAGTACGCACCGGTGCCGGGCACTGCGACAAGATCTCCGGGCTGCACGTCGGCGGGCAGGAATTCATCCTTCACCACGATGTCCCCGGACTCACAGTGCTTTCCCACCACGCGGGCGAGCAACGGCTGCGCTGTCGAGGCCCGCGAGGCCAGCGTCGCCGAGTAGGACGCGTCGTAGAGGGCGGTGCGGATGTTGTCGCTCATCCCGCCGTCGACGCTGACGTACGTCCGGAGGCCGTCGAGGTCCTTGACCGTGCCGACCTCGTAGAGGGTGAACACGGACGGGCCGACGATGGCCCGGCCCGGCTCGATCGACAGGTGCGGCACCGCCAGATTTTCCGCCGCGCACTCCGAATCGACGATCTTGCGGAGCCGCTTGGCCAGATCCTGCGGGGTCGCCGGGTCGTCCTGGGTGGTGTACGCGATACCGAAGCCGCCGCCCAGGTCCAGCTCGGGCAGCTCCACCCCGCGCGCGTCGCGGATCTGCGCCTGCAGGGCGAGCACCCGACGGGCCGAGACCTCGAAGCCGCTGGCGTCGAAGATCTGCGACCCGATGTGCGAGTGCAGGCCGCGCAGCTCCAGCACGCCCTCGTCGAGGATCTTGAACGCAGCGGTCGCCGCGGCACCGCCAGCGAGGGAGAAGCCGAACTTCTGGTCCTCGTGGGCGGTGGCGATGAACTCGTGGGTGTGCGCCTCGACGCCCACGGTGACCCGGACCAGCACCCGGGGCCGGACCCCGCGCTCGCGGGCCAGCGTAGTGAGCCGGTCGATCTCGGTGAACGAGTCGACGATGATGCGGCCCACCCCGGCGTCCAGCGCGCGACCCAGCTCGGCGACCGACTTGTTGTTGCCGTGGAAGCCGATCCGCTCCGGCGGCATTCCCGCCGACAGGGCGGTGGCCAGCTCGCCGCCGGTGCAGACGTCGAGGAACAGCCCCTCCTCGGCGATCATCCGGACCACCGCCCGGCAGAGGAACGCCTTGCCCGCGTAGAAGATGTCCTCGGTCGGGAAGGCCGCCCGGAAGTCGCGGCAGCGCGAGCGCAGGTCGGCCTCGTCGAGGACGTACACCGGGGTGCCGAACTCGGCCGCGATGTCGCGGACGCTCAGGCCCGCGACGGCGACCGCGCCGTCCGCGCCGCGCGTCACGCTGCGCGGCCACAGCGTGGGCAGCAGGGCGTTCACGTCCTCCGGGGTACGCAGCCAGGCCGGCCCCCGGTTGCTGATGTCCGCGTGCAGCGCACCAGCCTCATGAGCCCTCATGTCACATCCTCTCGGGTGCGGAGACGCCGAGCAGGTGCAGGCCGTTGGCGATCACCGTGCGGGTGGCGTTGTTGAGCCAGAGCCGGGCGCGGTGCAGATCGGTGATCTCCTCGTCGCCCAGCGGCAGCACCCGGCAGTTGTCGTAGAACCGGTGGTAGGAGGCGGCGACGCTCTCCTCCAGGTAGCGGGCCACCCGGTGCGGTTCCCGCAGCTCGGCGGCGGTCGCCACCACCGCGGGGAACTGGGCGAGCGCCTTGAGCAGCTCGTTCTCCTTCTCGTGGGCGAGCAGCTCGGGGCGGAACGCGTCGGCGTCGCCCGGAACCAGCCCCACCTCGGCGGCGTTGCGGGCCACGCCCGCCGTCCGGGCTGCCACGTACTGCACGTAGTAGACCGGGTTGTCGCGGGTCGCCCGGGTCCACAGCTCGATGTCGATGTCGATCGGGGAGTCGCTGGAGTAGCGGGCCAACGCGTACCGGGAGGCGTCCACGCCGATCGCGTCGACCAGGTCCTCCAGGGTGATCACGGTGCCGGCCCGCTTGCTCATCCGCATCGGGGCGCCGTCGCGCAGCAGGTTGACCAGCTGCCCGATGAGGATCTCCAGGTTGCGCTCCGGGTCGTCGCCGAAGCAGGCGGACATCGCCTTCATCCGGCCGATGTAGCCGTGGTGGTCGGCACCCAGCATGATCACGACCCGCTCGAAGCCGCGCTCGCGCTTGTCCAGGTAGTAGGCGCAGTCCGCGGCGAAGTACGTCCACTCGCCGTTGGACTTGCGCAGCACCCGGTCCTTGTCGTCGCCGAAGTCGGTGGTGCGCAGCCAGGTGGCACCCTCGGACTCGTAGAGGTGCCCCTGCTCGCGCAGCCGGTTCAGCGCCAGGTCGAGCTCACCCCGGTCGTGCAGGTCCTTCTCGTTGAAGTAGGTGTCGAACTCCACCCCGAAGTCGCGCAGCGAGGAGCGGATCTCGTCGAACATCAGCGCGACGCCCTCGACCCGGAAGACCTCCTGGGCGGCGTCGTCGTCGAGCGAGGACACCTCCGGCCGGCGGGCCTGCACCTCGGCGGCGATCTCGGCGATGTACGCCCCGCCGTAGCCGTCCTCCGGCGCCGGCTCGCCCTTGGCGGCGGCGAGCAGCGACCGGGCGAACCTGTCGATCTGCGAACCGGCGTCGTTGAAGTAGTACTCAGTGCCGACGTCGGCACCGGTGGCCCGCAGCAGTCGGCTCAGCGCGTCACCGACGGCAGCCCACCGCACCCCGCCGATGTGCACCGGCCCCGTCGGGTTGGCTGAGACGAACTCCAGGTTGATCTTTTCGCCGGCGAGCCGGTCGCTGCGGCCGTACTCCGCGCCGGTCTCGACGATGACCCGGGCGAGCTGACCGGCGGCCGCCGCGTCGAGCCGGATGTTCAGGAAGCCCGGCCCGGCGATCTCGACCGATTTGACACCTTCTGCCCGGCTCAGTTCGTCCGCCAGGGCACCCGCCAGATCCCGGGGCGGGACGCCGACCTTCTTGCTCAACTGCAGCGCGAGCGTCGAGGCGTAGTCGCCGTGCTCGGGGTTGCGCGGTCGCTCCACCACAGTGCTCGCCGGCAGCGCGGCGCGGTCGAGCCCACGCTGCTCGAAGACGGCGTGGGCGGCGGCAAGGACGACCGAGGCTAGTTCTGCAGGAGTCACCCAACCATGTTATCGGGGGTAGACTCGGGCACTCGGCGGCTCCCCTGCGCGTCTACCGGCCCGCCACTCCCCTGACCGACCGACTTGACGAGGCACGATGAGCATCAGCACCCCGGGTGGCCCTGAGCGCCGCCCGACCGTGGTCAGCACCGGCAAGAAGCCGGCCGCGGGCCGGCCGGCGTCCGGCGCCAAGGCCAGTTCCGGCAAGCCGGCGGGCTCCCCCCGGGCCGGGGGCAAGGGCCCACGCAAGCCGGTCACACCGGTCAAGGTGAGCCAGGGCCGCGCCTGGGGCCCCATCGCGCTCTTCGTCGCGGTGGGCGTGCTCGCGGCCGGCATCATCGGCTACGGCGCCTGGGCGTCGTTCCAGGGCTCCAAGCCGTGGGACAAGCGGGCCAACGCCATCGACGGCATCACGAACATCCGCAAGTCCGACCCGGAGAGCCTGAAGTACGAGTCGCACAAGTCGGGCCCGCTGACGTGGAAGTACGCGCCGCCGGTGGGTGGCGTGCACAACGCCGCCTGGCAGAACTGCATGGGCGACGTGTACGACGCCCCGATCGCCAACGAGCACGCGGTGCACAGCCTGGAGCACGGCGCGGTGTGGATCACCTACCGCCCCGACCTCCCCAAGGACCAGGTCGACAAGCTCGCCGGCAAGGTACGCGGCGTCGAGAAGACCTTCATGAGCCCGTACGAGGGTCTGGACAAGCCGATCTCCCTGCAGGCCTGGGGCTACCAGCTCAAGGTCGACAACGCCGACGACTCGCGGATCGACGAGTTCATCAAGGACCTGCGGGTCAACGCCTCCGTCGAGGGCCCGACGGCGCTCTGCAACACCGGCATCACCGCCACCGGCACCACGCCGCGTGAGCTCCAGCAGCAGCCCCAGCAGTAAGGACGGCAATGACCGCTCCGGCGACCACCGACAGCGAGTACGACGAGATCCCGGCCGACCCGGACGAGGGCGGCCGGGCACCGGCGTCGCGCTACGGCGTGCTGGCGCTCGCCATCATGCTGGTGGTGGGGCTTCTCCTCGGCTACGCGGGTGGTCTGCTGACGCCGCGGCTCACCCGACCAGGTGACGCCTCGGTCGAGGCGGGCTTCGCCCGGGACATGACGACCCACCACGCGCAGGCGGTGGAAATGAGCCTGATCGCGTACCGGTCGGCGACCCTCCCCGAGGTGCGGCAGATCGCCGTCGACATCGCCACCGGGCAGCAGGGCGAGATCGGCGCGATGCAGACCTGGCTGCGCGAGTGGGGCCTCAGCCCTACCGCGTCGAACCCGCCGATGTCGTGGATGTCCGACGGGGCCACCGTCAAGGACGGTCTGATGCCGGGCATGGCCACGCCGCAGCAGATGACCGCCCTGCGCAACGCTCAGGGCATCGAGGTCGACAGGCAGTTCCTGACCCTGATGTACGACCACCACCTGGGCGGCATCCACATGATCGACGCGGCGCTCGGCGGGACCGACAACGCCGAGGTCGTGCGGGTGGCCCAGACCATGAAGAACACCCAGCAGAGCGAGCTGAACAACCTCCGGCAACTCCAGGCGCAGGCCAAGGGCTGACCGACCGGACGGGCGCAACGGCCCGCGTCCTCGCCGATCCGTGGCGGTGACGCGGGCCGCACCATGTGTCCCGTCCGCACCGACCTCCGCCGCACGGCCTTGATCGACTCGGGTTGCAGGAAACCGCGCCGTCCACGCGACCGGGACGCCCCGAGTTCCACGAACCCGAGTCGATCAAGGAGGCCAGACCCGCCGCGTATGACCTGAACACCCCTCTCGTCCCTTCTGGGCGTTTTGCGTGGCACAGGCGATTACGTTGCTTAGAGAGTTTTCTCCCCACATATCGTGACCAGTTGCGATTCGGGCTCGTTGCCCAAGACGTGGGGGTTGCACTCAGAGACGCACGGCGCTCGGTCACCAGTTGGTGCCGACGCCACACCATCGGTGGTGACGGGGCGGTGGCAGCCGTCCGTCGCGGACAGCGGCAGGGCGAGCCGGGAATGCTCAGCCGCGAACAGGAACTCGAGTTGATCGACATGCTGCGGGGCGTCCATCCCGACGAGTTCGGCCTGGACGAGGAGCTGTGGACGCGGCAGAGCCTCACCACGCTCATCCAGCGGCGCTTCGAGCTGCCGCTGGACACCGGCGCGGTCGGGGCGTACCTGCGGGCCTGGGGGTTGGGTCCGCGGGAACCGCGCGAGCGCGCCTGCGGGCTCTGCGTCAGCGCTGTGGAGCGCTGGGTGCGCAGCGAGTACCCGGCGATCACCCGGGCCGCCCAGGAGCACCTCGCGGAGGTCTACTGGATCGGCCGGGTCCGGCTGCGCGGCACCATGCCGGCGGCGGACGTGATCTCGGCGGTCTCGTCCCGTGGCCGGGTGCGCTTCATGATCACCACGCCGACGGTGGACCCGCCGCTCCCCCGCGACTTCGTGCTGCGACTCAGCGGCGAGGAGGAGCGCACCGTCCACCTGATCGTGGACGGCTCCTGGCCACGCAACGAGTGGCCGCGCCGGCTCCCCCGGCGAATCGTCCTGCACCCGCTGCCCAGTTGCGGGCGGGCGGTAGCTGCGGCCTGAGCACCGGGTGAGCCGGTTGCCGACACGATCGGCTCACCCGATACCGATTCGGCGTACACGGAGGAGGTTTGCTAGTCTTCTCCAGTCGCTGAGCCCCCGTAGCTCAGGGGATAGAGCACCGCCCTCCGGAGGCGGGGGCGCAGGTTCGAATCCTGCCGGGGGCACCACCGCTTGAGCAACACAGAAAGGCCTCTGACCAGGAAACCAGGTCAGAGGCCTTCTTCGTGTCTCCGACCGTCCCGGCCCGCCGGAGACCCGACCTTCGCCGGGTGTCAGGCCGGCACGGTCCCGTTCAGGTACGCGTTGATGATGTCGATCTCGGCCAGGTTGAAGGTGTCCGGCTGGGCGGCGGCCTGGTTGGAGTTGATGATCCGCTTGAACAGGTTGTAGTGGGCAATTGTCCGGAACCCGATGACGCGGTTGGGGGTGACCAGGAAACCGGTGCCGGAGGTGCTCCAGATGAGATACATCAATCCGTCCTTCGTGAGAACTTCGGGGGGAGATCCGGGCGCCCCGGCGTAGGGCGCGCCGGCGAGGACCGACTCCGGGTCGACGAGTGAGCCGCCGGGGCGGAACACCTCGAGGTGCAGGTGCGGCCCGGTCGAGCGGCCGGTGGTGCCGACCACACCGACCTGCTGCCCGGCGGCGACCTGCGCGCCCGTCCGGACCACGGGAGTGTCCCGCATGTGCCCGTAGAGACTCTGCCAACCATCGGCGTGGGTGATGACCGCGTAGTTGCCATAGCCGCTCGCGTTGTAGCCGACGCTGACCGTGCCGGCGGCGATCGACCGGACCGGATAGCCGAGGATCCCGGAGTAGCTGTAGTCGGTGCCGGCGTGATACTTCGTCTCGCCCGTGATCGGGTCGACCCGCGACCCGAACGACGACGTGATCGGGACCCACTTGTCGAACGGGCGGTTCCACCGGGGTGTGGCGCCGTACGCCGCTTCCGCGAGCCACGCCTCCGGGATGACGCCGGCGGCGAGCGCGGCCGTGATCACGCCGAGCAGATGACGACGGTTGATGTGCTGCGGCGAGTGCCCAATGTCCACCGCTGCTCCTTCGGTTTGCCGCACAGACGTCCTCGCTCCCATCGGAACGCGGGTGCTCAACGCTCAACATGAAGCGGTAGCGATGAGCCCGTCGCGGTGATGTGGATCTTAAGACAATCAATGTGTGGCCTGTCAAGACTGTTGCTCCGGGCATCCTTTGCTCTACCGCAAGATGGGTGTCGGCAACCTGCCGTCATCCTGCTGCTTCGGCGTAGCGGCGGGCGAGTCCCCCGAAGGCGGCCTTGAGCTCGGCCGGCCCGATCACCTCGATGTCCGCGCCGAACCTGCCGAGCGCGGCTGCGAGGCCGACCCAGGACCAGGAGCCCTGTGCGAGCCTGCAGCGGTCGGGGCCGAGTTCTTCGACAAGCCCGTCGCGGGTGTACGCAGCGACGACGGCGGCGGGAAGGTCGATGATGACCTCACCCACGCAGGGCCACGCTGAGCTGTCGGTGGAACCTCGGAAGCGGCCCGTGACGTACGTGGCGACGTCTCCCATGGGTAGTTGTCGTGGGGTGAAGCGTGGTCCGGTCGGTGTACGCGGGCTGACCCGGTCACAGCGGAAGGTTCGCCAGTCGTCCCGGTCGAGGTCCCAGGCGACGAGATACCAGCGCCCATTCCAGGTGACGAGGTGGTGGGGCTCCACGCGGCGAGGCGTCGCGTCGGTGGCGGCGCTCGTCGAGGCGTAGTCGAAGCGCAGAACCTCGCGGGCGTTGACGGCCGCGCCGATGGCTGTCAGCACGGTGCGGTCGACCGGGGAGTCCGGCTCGGTGGTGGGTTGTCCGACGGCGGTGACCTGGAGAGCGTCGATGCGGTGCCGCAGTCGGCTGGGCATGACCTGCCGCATGGTGTTCAGCGCTCGCGCCGCGCCCTCCTGGATGTCCGCCCCGGAGAGGGCTGCCACCTGGAGTGCGACGGCGATGGCCACGGCTTGATCGTCGTCGAACAGCAGCGGTGGCAGTTGGGCACCGGCGTCGAGCCGGTACCCGCCGTCCGGCCCCTTGAAGGCGCTGATCGGGTAGCCGAGCTCGCGCAGCCGGTCGACGTCGCGTCGCACCGTTCGCGGGCTCACGTCCAGCCTCTCGGCCAGGAGGCCACCCGGCCAGTCACGTCGGGCCTGGAGGAGCGAGAGCAGCGACAGCAGTCTCGCGGAGGTCGTGGCCATGCATCCGAGTCTGCCCCAGGTAGCGGACACAATCTGACCGCTACCCCTGCCATCGTCGGCGTTGCACCCGGGGCACCAGCCGCGGGTCACGTCACACGAGGAGCAGCAATGAGCATCAACACCGTCGCGCACATCAACCTTCGGGGCAACGCGCGGGCCGCCCTCGATTTCTACCGGTCCGTCTTCGGCGGGGACCTCGCCGCGGTGACCTACGCCGACGCCCACAACGTGCAGAGCCCGGACGAGGCCGACCAGGTCATGTGGGGTCAGGTCACGTCCGCCGAGGGCTTCCAGATCATGGCGTACGACGTGCCGTCGGCGCGGCCGTGGAGCCAGGGCGAGAGGCCGTTCTTCGTCTCGGTCCGGGGCAGCGACGCAGACGAGATCACCGGCTACTGGAAGAAGCTGAGCGAGGGCTCGACCGTCCTGGTCGACCTGGCGCCCGCCGGCTGGGCTCCCCTCTACGGCATGCTCACCGACCCGTTCGGCGTCACCTGGGTGCTCGACGTCGCCGTCGGGTACAAGCCTGCCTGACCAGAAGGAGCAGCCCACCGCCGATCACGAGGGATCGGCGGTGGGCTGCGGTGCCGCTCAGTGCGCCTCGGCCGGCACCAACCTCAGGTGCGGCCCGGATGCCGTACCCGCGTCCGGGCCGCCGGAGTCCGAGCGGCGCTCGCGGCGTTTGAGCCACTGGTCGACCACGAGGTTTCCGACGAGCCCGACGGCGCCCCAGATGGCGATGACCAGCAGATTCTGCCCGACGCCGACGCCGCCGAAGTACCGCAAGGATCGGGCGATGTCGACCGCCGCGGGCAACGGCAGCACGTCCTGAAGGGGGCGGAACACCTCGGGGACCAGGTACACCGACATGCCACCGCCGGAGGCGGGTACGCCGGCCATCATCAGCACCACCATCATCGGGATGATGCCCGCCAGGCCGACGGTACGGGTGAGCACTCCGGTGGCCAGGGAGACCGAGAAGATGGTCAGAGCGCCGTAGGCGATCGTCTCCAGGGCGTTGCCGCTGATCGCGCCGATGAGGACGTCGAAGAGGAACCACAGCCAGACGGACATGCCGATCGCCCAGCCGCCCAGCAGCGGCAGGAACTGGCGCAGGCGGCGCACGTGCGGGGCACCGCCGCGCAGGACGGCCAGGAACAGGAACCCGGCCATGATCCAGGACATGCCGACGTACATGCTGTTGCTGCCGCCGGTGTCGGTCTCGCTCAGGGGTTGCACGTCGGTGAGCATCAGCGGGAGGCCCTGGGCCGCGGTGATCGGCTGGAAGATCGCGCGGATCGCGGACTGTTGGCTGGCGTTGGCGGCGGACGCCGAGTACAGCGTCGCCGGAGTGTCCGGTGCCGACGGCAGGACGAAGGCGGCCACCACGTCGCGGGACTGGATCTGCTCGGTGGCTTCGGCGACCGTGTCGGCGACGGTGACGTCGAGGATGCCGTCGAGCTGCGCGTTGAGACCGGCAGCGGTCTGCTGAGCCTGCCCAGGGGCAGCGGCGACCACGACGACCGGGATGTCGTGCGGTTGCGGTTTGTGCATGGAGAACCCCATGGCACCCACGACGACCACGAGGATGGCCAGCGGGAAGCCCGCTGCGGCCACGTACCGGAACCGCTTGGAGCGCGGCGGCCCGCCGGCCAGAGCGGGGGCCTTCGCGTCGGGGTCGGTGATCGGCGGGACGCCGGGGATCATGTTCCCGCTCGCGCTGCGCTCCTTGAGCAGGCAGAGCGCGAGGGCGGCCACGATCCACACAGCCAGGACGATCAGGTGGGTGCCCAGACCGTTGCCGTCGAAGTACAGAACCGAGCGCAGCGCCTCACCGGCCGCCGGAAGCGGCAGCACACCATGGAGGAACTGGAAGAACCCGGGCATGTTGTGCACGGACAGGGCCAGGTTCGATGCGGGCATGCCGAACACGACCCAGAGCAGCATGCCGGGCAGCACCGCGAGGGGCCCGATCAGCTTGGAGAGCAGCAGCTGGGCCAGGCCGACGGCTGCGGTGGCGAGCATGCCGACGCCGAGGAAGGTGGGGTAGTGGCCGTCGACGGCACCCACGACGGGCCCGAGGATGAGCCAGATGATCGAGCTGGTGAGCGCGGACCAGCCGGCCAGCACGGGCAGGAACCGTCGCAGCCGCAGCAGGTGGGGGACGCCCATCACCATGATGCTCAACGGCACGTAACCGGCCAGCATCATGCCCATCGCCGCGAACAGGACCGCGATGCCGGCCGAGTCACCCGCGGGTAGCGGTGCGACGTCCTCGGTGGTGGCCCGCAAGCTGTTCTGGAAGACCACGGGCGCGAGCAACTGCTGAACGGTGGCGTTCTGCGAGGCTCCGGCCGCCGAGGCGGTGAGGATTGTCGCGTTGGCGCTGCCGTCGGTGGGCAGGACGAGCGCGCCGGCGACTTCCTGGTCGTGCAGCAGGTCGACGGCGTCGTCGCGGGTGGTCACCAGCGTGGCCTCGGTGCTGTCGCCCGAGTTGAGCCCGTCGACGAGGGCCTGCGCCGTGGCGCCGCTGCCGACGACCGCCACCGGCATGTCCCGGGGGTGCGGTGAGTGCATGGTCGACATGTAGGTCGCGAACATCATCGTGACCATGAGGAACGGCATCACGAACAGGGCGACCATTCGGATGATCTGTTCCTTGCGGTCCGCGCCGGGCGGGCGGCCGTCCACCACGTCGGCAGCCTCGATCACGGCTTCGGTATCCATGCACGCTCCAGCTCATATTTGTACGCCAAGTGACTTACAAACTGTAGGCGGCGGATGCCGGGAGCGGGAATCCGGCTAGGTTGACCTGAGTCACAGCCGGGCGAGGACACGAGGGGGCCGGTCATGAGGCGGTCCGAGGCGGCCCGCACCGCGCTGCTCGACGCGGCGGAGCGGCTGTTCGCCGAGTCGGGAGTCGCCGAGGTCTCCGACCGCAGGGTGGCTGAAGCGGCCGGCAACACCAACCATTCAGCAGTGCGCTACTACTTCGGCGGGCGCGAGGGCCTGCTCAAGGCACTGATGGCCCGCCACGTGCACGACGTGGCGCAGGTGCGCGCCGGCATGCCCCCAACCGAGGACTCCGTCCTCGGCGACATACGCGGTCTCGTGGCACCGAGCATGCGCGTCCTCGACCAGCTACCGCGCCCGAGCTGGCGGGCCCGGTTCCTCGATCACGTGCTGCACAACCCCGCCACTGAGCCGTTCATGCGGGAAGCCCAGGACACCACGCCACAGGCACTACAGCTGCGGGCCTCACTGGCCGCGCGACTACGGCACCTCGACCCGGACGTGGTCGCCGGTCGGGCGCGCCTGATCACCCGCATCGTCAGCACCGCGACAGCCGAGGTCGAGGCACTCGCCGAACGCAACGGAGAAGACCCCCGATGGCCCGAGGTCGGCGACTTCCTCGTCGACGCCATCACCGGAATGCTCAGCGCCCCCATCAGCCGGCCACGCCGAGCGGAGCGCTGATCGCCGTCCACGGGCTCACCTGCCGACGTACGCCGCCAGGTGCTCGCCGGTGAGGGTGGAGCGGGCGGCGACGAGGTCCGTGGGTGTGCCCTCGAAGACGATCCGGCCGCCGTCGTGGCCGGCGCCGGGACCGATATCGATGATCCAGTCGGCGTGCGCCATGACCGCCTGGTGGTGCTCGATGACGATCACCGACTTGCCGGCGTCGACCAGGCGGTCGAGCAGGCCGAGCAGTTGCTCGACGTCGGCCAGGTGCAGACCGGTGGTCGGCTCGTCGAGGACGTAGACGCCGCCCTTCTCGGCCATGTGGGTGGCCAGCTTGAGCCGTTGCCGCTCGCCGCCGGAGAGGGTAGTGAGCGGCTGCCCCAGGCTCAGGTAGCCGAGCCCGACGTCGGCGAGCCGCTCGAGGATGGCGTGCGCTGCCGGCGTACGCGCCTCGCCGGCGCCGAAGAACTTCTCGGCCTCCGTCACCGACATCGCGAGCACCTCGCTGATGTCCCGACCGCCGAAACGGTATTCCAGCACCGATGCCTGGAACCGCTTGCCCTCGCAGTCCTCGCAGGGGGCGGCGACGCCCGCCATCATTCCCAGGTCGGTGTAGATGACGCCAGCGCCGTTGCAGCTCGGGCAGGCACCCTCGGAGTTGGCGCTGAACAGCGCCGGCTTCACCCCGTTGGCCTTCGCGAACGCCTTGCGGATCGGGTCGAGCAACCCGGTGTAGGTGGCCGGGTTGCTGCGCCGTGACCCGCGGATCGCCCCCTGGTCGATCGAGACCACGCCCGCGCCGGCCGGAATCGAGGAGTGCACCAGCGAACTCTTGCCGGAGCCGGCGACGCCGGTCACGACGACGAGCACCCCGAGGGGTACGTCGACGTCCACGTCCTGGAGGTTGTTGGCGGTGGCGCCGCGGATCTCCAGCTTGCCGGTGGGCGTCCGCACCGCCTCCTTGAGAGCCGCCCGGTCGTCGAGGTGCCGGCCGGTGATGGTGCCGCTGGCCCGCAGACCTTCCACCGTGCCCTCGTAGCAGACGGTCCCGCCCTCCGTGCCCGCGCCGGGCCCGAGATCGACGACGTGGTCGGCGATGGCGATGGCCTCCGGCTTGTGCTCCACGACCAGCACTGTGTTGCCCTTGTCGCGCAGCTGGAGCAGCAGCTCGTTCATCCGCTGGATGTCGTGCGGGTGCAGCCCGATCGTCGGCTCGTCGAAGACGTAGGTGACGTCGGTGAGCGAGGAGCCGAGGTGCCGGATCATCTTGGTGCGCTGCGCCTCACCGCCGGAGAGGGTGCCCGACGGTCGATCGAGGGACAGGTAGCCCAGCCCGATCTCCTCGAACGAGTCGAGGAGGTGTTGCAGGCCGGCCAGCAACGGGGCCACCGACGGCTCGTCGATCCCGCGGACCCAGGCGGCCAGGTCGCTGATCTGCATCGCGCACGCGTCGGCGATGTTCCTGCCCTTGATCTTCGACGACCGGGCCTCCTTGCTGAGCCGGGTGCCGGCACACTCGGGGCAGGTCGTGAAGGTCACCGCGCGCTCCACGAAGGCGCGGATGTGCGGCTGCAAGGCGTCGATGTCCTTGGCGAGGAAGGACTTCTGGATCGACGGGATGAGGCCCGCGTACGTCAGGTTGATGCCGTCGATTTTGATCTTGGTCGGCTCCCGGTGGAGCAGGTCGTGCAGCTCCCGCTTGGAGAACTTGGCGATCGGCTTGTCCGGGTCGAAGTAGCCGCAGCCCCGGAAGATCCGGCCGTACCAGCCCTCCATGCTGTAACCCGGGATGGTGATCGCGCCCTCGTTGAGCGAGAGGTTGTCGTCGTAGAGCGCCGACAGGTCGATGTCGGTCACCGCACCCATGCCCTCGCACCGTGGGCACATGCCACCGAGACGGTTGAAGGTCGCCTTCTCGGTCTTCGTCTTGCCGGCACCGCGATCGACGGTGATCGCCCCGGTCGCCTTCACCGAGGGAACATTGAAGGAGTACGCGTTGGGCGAGCCGATGTGCGGCTGCCCGAGCCGGCTGAACAGGATGCGCAGCATCGCGTTGGCGTCGGTGGCGGTGCCGACGGTGGAGCGGGAGTTGGCGCCCATCCGCTCCTGGTCCACGATGATCGCCGTGGTCAGGCCATCCAGCAGGTCGACCTCGGGCCGCGCCAACGTCGGCATGAAGCCCTGCACGAAGGCGCTGTAGGTCTCGTTGATCATCCGCTGCGACTCGGCCGCGATGGTGCCGAACACCAGCGAACTCTTGCCGGAGCCGGAGACACCGGTGAACACCGTCAGCCGCCGCTTCGGGATCTCGACGCTGACGTCCTTGAGGTTGTTCACCCGCGCGCCCTGCACCCGGATCAGGTCGTGGCTGTCGGCGACGTGCGGCGCGGACCGCTGGATGGCCGTGCTCATCGTGTCTCCATCTGTCGGGCGCGCAGGACTCAGCGCACTTCCTGGATGCGGATCATGTTGCCGGCGGGGTCCCGGAAGGCACAGTCGCGCACGCCGTACGGCTGATCGGTCGGCTCCTGGACGACCTCGGCGTCGCTGGCCTCCAGCTTGGCGAAGGTGGCGTCGAGGTCGGTGGTGGCCAGGTTGACGCCGAAGTAGCTGCCCTTGGCCATCAGCTCGAGGATGGTCTGCCGCTCGTCGTCGGTGATGCTGGGGTTGGCGGCCGGCGGGTGCAGGACGATGGCGGTGCTGGGCTGGCCGACCGGCCCGACCGTGATCCACCGCATCCCCTCGTACCCGACGTCGAGGCGGACCTCGAAGCCGAGGATGTCGCGGTAGAAGGCCAGCGAGGCCTCCGGGTCGGTGTGCGGCAGGAAACTCGAGTGAATGGTGATGTCCATGCTGGTCACGCTAGTTGCGGCTCGGCGACCCGCGCTTCTCGATTCCTGACCGGTCTGGTCACCTGTTTCGCCACGCAGGACGGCATCCCGGCCGTCGCCTGCGCCGCCTGCCGCCGGTAGACGCTGGGCGGCACGCCCACCAGCTCGGTGAAGCGGGTGCTGAAGGTGCCCAATGACGAGCAACCGACAGCGAAACAGACGTCGGTGACGCTCAGGTCGCCACGGCGCAACAGGGCCATCGCCCGCTCGATCCGACGGGTCATGAGGTAGCTGTAGGGAGATTCGCCATAGGCGAGCCGGAACTCACGGCTGAGGTGCCCGGCCGACATGTGCGCGCCACGGGCGAGCGCCTCGACGTCCAACGGAGACGCGTACTCCCGGTCGATCCGGTCGCGGACCCGGCGCAGCCGCGCCAGGTCGGCCAGTCGCTGGGTCGCGTCGGATTTGCTGCTCACCTGCGAAATCGTGCCACAACCCACCGACAATCCGCCGCTCGCCGGGCGGGGCCGGCAGGCCGGTCAGCCGGCCTCGCGGCGGGCGCGGGCCCGGCGCTTCCCCTCGTGCATGGCCTGCACCCGGGCGACAGGGATGGTCCGACCCTCGGCGACCAGGTCGGCGGGGAGCGGTTGCGGGGGCGGCATCAGCGCGGCCCACGGGTCGCCGTTGGCGAGCAGTGCGGGCGCGGTCCGGATGGTGAAGTCGGCGGGGGTCACCTCGGTCAGGTCCGCCCAGTCGACCGGGAACGAGACCGGCATTCCGGGGCGCAGCCGGGGGCTGTACGCGGCGGCCACCGTCGCCCCGCCCGCCCGGGTGGCGTCCACGAAGACCCTGCCTCCCCGGTCCTCCTTGATGTACGCGGTGGTGGCCAGCGCCGGGTCGAGCCGCTCGGCGCGGACGGCGAGCGCCCGGGTGGCGGCGGCCAGCTCCTCGGCCGTTGGTTCGTCGGTCACCGGAACGAAGACGTGCACGCCCTTGGCGCCGCTGGTCTTGACCGCACCGGCCAGGCCGGCGTCGGCGAGCGCCTGACGGACCAGCAGGGCGGCGTCGACCGCCGCGCGGAACC
Organism: Micromonospora sp. NPDC005205; assembly: GCF_040608275.1. NCBI lineage: Bacteria > Bacillati > Actinomycetota > Actinomycetes > Micromonosporales > Micromonosporaceae > Micromonospora > Micromonospora sp. NPDC005205. Next base: position 72,079 of record NZ_JBEXHV010000011.1, read on the forward strand.
CGTCGCCGTCCGGCGGGTCCAGGTCGAGGATCAGGTGGGTCGGGCGGTGCAGATCCGCCACGGTGGCCAGCGTCGGGTGGTACTCCACCGCCCGCTGGTTGGCGAACCAGAGCAGGGTGCGGCGGTCGTCGCAGAGGGCGTACGAGATCTCCCGGTGCGATGCCTCCGCCCAGACCGGCGCCCGGCGGACCCAGTCCGGGGTGTAGCGGGGCAGGTTCTTCTGCATGAACGGCGGCTGGCCGGGGCGGACCCTGATCACCGACAGCGGCCGGCCCCGCAGCTGCGGGAGGATCCGGTCGGAGACCGCGTCGAGGTAGTCGACCAGGTCACGCTTCGTCGCGTCGTCCCGGTCGGACAGCGGCTGGTCCAGGTTGGTCAGGGCCACGCCGTCCCGGGTCTCGTCAGCCTTGCTCACCCGACCACCCTCCCGGCCGCACCGCCGTCGGTCAACTGGACGCGGCGCTTCGGTACGGATCGATTCCGGCACCCACCCCGGCCGGCTCCGACGGGTCGGCCGCCGACGACGGCCGGGCCGGGCGTCGGGGCAGTGTGGTCAGCGCCACCAGCCACGCGGCGACCACGAGACCCACGGCCACGGCGAACGCCGTCCGGTAGCCGGCGGCGAGCGCGGCGGTCTCGGCCCAGCCGGCGGCCCGCAGCCCGTCGGTGCGGGTGGCGGCAATTGTGGCCAGCGCGGCCAGGCCGACCGCTCCGCCTACCTGTTGGGTGGTGTTGACCAGGCCGGAGGCGAGCCCGGCGTCGGTGTCGGTCGCGCCGGCCATGGCCACCGTGGTGACCGCCGGCAGGGTCAGGCCGCCGGCCACCCCAAAGATCAACATCGCGGGGAGTACGTCAGCGACGTAGGCGCCGTCGGCGGGCAGCCGGGCGAGCAGGAGGAAGCCGACGCTCGCCAGACCGAGCCCGACCAGCAGGACCATCCGGGCACCGAAGTGGGCGATCAGCCGACCGGCCAGGCCGAGCGAGACCACGGCGATCACGACCGGGGTGGGCAGGAAGGCCCAGCCGGTCGCGGCGGCATCCAACCCCAGCACCAGTTGCAGCTCCACGGCGAGCAGGAACTGGAACCCGAAGTACGCGCAGACCATGAGGAACTGCACGGCGTTCGCCGCCACCAGGCCCGGAACGCGCAGCACCCGGGACGGCACGAGCGGGGCCGCGGCCACCCGCTGGCGCAGCGCGAACCCGCCGAGCAGCAGCACCGCGAGGGCCACCGCGCCGAGCGTCCGGGGGCTGGTCCAGCCGTGCTCGCCCGTTCCGACGATGCCCAACACGGCGGCCATCAGACCGGCGGTGGCGAGCAGCGCGCCGGGCAGGTCCAGGCCGGCGCGCAGGCCGATCCCTCGTTCGGCCGGCAGCCGGCGGAGGGACGCGATGAGGATGACCGCCCCGATCGGCACGTTGACAAGGAAGATGGTCCGCCATCCGGCGGCCTCGGTGAGCACCCCTCCGGCGACCGTGCCGACCGACGCACCGGCCGCGCCGGTGAAGCTGAAGACGGCGATGGCGCGGGCCCGCTCGGCCGCTTCGGGGTAGAGCCGGACGATCATGCCGAGGCTGACCGCCATGGCCAGAGCGCCGCCGATGCCCTGCCCGAACCGCGCGCCCACCAGCAGGGCCGGCCCGGTGGCGACCGCGCAGGCCAGCGAGGCGACTGTGAACATCGCGACGCCGGCCAGGAAGACCCTGCGCCGGCCCAGCAGATCTCCGAGCCGGCCGGCGAGCAGCAGCAGCCCGCCGAACGCGACCAGGTAGGCGTTCACCACCCAGGCCAGGTCGGTGGCGCTGAAGCCCAGGTCGCGCTGGATGGCGGGCAGCGCCACCGCGACGACGGTGCCATCCAGGATGATCATCAAGCTGCCGGCACAGAGCACCAGCAGCGCCGGCCAGCGGGATGGGACGACACGTTCCACGGAACCCCTCCTTGGTGCACGGTTTGTTACCGAGGTCATCGTCTGTGACCATTAACCGCGGCGGAAGGAGGCACTTTGATGTCCCAGAGGAACAGCGATGTGTCCGCGCTGGTCAAGGCCGAGCTGACCTGCTCGGCCGAGAACGTGCCGTTCACCCCGGGCCAGGCTCGCGCGTGCACAGTCCGCGAGGTGCTCGACCGGGTCGGCGGCAAGTGGAGCATCGGCATCCTGGTGGCCGCCTCGCACGGCCCGGTGCGCTTCACCGAACTGGAGCGGCACATCGAGGGGATCAGCCGGCGGATGCTCACGCTGACGCTGCGCAACCTGGAGCGGGACGGCCTGCTGCACCGCACCGTCTACCCGACCGTCCCACCCAAGGTCGAGTACACGGCCACCCCGATGGCGCTGGAGCTCTACGAGTCGCTGGTCGCGCTGACCAGTTGGGCCGAGCGGCATCGGCGGGCCATCGCCGAGGCCCGGACCAGGTACGACGCCCAGCACGCCTGATGAAACCGGCCAGGGGTGTGGTGAACGCCACCGCTTCCATCTGACCGATCGGTCAGGGTCTGACCGATCGGTCAGGCATGCTGGTCTGCGGGAGGTGGACCGGGCATGGGCAGAGCGGTACCCGACACGCACGGCGAGATTCTCGCTGCGGCGGCGCGGCAGTTCACGGTGACCGGCTACCGGGGCACCTCCCTGCAGGACATCGCCCGGGAGGTCGGCTGCTCCAAGGCCACAGTGCTCTACCACTTCGCCAACAAGGAAGCCCTGCTCGCCGAACTGATGGCACCCGCGATCGAGGTGCTTCGCAGCCTCGACGACCAGCTCAACGGCCTGACCGGAGCTGCCGCCCAGGAGGTCGCCGCGCGGGGCTTCGTCGACCTCGCGGTGCGGTTCCGACAGGAGATCGCCGTACTGCGCGGCGAGTTCCCGGAGCTGCTGTGCCAGCCCGCCTTCGCGCACATCCAGGAGATCTCCGACCGGCTGCGGGACGCCCTTGCCGGGCACTCCGACCGGCCAGGCGCCCGGATCGCCGCGCTGGTGCTGCTCGCCGGCATCTCCGAGGCATGCGCCGAGTTCGCCGACATCCCCGACGACGAACTGCGCCTCGCCCTGCTCACCCTCGCCCGGCGGGCCGTCGAGCCCGTCGACGCACCAGTGCCCCATCCACCCACGACCGAGGACAAGGACTCCTGATGGCCACCCTGCTCTACCGGCTCGGCCGGGGCGCGCTGCGCCGGCGACGGCTCGTCGTCGCGCTCTGGCTCGTCGTACTCGTCGTCGCCGGCCTGGCCGCGGCGACCCTGCGCGGCCCGACGGCGAGCAACTTCACCATGCCCGGCACCGAGAGCCAGCGCGCGCTCGACCTGCTGGCCGACCAGTTCCCTGCGGCCAGTGGTGCCACCGGCACCATCGCGCTCAAGGCACCCGCCGACGGCCAACTGGCCACCCCCGACGGCCAGGCCGTGGTGCAGGAGCTGGTCCAGGAGGCCTCGACACTGCCCGGCGTGGTCGGCGCGGTCAACCCGTTCCAGGTCGGCGCGGTCTCGCCCAACGGCCGGTACGCGCTGGTCCAGGTTCAGTTCGCCACTGGCGGCGACGAGGTGACCGACGAGCAGCGCACCGCGTACGAGGAGGTCGGCGCGGCCGTCGAGGCGAAGGGTTGGCAGGTCGCCCCGGGTGGCGAGGTGCTGGGCGGTGAGCCGGAGATCGGCTCCACCGAGGCGCTCGGCGTACTGGTCGCCGCGATCGTCCTGATCATCACGTTCGGTTCACTGGTCGCCGCCGGAATGACCATGCTCAACGCGCTGATCGGCGTGGGTGTCGGCATGGCAGGTCTGTTCGCGCTGAGCGGTGTCATCGAGTTGACCAGCACCGCGCCGATCCTGGCGCTGATGCTCGGCCTCGCCGTCGGCATCGACTACTCGTTGTTCATCACCTCCCGGCACCGACAGAACCTGCTCGAAGGCCTGTCCCCGGAGGAGGCGGTCGGCCGCGCGGTGGGCACCGCCGGTTCCGCCGTGGTCTTCGCGGGCGCCACAGTGGTCATCGCCCTCGCCGGCCTGGCCGTGGTGAACATCCCGTTCCTCACCGTGATGGGTCTCGCCGCCGCCGGTACGGTCACCATCGCCGTGCTCGTGGCGATCACCCTCCAGCCCGCGCTGCTCGGCTTCGCCGGCAACCGGGTGCTCCCGCGCCGGCTGCGCTCCACTGTCGACTCCGCCGCGCCAGGTGAGCCGGTGGGCGAAGAGACGCTGCCGGTCGAGGACCGCTCCGGGTTCGGCTTCCGCTGGGCGCGGTTCGTCACCCGCTTCCGGGTGCCGGTCATCCTGGTCGCGCTGCTCGGCCTGGGGCTGCTCGCGCTGCCCACGCCGGACATGCGACTGGCTCTGCCGGACGCCAGTACGGCGACCGAGGGCTCACCGGCCCGGGTGGCGAGCGACCTGACCACCGAGGGCTTCGGTCCGGGCTTCACCGGCCGGCTCGCGGTGGTCGTGGCGGGCGACGACGCGCAGGCGACCGCAGCCGCGGTGCCGCAGGTCACCGCGATGATCCAGCGCACCGAGAACGTCCTCGCCGTGGCACCGCCGCAGCTGAGCCCGGACGGTCGGACCGCGCTGCTCGGCGTGGTGCCGAAGACCGGCCCGACCGACGAGGCCACCGAAACCCTGGTGCATGACGTCCGCGACGCGGTCGGCGGGGTGCAGGGCGCCGAGGTGCTGCTCACCGGCGCCACCGCCATTGGTATCGACGTATCGGAGAAGCTCTCCGACGCGCTGCCGATCTACCTGCTGCTGGTCGTCGGGCTCTCGGTGCTGCTGCTGATGTTGGTGTTCCGGTCGCTGCTGGTGCCGCTCAAGGCGGCGCTGGGCTTCCTGCTCACCGTGGCCGCCACGTTCGGCATCACGGTGGCGATCTTCCAGCAGGGCCACCTTGCCGACCTGGTCGGCCTGGACACCCCGGCCCCGCTGGTCAGCTTCCTGCCCATCCTGCTGATCGGCATCCTGTTCGGGCTGGCCATGGACTACGAGGTGTTCCTGGTCTCCCGGATGCGGGAGGACTTCGTGCACGGCGACACCGCGCGTGAGGCCACGATCAGCGGCATGGGCCACGGTGCCCGGGTGGTCACCGCCGCCGCGCTGATCATGATGTCCGTCTTCGGCGGCTTCGTGTTCCTCGAAGACCCGATCATCAAGTCGATGGGCTTCGCGCTCGCCATCGGCGTCGCCATCGACGCGTTCGTGGTCCGGATGACCATCGTCCCGGCGGTCATGTCGCTCCTCGGCGACCGCGCCTGGTGGCTGCCCCGCTGGCTCAACCGCGCCCTGCCCAACGTGGACATCGAAGGCGAAGGCCTGCGCGAGCACCTGGAAGACCGCACCCCCACGCGCGTCTGATCGCACCACCTCGGTCGATCATGGAGTTGTGGTGCCCGTCGTGCCCCGATCAGAGGCCTTCGTCCAGCACCACAACTCCATGATCGACGCCGACGGGCCCGGGTCAGACTCCTGCTGGGTAGGTTTCCATCTCGCCGGGGGCCGCTGGCACCGGTAGCGGGTGCAGTGCCGTGGTGTCGTCGCACCAGATGAAGGCGTCATAGCGGTCGCCCAGCCGGGTGGGCACGTAGTTGCCCCAGGACTCGAACGACGGGTCGTAGACGACCCCGATCGCCCGGTGGTCAACGGTTTCGGTGACCCAGCCCGGCTGATCGTCGCCGCCGAAGATCAGCACCGCCCGCTCCGGCATCAGCTCGTGCAACCGCCGCTCGATCGAGCCCTCCCGAGCCGGGGGCACCACCATCGCCTCGGGCGGCGAACCCCAGCGGGGCGCGGCGATCACTGTGCCCCGGTAGCTGCCGAAGCCGACCAGGGCCACCGCGTCCTCGCCGTGCCGCTCCCGGGCCAACTGGCCAATGTTGATCATCCCGTCGGCGGCCATGTCGGTGGCCCGCGCATCCCCGACGTGCGTGTTGTGCGCCCAGACGACGCCCCGGGCGTCCGGGCCGTACCGGTCCAACAGCCGATCCAGGGTGTCCTGCATGTGGGTGTCGCGGATGTTCCACGAGTCCGGACCGCCGGCCACCATCGCCCGGTAGTACCGCTCGGCGCCGGCCACCACCTCCGCGTTCTGCCAGGCCGAGAAGCGGTCCGGGCCGTCGGAGAGGGCGTGTTCACGGGTCCGGGCGAGCAACCGGACGACCTCCTCCTCGCACCGGGCGGAGACGAACCGGCTGGCCGCGCCGTACTCCTCGACCCTCTTGCCGTACGGCTCGAAACACCGGTAGGCGTCCTGCGCCGCCTCCAGCGACTTCGGGTCCTCCTCCCCCAGGTAGTCGAAGATCGCCTGCATCGACTCCCAGAGGCTGTACACGTCGAGGCCGTGGAACCCGGCCCGTTCCTCCTCCGGCAGCTCCAGGTTCCAGGCCCGCAGCCAGCTGGCGAACCGGGCCACCTCGGCATTGGCCCACATCCAGGTCGGCCATCGCTCAAACTGGTCGAGTGCGAGCTGCGGTTCGAGCGCGCCACCCGGCGCGGCCGTCACCGAACGGTGCACCCGATCGCAGTCGGGCCAGTCACCCTCCACCGCGACGAAGGAGAAACCACACTCCGCGATCAAGCGGCGGGTGAGCTGCTCGCGCAACCGGTAGTAGTCGTAACTGCCGTGGGTGGACTCGCCGATCATCACCACCCTGGCGTTGCGAACGCGCTCCAGCAACGGGTCGAAATCGCTCGGCGCGCCGAGCCGCTGAACCAGCATGCCAGCGGCTACCCGACCGCCGCTGCGGCAAACCGTGGGCGCGTCGCGGGCCGACACGCCGGCCGCCGGGCCGTCGTGGGCTCCAACCAAGCCGGTGTACGACCACCGCGAGCGGGTAGCCGGCCGACATGACCGTCACCGGGGTTCAGTTGCAGGAGTACCTGGCCGGGCTCGACTACCCGGTCTCGCGGGAGGACCTGATCCGCTGGGGTCAGGAGAACGGGGCCAGCACGGCAATGTTGCAGATGCTCCAGGCCCTACCACCCGAGCAGTTCAACAACCCGGACGAGCTGAACGCCGCCCTAACCACCCCCACCTAAACCCAACCAACCCCGCCCAACCCAACCCCGCCCAACCCAACCCCGCCCAACCCCGCCCAACCCCGCCCCGGTGATCATGAGGTTATTGCCATCCGCCACGGCGTGTCGCGCCGCTAACTTCATGATCACCGGGGCGACGGGCGGTGGGGTTGGGGGTTGGGGGTGGGGGGTTAGGGGTTAGGGGAGGGGGATGGTGCGGGATTCGGTTCGGGCGGTTTCGGCGGCGGCGAGGATGGCGACGACCTCGCGGCCGAAGCGGACGTCGCAGCGGTGGTCCCGGGTACCCGCCCGCACCTGCTCGACGAGTTGGTCGATGGCGACGCCGAACGCGGTGGCCGCGTCGTTCTCGCCGAACGGGACGTTCTCGATGCCGTTCTCGCCGTAGAACACGAACTCCCGGGCCATCGACTCGGTCGGGGCGTCCAGGGAGAGCGAGGCGCTGCTCGTGGCGCCGCCCTCGTGGGTGAGCAGCAGATGCACCATCCCGCTCGGTCCGTCCATCGCCGCCACCTGCGTCACCCGGCCCAGCACCGGCAGGAGGATCGAGAGCGCGTGCGGGGCGATGTCCCAGAGCGCACCGTGCTCCCGACGCCACAACGAGCCGCCGTACGGGCTGCCGTCCTGAAAGATCGAGGCGAACGCGGTCGTCCGGCCGTGCTGCCAGCCCCCGGCGGCGGCGGTGGCGGCGAGGAACGCTGTCACGTTCGGCTGGAACCGCTGGGTGAAGAAGACGACCGAGGCGACCCCGGACTCCTCGGCGGCGGCCACGACCCGGTCGGCGTCGTCCACGCTGAGCGCCAGCGGCTTGTCCAGCAGCAGGTGCCGACCGGCGCGGGCCGCCCGGACCGCGATGTCGGCCTGGATGTCCGGCGGCAGGGCGACGGCGATCGCCTCGCACTGCTCGATCAGCGCGTCGACGTCGGCGTAGGCGGGCACCCCGTACCGCTCGGCCAGTGCGGAGGCCCGCTCCGGGTTGCGACCCCACACACCGACCAGCTCCGCGTCGGGATGGGCGTGCAGCGCCTTCCCGTGCGTCTCGATCGCCCAGTGACCGGTGCCGAACAAGCCGAACCGCAGCACGTGTACCTCCGCTGTTTCCCCGCACCGCGACAACGCCACGGACGTGATCCACGCTAGTCGCCCTGGCGGCCGGAACGGCGGCGGGTTCGACCAATCGAAGCAGCTCACCTTGCATTTCCGTTTCGGTGGCCGAGCTACCCCCGCTGTCGGTGAGGCGCGGTCCACCGGCACCGCTCTCGGTAACGTCAGGTCCGATCACCGCCAGACAGACCAGGTACGGCGGGGCAGTCTCGACGGCATGCGGAGCTCGGATTCAGCGATCACCAGCGGTGTCGTGGCGTTTGAACACTGGTACGACTTCACCGAGGGCGGCCCGGTGCACCGCGCGCTGCTGCCGTTCCCGTCGACGGCGCCCGCCCCGTTCGAGGTCGCGCGCTGGTCGGTGGCCCCGAACACCTCCAACGACCTGGATGTCCATCGCTCCCGTGAGGTGTGGATCATCGTGTCCGGGACCGGAACCCTGACGTTCGCCGACCAGGCGCGTGTCCTGCGGGCCGGCGACGTCGCGGCGTTCGACAGCAGGGTTCCGCATCAGATTCGGAACGACGGACCGGACCCACTCCTCGCCGTCTCCGTCTACTGGCTGCAAGCAGGCGACTGACGCCCGGTGGGCACCGGGGCCGCAGACCCCTCGACGGGCGCGCGTCACACGCGGAGAGGCAGGGCACCCCTTTACTACGACGGTTAGTAGGCTGTGCCGGTGACCGAGGCAACGACCGGGTGGTGCCGGTGACCAGCGCGGGCGTCGATTCGCCGGTGGACGGGATCGTCGCGGCAGTGCCGATCGTGCTGTCGCTGCTCGTGGCGGTGTGGGCGCTGGTGGCTGCGGTACGCCACCGGCCGCCGGACCGGGTGCAGTTCGTCGGTCTGGCCGTACTCGAAGTGGCGTTGCTGGTGTTGAGCGTGCTGGCGCTCGTCGCGGTCGGCGGCGGGGATCGGCCCGGCGAGCCCGGCGCCTTCTTCGGCTACCTGGTCACGCTGGTGTGTCTGCCGCCACTGGCCTGGGTGCTGGCTCGGATGGAACCGACCCGCTGGGGCTCGGCGATCGTGTGCGCGGTCTGCCTGGTGGCCCCGGTGGTGGTGGTCCGGTTGCAGCAGACCTGGGAGGTGCTCGGTGGTTGAGACAGGATCGGCTCGACAGCGCACGAACTCCGGCCCGGGGCGGCTGCTGATCGCCGTCTACCTGCTCTTCGCCATCGCGGCGACGAGTCGGGCGGGTTTGCAGATCGCCACCAAGTTCGACGAGGCGCCGGTGGCGTACCTGCTCTCCGGGGTGGCCGCGCTCATCTACATCGTTGCGGCGGTGGGGTTGGCCCGCGCCGGGCACACCGGCCGTCGGGTCGCGCTGGCGTGCTGCTCGGTGGAGCTGGTCGGGGTGGTCGCGGTCGGCATCCTGAGCCTGGTCGACAAGGATCTCTTCCCGGACGAGACGGTCTGGTCGCAGTTCGGCAGCGGGTACGGCTACATCCCGCTGGTGCTGCCGGTGCTCGGCCTGATCTGGCTCTGGCGCACCCGCCGCGCACCCGCCTGACCCACCGCGCCGCACCCGCCCGACGCGCTCTCGGCTGACCCGGCGCCAGGCCCGGCGACGAGGGCGCCGGCTTGTCTGCCGGAGCGCCCTCGTCGGGAGTACGGGTCAGTTCCGTGGGCCGCCCGCGACGTAGATGACCTGACCGGACACGAAGCCGGCGCCCTCGCTCGCCAGGAACGAGATGGTGTGCGCGACGTCCTCCGGGCGGCCGGGGCGGCGGACCGGGATCTCGGCGGCGGCGTGCTTCTGGAAGTCGTCGAAGTCGACCTTCATCCGGGCGGCGGTGGCCGCTGTCATGTCGGTGACGATGAAGCCGGGTGCGACGGCGTTCACCGTCACCCCGAACGGACCCAGCTCGATGGCGAGCGTCTTGGTGAAGCCCTGCAGACCGGCCTTGGCGGCGGCGTAGTTCGCCTGGCCCCGGTTGCCCAGCGCCGAGGTGCTGGAGAGGTTGACGATCCGCCCCCACTTCTTATCCACCATGTGCTTCTGGGCGGCCTGGCTGAACAGGAACGCGCCGCGCAGGTGCACCCCCATCACCGTGTCCCAGTCGGCACTGGTCATCTTGAACAGCAGGTTGTCGCGGAGCACACCGGCGTTGTTGACCAGCACCGTGGGCGCGCCCAACTCGGCGGCGACGCGGCTCACCGCCGCCTCGACCTGGTCGCGGTCGGACACGTCGGCGCCCACCCCGAGCGCCCGACCACCGGCCCCGGCGATGGCGTCCACCGTCTCCTTGGTGGCCGCCTCCTCGATGTCGACCACGGCGACGGCCATTCCGTCGGCGGCCAGCCGTCGGGCGGTGGCCGCGCCGATGCCGCGTGCGGCTCCGGTGACGATGGCGACGCGGGACTCCTCCGACATGATTACCTCCCGGTAACTTGGGGTCGATCGGAGGAGCTTAACCTCAACAGGCCGACCCTCGGCATAGGCGAATCCACCGGTATCCGTGGCCGGAGACCTTGACCGCGCCGAGCTTGCCCAACTCTCCGTAACCACGGTCGGCGAGCACGTCGATGGGCAGGTCGGCCTCCGCTTCGAGGCTGCTGAGGTCCACCTCGACGTCGTCTTTGCCGAGGTTGTGCACGAAGACCATCGTTCCGGTCGGCCCGTCGGCCCGGTGCGCGAGCACTCCGGCCGGCATCGCCACGTCGATGTGGGTCGTCGAGCCGGAGCCGATCTCCGGGGCCTCCCGCAGCGTACGGATCATGCGCTCGAACCAGGCGAGCAGCGACTTGGCGTCGCCGCGCTGGGCCGTGACGTTGACGCTCTGGTACCCGAACTCACCCTTGTCGATCACCGGACGGACCAGCTTCTCCGGGTCCGCCGTGGAGAAGCCGGCATTCGGCTGGTACGACCACTGCATCGGCGTACGGATCGCCTCGCGACCGGGCAGCGACAGGTCCTCGCCCATCCCGATCTCCTCGCCGTACCGCAGCACCGGAGTGCCGCGCATCGAGAACTGGAGGGCGTACGCCAGTTCGATGTGCCGCCGGTCGTTGCCGAGCATCGGGGCGAGCCGGCGACGGATGCCCCGGTCGTAGATGCGCATGTTCTCGTCCGGGCCGAACTTCGCGTACACCTGGTTGCGTTGTTCGGTGGTCAGCCGGGACAGGTCGATCTCGTCGTGGTTACGCAGGAAGGTGGCCCACTGCCCGCCGACCGGCAGCTTCGGGGTGTCGCGCAGCGCCTCGACCAGCGACTCCGGGTCCTCACGGGCGAGGGCGAGCATGAGTCGCCCGTTGAGCATGAAGTCGAAGAGCATGTGGATCCGGTTGCCGGAACCGCTGGCGTCGCCGAAGAACGTCGGCAGCTGGTCCGGCTCGACGTTCGCCTCGGCCAGCAGGACGGCGTCGCCGCGGCGCCACTGGACGTGTTGGCGCATCTCGGTGAGGAACTCGAAGTCCTTCGGGGAGTTCGGGTTGCCCGGCTCGGTCAGCTCGATGATGAAGGGCACCGCGTCCATCCGGAAGCCGGAGACGCCGAGCTGGAGCCAGAACGACATGATCTTCTTGACTTCGGCCCGGACCTCCGGGTTGGCGAAGTTGAGGTCCGGCTGGAACTTGTAGAACCGGTGGTAGAACCACGCCTTGGCGGTCCGGTCGTAGCTCCAGGTCTCGTCCTGCTCGCCGGGGAAGACCATGCCCTGGTGCCGGTCGGCCGGCTCGGTGTCGGACCAGAGGTACCAGTCCCGGTAGGGCGAGTCCGGCGAGGAGCGGGCGGACTGGAACCACGGGTGCTCGTCGGAGGTGTGGTTGACCACCAGGTCGATGATCACGCGGATGCCCCGGTTCTGCGCCTGGTGCAGCAGCTCGGCGAAGTCGCCGAGAGTGCCGAAGCGCGGGTCCACGTTGTAGAAGTCGGTGGCGTCGTAGCCGTCGTCGCGGTTGGGTGACGGGTGGATCGGGTGCAGCCACAGACAGGTCACGCCGAGGCGGGCCAGGTAGTCCAGCCTCCCGATCAGGCCACGGATGTCACCGACCCCGTCGCCGTCGGAGTCGGCGTACGTGTCGATGTCGAGGCAGTAGACGACAGCTTCGGAATACCAACGGTCACCCATGCCGAAGAAATCTCTCCAGTTGATCATCGCGGCAAACCAGCCGGGCCGACCGGCGACCGGCGACCGGTTACCGTGCCCGTCATGGAGAACGACCTCGTGCCGCCGAGCGAGTTGTTGGACTGGTCCCGGGGCAGCTGGCTGCACCCGCCGGTACGCGTCGAGGAGGGCCCGGCCGGCGAACTGGTCGTCGAGCCGGCCGCGGAGAGCGACTTCTGGCGGCGGACCAGTTACGGCTTCGTGCACGACGACGGCCCGGCCCTGCTGGCGCCGCTGCCGGTGGGCACCGCCATGGAGGTGAGCTTCCGGCTCGACTTCTCGGCGCAGTTCGACCAGGCCGGCGCGTTCGTCCGCGTCGACGAGCGGACCTGGACCAAGGCCGGCGTCGAGGTGAGCGACGGCGAGGCGCAGCTCGGCGCTGTGGTGACCCGGGAGTTCTCCGACTGGTCGGTGGCGCCGGTGCCGGAGTGGGCGGGCCGGGAGGTGACGGTCCGGGTCAGCCGGGCGGGTGACGCGGTGACCGTTCGCGCCCGGGTCGACGACGAACCGTGGAGACTGGTCCGGCTCGCTCCGCTGGACCCGACGGCGGAGGCCCTGGCCGGCCCGTTCTGCTGCGCGCCGTCCCGCGCCGGTCTGACAGTGGTGTTCACCGGTTGGCGGCAGGGTCCGGCGGACACCGCGCTGCACCCGGAGGTGTGAATCGGGCCCGGCTGGGTATGACCCTCCGATCCCCGACAGCCGACCGGAAGGACCACCATGGCGTACGCCCAGACTGGCGATCCGTCCGAATTCACTGGGTTGACCGGTTGGGTGGCCTCGGTGATCGAGGCGATGGGCCCGGTCGGGGTGGCGCTGCTGGTGGCGCTGGAGAGCATCGTCCCGCCGATCCCCAGTGAGATCGTGCTGGCGCTCGCCGGCTTCCTCGCGCACGAGGGCAAGTTCAACGTCTTCGTCGTGGTGCTGGCCGCGACAGTCGGTTCGCTTGTCGGCGCGCTGGTGCTCTACTGGCTCGGCGCGGCGCTGGGCGAGGAACGACTCAAGCGCTGGTTGGACCACATTCCCCTGGTGGACAGCGACGACCTGGAACGGGCCGACAAGTGGTTCGAGCGGCACGGCCGGTGGGCGGTGCTGATCGGCCGGGTGGTGCCGGTGGTCCGCAGCCTGGTCTCCGTGCCGGCCGGGGCCAACCGGATGCCGATGGGTGAGTTCATCCTGCTCACCACGATCGGCAGCGGGGTGTGGAACGGTCTCATCGTGGGGGCCGGCTATGCGCTGGGCAGCCGTTGGCAGGACGTCGCACGTTACAGCGACTGGTTCAACTACGCGATCGTCGCGGTCTTCGTCGTGATGGTGGCCAGTTGGGCGATCCGCAAGGTCCGCAAGCGTCGGGAGCGCGACGACCGGCGGTCGGTGACCGCCGGTCGCTGATCCGCTGTGCCGCTGGCGTTTCGGAAGGCCAGCGGGGGTGGTCAGGGCAGGGTGTCGAGGTGCGGTCCCACCGTGTTGGCGAAGCCGTTGCCGTTGCTGACGTCCCAGTTCACCGACCAGGTCATCGCGCCCCGGATGCCCGGGTAGGTACGCGGCGGGCGGAAGCTGCCGCAGTTGGTGCCCCGGGCCAGGCAGTCCAGGGCGGCGTTGACCACGCTGGGCGCGACGATGCCGCCGCCGGCCGCCCCAGCTCCGGCGGGCAGACCGAGGCCGACCTGGTCGGGGCGGAGCCCGGCCTCCAACTGGATGCAGGCCAACGCGACGATGAAGTTCACGGTGCCCTGGCCGTACGCGGCGTTCTGGTCGCAGCCGAGCATCGCGCCGGAGTTGTAGTACTGCGTGTTGACGACGGTGAGGATGTCCTTGATGTCGAGCGCCAGCTTGAAGTAGCCGCCGGCCGGGTTCTGCATGTCGATGGTCTGCGGCGCCATCGCGATGATCAGGCCCGATCCGATCTTGGCCCGCAGGGCGCGCAGCGCCTGCGCCATGTACGTCGGGTTCAGTCCGTTCTCCAGGTCGATGTCGATCCCGTCGAAGCCGTACCTGGCGATCAGCGCGGCGGCCGTGTCGGCGAACGCGGTGGCCGAGGCGGCGTTGTTCACCGTGACCCGGCCGGTCTCGCCGCCGACGGAGAGGATCACCCGCTTGCCCCGGCTGTGCAGGGTGCGGACGTCGGCGGTGAAGTCCGCGTCGGTGTAGCCGCCGAGCGAGGCGGCCAGTCCGGGGTCGACGCCGAAGGTGAGCGCGCCGGGCGTCGAGGTGGCCTCGGCGAAGGCGACCGCCACCAGGTCGTACTCGGTGGGGACGTCGCGCAGCCGCAGCTCGACCGCGGGGTTGTCGAAGTTGTGCCAGTAACCGGTGAGCAGGTGCTTCGGCAACCCACCGGTGGGTGGGTCGGTCGGCGGTGGGGTGGTCGGCGGAGGCGTCGTCGGCGGCGGCGTGGTGGGTGGTGGCGTGGTGGGTGGTGGCGTGGTGGGTGGTGGCGTGGTGGGTGGTGGCGTGGTGGGTGGAGTGCCGCCGCCGCAGGACACGCCGTTGAGCTGGCAGCCACTCGGCGAACCGGAGCCGCTGGCCAGGAAGCCGAAGGAGACCGACGCACCCGGGGCGACGGCGCCGTTCCAGGACCTGTTGGTGAAGGTGTGCCGCTGGCCGGTGGAGCTGAGCAACGCGTCCCAGTAGCTGCCGAGGGTGGTGCCGGACGGCAGGTCGAAGGTCAGGTTCCAGCCGTTGATGGTCGAGCTGCCGCCGTTGGTGATCGTGTACTTCCCCTCCCAGCCTGAGCCCCAGTCGGCGGTCTTGACGAAGCTGGCGGTGGCGCCGGCGGCGTACGCGGGCAGCGCCACCCAGGCCGCGCCGAGGGTGGCCGCGAGGGCGGCGACGAGGGACAGGACAAGGGATCTGGAGCGTTTCATGCGACCCTCCGGGCCCGGACGGGCATTTATGGACGTCAACGTTGCCGCTAATTATTAAGACAGTTAACTGTTTCTGTCCAGAGCACCCGTCGGGGAGGCCTGCGGGCGGCGGAGCACCGCCTGCTCACCTGCCGACCACACGCTCGTGGTGACCAGGTAGATCACCGCGGCGAGCGGCAGCACCAGCGCCACCAGCACCGTCGTGAACGGCAGCAGGGGCAGCAGCCGGCCGAGCGTGGCCGCCCCCGGCCCCTCGGTCGGCGTACCGGCCACCGTGCCCACCGCCGCCGCCGCCCGCCGGGCCCGCCGCGACGACCACCAGGCCACCGCCAGCAACACCACCAGCAGTACGCCGAACAGCGGTCCGGCAGCACCGGCCAGCCCGTCGCTGAGATGGTGACCCAGCGGCACGCCGGCCAACCGCTCGTCCAGCAGCCCGGTGCCGCCCTCGCTGGTGCTGAACAACCGGTACAGCACCAGCAGGAACGGCGCCTGGATGAGCAGCGGCAGGCAGCCGGCGACCGGGTTCGCGCCGGCCTCGCGGTACAACGTGAAAACCTCGCGCTGAAGAGTCGCCGGGTCGTCCGCGTACCGCTGCTGAAGCTCACGCACCTGCGGGGCGAGCGCCGCACGGCGCCGCTCACCGCGGACCTGCGCGACGGTCAGCGGCGAGATCAGCAGCCGCACGGCGATGGTGAGGAGCACGATGGCGGCGGCTGTCGCTCCGCCGCCGGCCAGTGGTTCGAGCAGTTCGGTGAGCCAGTTCAGCGCGCTGCCGGCAGCGGCGACAGCGTCGTGCAGTGGTGCGAAGGCAAGCATGGGAAACCCCTCGGTCCGATTCCGGTGAGGCCCTCCCCCGGGCGGCGTCCGCCCAGCGAGGGGGGCCGGTGACGGCGGGATCGGCCGCGCGGCGGCGAGGCGCTACGCGGCCGAGGGGTGCCCCGGAGCACGGGGACGAGGTCGACCCGCCGCATCCGGGTCGATCTGGCGGGGCATTCGGCGACTGCGGGAGCGGGCCCGCAGTCCGGCCGACCGCGGCCCGGCACCGGGCGCGCCCGCCCGGTCGCGCACCCGGGCCGCGAGCACCACCGCGAGCATCACCAGGGCGGTCAGCGCGGCCCCCGCCAGCAGGTCGACAGGGCGGCCCGCGAGCAGGGTGAGCTGGGCGAACGCGGACATCCACGCGACCCCGACATAGCCCAGCAGCACCGGCACGGGCTCAGCATAGGACCCGCTGTCTCGTCACCCGGCCGAATCGGCGGCCCGCCTTCGAGGACGACGTACCGCCGCCACGTTTCCCGGCATCGCCACGTTGGGTAACCAAGCGAAGGACCGACGCGGACGGACCGCGAACGGCAGAAACGGATGGGTGATGTCGATGACCGGTCAGGTGGCGGACGCGCTCAGCGACAGGGCTGCGGCCACCGGGTTGCTCACCGTGGGTGTCGAGGAGGAGTTCCTGCTCGTCGACCCGCACACCGGGGCCGCCGTTCCGGCCGTGGACCTCGTCATGGAGCAGGTGCCGGCCGAACTTCGCGGGCAGGTGGAACGGGAGTTCCAGACCAGTCAGATCGAGATCGGCAGCCCGCCCGGCCTGGAGCTCTCGTCGATCCGACACTCCCTCGGCGTACTGCGTAAGGCGCTCTCCGACGCTGCCGAGCGGGCCGGCGTACGCCTGCTCGCCATCGGTACCGGCCCGGTCGACGGCCCGGTGCCACCGGTGGTCGACAAGCCACGCTTCGACCGCATGATCGAGCGCTTCCGGCTGCTCGTCCCCGGCCCCGGCAACAACGGCATGCACGTCCACGTCGGGGTGCCCGACCCGGACACCGGCGTGCAGGTGCTCAACCACGTACGGCCGTGGCTGCCGATGCTGCACGCGGTGACCACCAACTCGCCGTTCTCCCGGGGCGAGGACACCGGCTACGCCAGTTGGCGCTCCGTCGAGTGGGAGCGCTGGCCGTCGGTGGCGCCGACCCCGTTCCTGGAGTCGCACGAGCACTACCAGCGGCTGATCCGTCAGTTGATCTCCAGCGGGGTGATGCTCGACGAGGGGATGCTCTACTGGTACGCCCGCCTGTCGGCGAAGTACCCGACCGTCGAGCTGCGGATCGGCGACGTCTGCCCGTCGGTGGACGACGCGGTCCTTGTCGCCGCCCTGGTCCGGGCGCTCGTCGCCACCGCCATGGCGGATGTCGAGGCCGGCCGACCGGCGTTGCAGACCGACCACCACCTGCTGGTCGGGGCGCACTGGCGGGCCGCCCATGACGGCCTGGAAGGCGAAGCCGTCGACGTCACGAACGGTGAGCTGCGCCCGGCCTGGGAGCTGTTGGACCGGTTCGTGGAGCGGATGCGGCCGGCGCTGGAGCAGCACGGCGACTGGGCCGAGGTGAACGACCTGCTGGGCGGCCTGCGCCGGCACGGCAGCGGCGCGGCGCGGCAGCGTGCGGTGTTCGAACGCACCGGCCGACTCACCGACGTGGTGCAGGACGTCGCACGGCAGACCCGCGGCTGATCACCGCGTGACAAGATGAGCCCGTGGCGCAACGGCTGATCGTCATCGGCGGGGACGCCGCCGGAATGTCGGCGGCGTCCCAGGCCCGCCGCCGCCGTGACCGTGGCGACCTGGAGATCGTGGTCTTCGAGCGGGGCAACTTCACCTCCTACTCGGCGTGCGGCATCCCGTACTGGATCAGCGGCCTGGTGCCCGGCCCCGAGGCGTTGATCGCCCGCGACCCGGAGACGTTCCGCACCGAGTACGCGATGGACGTCCGGATGCGCCACGAGGTCACGGCCATCGACCTGGAACGCCGCGAGGTCGTGGCCCGGGATCTGACGGGCGGCGGCGAGGTCCGCGAACGCTTCGACGACCTGGTGTACGCCACCGGCGCGGTGCCGGTGAAGCCGCAGTGGGCGGTCACCGACGCGGACGGCGTGTTCGGCATGCAGACCCTCGACGACGGTGCGGCGCTGCGGCACTGGTTGGACGCCGAGCCGCAGCCGCGCCGGGCAGTGGTGGTCGGCGGCGGTTACATCGGCGTCGAGATCGCCGAGGCGCTGATCCGACGCGGCCTCACGGTGACCCTGGTGGAGGCGGGCGAGCAGCCCATGGCGACCGTCGACGCCGAGATGGCCGAGCTTGTCAGCGAGGCCATGCGCGGCCTCGGCGTCACCATCCGCACCAGCCTGCCGGTGACTGGCCTGGAACAGCGGGACGGCCGGGTCTCCGCGGTGATCACCGCCGAGGGGCCGATCCCGACCGACGTCGTGGTCCTGGGCCTCGGCGTACGCCCCAACACGGCGCTCGCCAAGGCCGCCGGGCTGCCCCTCGGACCGACCGGCGCGATCCGGGTGGACCGTCGGATGCGGGTGCCCGAGCACCCCGGCGTCTGGGCGGCCGGTGACTGCGTGGAGACCCTGCACCGGGTCAGCGGGTTGCCGGTGCACGTGCCGCTCGGCACGCACGCCAACAAGCAGGGCCGGGTCGCCGGGATCAACATCGGCGGCGGGTACGCCACCTTCACCGGCGTGATCGGCACGGCTGTCACGAAGGTCTGCGACCTGGAGGTGGGCCGGACCGGCCTGCGCGAACGGGAGGCCACCGCCGCCGGCTTCGAGTTCGTCTCGGTGATCGCCGAGTCGACCAACCGGGCCGGCTACTACCCCGGCGCCCGGCCGATGACGGTCAAGCTGATCGCCGAGCGCCCCAGCGGTCGGTTGCTCGGCGCGCAGATCGTCGGTTGGTCCGAGGCGGCCAAACGGATCGACACGCTGGCCGTGGCGTTGTGGAACGGCATGACGGTGGACGATATGACGCAGCTGGACCTGGGCTACGCTCCGCCGTACGCGCCGGTCTGGGATCCGGTGCTCATCGCTGCCCGAAAAGCGGTCGACGCGCTCGCCGCCCTCGACCGTTGACCCGCGCCCGCCGTGGAGGACCACCCCGTGACCCAGACCCCGACCCGACCGACCGTGCGTCGGCGTCCCACGATGGTGGACGTGGCCCGGCGGGCCGACGTCAGCCTGAAGACGGTCTCCCGGGTCGTGAACGACGAGCCGGTGGGGCAGGAACTGGTCGGCCGGGTGCTGGCCGCCATCGCCGAGCTGGGCTTCCGACGCAACGACATCGCCCGTAACCTGCGCTCCCGGCAGCTCAACGCCACCGTCGGGCTGCTGATCGAGGAGATCGCCAACCCGTTCTACGCGACCATCGCCAGCGTCGCCGCCGAGATCGCCGCCGCGCACGGCACCATGCTGATCACCGCGTCGTCGGAGGAGGACCCGGAGCGGGAACGCGCCCTGCTCCAGGACTTCACCCAACGCCGCGTCGACGGTCTGCTGGTGGTGCCGGCGGGCCTGGACCACTCGTTCCTGCGTCGCGAGGTCGAGCTGGGCATGCCTGTGGTGTTCCTGGACCGGCCGCCGCAGGGGCTGCACGCCGACGCCGTGCTGTTGGACAACCGGGGTGGCAGCCACGCCGGGGTGAGTGCGCTGCTCGACGAGGGGCACCGACGGGTAGGTCTGCTGCTCGGCGCGCCGAGCGTGCCCACCATGCGGGAGCGGCTGGCCGGGGCGCGGTCGGCGCTGGACGCTGCCGGCGTCGAACCGGACGAGTCGCTGATCCGCGAGCGGCTCATCGCGCCAGAGGAGGCCGGTCGAGCGGTCGCCGCGCTGCTCGACCTCCCGGAGCCGCCCACCGCGTTCTTCTGCGCCAACAACCGGCTCACCGTCGGCGCGCTCCAGGAGCTGCACCGGCGGGGCAGCGACGCCGCCCTTGTCGGTTTCGACGACTTCGAGCTGGCCCACCTGATGCCCCGACCGCTGACCGTCGTCGCCTACGACACGAGAGAGCTGGCCAAGGTGGCCACCGAACGCCTCTTCCAGAGAATCGCCGGAGACGACACCCCACCCGACACGACAGTCCTCCCCACCAGGCTCCTCAAACGCGGCCTGACCTGACCCCGCGCCCGTCCGGGTCGCCCTGCCCACGTTCCTGCCCCGCCCCTGCCCGCCCTGCCCCTCGTCGATCATGGACTTGTGGTGCCTCACATATGCCGCAAAGCGGTGTTGAACGCCCACCACAAGTCCATGATCGACCGGGGCCGGGCCGGGCCGGGCCGGGCGGTAGCGCCGGTCAGGTTGCGGGGGTCAGGAGGGCTTCGACCTCTGCTTTTGTCGGGGGGTTGGCGCCTCGGCGGGCGCAGGTCAGAGCGGCCACCGTGGCGGCCTGTCGGAGCACCGCACCCCACTGCTGCGGAGTCACCGCGGCGAGCCGGTCGGCCGGGCGGTCGCCGAGCGCGTCGAGGTCGGCCAGCGCGGCCAGCAGGCCACCGGTGAACGAGTCGCCGGCGCCGACGGTGTCGACCACCGTGGTGCGGACCGCCGGCTCCTCGTGCAGCGAGCCGTCGGGCGCGAGCAGCAAGGCGCCGTCCCCGCCCCGGGTCACCACGGCGCAGGACACACCGGCGGTACGCCATTCGGTCATCACGTCGGCCACCGAACGGTCCGGGTAGAGCCAGGCGAGGTCCTCGTCGCTGGCCTTGACCAGGTGCGCGATGCGAACCTGCCGGCGTACCCGCTCCTGCTCCGCCGCCCGGTCGGTGACGATGCTCGGGCGCAGGTTGAGGTCGATGGAGACGGTGAGCCCGTCCCGCTGGTGTTCCCGGGCGAGCAGGCCCTCCAGCGCCTCCGCGCCGGGCGCCAACGCGAGCGCGAGGGAACCACTGTGCAGCGCGATCGCCGGTGACCCCGCCAGCTCGGGCAACTCCTGCGGCGTCCACTGCCAGTCGGCCGCACCGGCCAGCCGGAACTCGTAGCTGGCCTGCCCGGCGGCGTTCAGAGTGGCCACCGCCACCGACGTGGGCTCCGCGGCGCGTACCGCCCACTCCAGGTCCACCCGGTTGGCGCTCAGGTGCTCGACGAGTTGCCGACCGTAGTCGTCGTCGGCGAGTCGGGCCAGTAATCGTACCGGCTGGTCGAGCCGGGCCAGGGTGACGGCGACGTTCGCCGGCGAACCACCCGGGACGGCACGCTGCCCCTCGGCCGTGACGACCAGGTCGATCAGCGCCTCACCCGCGACGACGATCACGCGGTCACCTCCCCCGGTGCGAGCGGGCCGGTGCCGCCGAGCCCGTCGGCCGCGCGGGACAGCAGTACCGCCTGGTAGGCGTGGTAGACGTCCGGCCGGCCGTGCCAGACCGTGTCGGCGGGCAGGTTCTGCGCGTCCAACTCGTGCCGCCATCCGGTCTGGTCGATGAGATTACGACGGGCGTACGCCCAGAAGACCCGGTACCAGTCGAGGTAGACCGCGTCCCCGGTACGGCGACGCAGGGTGATCGCCGCGCCGATGGCCTCGGCGAGAACCCAGTGCATCCGGGAGCGCACCACCGGCTGGTCGTCCCAGTCGATGGTGTAGACGAAGCCGTCCGCGCCGTCGACCGCCCAGCCGCGACGCACGGCGGCGGCGAACAGGGCACGGGCGTCGGCGAGCAGCCAGCGGGGTGGCTGCGGCAGCACCGCCTCCAACTCCAGCAACAGTCGGGCCCACTCCAGCCAGTGTCCGATCGTGGAGCCGTACGGCCGGAACGGGTCGGCGGGCTGGTCCCGGTTGTAGTCGGGCAGCGGCGTCCAGTCGGTGGTGAAGTGCTCGGGCAGCCGCCAGTCGTGTCGGGCCGCCTCACCGTGCACGAGGTGGGTGGCGATCCGCAGGGCCCGGTCTGCCCAACTCGCGTCACTGGTGGCGGCGGCAGCGGCGAGGAACGCCTCGACCATGTGCATGCTGCTGTTGGCGCCCCGGTAGTCCTCGGTGACCGTCCAGTCCCGGTTCCACGATTCGCGGACAGCGCCGGCGTCGTCGTCCCAGAACCGGTCCCGCACGACGGCCAGCACGTCGGCGAGCAGCCGGTCCGCGCCGGGGCGTCCGGCGCGCGCGGCGCTGGAGGCGGCGAGCAGCACGAACGCGTGGTCGTAGCCGGCCTTGCGGTCGTTGACGGGTACTCCCTGCTGGTCCACCGCACCGAACCAGCCGCCGTACCGGTCGTCACGCAGCAGCGTGCTGAGCGCGGCGATCCCGTGGTCGACCAGGGCGGCGGCGTCCGGGTCGCCGTTGCGGTGGGCGAGGGCGGCCACGTGGGTCATCCGGCAGGTGATCCAGGTGTGGATTGGTTCTCCGCGATCCGGGGTGCGGTCGTCGGTGAGCCACCAGAAGCCGCCCTCGGGCCGGACCGAGCGGCGGGCGGTGTCGAGCAGCGTCCGGGTCTGGTCGACGAGGAACTCGTCCAGCTCGGGCAGGTCTGGTGACCCCGGCGGAGCAGGGGTCGTTGCGGCGTCGGATCGGGGCACGTCGGTCATCTCAGCTGGTCACCGTGGGGTAGGAAAGGGACATACGGCCAGGATCGGCGAACGGACCGGGTCCGCGCCGCAAAACTGCCAACGGTACGCCACGAATCGACTGGCAGGGGTCGGCGCGCAGCTAGAGGGTTTTCCTCCTATTTGACCGTTGACATCGTTGTCACCGCTCAACCCTGCTCCGGCAGCCGGCCGACTGTCAATTCCGGCTGCGTCACACCGACCCAGAGCGGCTCCGCTCAGTAGTAGTCGTCGATCGGCCGGCGTGCCTCGTCGAACAGCGCCGGCCCCTCGTAGCGGACCGGGGGCAGCGGCGGGGTGGCCGGCTTGACCTCCTCGAACTGCTCGGTGGACAGCGCGTACACCACCCGCCCGAGGCCGGACCGGTCGATTGCCGTCGCGCACATCGCGCAGGGCTGACAACTGGTGAACATGGTGGTGCCGGCGGCCACCTCGGGAGTGAGTTCCCGAGCCGCCCAGCGGGCCAGCTTCAACTCCGGGTGGGCGCTGATGTCCGCGTCGGAGACCACTGTGTTGTGGTCCTCGATCAGGACGACGCCGGCCGCGTCGACAAGCAACGAGCCGAACGGCCGTTCGCCGGAAGCCCCCGCCCGCCTGGCGATTTCGACGGCATGGCGGAGAAACTTCTCGTCGTCGGGGGTCATCGCTCCTCCTGGGTTCTGCGATGTGCGGCCACTGCCGCAAGGGTCCGCCACGCGCGTTCGGGCTGGCGGATCTCGGTCAGGTCGCCGTTGAACGGGTCCAGCACCACCGTCTCCGCGCCGAGCACACGAAGCTGGTCCAGGTCGGCGACGATCTGGTCGATGGTGCCGACACCGGCGAGCCGGTCCGGGCCGGTGATCGGTTCCCGGGTCTCCTGGAGCGCGATCCGCGGCACCAGCGCGGGCACCGGGCGACCCAGCTCGCCGGCGATGTCCTTCAGTCGTCCGACCGCGTCGGCCAGCCGCCCCGGTGTGACCCGCAGCGGGTGCCAGGCGTCACCGAGCAGTACCGCGCGGCGCATGCCGGCCTCGCTGTTTCCACCGACCCAGATCGGGATCGCTGCCGTGTCGTAGTCGTCGGCGTCCTGCCAGGCCGCGCGCATCGTCCGCAGGTACTCGTCGGTCAGAGCACCGCGCTGCCGGAACGGCACGCCGAGCGCCTCGAACTCCTGCCGGGCCCAGCCAATGCCGACACCGAGGACGAGCCGGCCGCCGCTGAGCCGGTTGAGGTTCGCCGCCATCCGGGCGGTGAGCAGCGGGTGCCGGTACGGGACGATGAGCACCGTGGTGCCCAGCCGAACCCGGCTGGTCACCCCGGCCAGCCAGGACAGCGTGGTGAACGGCTCGTAGAACGGCGCCGGATACTGCTCGGCCACGTCCGGGGTCACCGCGATGTGATCGGAGACCATCAACAGGTCGAAGCCGAGACCCTCCACCGTCTGCGCCCACCGACGCAGCACGTCGGGGTCGGTGCCCGGGGCGAAGTTCGGTACGTTCACACCAATCTGCACCCGTCCACGCTAGCCACTGTGGACCGGTGTGTGAACGCCGCAGCCCGGCTGAGTCACCTGGCAGCCGCCGCGGATCGCCGCACAACTCAGGAGCGCCGGATGGATCTGCCCGAGGGACTCGACTGGGTACGAGGATCACCGGCCGGTTGCGCCTGGCTGGCCGCACTCCCGACGTGGCTGAACGAGTGCGCCGAGCGCTGGTCGCTGCGGGTCGGGCCGCCCTTCCGGCAGGCGTACGCGTCACTGGCGCTCCCCGCCCACCTGCCCGATGGCACCGCTGTGGTGCTGAAGCTCCAGTACCCCGACGAGGAGAGCCGGCACGAGGCCGACGCGTTGGCGCTCTGGGACGGCGTCGCGGCGGTCCGCCTGCTCGCCCACGACCCCGGGCGGCGTGCCCTGCTGCTCGAACGCTGCCAGCCCGGCACTCCCCTGCACGACCTTGCGCCGGACCGAGCGCTGGACGTGGTGGTCGGACTGCTCCCCCGGCTCTGGCGACCGGCCGACACGCCGTTCACCCCGTTGGCACGCGAGGCCGCCGGCTGGATCGACCGGATGCCCCGGGCCTGGGAACGGGCCGGCCGACCGTACGAGCGACGACTGCTGGATGCGGCGCTCGACCTGCTCACCGGCCTGGCGTCGAGCCAGGGCGAGCAGGTGCTGGTCAACCAGGACCTGCACGCCGGCAACATCCTCGCCGCCAACGCGCTCGGCGGCGACGGGCTCGGCGGCGACCGAGGGCCGTGGCTGGCGATCGACCCGAAGCCGCTGACCGGGGAACGGGAATTCTCGGTCGTGCCGATGGTGCGCGGTCCGGAGTTGGGCCACTCACCGGCCGCCGTCCGGCATCGATTGGACCGGCTCAGCACCGACCTGGGACTGGACCGGGAACGGGTCCGAGGCTGGACGATCGGACACACCCTGTCCTGGGGCCTCTCCGACGAAACGGTCTTCCCCGAGAAGATGGAGGTGGTCCGCTGGCTGCTCGACGGCGACTGAAGTCCAGCAGCGCGCGGGTTCCCGCACCCGCCCCAACTCCGCGATCTTGCACTTTCTGTCCCGACACAGCGCGCCTATCCACCCATGCCGACAACAGAAACCGCAAGATCGGCGGCGCGGGGCGCGGGGCGCGCGGGCGCGGGGCGCGGGCGCGGGCGCGGGGCGCGGGCGCGGGGCGCGGGGCGCGGGGTGGCCCGGGTGGGTGGGTCAGCTGGTCTGGCAGGTGCGGCACCAGTACAGGTTTCGGCCGGCCAGTTCGCCGCGACTGACCTCGGTGCCGCAGACGTGGCAGGGTGCTCCCGGGCGGCGGTAGACGTACACCTCGCCGCCGTGCCGGTCCACCCGCGCCGGCCGGCCCATTGCCTCTGGCAGGTGCGCGTCGCGGACCGTGTCGATCCGACCGTGCTCGACAGCGAGCCGCATCAAGCCGACCAGGTCGGCCCAGAGCGCGTCCCAGCCGGTCCTGGTCAACTGTCGGCCCGACATCGTGGGCGGCAGCCCCGCCCGGAACAGCGCCTCGGTCACGAAGATCAGACCGGTGCCGGCCACCACCGACTGGTCCAGCAGCAGAGCGGCGAGAGGGGTGGGGCTGCGGGCGATCCGGGCGTACGCCCGCTCCAGGTCGGCGTCGGCGCGCAACGGATCCGGCCCGAGACGGTCCCGCAGCGCGGCCACCTCGGGTGGGGTGAGCAGCTCACAGGCCGTTGGCCCGCGCAGGTCGAGCCAGTGCCGGTCGCTGGCCAGCCGGAGTCGCACCTGCCCGACCGGCTCCGGCGGCTCCCCCGGCCCGTCGGTGAACTTGCCATACAACCCGAGGTGTACGTGCAACGTCAGCTCGCCGGCGTAGTGGTGCAGCAGGTGTTTCCCGTACGCTTCGGTGCCCTCCAGCACTGTCCCGGAGAGCCGGGCGGCACCTTCGGCGAAGCGGCCCTGCGGGCTGGCGGCGAGCAGCTTGTCCCCGGCGAACAGCTCGGCGTGCCGGGCTGCCAGGCGATGGATCGAGTGTCCCTCTGGCACAGGTGCCAAGGATAGCCAGCCCCGCCCGACCGGCCCGCGCGCTGATCCGCACCGGGCCAGCCGCCGCCCCGATGGACAGAGCCCCCGCCGCGCTGATCCGCACCGGGCCCGCCGCCGCCTCGATCGACCCGGTCCCCGTCGCGTTGATCGACTCGGGTTTCAGGAAATCGGGGTGTCCGCGGAGACGGGAAACCGCGACTTCCGGGAAACCGAGTCGATCAAGGCCGAGCCGAGGCTGGTCCGGGCCAGGCGGGGCGGCCGGCGAGGCCGGTCTTGGCGGCCGGCGAGGCCGGTCTTGGCGGCCGGCGAGGCCGGTCTTGGCGGCCGTACCCAGGATTGGTGTCAGGAAACGCCCAGGTGGGTAGTTGAGGGCCGACACCGCGTGGGTGCCACCCTTTCCGTCGGCCACCACGCATTCATCAGGAGGTGTGTAGTGGTCAGGATTCCTTCGCTGTCCCGCCGGTCCGAGCCGGCACCGACGCGGGACGAGAACCTCGACGGCCGCGTGGACGGCCGCGACACCCCGGTCACCGAGACCGCCCAGTCCGACGACAGCGTCGGCCGCCCGGTGGTCACCGACCGGGACGCCGACCAGACGACGTACCGCAGCGCCGGCACGACCGACGGCCAGACCAGTGAGGCCGAGCGGCGGGCCAACGAGCGTGCGGCGGTGGCCCGAGCCGCCACCGGTCGACCGGCGGAGGTCGACTCCCGGGGCACCGCCCACCCGGTCGCGCCCGAGCCCTCGAACGGCACGACCCGCCCGGTCGCACCCGAGCCCGTGAACGGCACGACCCGCCCGGTCACGCCGGAGCCCCGCACCGGCACCACCAGCAAGGTGGAGACCGAGGCCCGGCCCGCCGTCGCCCCGACCACGGCACGCACCGCCGAGCGGGACGCCGACCTCGAAAGCACCACACGTCGGCCCGACACCACCGACCGGACCAACACGGACCGCACTGTCGACCCGACCCCGACCCCGGGCACGACCACGCCTGAGCCGCCGGTGACGCGTGGCCCGAAGCCGCGGGCCAGTCTGCTCGCCACCCTCGGCCTGATCGTCTCGGTCGTCGGTGCGACGTTCGTACTGACCGGAACCTTGGCCGGGTACGGCATCGGGCTCGGCGCGTTCGGCGCGGTGCTGTCGGTGCTCGGCCTGATGGCAACCCGCCGCCGGCACGTCGCCGGCAAGACCGACGCGCTCTTCGGTGTGCTGATCGGTCTGGCCGCAGTCGTGATCGGGGTGCTCGCGATGACCGGCCAGTTCGACTGGCCGACCACCGACGGCGACTGGGTGCAGCGCTTCCGGGAGTGGCTTGACTCACAGTTTGTCGATCGTTTCTAGCGGGCACTGTTCCGCTCGCCGGTGATGCACCGGCGAACAGCCGGCGGTTCGCCGGCAACCCGATCAGTCCGGTGGTTCACCGGCCGGGGAGACACCCTTTCAGGGGCGGCGGTTCGCCGCCCCTGAAGTGTTTCCAGGGTCGGACGGCTCCGGTCCGGGTCACTGCGGCGATCTCGCCCGTCACCCGGAGATCCGCGCCTCTCGACTGCCGGACGAACCACGTACGCCAGCCTTTGCTCTGCTGCCCTATGTGCGCCAGCGAGGTCGGGGCCAGGCGTTCGACGAGCGGCGCCAGGAGTGGCCGGCAGATTCCGCTACTGGTCCGCGAGGGCGGCGCCGTCTGGTGGCGCACATAAGGCAGCAGAGCAAAGGCTGCGAACGAGCCTCCCGGCCCTGCCTCCCGGCTCTCGGCTCCCGGATCTCGGCTCCAACGCAACGAATCGCCTCAGAGGTCTCGCCACACGCAACGGATCTACGCTCTGCGCAACTCCTAGTGGTGGATCCTGCCGCTCACGCCGCATACCGTTGAGCAACGGCGCCAGCCCGTGGGCCACGGTGGCCGGGCGCGCCCGACCCCTGGGAGCAGGACAATGACGATGGACGCCACCAGCCAGCGCCTGTTGATGTGCCGGCCGACGTACTTCGCCGTCGACTACGCGATCAACCCCTGGATGGACCCGAACGCGCCGGTCGACGCCGCGCTGGCCGTCGGGCAGTGGGAGCAGCTGCGCCAGACGTACCTTGACCTGGGCCACACCGTCGAGGAGATCACTCCGGTGCCCGGCCTGCCCGACATGGTCTTCGCCGCCAACGGCGGCACCGTGATCGACGGCAAGGCGATGGCCGTGCAGTTCCGGGACCCGCAGCGCGCCGACGAGGCGCCAGCGTTCCGGGCCTGGTTCGAGGCCGCCGGCTTCGAGACGTACGACCCGAAGCACGTCAACGAGGGCGAAGGCGACGTCCTGCTGGCCGGTGACCACCTGCTGGCCGGCACCGGCTTCCGTACGGCGCACGCCGCGCACGCCCAGTTGCAGGAGGTCTTCGGCTACCCGGTGATCACCATGCAACTGGTCGACCCGCGCTTCTACCACCTGGACACCGCGTTGACAGTGCTCGACGAGCGGACCGTGGCGTACCTGCCGGAGGCGTTCTCCGCGGGCAGCCAGGCCGTGCTGCGCCGGCTCTTCCCCGACGCGGTGCACGCCACCATGGCCGACGCCGAGGTGCTGGGGCTGAACGCGGTCAGCGACGGGCGGCACGTTGTGCTGCCCGCGCAGGCCACCGACCTGGCCGCCAAGCTGCGCGACCGGGGCTACGAAACCATCGGGGTCGACCTGTCCGAGCTACGTAAGGCCGGCGGCGGACCGAAGTGCTGCACGCTGCGACTCCGTCAGGGAAAGGCAAGCAAGTGATCGTGGATGACAAGCTGCGTACGCCGGGAGCGGTCCGGGACGCCGAGCGCTGGACCGCGCACAACTACCACCCCCTGCCGGTGGTGATCTCGTCCGCCGAGGGCGCCTGGCTCACCGACGTCGACGGCCGCCGCTACCTGGACTGCCTGGCCGGCTACTCGGCGCTGAACTTCGGTCACCGGCACCCGCAGTTGATCGCCGCCGCGCACGCCCAACTGGACCGGCTGACGCTGACCAGTCGCGCGTTCATCCACGACCAGTTCGCCGACTTCTGCCGGGAGCTGGCCGAGCTGTGCGGCAAGGACCTGGTGCTGCCGATGAACACCGGCGCCGAGGCGGTGGAGACCGGGATCAAGGTGGCCCGCAAGTGGGGCTACCAGGTCAAGGGCGTGCCCGCCGGCCAGGCCAACATCGTGGTCGCCGAGGGCAACTTCCACGGCCGGACCACCACCATCGTGAGCTTCTCCACCGACGAGGACGCCCGCGCCGACTTCGGGCCGTACACCCCGGGGTTCACTGTCGTGCCGTACGGCGACCTGGAGGCGCTGACCGCCGCGATCGACGAGAACACAGTGGCCGTGCTGCTGGAGCCGATCCAGGGTGAGCAGGGTGTGGTGGTGCCACCGGAGGGCTACCTGCCGGGCGTACGCCAGGTCTGCACCGAGCGCAACGTGCTGTTCATCGCCGACGAGATCCAGTCGGGTCTGGGGCGTACCGGCGCGACCTTCGCCTGTGACCACGAGGGCGTCGTGCCGGACATGTACCTGCTCGGCAAGGCGCTCGGCGGCGGCATCGTGCCGGTCTCCGCGGTGGCTGCGAACGCCGACGTGCTCGGGGTGCTCAAGCCCGGCCAGCACGGCTCCACGTTCGGTGGCAACCCGCTCGCCTGCGCGGTGGCGATCGAGGTGGTCCGGCTGCTGGCCACCGGCGAGTTCCAGCGCCGCTCGGCCGAGCTGGGTGAGCGGCTGCGGGCCGGCCTGGAAGGGTTGGTCGGCAAGGGTCTGGTCGGGGTACGCGTCCGCGGCCTGTGGGCCGGGCTGGACATCGACCCGGCGCTGATGAGCGGTCGCGAGGCGTGTGAGCGGCTCGCCGAGCGCGGAGTCCTCGCCAAGGACACCCACGGCTCCACCATCCGGCTCGCCCCACCCCTGGTCATCACCGAGGAGGAGATCGACCTGGCGGTGACCCAGCTGGCCGAGGTGTTGGCCGGCTGACCAGGGAACGTGCTGAAGGGCGGGCGTCGGAGTTCCGACGCCCGCCCTTCGCGTCAGGGGCGGGGCAGGCGCATCGCCATCGTGGGTGCCTCGGCCATCACCGAGGTGGGAGTGAACGGAGCGCCGGTGGGCAGCTCCTCGGCCCGACCGATCTGCACCCCCGGGTACAGCTCGATCATGTCGTTCTCGCCCAGCACCCGGGACTGCTGCGGCGCCAGCGGGATCCGGTCCGACTCGGTCATCGAACCGCCCGGCCGGATGCCCGAGCCGTTGGTGCTGACGTCGGTCACGATGACCTCGCCGACCCGCAGCTCGAAGCGGACGTGACCACGGCTGATCCAGCGCCGGGCCTCGTCGTTGAGCCACTGGCCGAGCATGATCCCGCCGTCCTGCTCGGGAGCCCGACCGGCAACGATCGGCTGTTCCTCGCTGAGCACGAACCGCCGTCGGACCAGGCCGCCGACGCGCACCGCGAGCACCTCGGTACGCGGACGCGGGCCGCCGTCACCGAGCCGTGCGCCGTGTCGGGGGCAGGTCGGCACGCCGTTGCGCAGCGCGGGCGGCGGCTGCGCGGCGGGGCTGCGGTCGGCACCCCCGGCCAGGTCGGCGAACGCGCCACCCCCACCACCGCCGCCGAACAGCGCGCAGCCCGACTCCGGGCAGCGCCACTGGCGGGCCAGCAGCTTGACGCCGGTCGGCGACCGTTTGCCGGCCACCGGCGAGTGGCCACCACCGACGTGCGCGATGAACACCGGCCCGCCGGCGCCGGGCACCGGCGCGACCACCCGACCGGGCTGCTCGACCAGCCACGGGAAACGCCCGCGCAGCCCGTCGAAGCGGACCCGGCTGAGCACCGGCAACCCGAGCAGGTCGGCGACCTCCAACATCCGGTCACCCGGGTTGTCCAGCACCTCGACGAGCCCGTCGTCGGCCCAGCGGCGAACGACCATCCGCTCGTTGGAGGTGAGGTCGGCGTCGGAGAGCAACGCCCGGTGCACCACCGCGTAGACCTGGACGCTGTCCTCCTCCAGCTCGCGGGAGAGCGCGTCGATGACCATGCCGAGGCGCAGCAGGCTGGCCGGCCGACCACCGTCGATGTCCTGGTAACGGATCACCTCGGCCAGGTCGATCACGGCTCGGGCCAGTGACGGGTCCGTGCAGACCCGGCCCTCGATGGCATCCAGAACCTTGCTGATCTCGAATCTCATGCCGCACTCCGGACGATGTCGTCAATTCGCCGGGCCAGCTCGATGTCCCGGTGGGTGACCCCACCGGCCGAGTACGTGACACAGCGGAAGGTCAGGGTCCGCCATCGGATGTCGATGTCGGGATGGTGGTCGAACTCCTCGGCCACCGTCGCCACCCGGTCCACCACCGCGATGGCCGCCGGGAAACTGCCGAGCTGGACGGTACGACCGATGCCGGTCGGGTCACCCGACCAGTCGGGCAACCGGCTCAGCTCTTCTCGCACCGCGTCCGCGGTGAGCAGGTCTGCCATGACCAGACCCTACCGGTGGCGCGTCCGGCGAGCCGGATCCGCTCCCTCGAGCCCAGGGTTTCCGCCAAGCGGTGCCGGCCAGGAACACGACGGCGGGGCGGCATCATCAGATGCCGCCCCGCCGATCGATGTCGTGACGGCCGCGTAACGGCCGGTCTGGTCAGCCGCGCAGCGGCGCGCCCACCTCGTGCAGGTGACCGAGTGCCTGCCGGTACGACTCGACAAGCCCGGTCTCGGCGTACGGGATCCCCTGCTCGACGCAGTAGGCCCTGACGATGGGCTGGGCCCGGCGCAGGTTGGCGCGGGGCATGTTCGGGAAGAGGTGGTGCTCGATCTGGTAGTTGAGACCGCCGAGGGCGGTGTCCACGAGTCGGCTGCCGCGTACGTTGCGGGAGGTCAGCACCTGCTTACGCAGGAAGTCCAACTCGTCTTCGGCGGTCGGCATCGGCATGCCCTTGTGGTTCGGCGCGAACGCGCACCCCATGTAGAGGCCCCACAGGGCCTGGTGCACGACGGCGAAGAGCAGCGCCTTGACCGGGGACATGACCGCCAGCAGCAGCGCGACATAGCCGACGGTGTGCGCAAGGAGCAGCGCCGCCTCGGCCGCCCGGTACCGCATCGGCACGGTGTACCCGCCGTTCGGCTCCCGGCCGACGATGGCCCGGATGCTCGCCACGTGCAGGTTCAGGCCCTCCAGCAGGAGCATCGGGAAGAAGAGGTACGCCTGCCGCTTGGCCATCCAGCGACCGATCCCACGGGTCTCCAGCGCCTGTTCGTGCGTCCACACCAGGGCGCCCGCGCCGACGTCCGGGTCCTCGTCCTCGTGGTTCGGGTTGGCGTGGTGCCGGTTGTGCTTGTCGACCCACCAGCCGTAGCTGAGCCCGACCGCCGCGTTGCCGGCGAACAGGCCCACCAGCTCGCTGGGGCGACGCCGACGGAACATCTGGCGGTGCCCGGCGTCGTGGCCGAGGAACGCGACCTGCGTGGTGGCCACCGCCATCAGGGCCGCGAGGGGAAGCTGCCACCAGGAGTCGCCGAGCAGGAACACGGCCACCCAGCCGGCCACGAAGGCGCCGAGGGTGAGCACGATGCGGGTGACGTACCAGCCGGGGCGCCGCTCCAGCAGGCCCGCCTGGCTGATCAGTCGGGACAACTGTGCGTAGTCACTGCCTCGCCGTCGTACCGGCGGTTCCGCCACCGCTCCGAGCGCCATCGCTGCTCCCGTTCCACTTGCGCCCGCGCCAGGATGGTTCGGGCTTGCTGTCAAGTCTCCTGATCGCGGTAGCGGTGAGTAACCCCGACAGCCCCCGAATGGGGGGTAGGGCAGGCCCTACCCCTACGGGTTCGGCTCAGCTCAGTCGGCCCACCGCGGCGCGCAGTCGAGCCAGGTCACGTCGACGCCGCTCGTAGGTGGCGGCGAGCCCGACCAGTGCCAGCCCGCCGATTCCCAGGTAGATCCACCGGGGCAGCAGATCCCACCCCCGGGCCAGCTCGTGCAGCGCCAGCAGCGTCAGCGCTCCGCCGCCGAGCAGCACCGGCGCCTGCCACCGGCGGGTTGCGCCGGCCAGCACCGCGCCGGTCGCCGCCGCGCCGAGCAGCAGTCGCCGCCAGGGCTGTGGGTCCGCCCCGGCCAGCACCGACACGAGGCTGGGCAGCAACGCCGCGACCAACCCCGGGCCGAGGGCCGGCCAGCTGGTCAGCCCCGGCCGGGTGCGCAGCGCCAGCAGACCCGCTCCGATGGCGAGCGCCGCGGCCGGCAGCGTGTACGCCTCCAGCACTGTCACCCCTCCGGCTGCCAGCAGCACCCAGGCCCCGAGCAACTCACTGCCGGCGGCGATCCCGGCGAACGCCCACCGCCGGCCGGCCGGTTCACCCCGGCGCAGCAGCCGCAACGCGACGGCGGCACCCCAGAGCACGCAGATGGTGGCGAGGTGCCGCGCCGCCTCGACGGCGAGCACCGCCGCCACCAGCGCGACGGCCTGCGCGGCGGCGTCCAGCACCCGTCCCAGCCGGACCCGCGTCGGGGTGACCGCGGCGGCGACCAGCACCAACGCGGCCACCCCCAGCAGTGGATACGAGGCAGCCCGCAGGGGCAGCCCACCGGCGAGGGGCGCGGTCACCGCCAACGCGGACGCCGCGCCCACGGCGGCGAGACAGCCGGCGACCCGTACCTCGAACCGGCGCGCGCCGGCGGCGACCGCGACCGCCGCCACCAGCAGCGCCCCCTCGGCGGCAAGCGTCCCGGCCCGGGTGGCCAGCAGACCGAGCACACCGGAGGCCACCAGCACCACGCCCACCGGCACGGCGACCGGTGTGAGCGCCGGGCGCGCGGCGGCCAGCGCGGTGAACAGCAGCGCCGCCAGGCCGGCGAGCAGAACGGCGGCCGGTAGCACCGGCCACGGCGCGCCGATCGCGATGAGCAGCACCGGCAGCGCCGCCGCGAGGAACGGCAGCGCGGCCGGCACCGGCAGGCCGACCCGCCGACCGGCCAGCGCACCGGCCACCGCCAGCACGACCAGCGCGAACCCGACCGGGAGCACCGTCGGGTCGGCGACGACGGTGGGCGCCCCCGACCACACCCGGCCCCAGCCGCCGTAGGGCGACCCGAGCGCGGTCAGCACTGTAGGCAGGGCCGCCAGGACGGCGACCACCGCCAGCGTTCCGCCGGCCGCCAGTAACAACGCCGACCGGGCCGACTCGCGCCCGTCAACCGCCGGCCGCTTCCCGAGGGCCGCCTGGCCGGAGGCGCTCGCCGACGGCAGCCAGCCGGCGACGAACGCGACACCCAACGCGGCCAGCGCCGCGTACGGCGCGAGCGGCTCGTCACCCGCCGCGACCAGCGGCGCGAGGCCGGGCACGGTCACCGCGGCGACGGCGCCGGTCACCGCGTACCCGATCAGCTCCACCCGGTGGCGACGGACCGCGAGGGCCGCGACCAGCGACAACCCGGCGGCGGCCAGCGCGAGCCGGGCCTGCCACCAGGGCGGCCCGCCCACGACGAACGTCGCCACCGCCGCGATCGCGGGCAGCGCGAGCTGCCCGACCAGCAGACCCGTACCGGCCACCTCCCGGTACGCGCCGGCCCCCTGTCGGACGGCCAGCGCCAGCCCGACCACGGCGAGCACGCCGAGCGCCACCAGGGCACCGGCCGGGGCGGCCAGGGCGACCAGCAGCCCGTGCCCGAGCAGGACTGCACCGCCGAGCGCACGCGAGCGCAGGGCGACGGGCGGGGTGGTCGGACGGGCCAGTACGGCGAGCAGCAACGCGACCCCGCCGACCAGGTCGATGGCCACCACCTGAGGCCAGGAGGCCGTCCAGCCGGCGGGTACGGCGAACAGCACCGCCGCCGCGCCGGCCGTGGCGAGCACCGCCCGCGTGCTGGCAGGGAGCAGCAGCACCGTGGCGCCGATCGTCAGTGCCACCGCCGGTGCCAGCTGCCAACCCCAGCTCAGGTCCGGCCCCGTCCCAGCCCCGCCCCAGGGCGGCAACGACCGGCCGACTGCGGCGACCGCCAGCCCGACGGTGATCAACAGGGTGACCTGCGCCGTGCCGGCCGCGACGAACAGCGCGCCGGCTCGCGGACCGGTCCGCCAACCGCCGCCACCGTCCACCGCCGCCAACGCCGGCAGGAACCGCACGGCGGCGGCCATCCCCAGCGCCACAGTCGCCGCCGCGAGCAGCAGCACTGACGGCCGCAGCTCCGCCACCGGACGCAGCAGGGCGGCGGCGAGCACCGGCACCAGCAGCCCTGCCGCCACCGCCCGCAGCGCCCGCCCCCCGACGAGCCAGGCCGCGCCGAACCCGGTCAGCGCGACCAGCAACAGCGGCACCCCGGCCAGCAGTGGCGAGCCCCCCGCCCGCCCACCGACCAGCGGCACCACCGCGCACGCCGAAGCGCCCACCAGCGCGGCGACGTGACCGGTGCCGGCCAACACCCGGCCGACGAGCTGCGCCGCTCCTCCCCGACCACGCAGCGCGGCCAGCACGGCCAGGTTCAGCGACGCCACCCCGAGCAGGACCAACGCCCACCCCGCCGCACCCAGCCCGGCCTCGGCGGCGAGCAGCGGCAACGCCGGCTGGGCGGCCACCAGGGCGGCGAACCAGGGCCCCGTCAACCCGCTCCACCGGCCGTACGCCACGGCGACCGCCGCGCTGGCCCCCCCGACCAGCGCGGCGTACCGGCTGCCCGGCCAGCCGGTCACGCCCGCCAGGTCCACCGACCAGGCCGCGTAACCGTCCAGCACCACCAGCAGCAACCCCACCGCGGCGAACGTCTCCGCCGTGCCGCGCAGCCCTCGGCGGACCGCCAGCAGCGGTACGCCCAGCGCGAGCGCGGTGAACGCCACCAGAATCAACGCCCGGCCGGCGACCCCCACCGCCGCCCAGGCGACCGCGGTGAACACCACCGCCGCGGTGCCCAGCAGGAGTCCACCGAGGACGAAGAGCAGACCCTGGACCGTCCGGGTCGAGGTCTCCGCCGCACCCGGCCGCGAACCCGTCGCGACGCCGGGGCCCGGGCCGATGAACGGCGCCGGGCCGGCGGCAGGCACCGGGCGCGCCACGACCGGGGCCGCCAGCCCGGCGCGGACGACCGCGGCCAGTTCGGCTCGCCGCCCGGACACTGTCGACAACCGTCCGGCCAGCTCGGTGTACGTGCGACGAGCCCGCTCCACCTGCGGCTCAAGCTCGGCGACCTCCCGGCTCAGCCGAACCACCTCGGCGGCGATCGGGTCGGGTGCGCGCCGGCAGCCGGAGCATCCGGCGCTCAGATCGGCCGGTGCGCCGCAGGCGGGGCAGGGGTAACGGGTGTCGTCCACCGGGTCATCATCGACAACCGACCGGGGTGCGACCCAGAGTGCGCGTACTCAGGATCGGGTGTGCTCGTACACCCAGGTGGCGTAGTCGGGGTTACCGCTCTCCACCCTGGACACCAGGATCTCCGGCACCTCGTACGGGTGGCTGACCCGGATCTGATCCAGCAACGCGGTGAGCCGATCCGGTGCGGTCTTGAACTGCACCGACCACTCGGTGCTCGTCTCCATCCCGGACCGCCACCAGTAGGTACTGTCCACCTGACCACCCACCTGGGCGCAGGCGGCGAGCCTGCCGGCGACGGCCGCAGCCGCCAGCACGTCGGCGACCGAACGCGCGTCCACCACCGTTGTCACCACGCAGATCTCGTCCACGCCCGCACCCTACGCGGACATTTACCGATTAGCGGCGATCCAGGCATCAATCTGCGCCCACCAGTCGAAGAGCCAGTCGATGCGTTGCTGCCGTCCGGTCGGTACGTCCTCCGGCGGCACGGACCAGAACCTCATCACGATCCGCTTGTCCATCGGCAGTTCCCGCCACACGTCGGCGACGGTGAGCATCCGGTCCAGACCGGTGTGGGCGACGAAGATGACCCCGGCGTCGGGTGCGGCGTCCAGCGCGGCGAGCATCCCACCGGGCTGCGGGGCGAGCACGTGGCGCATCCGCTCGGCGCGCAGGGCCATCCGTTCCAGGCCGAGGGAGCGCAACCGGGCGATGGCGCGCAGCCGTCGCCGGGGGGTGAAGTTGCCGCCCTCGGGGAAGATCACGAACGCGTCGTTGTCGTCCAGGCCGGTGGCGAGGTGCCCGACCTGGCGTACCGTCTCCTCGCCGCGCTCCGGAGTCGGCGCGATGAACCGGTTGGGCAGCCGGTTGAGCAGCACGTCGATCGCCGGATCCCACTGGAGGCTGTCCTTGAGGACGATCCGAGGCTCCCGGTGGAACCAGTTGACCAGCCCGTGGATCAGGATGAACGAGTCGCCCGGCCCGGCGTGCCGACAGAGCACCAGCTCGGGCCGGCCGGGCAGCGCAGTGTCCGGGTCGGTGCCCACCACGTCGATGCTCAACCGCAGTGTCCACCGTGCCTGCCAGAACAGCACCCGCAGGAACCAGCCGGCCAGCACGTAGTGCGCGCGCTGGAAGGCCGGCGACCGGGTCCGCCAGCCGAAACCGGAGACGACCCAGAGCACGAAGAGCGCGAGCAGCGCGGCAGCGTCCCAGACCAGGTAGAAACAGCCGATCCAGAGCAGTCGCAGTGGACGCAACCGGCCCGGGACCAGCGGCGACGCGGCAGCGGCCAGCAGCGCCCAGATCGGCAACGTGGTGACCACGAGGAAGGCGAGCAGCACGACGGCGGGCGCGAACAGCAACCGACGCAGCCACCGCGGAGGTAACGGCATCAACGCTCCTGGTGGGCGGCGAGGTAGCGCCGGGAGGCCGTGTACGCGCGACTGATCCGACGTCCCACCGCCGCCATGTCCCGGTACGCCCACGGCGTGTCGTCGCGGGGGTTGAGCCCGCCGGTCGGCAGGACGTGCACCTCCACCCCCTCCGGCAGAGCCGCCAACTCCCGGAAGAAGCGGTGCCGGCGGGAAATCTCGAACGCGACCTGCGCGATCTCCCACGGCCGACGGGGTGGAGTCAGCTCCCGTTCGATCCGACCGACCTGGAGGACGTAGATCCGGCGGGCGCCGACGGCCACCGCCTCGCCGATGGGGATGGAGTTGACGATGCCGCCGTCCACGTAGTGCGCGCCGTCGATCTCCATCGGCGGTAGCAGGCCCGGCACCGAGGCCGACGCCATCACCGCCGGCACCACCGGACCACTGTCGAACCAGTGCTCGGCGGCTCGCTCGATGTGGGCGGCACAGCACCGGAACGGCACCCGCAGGTCGGCGAAGGTGGTGTCCACCCCCAGCTCGGTCTCCAACAGGCGGCGCAGCGGCCGGGGCGAGTGCAGGTGGGTGCGGGCGGCGAAACGGCGCAGCTGCCGGGCGACCGAGTCGCCGTACACCTCGCTCGCCTCGGGTGAGGCCCAGAGCCGGACCAGCCGGTCGGTCACCGCCTCGGACGGGTCGGCGGCGACCAGCGCGCCGTTGACCGCGCCGATCGAGGTGCCGAGGACCATGTCGGGTTGGATGCCGGCCCGGAACAGGGCACGCAACATGCCGACCTCGACCGCGCCGAGCACTCCCCCGCCGCCGAGCACGAACGCCACCGGTCCCCCCGCCATGTCGTCCATCCTGGCACGGGCCCGCCGCCGACCGGTGGGCCGCTGTCGGCCGGCGGTCGGCGCACGGCAGGCACCGTCCGTCGACGGCCGGCGGCGACGGCGTTGACAGGCAGGACACATTCGCGCAACCTGATACCGCTCCCACCCCTGAGGCAGGTGCGATCCGTGAAGGCAGCGCTGCATCCGGGCCGATTGCTGGCTCGCAGATACCGACTTCTGGACCAGATCGGCGCCGGTGGCATGTCGGTCATCTGGCGTGCCCGGGACGAGGTACTGGACCGGGTGGTCGCGCTCAAGGTGCTCGCCCCGTCACTCGCCGCGGACGCGCGGTTCCGGGGAATGGTGCGCGAGGAGGCACGGGCCGCCGCCCAGTTGGTGCACCCGCACCTGACCTCAGTGCACGACTACGGCGAGACGGTCGACCCGGACGGCTCGATCACCTCGTTCGTGGTGATGGAGCTGCTCAACGGCGAGGAGTTGAAACTTCGGCTCACCGAGGGGCCGCTGCCGTGGACCGAGGCGGTCCAGGTGGGCGCGCAGGTGGCGGACGCGCTGGCGGCGGCGCACCGGCTCGGCATCGTGCACCGGGACATCACCCCCGCCAACGTGATGATGACCGGGACGGGCGTCAAGGTGCTCGACTTCGGCATCGCCACCCGGATCGGCGCGCCCGACGAGGACGAGGACGGCGAGACCTTCGGCACCCCGGCGTACGTCGCACCGGAACGTCTCGACGGCGCGCCGGCCCAGCCGTCCACCGACGTGTACTCGCTCGGCGTGCTGCTGCACGAGGCGCTCACCGGCCGGGTCCCGTATCCGGCGGACACCTGGGAGCAGCTCAGCGCCGCGCTGGCCAGTGGCCCGCCGCCGACGCTGGCCGATCTACCGGACCTGCCCGCGCCGGTGGCCGAGATCTGCCTGCGCAGCCTCGCCCGGAATCCGGCCGACCGGCCGACCGCCCGGCAGGTCGCCACCGCGCTCCGCGACCATTCGCTGCCCGCCGAGCCCTCGACGGCGACCATCCGGGTGCCCACCCAGCCCCTGCCACCACAGTCGACCGCCGTCGCGACGGCCGGCGTCCCGGCGGCGGCGCGACTGGATGGAGCCGCCTCGGACGGCGGAGCCTCCTCCAGCGAGGGCGAGCCGCCGACCGGGTCGGGCTGGTCGCGGCGGCGACTGGTGTTGCTGCTGCTGGTGCTGGCCGTCGGGGTGACAGTGGCCGGGGTGGCGCTGCTGCCCGAACAGCAGCCGACCCGCCGGGCGCAGCCCTCCGCCGGGCCGGTGACGACCCCGTCGACCGACCCGCCGACCCCCCAGCCGTCCACGCCGATCACGTCCGCCCCGCCGACCCCGACGCCCTCGACGAAGCCGACCGCCGGGGCGCCCACCTCGAACCCGGGCACCCTCACCGAGGTCGCGAGCCGGGTCGACGGGTTGATCGGCACCGGGCTGAGCGCCGGCGAGATCCGCGAGGACGTGGCCCTCGACCTGCGCAACGAGCTGCGCAACCTGACCGTCGCGGTCAGCTCCGGCCGCGAAGAGCTGGCGCCGCCGGTGGCCCGGCTGCGCGCCAAGGTCGCCGTCCGTCTCGGTGAGGGCGGCATCAGCGCGGCGTACGCCTCCCGGCTCGACGCCGCCATCGCCGAGCTGGGCGCGACCGGCGCCTGACCCGGCGACACCGGTGGGTCAGCGCACCGGCACCCGGGCCGGTTCACGGACGTCGTGCCGGCCGAGGCCGAAGCGCCGATAGACCTCGGCGTAGCCGCTCGCCATCCGCTCGACCGAGAAGTTCCGGGCCACGTGCGCCACGCAGTCCTCCGGGTCGAGTCGCTCCGCCGCGAGCAACGCCGCGGGCAGCTCCTCCGACCGCTCGACGACGAGCCCGGTCAGCCCCGGCCGCACCAGCTCCGGCACCGCACCCCGGTTGAGCGCCACCACCGGCGTGCCGGTGGCCATCGCCTCCAGCATCACCATGCCGAACGGCTCGTCCCACTGGATCGGCATGATCAGGCAGCGCGCGTCGACGAGCATCCGCAGCGTCGTCGCGCGGTCCGCGTTGAGCACCACTGTCACGTCCTCGTCGACCATCGGCGCGACGACCTGCTCGTAGTAGCGGCGCTCGGCCGGCTCGTTGCACTTGCCGGCCAACACCAGGGGCAGTCCGGCCGCCCGGCACGCCCGGATGGCGGTGTCCGGGCCCTTGTCCGGGCTGAACCGGGCCAGCCACAGCACCGGCCCCGCGCCGGGCGTGTGCTTGCGCGGGAAACCCCGGATGTCGAGTGCGTTGTGCACGGTGCCGGCCCAGGGCAGGCTCGGGTTCAGCCGACGCTGGGCGTGCGAGATGGCCACCAGCGCGACGCCCGCGTCGATGTCGCTCAGCACGTCGCCGTACTCCCCCACGGGGTTGCCGTGCACCGTCGCGACCGTCGGCACGGCCCGACGGCCGGCGACCAGCGGACCGATCGTGGTGTGGTCGTGGATCACGTCGAAGTCGGCCGGGCTGATCAGCCGATTCACCCGGGCCAGGTGTGCCAGCTCGGGCAGTGACTCGCCGAGCCGCTCGTACTGGACCTCGGCCACTGTGGAGACGAAGCCGTCGGCCGCCGTGCCGTGGTCACCTCCGGCGCCGAACAGGGTCACCGAGTGCCCCTGCCCGCACAGCGCGTCCACCAGGCCGGCGACGACCTGCTCAAGGCCGCCGTAGCCGGGCGGCGGCACTGACAACCACGGCGGAACCACCATCGCGATGCGCAACGACCGCTCCTCGGGGCGGCCCGCAGGCGGGTGGTTCACGGCCACGAGTCCTCCCCGTTGCTCCCCGGTACGGCGGCACCGCTGGTCGGCGGGGGTTTCCCGGTGGCGTCCGAGGTAAACCGGACATGGCGGACGGCGATCACCCGCCCACCAGGAGCTGGTCGTGGACCACCCGCACCCCGGGCGCGGACCACGCCACCCGTTCGACCTGGTCACGTTCCCACCAGGAACGGACCACCCCGGCGAGGACCAGCGTGTCGCCGTCCACCTCGACGGTCACCCGCTCGCCGCCGAGCGTGCGCAGCAACGCCCGCTGGACGTCCCGCCGCAGCCGCTCGGCGTCCGGTGGCGCTGCGGGTCGTACCTCGATCAGGTTGGTGATCCCCCGGCCGCCGTCGAGCCGGCGCACCTCGCCCTCGGCGGCCCGCCGCTGCCACCCGAACTCGACCTCGCCGCGCAGCATCAGCCAGCCGTTGGCCACTGTCACGTCCAGCCGTTCGGCGGGCACGAAGCTGTCCCACTCCAGGGCGCGGGTGGCGGCGTCGGCGACCTCGGCGTCGGTACGCCCCGGGGTGCCGGGCAGCCGCACCTCCATCTCGTCGGCCACCGCCCGTACGCCGCGAACCCGCTGTGCGCATCGCGTCGCGGCCCAACCGCGAGCGGCACCGTCCACGAACCCGGTCAGGGTGACCACGCCCTGGTCGACCGTCACCCCGACATCGTTCGGTTGCAGTTGGGGGTCCCAGGCCAGCTCGGCCAGGACGTCGCGTTGGATCCGCTGGTCCTCGCGGACA
The DNA here is from genome assembly GCF_040608275.1 of Micromonospora sp. NPDC005205. Taxonomy (NCBI): domain Bacteria; kingdom Bacillati; phylum Actinomycetota; class Actinomycetes; order Micromonosporales; family Micromonosporaceae; genus Micromonospora; species Micromonospora sp. NPDC005205. The sequence goes on from NZ_JBEXHV010000011.1 coordinate 114,094, forward strand.
CCCGCCACCTCGGTCATGGCACTCCACCCCCGGTTTCGGTCGTCGCCCTGCGAACGTGCCGGGCGGACGGGTGACGGCGGTTCACCCGATCCGGGTGAACCGCCGTCCGGTCGTAAAGAAGCGGCGGGTGACGGAGCCGACCCCCTCGGCCCCGCCACCCGCCGCTGGAGGGAGGAAGCAGGTTCAGTAACTGGTCAGGACGTCTCGGCGAGCGTCACGGTCGCCGACTTCTCGACACCGTTGCGCTTGAACTGCACCTCGACCCGGTCGCCGACCTTGCCGGCCTGCACCGCGCCGACCAGGTCGTCCGAGTCGTTGACGGGCTTGTCGCCGAACCGGGTGACGACGTCGCCGCGCTGGAGGCCGGCCTTCTCCGCCGGGCTGCCCGGGGTGACCGACGCGACGAGGGCGCCGCCGCCCTCGGCCGGGTTCACGCCGACTCCGAGCGACGGGTGGCTGACCTTCTCGCCACGCTGGAGCTTGCCCGCGACGTCCTTGGCCTTGTTGCTGGGGATGGCGAACCCGACACCGATGTTGCCGGTGCTCTGCCCAGAGGTCGCGATGGCGGTGTTGACGCCGATCACCTCGCCCCGGGTGTTGACCAGCGCGCCGCCGGAGTTGCCGGGGTTGATCGGGGCGTCCGTCTGGAGCAGGCCGGAGATCGAGCTGACCGCCTGGCCCTGCTGCTGGGTCGGGTCCTGCGGCTGCCCCTCACCGGCCCGGATGGTGCGGTCCCGGGCGCTGAGGATGCCGGAGGTCACCGAGCCCTGCAGACCGAGCGGGCTGCCCAGGGCGAGCACCTGGTCGCCGACCTGCATGGCGTCGCTGTCGCCGAACTTGGCCGGCTTGAGGTCGCTCACCCCGTTGGCCTTCACCACGGCCAGGTCGGTCTTCGGGTCGGTGCCGATGATCTTCGCGTCGGCGGTCTTGCCGTCGGCGAAGACCACCCGCACGGCGTCGCCGGTGGCGGACGCGACCACGTGGTTGTTGGTCAGCACGTACCCGTCGGCGCTGAGCACCACTCCGGAGCCCTCACCGCTGCCGGTGGTGATCGAGACGACGCTGTCCTGCACCGACGCGGCGATCTTCGGCAGGTCCGCGCCATTGATCACGGGAGCCGCGGAGTAGGTGCGGGTGATGCCGCCGCCGTCGCCGTCGAGGGCGAGCGCGAGCGCACCACCCGCGACACCGGAACCGAGCATCAGGGCGAACACCGCCACGCCGGCACCGGCGAACTTGGCGATTCGACCCGGCCGGGGGCCGCTGCCGGGCGGCGCGACCTGCGGGCCCCACGGCGGGACCGGCTGGCCCGGGTGCTGTCCGAGGTGCTGCTGGTGCTGCGGGTGCTGCCCGGGGTGCTGCTGGTGCTGCGGGTGCTGCGGGTGCTGCCCGGGGTGCTGCTGGTGCTGGGCGTACGGCATTCCCGGCTGGCCCCCGCCGGCCCAGCCGGACTGCTGGCCCTGGTACCAGGGGGCACCGGGATAGTGGCCGGCCGGCTGCGGGTAGCCGGGCTGGCCAGGCGCCGGGTGACCGGAGACCGGGTACGGCGGTGCGGACGGCGTGGCAGCCGGGCGCTCGTAGCCGGTCGACGGCTCGTACCCGGTCGGCTGGCCGGCGGGCACGGCGTACCCGGGGGGCGCGGCGGCCGGGGTGGCGGCGGTGGTCTCCGCGTCACCGGTGGTGGAGGCGACCGTCGGGTCGCCGCCGGTCGAGACGACCGGTACGGGAGTGGTCGGGGAGTCGGACTGCACACGCTCGTCGCGCGGCAGCTCGGCGGTGGGGTGCGACGGCTCGGCGTCGGTGGGGGCCGGCCGGCGCTGCGGGTCGGACTCGAACTCGGTCATGCCACTACCTTCTCCCCCGGCACTGCAATCAACCTGGAACCGTCCTGGAAGTTGGCTGAAAGTCACTCGCCCGATCCGTCGACCTGTGGCAGCAGCGGCAGCCGCACCCGGAAGGTGGCCCCGCCGCCGGGCGTCTCGGCCACCTCGACCAAGCCGTGGTGGGCGGCGACCAGCGCCGCCACGATGGCCAGGCCAAGGCCGGTCCCGGTGTTGCCGTCGGCTCGTCGGGTACGGGCCGCGTCGGCCCGGTAGAACCGTTCGAAGACGCGTTCCGCCTGCTCGGGCGAGAGACCGGGGCCGGTGTCGACCACCTCCACGACGGCGAAGCCCCCGGGTTCGGCGCGCAGCCGTACCCGGACATCAGCCTCCGGTGGGGTGTGCGTGAGCGCGTTGGTGACCAGGTTGCCGATCACCTGCCGCAGCCGCGCGTCGTCGGCGGAGACGACGAGCGGGCCGGATTCGGGCGCGATCTCCAGCTCGATCCGCCGGTCCGGTGCCATCGCCCGCGCCGCCTGCACCGCGTCGGAGGCGAGCACCGGCAGCTCGACCGGGGTCAGCGAGAGCGGTCGTTCCATGTCCAACCGGGCGAGCAGCAGCAGGTCCTCCACCAGCAGTCCCATCCGGGCGGCCTCGTCTTCGATCCGGCGCAGCAGGCCGGCGGTCTGCTCCGGTTCGCGGGCCGCGCCCTGCCGGTACAGCTCGGCGAAGCCACGAATGGTGGTGAGCGGAGTCCGCAGCTCGTGCGAGGCGTCGGCGACGAACTGCCGCATCCGCTCCTCGGAGCGGATGGCCCGCGCCTCGGACGCCTGAGCTGCGGCGGCGGCATCCCGGGCGGCGCTCTCCGCCCATCGGGCCGAGGTCTCCGAAGCGGCTCGGGCGGTGAACGCCGCCTCGATCTGGGTGAGCATCGCGTTCAGCGCGCGCGACAGCCGGCCCAGTTCCGAGGTTGGCTCGGCCTGGCCCTCCTCCGGGTCGGGCACCCGACGGGTCAGGTCACCGCCGGCGATCGCGGCGGCGGTCTGTTCGATCTCGACGAGGGGCTTGAGGCTGGTCCGGACGATCGCGGCGCCGACCGAGGCCAGCATGATCAGCACTGCGCCACCGACCAGGAGGTCTATCCAGACGAGCTGCTTCACCGCCCGGTCCACCTCGGTCAGCGGCTGACCCACGGCCAGCACCGAGCCGTCCGGCTGGGGGGCGTAGTACACCCGCCAGCGGGTGAGGCGATCGTGTGAGATGACGGTGCGCGGCTCGCCCTCCGCCGCCTCGAAGTCCTTGCGGGTGGCGGGAAACGTGGGCAGCTGTGCGGGGTAGAAGTTGCGCGTGTCGTACTGGGGGTCGTACACCTGCCGCTCGTCGGCCACGATCACGACGTAGTCGCTGGGCAGCATCGCGCCGACCTCACCGCTGCGCAGCTTCTGAAGAAACTGGCCGAGGCCCTGGGCGGTCGACCGGACCTGCCCGTCGACCTGGCCCTCCAGGTAGTTGCGGAGGAAGTACGCGGTCAACGAGCTGATCACCAGAAGTGCGACGGCGACCAGCGCGAGCACCGAGGCGACCAGCTTCACCCGCAGCGGAACGCTGCGCACCCGCCCCTTCGCCTGCTGGACTGCGTTCACGCCGCCGGCTTGCGCAGGACGTACCCGACCCCGCGAAGAGTGTGGATCAGCCGGGGCTGGGTGGTGTCGACCTTGCGCCGCAGGTACGAGATGTAGGACTCGACGATGTTGTCGTCGCCACGGAAGTCGTAGTTCCAGACGTGGTCGAGGATCTGCGCCTTGGACAGCACCCGGTTGGCGTTGAGCATCAGGTACCGCAGCAGCTTGAACTCGGTCGGCGAGAGCTGCACCCGCTGGCCGGCCCGGTGCACCTCGTGGGTCTCCTCGTCCAGCTCCAGGTCGGCGAAGGTGAGCCGGGACGGGGCCTGCTCGCCGGTGGTGGTGCGACGCAGCACGGCGCGGATCCGGGCGGTCAGCTCCTCCAGGCTGAACGGCTTCGTGACGTAGTCGTCGCCACCCAGGGTCAGCCCACGGATCTTGTCGTCGGTGGCGTCCCGGGCGGTCAGGAACACCACGGGGGTACGCGTGCCGCCCTCGCGGAGCATCCGGATGACCTCGAAACCGTCGAGGTCGGGGAGCATCACATCGAGTACCACCAGGTCGGGCCGGTGGTCCTTGGCGGCGTTGAGCGCCGCGCTTCCACTTGTCGCGGTGGCCACGTCGAAGCCCGCGAACCGCAGGCTCGCGGAGAGCAGTTCGAGGATGTTGGGGTCGTCCTCGACGACAAGCAGTCGCGCCTCGGTCTGGGTAGCGGGCATGGGCCCATCATCGGTGACGTCACTGCGCCACCGCTGGACGCTTCCTGCAAAAAGGCTGTGAGTCGCCGACCGGCCGACGACGCCGGTCAGCGCAGCAGGCGACGCAACCCGTCCAGGGCGCCGTCGAGCAGCCGGATCGCGGTGCGCAGCTGGGTGTCGCTGAACTGTCGGGCGCGCATCAGCCGGCCCACCTCGGCGGTGAACGCGGCCAGCCGCTGATCGAGCTCGTCGAACAGCTCGGCCTGCGGCCCGCCGGTCGACGCCGGCCTGGGCGGCGGTGCGGGCGCCTCCCACCGGGCCCGCCGGGTCTGCCGGGTGGCCTCGCTCAACTCCCGCTTGAGGTCGCGTGCCGATCCTCGTACCTCGCTGCGGATCTCGCCGGCCAGGCTGGAGAGGTCCGCCACGGAGGCCGCGATGTCCGTTTCCAGCGCTGTCAGCTCACCGGCCCGCTGGCGCAGCTCCGCCCGGCCAGCGTCGGTGATGTCGTACGTCTTGCGGCCCCCGGCCGCCGTGTGGCTGACCAGACCCTCGACCTCCAGCCGTTGCAGGCGGGGGTAGATGGTGCCGGCGCTGGGCGCGTACAGACCGAGGAAGCGGTCCTCCAGGAGGCGGATCAGCTCGTAGCCGTGCTTCGGGCCGTCGTCGAGGAGCTTGAGCAGGTAGAGCCGGAGCCGCCCGTGGCTGAACACGGCGGTCACGGCAGCTCCTCTCCATCGTCGTCGACGGCTCGGGCGAGCAGGGCGATGCTCCCCGAGGTCGCGGAAGCCCAGAGCTTACCGTCGCCGGCGCCGAGCACCCCCTCGCTGCTGGGCAGCGGGAACGTCGAGCTGTGCAGCTGCGGAAAGCCGCTGGTGATCCGGCCGGAGGCGGTGTTCAACTGGACGGCGAGGTCGCTGTCCGCGCGGACCCGGACGGTGATGCTGCCCGAGATGGTGGTCAACCGGATCTCACTGCCCCGGGGGTTGTCCAGATCGCAGGTGATGGCGCCGGAGACGGTCTGGGCCCGCACCCGGTCGGCGGCGCTCTCGGCGAGGATCACCTCCCCGGAGATCGTCTCCACTGTGAGATCACCGCGGACGCCGAGCGCCTCCACCGGGCCCGAGGTGAGCTTCGCCGAGGTGCTGCCGCGCAACCCCATCAGGGTGATCTGGCCGGCGACGACGTGGGCGGTGGTCTGCCGACGCAGGCCGGAGGCGACCAGCGAGCCCGCGACCAGGCCCAGATCGGCGAGGACGTCGGCGGGCACGGCGATGGAGACGTCCACCCGGGGATAGCGGTGGATCATCCGGAACCAGCGCAGGACGTCGGGCCAGCCCCGACCACGCTCCTGGCGGACGCTGAGCCGACCGTCGGTGTGGTCGATCAGGACCGGCCGACGGCCGACCTGGGTCACGTCGATCCGGGTCGGCCCGTCGGTGGCGACCACGTTGAGCCGCCCACTGATCAGTCGAACGTCCAGCCGGACGACCGGAGCGTCCACTGTGAGCCGTTGCGGGCTCTCGACCGTCCAACCGGCCATGGCGTCCCCCTCTCGACGACGCGCGGAAGGCACGCCGAACAGAAGGAGACTGTAACGCGATACATCGCGACACCACAAGACTGTGGCGACTCTCGCGCCGCCGAGGCGGTAGGGGCGGGGGCGGCAGGCGTACCTCCCCTAGGCAGCCAGGTCCAGGTCGCTGCCCGTGGCGGGCGGTGGCACGGAAACGGCCTGGGTCGCCGTCGGGACCGGCCGCAGCCGGGCCCGCGCCACGGCACCCGCCGTGGGCACCAGGTGTACGGCCGACTCGGCGGCCCGGGCCAGCAACCGCCGGTCGGCGTCACGGGCCGGGTGCAGCGCGGCGGCGATCGTCACCGAGACCACCAGCTCCCGCGCCGCCACCACCCGTGCCACCGATCGCAGCAGGGTGTCCGCGCCGAGGAAGGCCGCTGCCGTGGTGGTCGACCCGGTGGCCGCACAGCTGTAGGTGAGCCGCAGCGGGACCACCGGGCTTCCCGTGTCGATGGCCGCCTGGAACGTCGCGGGCCGGAACCCACCGCCGGGGCGGCAGTCGGTGGCACCGTTCCCGGCACACCACGTCGTACCCTCCGGGAAGACCGCCACCGACCGCCCTGCGCGCAGCGCGTCGGCGACCCGGGCGACGGTCCTCGGCAGCGCCAACGGCCGGGCGCGGTCCACGAAGACCGTGCCCGCCGCCGCGGCCAGCAGACCAACCACCGGCCAGGAGCGGATCTCCCGTTTCGCCACCATCCGGGTGGGCGCGACCGCCAGCACTGCCAGGATGTCCAGCCAGGAGGCATGGTTCGCGACCAGCAGCGCGCGCCGCCGGGGCAACCGACCCCGGACCACGAGGCGGACGCCGAAGGCGCGCACCGTGGTCCGCGCCCAGCCACTGACCAGCGCCTGCCGTTCCGGAGTGGGGAGCACCGGCAGCAGCGCCACCACCGGAATCCCGGCCAGCAGCATGCCGAGCACGGCGACCAGCCGGAGCACCCGGCGGGCCAGCGGCACCGTGGGCACCTCGCCGGCCGCTGGCAGGCAGTCGTCGTCGCAGCCCGAGGAGGGCCGCCACAGGTCGAGCGGCACGGCGCTCACCGCTGCTCACCGCCCAGGAAGTGCCGCAGGTAGCGAGGGTTCATCCGGTCCAGGGAGAAGAGGACGTAGAAGTCCGCGCACCCGAAGTCGCTGTCGTAGGACGGCTCGCCGCAGATCCACGCGCCGAGCCGGAGGTAGCCACGCAGCAGCGGCGGAACCGCCACCCGCCCGGCCGGGGCACCGGCGACCGGGACGGCGGCAGCCGGCTCGGTGAACCAGGGTCGCAACGGGCGGACCCGCAGCGGCGGCGGCGACAGGTGCCGGGCCCGGGCCTGGGTCCACACCTCGGCCACCGTCCGCCCGCCGTCAGCCACCGGCACCGACGCGCAGCCGCCGAGCCAGTGGGAGCCGCGTAGGTGCAGGTACCGGATGATGCCGGCCCACATCAGGTTGATCACCGCGCCGGAGCGGTGGTCCGGGTGCACGCAGGACCGGCCCGCCTCGACCAGGTCGTCGCGGAGCGGGTCGAGCGGCCTCAGGTCGAACTCGTCCTCGGCGTAGCGCCGGCTGGTGCGCCCCGGCGGCAGCAGCCGGTACGTGCCGACCACCGCGCCGGTGCTGTCCTCGCGGACGATCAGGTGGTCGCAGTACGCGTCGAAGGGGTCCACGTCCAACCCGGCCTCGCCGGGAAGGAGGGTGGCGCCGAGCTCGGTGGCGAACACCTCGTGGCGCAGGCGTTGCGCGGCCGCGACCTGGGTGGGGTCGTCGGCGATCAGCAGGGTGTATCCGCTGGTCTTCAGGGGTGCGCCAGCGGCATGCAGAACGGCCATGGGATCTGTGTAAGGGCCCGGGTTGCCATTCACGGGGACCACTGGTGTCGGCAGGATGAACGCCGGCCGGCAGATGGCTCTCACCGCGATCGTGCGAGGCTGCGATACGGCCCGGCGACGACGCCGGCACGTTCCACCGGAGGCCGACAATGCGCATCGAAACCCGCTACAACGGGCCCGCCGGTTCCGGCAACGGCGGCTGGAGCGCGGGGATCTTCGCCGCCGAGGCGGGCGGCGGCGGGCCGGTCGAGGTGACGCTGCGCCGGCCACCACCGCTGGAGACCGAGCTGACCCTTGTCGACGGCGAGGTTCGGGACCCGGCCGGCGAGCTGGTGGCCGAGGTACGCCCGGCCGGGGTGATCGACGCCGTCGTACCCCCTGTCGACCTGGAGACGGCGGTCGCCGCCGCGGCCCGATACCCCGGCCTGGTCGAGCATCCGTTCCCCACCTGTTACGTCTGCGGGCCGCAGCGGGCCGACGGGCTGCGGATCTTCCCCGGCCGACTGCCGGACGGGCGGACCGCCGCCCCGTTCCGCGCGCCCGCCCAGGTCGGCGCGGCAACGGTCTGGGCTGCGCTGGACTGTCCCGGTGGTTGGGCGGTGCTCGCGCCGGGCCGCCCGTACCTGCTGGGCCGGATCGCCGCCGTGGTCGCGGCGCTGCCCGGGCCGGGCGACGAGTGTGTGGTGACCGGGGCGTTGCTGCGCGTCGATGGGCGCAAGGCGCTCGTGCACACCAGCCTGTACGGCCCGGACGGGTCGTTGCTCGGCGCGGCGCGGGCAACCTGGATCGCCCGCTGAACCCGGGCCGTAGTCCGCAGGGATGAGTCGCCTCCGCCCCGCGACGGAGGCAGACGTACCGACCGCGCCTGATTGACCTTGTTGCCACGGGCCGTCACGCTGTGCCACGGCGTACCTCTACGCCACACACGGGAGGAGAACGATGACTGACGGGCAGCGAAGCCCCACCAGCGACGGTCAGATCGTGGTGTCCGGTCTGACGAAGCAGTACAAGAACGTCCGGGCGGTGAACAACCTGTCCTTCACAGTGGCGCCGGGACGGGTGACCGGCTTCCTCGGCCCGAACGGCGCAGGCAAGACCACCACGCTGCGCATGCTGCTCAACCTGGTCACGCCGACCGCCGGCACGGCCACCATCAGCGGCCAGCGGTACACCGACCTGGCCACCCCGCTGCGGCAGGTCGGGGCGGTGCTGGAGGCTTCCAGCGCGCACAAGGGCCGCACCGGCATCAACCACCTGCGGGTCATCTGCGCGGCGGCCGGGCTGCCCAGGCAGCGGGCCGACGAGGCGTTGGCCCTGGTCGGGCTGACCCCGGCGGCGAAGCGCAAGTTCAAGGGTTACTCGCTGGGCATGAAGCAGCGGCTCGGCATCGCCGCCGCGATGCTCGGTGACCCCCGCGTGCTGATCCTCGATGAGCCGGCCAACGGGCTGGACCCGGAGGGCATCCGGTGGATGCGTGGGTTCCTCAAGAACCTCGCCCACGAGGGTCGTACGGTGCTGGTCTCCAGCCACCTGCTGTCGGAGATGCAGTTGCTCGCCGACGACGTGGTGATCATCGCGGCCGGGCAGTTGGTCCGGCAGGGTCCGGTCGACCAGGTGCTCGGGTCGATGGCCCAGGGCGCCAGGGTCCGGGTCCGCACCCCGCAGGCCGAGGTGTTGACCGCCGCCCTGAAGGCGCAGTCGGCGACCGTCGAGACCGACGAGCAGGGTGTGCTGCTGGTCGGCGGGGTGGACGCCCCGACGATCGGTCGATCCGCTCTCGCCGCCGGGGTCGAGCTGCACGAACTGACCACCGAACGGCCCGATCTGGAACGGGTCTTCCTGGAGCTGACGGCCGGAAAGGCGGGCATCCGATGAACCTGGTCCGATCGGAGCTACTCAAGATCCGTACCACCAGCACCTGGTGGTGGCTGGCTATCGGCGCGCTCCTCTCGATCGCCCTGGCGTTCGCGATCAACGCGTGGTTGGCCGTCACGGCGCTCGGCGGTGACGCCGAGAACATCGGCGTCAGCCCCGAGCAGGCGACCGCGCCGGCGCAGGCGGCGAACCTCTACACGTCGGGCCAGTACCTCGGGCTGATGTTCGTGATGCTCATCGGCATCCTGATGGTCACCAACGAGTTCTTCCACCAGACCGCGACCACGACGTTCCTGACGACCCCCCGGCGAACGTCGGTCATCGTCAGCAAGCTCGTCGCCGCCAGCCTGCTCGGCTTCATGTTCTGGCTGGCCACCACGCTGATCGACCTGGCCGCTGGCGCGATCTTCCTGTCCGCGAACGACTACGGCACTCAGCTCGGTGAGTGGCCGGTGCAGCGGGCGCTGCTGTTCAACCTGCTGGCCTACGCCATCTGGACGATCCTCGGGGTGGGCATCGGCACGCTGATCACCAACCAGCTCGGAGCGGTGATCACGGCGGCGGTGCTCTACCTGATCGGCACCCAGGTGGTGGGTCTGCTCTTCCTGCTCCTGTCGAACCTCCTCGACAGCGAGGCGGTGCTCAAATGGCAGGTGGTCTGGCCCGCTGTGGCATCCCAGGTCATGATCACGGAGGGCACCTCGGAGTTCACCCCGTCCTGGTGGGTCGGGGCCCTGGTGCTGATCGGCTACGCGCTGGTCAGCGGAGTCGTCGGAATCCTGCTCACCCGACGGCGCGACATCGCCTGACGGCGTCTGCGACCCCGGGGCGGCAACGAGCTGGCCGTTCCGGGGTCGGGCGTCCGCTCGGCGTCCAGCCCCTGGTGTTACCAGTTCGACACGGTGTGCGCAGGCGTTGCTGAACTTCTGGCATCTTCTGTGAAACCGGCCACGGGACCGAGGCGGAAATGCCTGCGGGATCGGTACGGCGTAGCCTGGGATACGTCTAGTCCGTGCTCCTCATCGGGCGCGGCGGACCCACCGCGTGCCACACAAACCCGCGTGAAAGAGGCGATTACCGGCCGTGTCGACCCAGCAGACTTCGCAGGAGAACCCACTGGCGGGTTTCGGCCCGAATGAGTGGATCGTCGAGGAGATGTACCAGCGTTACCTCGCCGACCCATCGAGCGTTGATTCGGCCTGGCACGACTTCTTCGCCGACTACCGACCGGCACCGGGAGCGGGCACCCCGCGCGGCGCCGAGTCGTCGGACAAGCCGGCCGCCGCCCCGGAGCCGGACGGTCAGCCGGAGGCAGCCGCCACCGTCGCCCAGCCGAGCGCCCCGGCCAAGCCGGCGACCACGAGCAAGTCGGCCGCCGCCCAGCCGGCGCCGGCCAAGCCCTCCGCCCCGGCCACGCCGAAGGCCGCGCCGGACAAGGCGCCGGAGAAGGCCGCTGCGGCCAAGCCGGCCGCCAAGGCCGCCGCGCCGACCGCCGACGGCCCGCAGACCACGCCGTTGCGGGGCGTCGCCGCGAAGATCGTCCAGAACATGGACGCCTCGCTGAGCGTGCCCACCGCGACCAGCGTTCGCGCGGTCCCGGCGAAGCTGCTGGTGGACAACCGCATCGTGATCAACAACCACCTCGCCCGTGGGCGGGGCGGCAAGGTCAGCTTCACCCACCTGGTCGGCTACGCGATGGTGCGCGCGCTGGTCCAGCACCCCGAGATGAACAACTCCTTCACCGAGGCCAACGGCAAGCCCGCGGTGCTCCGCCCGGCACACGTCAACCTCGGCATCGCGATCGACCTCGCCAAGCCGGACGGCAGCCGCAACCTGGTGGTCCCCTCCATCAAGGGCTGCGAGCAGATGGACTTCCGGCAGTTCTGGCAGGCGTACGAGGACGTGGTCCGACGGGCGCGGCGCAACGAGCTGACCATGGAGGACTACTCCGGCACCACCATCTCGCTGACCAACCCGGGTGGCATCGGCACCGTGCACTCGATGCCGCGGCTCATGCAGGGGCAGAGCGCGATCATCGGCGTCGGCGCGATGGAGTACCCGGCCCCCTACCAGGGGATGTCCGAGGCCACCCTCGCCGAGCTGGCGGTCAGCAAGATCATCACGCTGACCAGCACGTACGACCACCGGATCATCCAGGGCGCGCAGTCTGGCGAGTTCCTCAAGGTGATGCACGAGCTGATCCTGGGCGAGCACGGCTTCTACGACCAGATCTTCACCGCGCTGCGCATCCCGTACGAGCCGGTGCGCTGGATGCGCGATGTCGCTGTCAACTCCGAGGGTCAGATCAACAAGACCGCCCGGGTGCACGAGCTGATCCACGCCTACCGGGTGCGCGGTCACCTGATGGCCGACACCGACCCGCTGGAATTCAAGATCCGCAAGCACCCCGACCTGGACGTCCTCCAGCACGGGCTCACCCTGTGGGACCTGGACCGCGAGTTCCCGGTCAACGGCTTCGCCGGCCGGCAGCGGATGAAGCTGCGCGAGATCCTCGGTGTGCTGCGCGACTCGTACTGCCGCCGGGTCGGCATCGAGTACATGCACATCCAGGACCCGGAGGAGCGTCGCTGGGTCCAGGAACGGATCGAGCGCAAGTACGAGAAGCCGTCCGCGGACGAGCAGAAGCACGTGCTCAACCGGCTCAACGCCGCCGAGGCGTTCGAGACCTTCCTGCAGACGAAGTACGTCGGCCAGAAGCGCTTCTCGCTGGAGGGCGGCGAGTCGCTGATCCCGCTGCTCGGCGAGGTGCTGGAATCCTCGGCCGAGAACGGGCTGGACGAGGTCGTCATCGGCATGGCCCACCGGGGTCGGCTCAACGTGCTGGCCAACATCGTCGGCAAGCCGTACGAGAAGATCTTCTCGGAGTTCGAGGGTCACCTGGACCCGCGCTCGACGCAGGGCTCCGGCGACGTGAAGTACCACCTGGGTCAGAACGGCAAGTTCACCACCCCGGGCGGCGAGCACGCGGTCAAGGTGTCGGTGGTGGCCAACCCGTCGCACCTGGAGGCCGTCGACCCGGTGCTGGAGGGCATCGTCCGGGCCAAGCAGGACCGGATCGACCTCAAGCTGGAGGGCTACACCGTGCTGCCGCTGGCGGTGCACGGTGACGCCGCCTTCGCCGGGCAGGGCGTGGTCGCCGAGACGCTCAACCTGTCCCAGCTGCGCGGCTACCGCACCGGTGGCACCGTGCACGTCGTGGTGAACAACCAGGTCGGCTTCACCACCGCACCGGAGTACAGCCGGTCCAGCCTCTACAGCACCGACGTGGCCCGGATGATCCAGGCGCCGATCTTCCACGTCAACGGCGACGACCCGGAGGCAGTGGTCCGGGTGGCCCGGCTGGCATTCGAATACCGGCAGACGTTCAACAAGGACGTCGTGATCGACATGGTCTGCTACCGCCGGCGCGGGCACAACGAGGGCGACGACCCGTCGATGTCCAACCCACAGATGTACAAAATCATTGATTCGAAGCGCTCGGTCCGCAAGCTCTACACCGAGGAGCTCATCGGTCGCGGTGACATCACCGTGGAGGACGCGGAGGAGCTGCTGCGCGACTACCAGGCGCAGCTGGAGAAGGTCTTCAAGGCCACCCGGGACGCCGCCTCGGCACCGCGCCAGCTCAACCGGCCGCGCCGCGAGGAGGAGCCGGAGCCGCAGGTCGACACCGCCACCGACGCGTCAGTGGTCAAGGCCATCGGCGAGGCGCACATCAACCTGCCGGAGGGCTTCACCCCGCACAAGCGGATCCAGCAGCTGCTGGACCGGCGGGCCAAGATGTCCGTCGAGGGCAACATCGACTGGGGCTTCGGCGAGATCATCGCGCTCGGGGCGCTGCTGCACGACGGGGTCACCGTCCGGCTCGCCGGGCAGGACTCCCGCCGCGGCACGTTCGTCCAGCGGCACGCCTCCGTGGTCGACTCCCGCACCGGCGACGACTACCTGCCGCTGAAGTCGCTCACCGGCGATGGCGACCGCTCCCGGTTCTTCGTGCACGACTCGCTGCTCAGCGAGTACGCGGCGATGGGCTTCGAGTACGGCTACTCGGTGGAGAACATCAACGCCCTCGTCGCCTGGGAGGCTCAGTTCGGCGACTTCGTCAACGGCGCCCAGTCGGTGATCGACGAGTTCATCTCGTCCGGTGAGGTGAAGTGGGGTCAGCGCTCCGCCATCACCCTGCTGCTGCCGCACGGCCACGAGGGTCAGGGCCCGGACCACACCTCCGGCCGGCCCGAGCGGTTCCTGCAGATGTGCGCCGAGGACAACATGCGGGTGTCCATCCCGACGACCCCGGCGAACTACTTCCACCTGCTGCGCCGCCAGGCCCTGTCGCCCAAGCGCAAGCCGCTGGTGGTGTTCACGCCGAAGTCGCTGCTGCGGCACAAGCTCTGCGTCTCGTCGGTGGAGGACTTCACCACCGGCACCTTCCAGCCGGTGCTGCGCGACACGGCCGCCCCGGCACCGGAGGCGGTGAAGCGGGTTCTGCTCTGCTCCGGCAAGGTCTACTACGACCTGTTCCAGGCCCGGCAGGAGCGCGGCGTCACCGACACAGCGATCCTCCGGCTGGAGCAGCTGTACCCGCTGCCGGTGGAGGAGATCCGGGCCGCCCTCGCGCAGTTCCCGAACGCCGAGGACTTCGCCTGGGTGCAGGAGGAGCCGGCCAACCAGGGTGGCTGGTCGTTCGTCGCGCTCAACCTGCTGGAGCACCTCACGGACGTTCGGCTGCGGCGGATCTCCCGTCCGGCCGCCGCTGCTCCGGCGGTCGGCTCGGCCAAGACCCACGAGGTCGAGCAGAACGCGCTGATCGAGGCGGCTCTCCCCCGCCCGTGACCTGACCTGAGCACGGAAGCCGGGGTAGGGCCGTTTCACCACGGTCTTACCCCGGCTCTCGTAGGTCCCGCCAGCCGGTTGACCATTCACCCACCACCCGCCCGGCCCGCGCCGGGCCGAGCACGAGGACGTACCCATGTACTTCACCGACCGTGGCATTGAGGAGCTGGTCGAGCGCCGGGGCGAGGAGCAGGTGACCCTGGAGTGGCTCGGCGAGCGGCTGCGCGACTTCGTCGACCTCAACCCCGACTTCGAAACTCCCATCGAACGCCTGGCCACCTACCTCGCCCGCCTGGAGGACCCCGACGACGAAGACGCCTGACCCCGTTCCGCACCCGGTGATCAAGAAATTTCGGTCACGATGGGGGCCGGGGCTGACGCAAACTTCTTGATCAACGGGCAGGGGGTGGGAACGTGGCTCGGAGTGTTTACCTGACCAGCGTGGGGTCCGGCGGGGGTAAGTCGACGATCGCCCTCGGGTTGGCGGAGTTACTGTCCCGCCAGGTCGGGCGGATCGGCGTGTTCCGACCGTTGGTGGCCGACAGCGGCAAGGACCCGATCCTCGCCCTGCTGAGCGAGCGCTACCGGGTCGAGGTGCCGCTGTCCGAACTGGCCGGGGCGAGCTACGCCGAGGCTTCGGCACTGGTCGCAAACGGCCGACGGGAGCAGCTCATCTCCGCCATCGTCGAGCGCTACCGGGCGGTGGAGCGGCAGTGCCCGGCGGTGGTCGTGGTGGGCAGTGACTTCGACGAGCCGGGCGACCCGGCCCACCCCCGGGAGCTGGCCTTCAACGCCCGGCTGGCCACCGAGTTCGGCAGCGTGGTGGTGCCGGTCGTGGACGGCTTCGGGCAGGAGCCGGCGGCTGTCGCGTCGGCGATGCGGGGGGCGTACCACGATCTGGCCGACCTCGGCGCGACGGTGCTCGCGGTGATCGCCAACCGGGTCACCGAGCCGATGACGCTGCCCGAGCTGCCGGTCCCCGCGTACGCCATCCCCGAGGTGCCGAGCGTGTCCGCGCCGACGGTTGCCGAAGTGGCGACGGCCCTCGGCGCCACCCTGCTGGCCGGGGACGACGCCGCGCTCGGTCGCGACGTGCTGGACTTCGTGGTCGGCGCGGCACACGTGCCGACCCTGCTGGGCCACCTCACCGAGGGCGCCCTGGTGATCACCCCCGGGGACCGGGCCGACCTGCTCGTCGCCGCGAGCGCCGCGCACGTGGCCGGACAGGTGTCGGTGGCCGGACTGGTGCTCACCCTCGGCGAGCAGCCCGACCCCAGGGTCATGCGGCTGGTGGAGGGGCTCAACACCGGCTTGGCGGTGCTCTCCGTGCGCAGCGACAGTTACGACACGGTGGCCGCGTCCAGTCGCATCGAGGGCCGGCCCAGCGCTACCAATCCCCGCAAGGTGGAGGCCGCGCTCGGCGCGTTCGAGCGCTGTGTGGACACCGACGACCTGGCCCGTCGGCTGCGGGTCAGCCGGTCGGCGCGGGTCACCCCACTGATGTTCGAGAACGAGCTGATCGACCGTGCCCGCTCGAAGCCCCGGCACCTGGTGCTGCCGGAGGGCACCGACGAGCGGGTCCTGCGCGCGGCGGAGATCCTGCTACGGCGTGGAGTGGCCGAGCTGACGGTGCTCGGCCGGCCGGACGACATCGTCCGACGCACCCGGGAGTTGGGCATCGACCTCGGCGCCGTGCGGGTCGTCGACCCGGGGGCCAGCGAGTGGCGCGACGACTTCGCCGCCGAGTACGCCCGGCTGCGCGCCCACCGCGGCGTCACCGCCGAGTTGGCGCACGACATCGTCGCGCAGCCGAACTACTTCGGCACGCTCATGGTGGCCACCGGCCGAGCCGACGGCATGGTCTCCGGCGCCACCCACACCACCGCCGCGACCATCCGGCCGGCGTTCGAGATCATCCGTACGCTGCCGGACGTCTCGGTGGCCTCCAGCGTCTTCTTCATGCTGCTCGCCGACCGGGTGCTGGTCTACGGGGACTGCGCGGTCAACCGCGACCCGGACGCGGCCCAGCTCGCCGACATCGCGATCTCGTCGGCCGACACCGCCGCCCGGTTCGGGATCGAACCCCGGGTGGCCATGCTGTCGTACTCGACCGGCAGCTCCGGCGCGGGCGCCGACGTGGAGAAGGTCGCCGCGGCAACCGCGCTGGTCCGGCAGCGCCGGCCCGACCTGCTGGTCGAGGGGCCCATCCAGTACGACGCGGCGATCGACCCGGCGGTGGCGGCCACGAAGCTGCCCGACAGCCCCGTCGCGGGGCACGCCACGGTCTTCATCTTCCCGGACCTGAACACCGGCAACAACACGTACAAGGCGGTGCAGCGCTCGGCCGGGGCGGTCGCCGTCGGACCGGTCATGCAGGGCCTGCGGCGGCCGGTGAACGACCTGTCGCGGGGTGCCACGGTTCCGGACATCGTCAACACCGTGGCGATCACCGCCATCCAGGCGGCCACCGAGGAGGCGTCGTGAGTCGGGTGCTGGTGCTCAACTGCGGGTCGTCGTCGGTGAAGTGGCGCCGCTACGACGGGGACCAGGCAATCGACCACGGCACCGTCGAGCGGATCGGTGAGCCCGGTGGCGGCCCGGCGGACCACGCCGAGGCGGTCCGGCAGATCCTGGACGGGCTGGACCTGACCGGGCTGACGGCGGTCGGACACCGGGTGGTGCACGGTGGCCGGAGGTTCAGCGCGCCGGTGCTCGTCGACGACGCGGTGCTGGCCGCGATCAAGGATCTGGTGCCGCTCGCCCCGCTGCACAACCCGGCCAACCTGGCCGGCATCGAGGTGGCCCGCGCGGCGCTGCCGGACGTCGGGCAGGTCGCCGTCTTCGACACCGCGTTCCACCACACCCTGCCGGAGGCCGCCGCGACGTACGCGATCGACCGGGACACCGCCGAGCGGTACGACATCCGCCGGTACGGCTTCCACGGCACCTCACACGCGTACGTGTCCCGGCGCACCGCCGAGCTGCTGGGCCGCCCGTACGAGCAGGTCAACACGATCACCCTGCACCTGGGCAACGGGGCCAGCGCCTGCGCGGTGGCGAACGGCCGCAGCGTCGCCACCTCGATGGGCATGTCCCCGTTGCAGGGGCTGGTGATGGGCACCCGCAGCGGCGACGTGGACCCGACCGTGATCTTCCATCTGCGCCGGGAGGGCGGGCTGTCGGTGGACGACATCGACGACCTGCTCAACCACCGCAGCGGCCTGCTCGGGCTGACCGGCGTCAACGACATGCGCGAGGTGCTCGAACGCCGGGCCGCCGGTGACCGGGCGGCGGCGCTGGCCTTCGACGTGTACTGCCGGCGCATCACCGAGTACGTCGGGGCGTACTACGCGCTGCTCGGCCGGGTCGACGCGATCACCTTCACCGCCGGGGTCGGCGAGCACGCCGCGCCGGTGCGGGCCGCCGCGCTGGCCGGCCTGGGCCGGCTCGGCATCACTGTGGACGACGCCCGCAACGACGGCGAGGGCGACCGGTTCATCTCGCCCGACGGCGCCGAGGTGAGCGTCTGCGTCATCCGCACCGACGAGGAGCGGGAAATCGCCCGGCAGACCCGGGACGTGGTCGGGGCAGCCTGACACCACTGAGGCGCGCACCCCCGGGAGGCCCGAGGGTGCGCGCGAGTCGGTGAAGCCCATTCAGTGCCGGGGCCAGCCAGGCGGCTCGATCAGCCGGTCGCCAGCCAGGCGGTTCGGTCAGCCGGTCGCCAGCCAGGCGACGAGTGCCACCAGCACCACGACGACCACTGCCGCGCCGATGATGAGCGGCAGGCGGGACGGAGCCTCCGTCGGCGTCGCAGTCTCCGGCGTCTGGTTGAAGGCGCGGAACGCCTCGGTGTTGCCGCTGGGGTCCGTGTAGTTCTCAGGCATGTCGGTGACCCTAGCGAAGCTGGTCACGCCGCACCGTCCCCGGCCCGCTGCGTCCCAGGGGTGGACCCGGCCGGCGGAGGCGACCCGACCGGGTGGCGGGTGCACCCGAGCCGGACGGCGGGGACGCTACGCCCACCCAGGCACCTACCGTGGAACGATGGGGGCGGGCCGGCTGATGGCCGCACTGGTGACAGCGCTGCTGACCGGTTGTGCGCCGGCCACCGCCGTGGCTGGCGGGGCCACCGGGCCGGCGTCGGCGCGTCGGGCGCCCGAGGGGTCGTACGCCGTCGGCGTGCATACGCTCACCCTCGATCCGCGCTCGGCGCGCCCTCTGCCGGTGACGATCTGGTACCCGGCGTCGACCGGTCAGGTGGCGGCCGGACGGTTCCCGGTGGTGATCTACAGCCACGGGCTGGGCAGCCGACCCGAGCTGCACGCCGGCCTGACCACCCGCTGGGCGGCGGCCGGTTTCGTGGTGGCCGCACCCGCGTATCCGCACACCCGACAGGGTGCCGCCCACTTCACCCGGGCCGACGTACGCCACCAGCCGGCCGACGCCTGGCGACTGATCCGGTATCTGGGCGACCTCGACCGGAGCCCTGTCGATCCCCTCGCCGGGCACCTCGACCTGACCTCGGTCGCCGCCGCCGGGCACTCGGCGGGCGGCTTCACCACCTCCGGCATGTTCAGCGAGGGCCACCCGGCCCGGCTACGCGCCGGGATCGTGATCGCCGGCGGTGGGCTGCCGGGCAGCTTCGCCGGACCGGCAGCGCCGGTGCTCTTCGTGCACGGCACCGCCGACCCGGTGGTGCCGGTGACGGTCGGCCGGGCCGCGTACGCGCGCACCCCCGGGCCGGCCGCGTTCCTCAGCCTGCTCGGCGGGGACCACGGCGCGTACCTCGCGCCGGACCACCCGGGCTTCGCCCCGGTCCTCGCCACCACCACCGACTTCCTGCGCTGGACCCTCTACGGCGACCGGGCCGCCGCTGCCCGCCTCCCCGCCGACGCCCACTCCCCCACCCTGACCCGTTACGAGTCCCGCCCGGCCCACTGACCCCGACCGACACCGGTACGGTCGTCCGGTGGACGAGCTTGCGCGCCGGCAGTTGGCGAGCATCGCCGAGGTCATCGAGGTGACCGGTGCGGACGGCATCCCGGTGTGGCTGCGCGGCGGCTGGGCGATGGACTTCCAGCTCGGCGCGGTGACCCGCCCGCACGTCGACGTCGACTGGTACTGCTGGCGCGGCGACGCCGACCGGCTGGCCGGCCTGCTGCTGGCCCGGGGCTGGCTTCCCGACCCGAGGATGCCCGTGGAGTCGCAGCTCGACCTGTTCGCCGCCGACGTGGAGGTCAGCTTCGCGTACCTGGGTCGCGACGCCGCCGGCCGACCGACGGTGGGCGCCGGGTCCTGGACCGGCACTCCGCTGCCGGCCGGGATGCTGGACGCCCCACCCGGCCGGATCGGCCCGCTGTGCGCGCCGACCATCTCGGTGGCGGCCCAGATCGAGTTCAAGCAGATGTACCCGGTCTGGATGCCGGAACGTCCCCGCCGCCCGAAGGACGCCGACGACCTGGCCCGGCTGCGCCAACTCGCCTCGGCTCCGTGACGCTTCCCCGGAAACGGTGGGTGAGTCGACGGGCACACCGCGTCGAAGTCCACCGGGCACGTCAGCGGGGCGAGGCACAATCGGATTCATGCCACGTCGCGTCACCCCCGCCCTGCTGGCCAGCGCCGTGCTCATGGCCGGTCTGGTCGGCTGCTCGGCGGACGCCAGAAAGACCGAGAGCCAGCAGGCGCCCGTCGAACCACCGCCCGCCGCCACGCCCACACCGCAGGTTCCCGCCGGCAAGGCCCCGCAGCGTGCCTTCGCGGTCGGCGTACGCCAGCTCAAGCTGAACCGGGACGGCCGCGCGCTGCCGACGACGCTCTGGTACCCGGCGGCCGGGCAGTCCGGCGGCGCGGCCAAGCGGTCGGCGACGGCGGCAGAGGGCCGGTTCCCGGTGGTGATGTTCAGTCACGGCCTGGGTGGGCGACCGGACGACTACGCCACGCTGCTGACCCGCTGGGCGGCGGCGGGTTTCGTGGTGGCCGCGCCCACGTTCCCGCACACCTCGCGGGGCGCGGACAACAACGTCCTCGACGTGCTCAACCAACCCGCCGACGTGTCGTACGCGCTGGACCAGGTGCTGGCGCTGGACGGCAAGACCGGCGACGCGTTGCGCGGGCGGCTGGACGGCGAGCGGGTGGCCGCAGCCGGGCACTCGGCGGGCGGGGTGACCACCATCGGCCTGTTCACCGCGAGCCGGGACAAGCGGCTGGACGCGGGTGTGGTGTTCGCGGGCACGGCGCTGGGCGTGGGCACCGCGTTCGCCGGTGCCGCCGCACCGCAACTGTTCGTGCACGGCGAGTTGGACGAGGTGGTCGAGTACGCGGCGGGCCGGGCCGCGTACGACAAGGTGCCCTGGCCGAAGGCGATGCTGAGCCTGCCCAAGGGCGACCATGGGCGGACGATGCTCAAGGACAAGGCCGCGCTGCGGGTGGTGTCGGACACGTCGATCGAGTTCCTGCGCTGGTCGCTCTACGGAGACGCGGATGCCAAGAAGCGCATCTCCACCGACGCGACGCGCGGCGACATCGCCACCTTCGACGACCACCTCTGACCGCGCGCCCGACGCGCCCGCGCCGCGAGCGCTCCGCCGCGCCCGCGCCCGCGCCCGCGCCCAAGATCTGCGCAACATCGGGGATGTTGCCGCCTCGGGACACCCGGGAGGCAGCAGTTTCCCCGATGTTGCGCGGATCTTGACGTGAAGGCCGCAGGGCCGGGCGTCAGGCGGTGTGGTCGATGACGACCTTGCCGAAGGCGTCGCCGGAGTGCAGGCGGGCGAAGGCGTCCTCGACCCGGCTGAACGGGATGACGCTGTCCACCACCGGGCGCACCTCGTTGTCCGAGCAGAAAGCCAGCAGCTCGTACAGCTCGCCGGGCGTGCCCATCGAGGTGCCCAGGATCTCCAGCTGCATGGCGAAGACCCGGCGCAGGTTGACCGACGGTTCGTGCCCGGCTGTCGCGCCGGAGACCACGATCCGGGCCATCGGCGCGGCCGACTTCAGCGAATGGTCGAAGGTGGCCGCGCCGACCGTCTCGATCACCACGTCGACCCGCTCCGGCAGCCGGGCACCCGGCTCGAAGGCGGTGGCGCCGAGGGCCGAGATCCGGTCCCGCTTGACGGCGTCGCGGCTGGTCGCGTACACCCGCTTGCCCATCGCGACGGCGAGTGCGACGGCCGCGGTGGCGACGCCGCCGCCCGCGCCCTGGACCAGCACGCTGTCGGCGTCCGCGACGCGTCCCTTGGTGGTCAGCATCCGCCACGCGGTCAGCCAGGCCGTGGGCAGGCACGCCGCGTCGGTCGCCGCCATGCCGTCGGGCAGCGGGATCAGATTCGACCGGGGTACGACCACCCGCTCGGCGAGCGTCCCGGCAAAGTGCTCGGAGAGGATGGAAACCCCGCGCGGGTCACCCGGCGTGACGACCACGGGGTACACGACCACCGGGCGTCCCTCCGGGTCCAGCCCGACCGCGTCGCAGCCGAGGATCATCGGTAGCTGGGCCTCGGTGAGACCGACCCCGCGCAGCGACCAGAGGTCGTGGTGGTTGAGCGAGGTGGCCCGCAACTGCACGGTCACCCAGTCGTCGGCCGGCGGGGTCGGCTCGGGCCGCTCGCCGACGGTGAGCGCGGCGAGCGGATCGGCGTCGTCGAAACGGGAGGCAAAGGCAGCACGCATGATCGGCACGGTAACAAGCTGAGCGCTCGTTAAGAAGCCGTGCGCGTGGGCCAGCGGCGCCTGCGGGGCCGGAGCGCCCCTGGCCCACGCCTGCGGTTACCGGGCGGCGCCGAGGCGCCCCGGGCCTACGCGTGCGGTTTACCGGCGGGCGACGCCGTCGCGGCGGGCGGCTTCGGCGACCGCCTCGGCCACTGCCGGCGCGACACGCGGGTCGAGCGGGGACGGAACGATGGCGTCGGCGGTCAGGGACTCCGCCACCACACCGGCGATGGCGTCCGCGGCGGCGACCTTCATGGCCTCGGTGATCCGGGTGGCACCGGCATCCAGCGCGCCGCGGAACACCCCGGGGAAGGCCAGCACGTTGTTGATCTGGTTGGGGTAGTCGCTGCGCCCGGTGGCGACCACCGCGACGTGCCGGGCGGCCACCTCGGGGTGCACCTCGGGAGTCGGGTTCGCCAGCGCGAACACGATCCCGCCGGGCGCCATCTGAGCCACTGCGGCCTCGGGGATCTGCCCGCCGGAGACCCCGATCAGCACGTCCGCGCCGCGTAGCGCCTCGGTGATGTCGCCGTGGCGGCCGTCGGCGTTGGTGCTCGCCGCCAGCTCGGCCTTGGTGCCGGTCAGTTCAGTGCGGTGCCGGCCGATGATTCCCTTGGAGTCGCAGACCACCACCTGGTCGGGGTTGACGCCCCCGGCGATCAGCATCTTCGTCACGGCCACGCCGGCCGCGCCCGCGCCGCTCACCGCCACCCGCAGGTCACCGAGCTTGCGGTCGAGCAACATCGCGGCGTTGCGCAGCGCGGCCAGCACCACGATGGCGGTGCCGTGCTGGTCGTCGTGGAAGACCGGGATGTCCAGCGCCTCGTCGAGCCGACGCTCGATCTCGAAGCAGCGGGGCGCGCTGATGTCCTCCAGATTGATCCCACCGAACGAGGGCGCCAGTGCCCGCACCACCGCGACGATCTCGTCCACGTCCTGGGTGTCCAGGCACACCGGCACCGCGTCCACCCCGGCGAACTGCTTGAACAGCACCGCCTTGCCCTCCATCACCGGCAGCGCGGCCCGGGGGCCGATGTTGCCCAGCCCGAGCACCGCCGAGCCGTCGGTGACCACCGCTACCGTGTGCGACACCCAGGTGTAGTCGTCCACCAGGGCGGGGTCGGCGGCGATCGCCTCACACACCCGGGCCACCCCCGGGGTGTACGCCAGGGAGAGGTCCTCCCGGCTGGTGAGCGGCACGGTCGAGGTGACGGCCATCTTGCCGCCCCGGTGCAGCAGGAAGACGGGATCAGCGGGGTCCACGGTGGACGAAGACATGGTGGTGACTCCAGGATCTGTCGAGCAGATGTGAGGCGGCCTGCCCCGCCGCGAGGTGGGCGGCGAGCGGTGGCACGCGGTGCGGGGGGTCACCCGGGCACTTTCCGAGCATAGTGTCGACACCACCCTCCGGATGTGAGCAGGGTCATAACTGACGACGAGGCACCCGTCCGGGGCGCGGCCAGTAGCGGGCCACCACCCGTCCACGTACGTCGGCCACCCCGTACGCCCGGGAGTCATCGGTGATCAGGTCGTTGTCGCCGCGTAGCCACCAGCCGCCGTCCTGCGGTCGGACCGCACGCTTCACCACCAGCAGATCGGGCCGGGTCCGGAAGACCGCGACCACCACGTCGCCGGCTCGGATCGGGCGGCCACCGGGACGAACCAGCACCGCGTCACCGTGGCGCAGAGTCGGGGCCATGGACGGGCCGATCACCAGGACGGCGGTCAGCGGCCTCCGCAACCGGGGCACCTCAGCCGGGTGATCGGCGGCCACTGGTTTCACCTCCACCCGGTTCGGGGAGCATTCCCAGGAGTAATGTCGCCTTTGATCATCGCAAACTTCCCATGGAGGATCCTGATGCGACTTCCGCGCATCCTTGCGCCCCGCGTCACCGCGAGCGCTCACTGCGACCTGCCGTGCGGTGTCTACGACCCGGCACAGGCCCGGATCGAGGCCGAGTCGGTCAAAATGATCTGCGAGAAGTACCAGTCGAACACCGACCCGGAGTTCCGCACCCGCGCCGTCATCATCAAGGAGCAGCGCGCCGAGCTGGTCAAGCACCACCTCTGGGTGCTGTGGACCGACTACTTCAAGCCGCCGCACTTCGAGAAGTACCCGAACCTGCACAGCCTGTTCAACGAGGCCACCAAGCTCGCCGGCGCCGGCGGCGTCAAGGGCAGCCTCGACCCGGCCACCGCCGACAAGCTGCTCGCGAAGATCGACGAGATCTCGAAGATCTTCTGGGAGACCAAGAAGGCGTGACCTCCCCGGTCATTCCGACGATCCGGCCGGTACGTCCCGAGGACGTGCCGGCCGTCGTCGCCATGGTGCACGAGTTGGCCGAGTACGAACGCGCCCCGGAGCAGTGCCACCTCACCAACGAGCAGCTGACCTCGGCGCTCTTCGCGGCTGCTCCGGGTAGCGGCGCGCCGAGCCGCAGCGGTGGTACGACCGCTGCGGCGCTCTTCGGTCACGTCGCGGTCGACGAGCACGACGAGCCGGTCGGCTTCGCGCTGTGGTTCCTCAACTTCTCCACCTGGGCCGGCGTGCACGGCATCCACCTGGAGGACCTCTACGTCCGGCCGCCCGCCCGGGGCACCGGAGCGGGTCGACTGCTGCTCGCCGCGCTGGCCGACATCTGCGTACGGCGGGGCTACCAGCGGTTGGAGTGGCAGATGATCGATTGGAATCCGGCTGCCGGCTTCTACGCTTCGATCGGCGCCGAACAGATGAGCGAGTGGGTTGCCTACCGGCTCAGCGGCACCGCGCTCCGCGAGCTGGCCGAGCAAGCCACCACCGCCGGCACGCGTAATGGGCGACCGACCGGGTAGAGTCCCCGACCGGGGGGATGAGGCGTGACTCAACTGACTGGCCAACCAGCGACCGACGACGACGTGGTGCACCTCACGGTGCCTGCCGACGGCGGTTACCTCGGCGTGCTCCGCACCGCCACCGCGGGTCTCGCGGCCCGGTTGCAGTTCGCGCTCGACGAGATCGAGGATCTGCGGATCGCTGTCGACGAGGCGTGCGCCATGCTGCTCGCCATCGCCACCCGCGACGCCGAGTTGGAGTGCCGCTTCGCGGTCACCGACGACGCGCTGACGGTCGAGGTGACGGTGCCGACGGTGCGCGGTGCCACCCTGCCCGCCGAGTCGTCCTTCGCCTGGAAGGTGCTCACCGCGCTGACCACCTCGGCGTCCGCCACCTCCGCCGGCGATCGGGCCACTATCGCGCTGCTCACCCGTCGCTCCGGCGGCTACTGACCGGTCCGACGCACTGGCGCGGTCACTCGAAGCCGAGGGCGCGGGTCGTCGGTGGGCAGATCAACAGCCAGGCCACGCCCAGGCCGAACACCATCAGCGGCACGCCCAGCCAGCCCAGGCCGGCCTGGATCATGAACCACCCGATCGGCAGCAGCATCAGCTGAAGCACGATCGCGGGGGCTCGTGCGCCCGCCTGACGCCGTAGCAGCGCCCGACCCAGGGCCCAGAGCGCGACGGCCGCCCCGACGGCGAACACGGTCACCAGCAGTGCCGCCAGCAGGTCGGTGCGGGTGGCGGTGAGGTCGGCCCAGACCAGCCAGACGGCGATCAGCCCGACGACGGCGGCCTCCGCCCACAGCAGCCGGACCGCCCAGCGGAGCGTGACGGGGATCGGGGCCGAGTCGATGGTCACGCGCGCCACGATACCCGGGCTGCCGGGAGGTACAGTGCCGCCCATGCGGGCCGTCCTGGTGGTCAATCCAAAGGCCACCACCACCAGCGAACGCAGCCGGGACGTGCTCGTCCGGGCGCTGCGCAGCGAAGTCGATCTCAGTGTGCGCTACACCCGTCGGCGTGGGCACGCCGTGGCGCTGGCCCGGGAGGCAGCCGCTGAGGGCGTCGACCTGGTCGTCACCCTGGGTGGCGACGGCACAGTGAACGAGGTGGTGAACGGCCTGATGACGGCCGAACCGCCGACTCGCGCCGACGACGCGCCGATGGCCGAGCGGCTGCCCGCGCTGGCGACCGTCCCCGGTGGCTCGACCAACGTGTTCGCCCGCGCGGTGGGTCTGCCCCGGGAATGGCCGGAGGCGACCAGCATGATCCTGGAAGGGCTGCGGCTGGGCCGGAGCCGGACGGTGGGGCTGGGCCTCGCCGACGACCGCTACTTCACCTTCTGCGCCGGCTTCGGCCTGGACGCCGCGGTGATCCACCGGGTGGAGCAGGCCCGGCGGAAGGGTCGGGTCTCGACGCCGTCGCTCTATCTGCGTTCGATCATGAATCAGTACTTCTTCGCCTCGGACCGCCGGCACCCGGCGATCGTCCTGGAGCGTCCGGGCGAGCCGGCGGAGGCCGAGCTGGCCACCGTCATCATCCAGAACACGGCACCGTGGACGTACCTGGGCGACCGGGAGGTCAACCCGAACCCGGCGGCGTCGTTCGATCTCGGGCTCGATGTGCTGGCGTTGCGTCAGCTCCGGGTGGCTAGCACAACACGGACAGTGACGCAGTTCCTGTCCCGGCAACCGGATCCACGCGGTCGGCAGGTGTTACGACTCCATGACACGCCGGAGTTCACGCTGGTCTCAGGCCGTCCGCAGGCATTCCAGCTGGACGGGGACTATCTCGGCGAGCGGGAGAAAGTCAGATTCACCTCCGTTCCCGCCGCACTGAGAGTAATCTGCTAGGTCTCGGGTACTGCCCTTGGTCGACACGGTGGCCACAACCGATCGACTTGGTCGCCGCCACACCGAGGAGCAGGTGCCGGAAATGTCAGCAATGTCACGCGGACTGTACTATATTGATCCTCGACTGTGGCACGGCGGGTAACCAGGAAAGCGCTGGAACCCGGACAAATAGGTTGTGGGCTTGCTCACCGCCCGGAGTTTTTCCGAGCGTCACCCTTGACATCGCGACTGTTCGTGAAAGTATTCACAAGCGAACTTGAGTTACCGGGACATTGCCTGGATATGCTCGTCAGGTTGAGCTGTTCCAGCAGGTCCCCGGCGCTGAACGCCTGCTCACGC
Organism: Micromonospora sp. NPDC005205; assembly: GCF_040608275.1. Classification (NCBI taxonomy): domain Bacteria; kingdom Bacillati; phylum Actinomycetota; class Actinomycetes; order Micromonosporales; family Micromonosporaceae; genus Micromonospora; species Micromonospora sp. NPDC005205. The sequence goes on from NZ_JBEXHV010000011.1 coordinate 141,063, forward strand.
ACTGCCGAATGGACAGACGCTAACTGTCACCATCGGCACTGCGGATGCATATAGGAAAAGCACGACAAGCAATTGTTCGCCACCCATCCAGAATGAGGAGTGTTGCCGCCATGGACTGGCGTCACCATAGTGTCTGCCGCGACGAGGACCCCGAGCTGTTCTTCCCGATCGGGACGTCCGGTCCGGCTCTCCTGCAGGTCGAGCAGGCCAAGGCCGTCTGCAGGCGCTGCTCCGTGACCGACCAGTGCCTTCAGTGGGCACTCGAGTCTGGTCAGGACGCCGGCGTCTGGGGCGGAATGAGCGAGGAAGAGCGGCGCGCCGTCAAGCGGCGCGGCGGTCTCCGGGTGCTGCGCGCTCACTCCGCCTGATCCCCAACGACACAGCTGTACGCCCCGGTGGGTTCGCCCGCCGGGGCGTTCTGCCGTCCGGCACCGGATCACACAGTGTCGGCACCGTGGATCCCACAGTGCCGGCCGGCACGGGTCAGCCCGTGGACGGCCGGCCGGCACGGGTCAGCCCGTGGACGGCCGGCCGGCACGGGTCAGCCCGTGGACGCCAGCGCGGGCCGGTCGTCGACCCGACGCAGCACCAACTCGACCAGCTCGGGCGCGTCGGTCAACGGCGCGGCGACCGCCACCGCACCCGCCGCCCCGGCCGCCTCGGTCACCGCGTCATGGAACAGCCCCGGCGCCAGGAAGTACGCGGACACCGCGACGCGGCGCGCGCCGGACGCCCGCAACCGGGACACCGCCACACCGGCAGCCGGTGGAGCCGCCGAGGCGTACGCCACCCGGCAGGGCACCCCGAACTCCACACCGAGCGCATCAGCGACCCGGCCCACCGACCGTCGCGCCCGCGCGTCCCGGGTGCCCGCCGCAGCCAGCACCAACGCGTTGAAGCGGCCCTCACGCGTCTCGCCCAGCCGCCGACACAGCCCGGCCAGCAGCCCAGGATCGGGCGTGTCGTCCGCCGGCCCGAGCACATCGGTGACCCGTACCGACAGCGGTGGCCCGGACCGCGCCGCCGCGGCGACCGCCGCCGGGATGTCCACCCGATGGTGGTACGCGGCGGTCAGCAGCAGCGGCACCAGCACCGCCCGGCGGTGACCGGCCACGGCCAGGTCGCGCAGCACCTCGGTCGGCCCCGGCTCGGTGTGGTCCAGCCAACTCGCCAACACCGGTGTGCCCGGCCGGGCCGCCGACACCGCCCGAGCCAGCGCCCGGGTGGCATCGGCCGCCCGTGGATCACGGCTGCCGTGCGCGACCAACACCACCGGATCCGCCCCGCCGGCCGCACCGAGGCCGGTCGGGGTCGTCGCCGGGGAGGTCAGACGTGCAGCCCGCACTCGGTCTTCTCGAACATGGCCCACCGGCCGGCCCGCGCGTCCTCGCCGGCCTTCGTACGGCGGGTGCACGGCCAGCAGCCGATCGACCCGTAACCCTGCTTGAACAGCTCGTTGACCGGCACGTTGTAACGGGCGATGTAGGAGTCCACATCCTGCTGCGACCAGGCCGCGATCGGGTTGACCTTGACCTTGCCCCGACGCGCGTCGAAGGTCACCACCGGTGTGTTGGCCCGGCTCGGCGACTCGTCCCGGCGCAGCCCGGCAGCCCAGGCGTCGTACCCGGTCAGCGCCCGTTCCAGCGGCTCCACCTTGCGCAACTGGCAGCAGTCGTCCGGCGACTTGTTGAACAGCCGGGGGCCGTACTGGCCGTCCTGCTGCCCGACGGTGAGCCGGGGCCGGATCGACCGGACGTTCACCGGCAGCGTCCGGGCGACCTCGTCGCGTACCCGCAGCGTCTCGGGGAAGTGCAGGCCGGTGTCGAGGAAGACCACGTCCACCCCGGGAGCCACCCGGGAGACCAGGTGCGCCAGCACGGCGTCGGCCATCGAGCTGGTCACGCAGAACCGCTCACCGAAGGTCTGCGCCGCCCAGCGGGCGATCTCCAGCGCCGGGGCGCCCTCCAGGTCCCGAGCGGCCTGCTCGGCCAGGGCCCGCAGCTCGTCCGGGTCGCGCCGGGCCGGGTCGGCCGACGTCGAGCCGCCCGGACCCACCAGGCGCAGGTTCGCAGCCGAGACGAGACTCATGAGGTCACCGCCCGACTCAGCAGCCCGGTGAACTTCACCGAGAAGACCCGGGTGCAGGCGTGGCACTCCCAGGCGCCGTGACCCGCCTCGTGCGGCCGCAGGTCCTCCTCGCCGCAGTACGGGCAGTACAGGGGTGCCGCTCGGTTCTCGCTGCTCACCGCAGTTCCTCCTCGTCGACTCTGATCACCCAGTTGGCGAACGTCTCGCCCTCGCTCCGACCGGCCAGGTAGCGAAGGGCCAGCCGTTCCACGTACTCCGGAAGTTCGTCGGCGGTGGTCTTCAGGCCGCGAAGCTTGCGGCCGAAACCGGCGGTCTGCCCCTGGGCCATGCCCAGCCCGCCGCCCAGGTGCACCTGGAAGCCCTCGACGTGTCGGCCGTCCGGGCCGACCACCAGTTGACCCTTGAGCCCGATGTCGGCCACCTGGGTACGCGCGCACGCGTTCGGGCACCCGTTGATGTGGATCGAGATGTCCGCGTCGAAGTCGCGCAGCCGCTGCTCCAGCCGGGCCACCAACTCCTCGCCGCGGGCCTTCGTCTCGACGATGGCGAGCTTGCAGTACTCGATGCCGGTGCACGCCATCGTGCCGCGCCGCCAGGCCGACGGCCGGGCCTCCAGGCCGATAGCGCGCAGCCCGTCGATCAGCGACTCCGTCCGCTCCGACGGCACGTCGAGCACCAGCAGTTTCTGGTACGGGGTGAGCCGCACCCGGTCGCTGCCGTGTGCCTCGACCACGTCGGCCAGCTGGCTGAGCTGCGCGCCGGAGACCCGCCCGACCACCGGAGCGGCGCCCACGTAGTGCCGCCCGTCGGCCTGCTCGTGCACGCCCACGTGGTCGACCGGCTTCGACGGCAGGACCGGTGCCGGACCGTCGAGCAGCGTACGACCGAGGTAGTCCTTCTCCAGGACCTCACGGAAGCGCTCCACGCCCCAGTCGGCCACCAGGAACTTCAACCGGGCCCGGTTGCGCAGCCGGCGGTAGCCGTAGTCGCGGAAGATCCCAACCACCCCGGCCCACACGTCCGGTACCTCGGCCAGCGGCACCCAGACGCCGAGGCGCTTGGCGAGCATCGGGTTGGTGGAGAGGCCCCCGCCGACCCAGACGTCGAAACCGGGCCCGTGCTCCGGGTGGTCGACGCCGAGGAAGGCGATGTCGTTCGACTCGTACGGGGTGTCCACCAGCCAGGAGATCGACGTCTTGAACTTGCGGGGCAGGTTGGAGAACTGCTTGTCGCCGACGTACCGGGAGACGATCTCGTCGATCGCGGGGGTCGGGTCGAGCAGCTCGTCGCGGGCCACCCCGGCGACCGGGCTGCCCAGCACGATGCGCGGGCAGTCGCCGCACGCCTCGGTGGTCTGCAGACCGACCGACTCCAGCCGACGCCAGATCTCCGGCATGTCCTCGACCCGGATCCAGTGGTACTGGATGTTCTGCCGGTCGGTGATGTCGGCGGTGTCCCGCGCGAACTCCCGGGAGATGTCCGCGATCACCCGCAGCTGGGCGAGGCTGAGCTGCCCGCCGTCGATGCGGACTCGGAGCATGAAGAACTCGTCCTCCAGCTCGTGCGGCTCCAGCACTGCGGTACGCCCACCGTCGATGCCCGCCTTGCGCTGGGTGTAGAGGCCCCACCAGCGGAACCGGCCCCGCAGGTCCTGCGGGTCGATCGAGGCGAAGCCCCGGTGCGCGTAGATGGTCTCGATGCGGGCCCGGACGTTGAGCGGGTCGTCGTCCTTCTTGATCCGCTCGTTGGGGTTGAGCGGCTCGCGGTGGCCGAGCGCCCACTGACCCTCACCCCGTGGCCGGCGCGGCGCTCGGGTCGGACGAGCCGTCGGGTCCTCGGAACGGGCCGGGATGCTGCTGACCGCCATCGCGGCGTCCTCCGTTGTCTGCTGTGCCTCGGGATACGCGGGGCGCGGCGGCCGGCCCGGCGAAGCGGGCGGGACAACGGTGTCTTCAGACAGCCGGCGCGGAGCGCGCCCGAGACGGATTGGTCGGGCGTCGTCAGTAGGCCGGACAGATCGCGCTGCGCACGCGGCCGTAATCGACGTGGCGACGTGCCACGAAGCGGCGGACGACTGCGGCGGTCATGGGCCCATGCTGCCACACCCCATGGGGGCCGGCCAATGTCCGCGTGCTGGATCCCACATCACGGGCCGAGTTCTCGCGACGAGCGTGGCAGGCTCGAACCGTGGGGCAATTGTCCGAGAGGTCGGCCGGGACGGCGTGGGAGCACCTGCGCCGCCTGCCGGTCTGGCTTGCCCCGGCGCTGGTGACCCTGGCGGTGACAGTGACCGGGCTGGGCTCCGCCCAGCTCTGGCGCGACGAGCTGGCGACGTGGAGTGCGGCCACCCGGTCGCCCGGCGACCTGGCCCGACTGGCCGGCACCATCGACGCCGCCACCGGGCCGTACTACCTGCTGATGCACCTCTGGACGGGGGTCTTCGGCGACTCCACCATCGCCCTGCGCGTACCGGCGGTGTTGGCGATGACGGTGGCCGCCGGGCTGCTCGCCGTGCTCGGCGCGCGGCTCGTCGACCGGCGCGGCGGCCTCTTCGCCGGGCTGTTGTTCGCGGTGCTCCCCGGCACCTCCCGCTACGGGCAGGAGGCTCGCCCGTACGCGCTGGCCACCATGCTCGCCGTGCTCGCCACACTGCTGCTGGTGAGCGCGCTGCGCCGACCGAGCTGGGCCCGTTGGGCCGGTTACGCGGCCGCCGTCGCCGCTCTCGGGCTCATCCACCTGATCGCGCTCACAGTGCTGGCCGCCCATGCGCTGGTCGTCCTCGTCGCCTGGTGGCGCGGCCCGACCCCGGCCGGCATCGTCACCCCGGCCCAGCCCGACGCCGCGCGGGACCGGCGGGTGTGGCGGTGGCTGGTCGCCGTGCTGCCGGTCGCGCTACTGGCCGGTCCGCTGCTGGTGAAGGCGCGGACCCAGCAGTCCCGGCAGTTGGACTGGGTCCACCTGGCCCGGCTGGACGACCTGACCGCGCTGCCCGGCGGCGTGGCACAGAGCAGCGTGGTGGGTGGCCTGCTGCTCGGGGTCGCCGCGCTGGGCGCGGCCCGGCTCGGGCGGCGCGCCCTGCTGCCGGTCAGCGCGGTGCTGCTGCCCGTACTGCTGCTCTTCGCCGCCGGCACTGTCGTACCGCTGTGGGTGCCTCGGTATCTGGTCTTCGTGGTGCCCTTCGCGTGCCTGCTGGCGGGCGCGGCGCTGGCCGCCGTGGCCGCTCCGGCGGCGCTCGTCGTGGTGGTGCTGGCCGGGCTGCTCGGCCTGCCCGATCAGGCCGCGCTGCGACGGACCCACGAGTGGCCGCGCAGCGCGCCGGTGGACTACGCGGGGGCGGCCCGGGTGATCGCCGACGGTCAACGCCCCGGTGACGCGGTGGTCTACTCACCCCGGCACAGCTGGCTCTTTCTCGATCTCGGCATCGAGTACCACCTCAGCGACCCACCACGCGACGTGCTGGTCACCGAGGACGAGGTCCGCCGCGGCGATCTGTGGGCCGCCGAGTGCCCCCAGCCGGAACCGTGCCTGGCCGGTACGACACGGGTGTGGCTCGTCGTCTCCGGCCGGCACGCCGAGCCGCTGGCCGCCGTGCCCGACGCCAAGGGCGACGCGCTCCGCAGGGACTTCACCGTCGCCCAGGTCTGGCAGCGCCCCGGCCTCACCGTCGCCCTGCTGACCAGCCGCCCCGACCGCTGACCCGACCCCCAGGTGCCGGCGGGGGTCTGCGGCGGGGATCTGCGGCCGGAGCGGACATCAGGATGGGCGTGATGCCTGTCAGTCATCAGGATGACTCACCGTCATCAGGCGTATCGAGGTGGACGGGCCCGGTCGCCCGCCCCACCGGAGGCGGCAGAGCGGGTCAGGTCTGCGAGCGGCCGTCGTGGGTGGTGGTGCGGGCCAGCGGGATTACCAGCATGGCCTCGGTGCCACCGTTGGCGCCGGCGCGCAGTTCGATGGTGCCGCGCAGCTCCCCGGTGATCAGGGCCCGGACGATCTGGAGGCCGAGCCGGCTGCCGCGTTCGGCGTCGAAGTCCGGGGGTAGGCCGCGCCCGTTGTCGGTCACCGAGACGTGCAGCATCTTGCGGAACCGGTGCGCGGAGACCACGACCTCGGGGCGCAGCGACGGGTCCACCTCGGCAGGGGCGACCGGCACCATGCCGGAGGCGGAGGCCACCAGGGTCTCCTCCTCCGCCTCGTCGGCCGGCGGGAAGCCGTGCTCGACGGCGTTGAGCAGCAACTCGTTGAGGACCATCACCAGCGAGGTGGCGATCTCCGCCGGCAGCACCCCGAAGCTGCCCCGCCGGCGCATGCCGACGCTCACCTCGGTCGCCGCGACCTCGGTCGCCGCGCTGGCCACCCGGTCGACGATGCCGTCGAACTCCACCGCCTCGTCGCTGGACATGGAGAGCGTCTCGTGTACAAGGGCGATCGACGCGACCCGGCGTACCGACTCCTCCAGCGCGACCCGCGCCTCCGGCATGGCCACCCGGCGGGCCTGCAACCGCAGCAGCGCGGCCACCGTCTGGAGGTTGTTCTTCACCCGGTGGTGGATCTCCCGGATGGTGGCGTCCTTGGTGATGAGTGCCCGGTCCCGGCGGCGGACCTCGGTGATGTCCCGGACCAGCACCAACGCTCCGATCGGCACCCCGGCCGGCATCAGCGGCAGCGCCCGGGTGAGCATCGTGGCACCCCGTGCGTCGATCTCCCGGCGGGGTGGCGCCTCACCACGCAGCGCGGCCAGGATGCCGTTCGAGGCCTCGGTGCCGTCCAGCGGGTCACCGGCCAGCCGACGGTGCAACGCGGCCAGGTCCTCCCCCACCAGGTGCGAGGCGTAGCCCAGTCGGCGGTACGCGGACTGCGCGTTGGGGCTGGCGTAGGTGACCTTGCCGCCGGCGTCGAGCCGGACCAGGCCGTCGCCGACCCGGGGCGCCGAGGTGGTCTCGCCCGGATGCCGTGGCGGCGGGAAGGTGCCGTCCGCGATCATCTGCGCCAGGTCGTCGGCGGTGGTGAGGTAGTTGAGCTCCAGCTGGCTGGGCGTACGCGCGGTGGAGAGGTTGGTGTCCCGCCCCACCACGGCGATCACCTCGCCGGCCTCCCCCTCGGCGGTACGCAGCCGGACCGGGATCGCCTCGTGCCGGGCCGGCACGTCGCCGTACCAGACCGGGTCGCCCTCACGCCAGATCCGAGCCTGGGAGTACGCCACCCCCAGGTGGGCCACCTCCGGCCCGCCGACGATCCGACCCACCTGGTCGTCCTGGTAGGCGGTAGGTGCGGTGGTCGGGCGCACCTGGGCGACGCAGAGGAATGTGCCCTCGGCGTCGACCGGCACCCAGAGCAGCAGGTCAGCGAAGGACAGATCGGAGAGCAGTTGCCAGTCGCCCGCGATCCGGTGCAGGTGGTCGATGTCGGCCGGACGGAGATGGGTGTGCTCCTCGGCGAGGTCGCGCAGCGTGGACACGGTGACCAGGGTGCCACGCCACGCCTCACATCGTCGCGGTGACCTTCTTCAACCCGCGCGGCGCGTCCGGGTCCTCGCCCCGCGTGAGCGCCAGGGCCAGCGCCAACCGCTGCATCGGCAGGATGTCCAGCAGCGGGGCGTACCGCTCGTCGACCTCGGGGACGGCCAGCCGGGTGGCGCCCGGAACGTCAGCGGAGCCGACCACCACGACGTCGGCGCGGCGTTCCCCGAGGCGGGGCAGCACCTCACCCATCGACCGGCCGCCGGGGCCGGAGCCCACCACGGCGAGCACCGGGACCTCCGGGTCGGTCATGGCGAGCGGGCCGTGCAGCAGGTCGGCGCCGGAGAAGGCGAGCGCCGGCAGGTACGAGGTCTCCATCAGCTTCAGCGCCGCCTCCCGGGCGGTGGGGTAGGCGTACCCCCGGCCGGTGGTGACCAGCTGACGGGCGAACCGGTAGCGCGGGGCGAGCTGGGCCGGGGTGCCGTCGGCAAGGGTGCGGGCGGCCAGCTCGGGCAGTGCGTCGAGCGCCTCCCGTTCGGCGTTCGGGAGCACGCCGTCGCCGGCCCGGATCCCCTCCACCAGCATCAGCAGGGCGAGCAGCTCCGCGGTGTACGTCTTGGTGGCGGCGACCGCCCGCTCGTGCCCGGCGGCGATGTCGACGCTCAGCTCGGCCACGTCGACCAGCGGCGAGTCGGGAGCGTTCGTCACCGCGAGGGTGAGCGCACCGGATGCTCGGGCGGCGCGCAGCACCTCGGCCAGGTCGGGCGAACCGCCGCTCTGGCTGACCCCGACGACCAGCGCGTCGGAGAGGTCGGGGCGGGCCCCGAAGAGGGTCACGACGCTGGGCGAGGCCAGCCCGGCGGGCAGGCCGAGCCGGATCTCGGTCAGGTAGGCCCCGTAGAGCGCCGCGTGGTCGGAGGTGCCCCGCGCGGTGAAGACCACGTGCCGTGGCCGACGTTCCGCGACGACCGCCGCCACCCGGGCGATCTCGGCGGCGTTGGCGGCGGAGAGCAGGCGCGCGTAGCCAGCTGGCTGCTCGTCGATGTCGGCGGCCATTCCAGCCCCTGCACGTGTCACGGAAACCCCTCCCCCTGCGCGGTTGCCGCGCGATTCTTGCTCAGTCTTGCACTTTTAAGCGTATCTCAGCAATCGAACGAGCAGGACTGCGCAGCTGATCACCAGTTGATCTCAATATCAACTACGCTTTACCCGTTGCATCCGGTCTAACTGCCACGAGAGGACGACGTGCCCGAGGGAACGGACGATCCCGCGCTCTCCGCGACGGAGGAGCTGGCACTGGCCCGCCTGGCACTCGACGAGGGCGACCTGCACCACGCCGCCGGCCACCTCGCCGGCGCGTTGGCACGGGCCCCCACCCTGCCGGAGGTGCACGAGACCCTCGCCCGGCTCGCCGTGTCGAGCGGCGGCGGCCTCGACCTCTTCCCGATCAACCACCACACCTTCGTCGGTGCGGTGGTCGCCCGCGCCCACCTCCTCGCCACCGCCGGGCGTCCCGCCGAAGGGCTGGAACTGCTGGCCGCGGCGACGTCGTACGCGCCCGGCACCGAGTGGGCCGGCGTGCCCTGGGTCACCGCGCCCGAGCTGACCGAACGACTGGAACCGGAGCACATCGCCCGCGTCCTCATGCAGGTCTGCGCCGCACTGCCCGACCCGGTGCCACGGATCGGCCGGGCCCCGCTGACCCCGTACCTCACGCTCGCCCGCAACGCGGCGACGGTGCACCCCGAACACGGCCTGCTGCTGGGCGCGGCGTCCGCGCTGGCCCGGCGCCTCGGCGAGGTCGAGCTGGCGGTCCGCTGGGCCACCCGAGGGGTACGCGCACAGCCCTCGAAGATGGGCGAGGTGTGGCTCGGGTACGCGTACCGCAGCTCGGGCCGGACCCGCGACGGCCTCGCGGCCCTCGGTCGGGCCGTCGAGCTGGACCCCGACGACCTGGCGATCTACGCGGACATCGCCGGCACCCTGGCCGAGATCGGCCGGCTGGACGAGGCGTTGGAGTGGACCGAGCGGGCACTGGCGCGCGATCCGTCGTTCGACTGCGCGGTGCACACCGCTCACCGCCTGCGGCACCTGCGCGACGGTGACCTCGCCCACCTGGTCGCGCTCGCCGACTTCGTACGCGACCACCCGGACGACAGCCACGAGCACGGCGACCTGGCCCAGTGCTGCCGAGGTCGGCCCTGGCTCGGCCAACTCACGCCGGCCGGCGGGCCCCTGGTCGACGCGATGCGCCAGGCGGTGGCCGATGACGACAACGGTCTCGGCGGTGCCGTACGCCTGTCCGCCGCCGCCCCGCCGAGCGCGGTCGGGACGGCGATCTCCACAGCCCCCGGGCTGCGGATCGAGGTCGTCGGCGCGCCGGAGCCCGACCCGCGCGAGCCCCGGCGGGAGTCAGCTCAGCGGTTGTGGCACTACGCGGACACGGTGCCCACACCCGCGCTGGCGGCGCCCTCGGCGACGGCTGTCGAACGGATCGGGCAGATCGCCCATCCGGCGTGGGCACATCCGCCGGCGGCGTACGACGCCGCGGTGGGTCTGGCCGGCCTCGACGTGGACGACCTGCTCGGTCTGTTGGTGCACCCGCCGGCGGCACCGGCGAACGCGGTGGGTCGGCTGCTGGCGGCCCACGACCCGTCGGTCTGGGTGCGTGGAGTCCAGGTGTGGGCCTGTCTGGGGCTGCTGCACCACCGCACCGACGAGCCGTGGGAGGGCTCGACCCGACGCCGGGTGCTGCTCGATCTGATCTGGGGCGTCGAGGACTGGGTCACCGAGGCGGCCCTGTTCGCACTGGTCACCGCCGCCTGGGTGGACCCTTCGGTGCGACCGGACGTGGCCCGGGTGGTGGCGGAGCGGCTGGCCGACGCGGCTGACGTGGCGCGCAGCCGACCGGTCCCGATCGCCGCCTCGCTGGCTCACCTGGCACTCGCCGCCCCGCAGTTGGATCCGGCGACGGCGGCACTGGCCACCGAGCTGCTGAGAGCCAACTCCCCCCGGCTCCCCCGCCCTCGCAACCCCCTGCGCCGCCTCTGGCAACGCCTGCTCCGCCGCTGATTCCCCGCAACCCCGCGATCTTGCACTTACTGTCGCCGTTTTGTCGGAAACAGTGCTTGTGCACGCGCACAAAGTGCAAGATCGCGGGGTTTGGGCGTCAGGCGACCGGGGCCTTGCCGAGGGCGACCTCGGCGTCCTCCTCCGGAGTGGCCTGCGGCGGCGCCTCGTTCGCGGTGCGCAGCGGGATCTCCTTGATGAACCAGGCGAGCACCGGGATCGCGACGGTGAACAGCACCGCCCAGAGGAAGACGTGCGAGATCGAGTCGGCGAGACCGCCGAGCACCGCCTCGCGCGCCTGGGCGGGCAGTTCCCTGAGCTTCGCCAGGTCCATCCCGCCTCCCCCGCCTCCGCCATCGAAGGCCGCGCCGGCGGCGGAGTCGGCGAGCCGGTTGGCGAAGATCGCGCCGAACAGCGAGATGCCGAACGAGCCGCCGATCGACCGGAAGAACGTCGCCGCGCCACTGGCCGCGCCGAGGTCCTTCTGCTCCACGCTGTTCTGCGCGATCAGCATCGACGTCTGCATCAGGAAGCCCATACCGGCGCCGAGCACGACCATGTACAGCGAGGACACCAGCTTGCTGGTGTTGACGTCGAGCATCGACAGCAGCGCCATGCCCGTGGTCATCACCACGCCACCGATGATCGGGTACGCCCGGTACCGTCCGGTCTTCGTGATTGCCCGGCCGACGACAAGCGAGACGACAAGCATGCCGAACATCAGTGGCAGCAGCAGCAGGCCACTGTTCGTCGCCGACGCCCCCTGCACCGTCTGCTGGTAGAGCGGCAGGAAGTTCATCGCGCCGAACATCGCGAAGCCGAGCAGGAAACCGATCAGCGAGATCAGCGCGAAGTTGCGGTTGGCGAAGAGCTTCAGCGACAGGATCGGCTCCGTCACCCGGCGCTCGACCAGGCCGAACGCCACCAACGCGACGACGGCCAGCACGGCCAGGCCGAGGATCTGCGGCGACGTCCAGTCGTACTCGTTGCCACCCCAGGTGGTGATCAACACGATCCCGGTGATGCCGACCGAGAGCAGCCCGGCGCCGAGCCAGTCGATCCGGTGCTCGGTGCGGTACTTCGGCAGGTGCATGGTGCTGATCAGCACGAGCAGCGCGATACCACCCAGCGGCAGGTTCACGTAGAACGCCCAGCGCCAGGAGAGGTGGTCGGTGATGAATCCGCCGGCCAGCGGGCCGGCGACCATGGCGATGGCCATGATGCCGGCGATCATGCCCTGGTAGCGCCCGCGCTCGCGGGGCGGGACCAGGTCACCGATGATCGCCATCACGCCGACCATGAGGCCGCCGGCGCCGAGGCCCTGCACGGCCCGGAAGGCGATGAGCTGGACCATGCCGTCCTCTGGACCGCCGAGCATCCCGGAGCCGGCCATGCCACAGAGGGCGGAGCCGACCAGGAAGACGACGACCGAGGTCAGGAAGACCGACTTGCGGCCGTAGAGGTCACCGAGCTTGCCCCAGATCGGGGTGGAGACGGTGGTGCCCAGGACGTACGCGGTAACCACCCAGGTGAAGTGGTTGAGCCCGCCGAACTCGCCGACGATCCGCGGTAACGCGGTGCTGACGATCATGTTGTCGAGCATCGCGAGCATCATCGCGATCATCAGCCCGAACAGCACGACCCGGATGTTGTTGGGTCGCGTGCCGGCCTGGGTTGCCTGAGTCATGGGTAAGCTCCCCCCGAAGATTGCCGTACTTACTTGCCGCCCGGCTAGTCACCTTACTAGCCGCACGGTAAGTTGGGTACGAGGAACGGTCAAGCCATTTGGGGGGCGTGGGTGAGCGAGAGCACAGGCGGCGGGACGCGGGAACGGATCAAGGCCGTCGCGCTCGAACTCTTCACCGAGCAGGGGTACGAGAAGACCTCGCTCCGGGAGATCGCCGAGCGCCTCAACGTCACCAAGGCCGCGCTCTACTACCACTTCAAGAGCAAGGACGACATCGTCGCCAGCTTCGTCGAGGACCGGCTGGAGCGGATGGACGCGCTGACCGCCTGGGCCGCCACCCAGCCCGCGACCCTGGCCACCCGGCGCGAACTGATCTCCCGCTACGCCGACACGATGTTCGACGGCACTCAGCCGTCGGTGATGCGCTTCTTCGAGCAGAACCAGACCGCGCTCAAGAGCCTCTCCTCCGGCCAGAAGATGCGCGGCCGGATGATGGAGCTGGCCGAAGCGCTCTGCCGCGGCGACGACTCCCCCGCCGCCCAGCTACGCGCCGCGCTGTCCCTGTTCGCGGTGCACACCAGCTGGTTCGCGGTCCGCGCGCCGCACATCAGCGACGACGAACGCCGCAAGCTCGCCCTGGAGGTGGCCGACGAACTGCTGGCCGCCATCGGCACGCAGCCCGACGCCTGACCATCTCGTGATCGATGTGGCCGGTCCGGCCTGTCGGTGGTCCGCCGGCCGGCCGACCTGAGCCCGCCGGTCGCCGGCTCAGCCGCGCGTCAGCTCCAGCCGGAGGCCGAGCAGGTCCACACCCGGCAAAGGTGACCAGTCCTTCTCCGGCGAACGGACGAAACCGCGCCGCGAGTAGAGCCGGTGCGCCGAATCGGCCATCCCCGCCCGGACGCAGATCGCCACCGCCGTGCAACCCAACTCGGTCGCCCGGTCGACACACGCCTCGACCAGTGCGGCACCCACACCCCGCCCCTGAGCGCCCGGGTCGACGGCGAGCATCCGGAACTCGGCCTCGCCCGGCCCGGCCAGCTCGGCGAACGGGCTGCCCGGCAGCACGAACGTGACCGAGCCGAGCACCGCCCCGGTCACCTCGTCGACAGCGACCAGCACCTCGCCGCTGGCCGCCCGGGTCGACACGTCGGCCAGCACCTCGCCGTACCCGTGTTCGCCCTTGAGCTGGCCGTCCGCCTCGTACGCGGCGACTGTCAGCCGGGCCACGCCGGGGAAATCGACCGACTCGGCCGAACGGACCCGCAGCCCGGTCAAGCGATCACGGCGATCAGGTCACCGTCCTGCACGACGTCGCCCTCGTTGACGACGAGCTGCTGGAGCACACCATCGGACTCGGCGACGACCGGGATCTCCATCTTCATCGACTCGAGGATCACCAGGGTGTCGCCCTCGGTCACCGTGTCACCCGCCGTGGCGACGACCTTCCAGACGTTGGCCACCATCTCGGCGCGGATCTCCTCGGCCATGTCCAGGCCCTCCCTCTTCGCGACGTGCCTGCCGATGTATCCAATCATGCGTCGACCGGCGGTGGGCGGGCAGCGGCGCAGCCGGGATGACAGGCCCGCCCTGGGGAAGGCGGCGGGTGTCGACCGCACTACCATCAGCGGGTCGGACCCGACGCCGGACCGCCGGTGGCCGCATCCGCGCCGAGGTCGTGCGCAGGACGGATCCGACCCGTCACGAGGAGGTCAGCATGGCGAAGAAGTCCAGGAAGAAGAAGGCTCGTAAGAAGAGCGCCGCGAACCACGGCAAGCGTCCCAACTCCTGAACGGGTCGGCGGGCCGACTGCCCGTCGTCGCTCAGCCGGCCGAGGCCGGGTACACCGGTGGCCCGGGTCGACATCGACCCGGGCCACCGGTCTTGCCAGCTGGTGCCGACGCTCGGTCGGCGGGCTCAGACGATCAGTCGGCCAGCTCACGGGAGTCGCTGGTCTCGAAGACCACCAGCTCGGTGAGCTTGACCCGCAGCCGCTCACGCAGCTCATCCGGCGCGGTCTCGTTGCCGCAGCAACGCGCCACCAACGCCCGCACCTCCTGCTCCAGCCCGTACTCGCGCAGGCAGGGCCCGCACTCGTCCAGGTGGTGCCGGATCAGCGAGCGACGTTCGTCGGCGCACTCCAGATCCAGGTAGAGATACACCTCCGCGAGCACTTCGCGGCAGTCCGTCTCGTGCGGCTCCCCACAGCTCACGTCACACCTCCCGGCCGGCAGCGGCAGTCGAGCCCTTCGCCGAGCGGGCCGCACTGAAGCCCCGCTCCCCGGCGTAACGCTCGAGCAGCTTGCGCAGATTACGACGGCCCCGGTGCAGACGCGACATCACGGTGCCGATCGGCGTGCCCATGATGTCCGCGACCTCCTTGTAGGAGAAGCCCTCGACATCGGTGAGATAGACGGCCAGGCGGAACTCCTCCGGCAACTGCTGGAGGGCCTCCTTGACGTCACTGTCCGGCAGCCGGTCCAGTGCCTCGGTCTCGGCCGAGCGCAACCCGCTGGAGGTGTGCGACTCGGCCTCGGCGAGCTGCCAGTCGGTGATCTCCTCGGTGGGCGCCTGGATCGGCTGGCGCTGCCGCTTGCGGTAGGAGTTGATGTAGGTGTTGGTCAGGATCCGGTAGAGCCAGGCCTTGAGGTTCGTGCCCTGCTCGAACTGGTGGAAGGCCGCGTACGCCTTCAGGTACGTCTCCTGGACCAGGTCCTCGGCATCCGCCGGGTTGCGTGTCATCCGCAGCCCAGCAGCGTAGAGCTGATCGACGAATGGCATCGCGTCCCGCTCGAATCGGGCCCTGCGCTCGTCCGTCTTCTCGGTGGTCAACCGCACATCCCCTCGCGTCGGATGCTTTCCCGCCGAGGATACGCGCACGGACCTGCCCGCAGATTCACTTCCGGCCGGTGTGCCCGTGCTCACCGCACCCACCCCGCCCGGTCCCGCTGTCGCGGGCCATTCCGGGCCGTCCAGCAGCCGCTTCAGCTGCCGGGCGTCCCGCTCGTCCCGTTCCAGGCTTCGTGTCTCGGTTGGCACCGGTCACCCCCCTCGCAGAAAAGTCGTCCGGGGGTAGTAACGCGAGATGACCACTGGGGCATTCCGGCCGCCCCTCCCCGTTCCTGGTCCCGGCCCCGACGGCGGCCGGCGCTGGGACCAGGAAGGGCCTGGGAGGACTGGTGTCACCGGCCCTGCTCGGGCCGGCGGCACCAACGGATGCAACGACCCGTGCCCGCGCCGGAAACGGTCGACCCGGCGAGCCGGGCGCGACGGGTCAGCCGGCCGCCCAGCCCTGGGCGGACAGCCAGTCGCGCACGACGGCGGCGGTGCCGGCCGGATCGCGGCGCAGGTCGTGCGTCTCACCGGGACGACTCACCACCTGCACGGTCGGTCCCGGCTCCGGCGTCCCGAACGGATCCCGGTCGCCGTTGACGACCAACGTCGGCAGGCCGGTGCCCAGTTCGGCGGCGCGGGAGCGTTCCGGCCGGCCAGGCGGGTGCAGTGGAAAGGCCAGTGCGACCACACCCACCGCGCCCACCGCACGGGCCGTCCGACAGGCCACCCGTGCGCCGCTGGAACGCCCACCGACCACCACCGTCGGCACGTCGGCGTGCCGGGCGCGCAGCTCGGCGAGCACCGCCGTCCAGGCCTCGTCGAGGTGACCTGCCGGTGCCGGCGCACGTCGACCGGCGACCCGGTACGGCTGCGTCACCCGGACCACGGCCAGGCCGGCCGCCACCGACGCGTCCCGGACCGCGAGCAGGTCGGGTGCGTCGACGCTGCCGCCCGCGCCGTGCCCGAGGACGAGCAGGGCGGTGGCCGGGCGGACCGGCAGGTCGGTGTCGATCCACGCCGGGCCGCGCGGGGTGTCGATCTCGTTGCTGGCTGGCACCGGCCTATTCTGCGCCGCCGGACGGGTATCGCGTGCGAACCGGGCCGCCGATCAGCTCAGCGGGACCAGGGCGAGCAGGCGATCGCGCACCGGCGGGCCGGCGTCGTCGATGGCGTCCGGATCGGGTTCGACCTCCCCGCGCCAGGCGACCAGCATCGCCCGTCGTTCCCGCGGCGTGGTGCCGCCCCACACGCCGTGGCAGTCACCGACGTCGAGGGCCCACGCCAGGCAGGACCCCTGCACGTCACAACTGCGACACAGCGCGACGGCGGCGTCCGCCGGCTCGTTCGGTGCCGGAAAGAATGTCTCCGGATCGACGCTCTGGCAGGTTCCTCTGGTGCGCCACGCGTCGTCCTGTCGCCGTTCTCGCACGGCCCGCAGCAGTCGCGGATCTCGCCGCGCCGCTGCCACCTCGTGCGGGCGCGGCATACGTGCCCGTGTCATCCGCCCACCTCCCCCGTGGGACCGGCAAAAGCTGTGGACGTCGTCCGCCCCGTGCGGACCGACAGCCACTACCGGCGCTGTGTTCTATCGCACTTCGCAACCCCGGGACAAGGGTCTGCCGGGAACATGACTGAACAGCCAGGAGACGAATCGCGCGAACCCTGGCAAATCGGCGGCCGACTATGCGCCGCAGCGTCAGAACAGGGTCAGCTCCTGCGGTGACACCGTCGGCGCCACCGCCACCCGCGCGGTCAGCTGCGGCCCGTCGTTACGAACGTCCCCCACCGCCGCACCCACCGGCCGGATCTCCAACCCCGCCAACTGCTCCGCCGACGCCTCGGTGAGCAGCCGCCCCGGCTCGTCGGTCGGCGCGAGCCACGACGACCACCGCTCAGCTGGCAGCAGCACCGGCATCCGGTCGTGCACCTCGGCCAGGTCGCCGAGCGCCGTGGTGGTCAGCACGCTGAAGGTGAGCCGGGTCTCGGCGTCGGACTCCCAGACCGACCAGATGCCGGCCAGCGCGAGCACCGAGCCGTCCCGGGGGGTCATGAAGTACGCCTGTCGCCCGCCGTCGGGCAGCCGGACCCACTCGTACCAGCCGTCGGCCGGGACCAGGCAACGGCGACGGGAGAAGGAACCCGCGTACGCCCGGCTGGTGGCCACCGTCTCCGCCCGCGCGTTGATCATCCGGGCGGCTCCCGACGCGGACCGCGACCAGTGCGGCAGCAGACCCCAGCGGCCGACGCAGAGGCTGCGGTGCCCCTCCGGGCTGACCCGGACCAGCGGCACCCTGTCGGTCGGCGCGACGTTGTGGTCCGCCCGAACCAGGCCGTCGGAGTCGTCGGACGACTCGAACAGCGCGCTCAGCTCGCCGGAGCTCCGGGTCGTCGCGTACCTGCCGCACATGGGGCACACGCTAACGCGTCGGAGGCCCCGTCGGCTGTCCCGCCAACCGGGAGTACGAACGCCGGGTACCGCCGCCCGCCCGCCGACACGGCAGAATGTAACGGTGGGCAACCTGACCGCGACCCGGCCGCCGCAGCCGTGGACCGCACCGACCGCATCCGACCCGGTGGCGGCGACGCTGCGCCTGCCCGGTTCCAAATCGATGACCGCCCGGGCCCTGGTGCTCAGCGCGCTGGCCGCCGGCCCGTCGACGCTGGCCCGGCCACTGCGCGCCCGCGACACCGAGTTGATGGCCGCCGGCCTGCGGGCGATGGGCGCGCACGTCTCGATCAGCGACGACGAGCGCTGGCTGGTCCGACCGCACCCGCTGGCCGGCCCCGCCCACGTCGACGTCGGGCTGGCCGGCACCGTGATGCGGTTCGTGCCACCGGTGGCGGGCCTTGCCGACGGCCAGGTCACCTTCGACGGTGACCCGTACGTGCGCACCCGCCCACTCGGCCCGCTGGTCGACGCGCTGCGCTCGCTGGGCGTCCGGATCGACGTCACCGGCACCGGCAGCCTGCCGCTGACAGTGCTCGGCACCGGCCGGGTCACCGGCGGCGAGGTCGTGATCGACGCGTCCGCATCCAGCCAACTCGTCTCCGGGCTGTTGCTGGCCGCCCCGCGCTTCGACCGGGGCGTCGTGGTCCGCCACGTCGGGCGGCCGGTGCCCTCCGCGCCGCATCTTCGGATGACGGTGCAGATGCTGCGGGCCGCCGGCGCGGCGGTCGACGACAGCACCCCCGACGTCTGGGCCGTCGAGCCCGGCCCACTCACCGGGCGCGGCTGGGACATCGAACCGGACCTCTCCGGCGCCGTGCCGTTCTTCGCCGCCGCACTGGTCACCGGCGGTGAAGTCACCTTGCAGGGCTGGCCGCACAGCAGCGCGCAGCCGGTCGAGAAACTCCGCTCGCTGCTGCAGCGGATGGGCGGCGAGGTCACCCTCTCCACCAACGGGCTGACCGTCCGTGGCACCGGCGTGGTGCACGGTCTGACCGCCGACCTCTCCGACGTCGGCGAGCTGACCCTCGTGCTGACCGCGCTGGCCATGCTGGCCGACTCGCCGTCGGTCTTCACCGGCGTCGGGCACATCCGCGGCCACGAGACCGACCGGCTCGCCGCGCTCGCGCGCGAGTTCGGCGGGCTCGGAGCGGACATCACCGAAACACCTGACGGGTTGGAGATCCGGCCCCGACCGCTGCGCGGCGGCGTCTTCCGCACTTACCACGATCACCGCATGGCGCACGCCGCCGCGGTGGCCGGGCTCGCCGTTCCGGGCATCGAGGTGGACGACGTGGGGTGTACCTCCAAGACAATGCCCGAGTTCCCGGCACTATGGTCAGCGATGGTGACCGGCAAGTGAGCGTCCGGACGCTCACCAAGAGCTGACGCGAGAAGAGGACAGGTCCTGGCGACCAAACGGCGGGAGTACGACGAGGACGACGTGCGGGTCCGGCCCGGAAAGTCGTCGCGCCCACGTACGCGCACCCGCCCGCAGCACGCCGACGCGGTGGACGGGTTCGTCATCGCCGTCGACAGAGGGCGCTACACCTGTGTGCTCTCCGGGGCCGAACGCGGCGTGGTCGGCGCCGAGCTGCCCACTGTCACCGCGATGCGGGCCCGCGAGTTGGGCCGCAAGTCGGTGGTGGTCGGTGACCGGGTCAGCCTGGTCGGCGACACGTCCGGCGCGGAGGGCGCGCTCGCCCGCATCGTCCGGATCGCCGAACGTCGCTCGGTGCTGCGCCGCACCGCCGACGACGACGAGACCACCGCCGAGGGCCGGCTGGAACGGGTCGTGGTGGCCAACGCGGACCAGTTGGTGATCGTGAGCGCCTTGGCCGACCCACCGCCGCGCACCGGGTTCATCGACCGCTGCCTGGTGGCCGCGTACGACGCGGACGTCGAGCCGCTGCTCTGCCTCACGAAGGCCGACCTGGCCGGGCCGGAGGAGGTGCTCGGCTACTACACCGAGCTGGAGCTGCCGTACGTGCTCAACCGCCCCGACTCCGACCTCGACGCGCTCCGCGCGCTGCTCAGCGGCAAGGTGTCGGTGCTGGTCGGGCACTCCGGCGTGGGCAAGTCGACGCTGGTCAACCGCCTCGTTCCGGACGCGCTGCGCGCGGTCGGCGTGGTCAGCGCGATCGGCCGGGGCCGGCACACCTCGACCAGCGCGGTGGCGCTGCGGTTGCCACCGGTGCCCGGGATCGACACCGACCCGGGTTGGATCATCGACACCCCTGGGATCCGCAGCTTCGGGTTGGCGCACGTCTCGGCCGACAGCCTGCTGCACGGCTTTCCGGACCTGGTCGAGGGCACCGTCGACTGCCCACCGAACTGTCCCCACACGGCCGACGAGGCCGAGTGTGGGCTGGACGCCTGGGTGGCCGCCGGTAAGGCCGACCCGCGCCGGCTGGCCTCGTACCGTCGGTTGCTCGCCTCCCGGGCCGGCGAGGGCGACTCGCGCGGCGACAGCGACCAGCGCGGCCCCGGCGAGGATGACCGGCGCGGCCCCGACGAGTGACGCGACGGGCGTGGGCTAGGTTGCCGGCATGACCGGGTACGCCGACGACCTCGCCCTCGCCCACCTGCTCGCCGACCGGGCCGACGCCATCGCCACGGCCCGGTTTCGCGCGCTCGACCTGCGCGTCGAGGCGAAGCCCGACCTGACCCCGGTCTCCGACGCGGACACCGCTGTGGAGCGGGAGATCCGCGCCCTGCTGGCCGAGCATCGGCCGGCCGACGGGCTGCTCGGTGAGGAGTTCGGCGCGCAGCCGTCCGCCGACCCGAACGGCCGCCGGTGGATCATCGACCCGATCGACGGCACCAAGAACTTCGTCCGTGGCGTGCCGATCTGGGCCACCCTGATCGCGCTCTACGACGGCGACCGGCCGGCTGTCGGCGTGGTGTCCGCACCAGCGCTCGGACGACGTTGGTGGGCCAGCGCGGGCGCGGGCGCGTACGCCGGGCCGGGCCCCGCGGCCGGTGAGCGGATCGGCGTGTCCGCGGTGCGCGGGGTGGCGGATGCCAGCTTCTGCTACTCCTCGTTGAACGGGTGGGAGGAAGCCGGGCGGCTCGACGCGGTGCTCGACCTGATGCGGGACAGCTGGCGCAACCGGGCGTACGGCGACTTCTACGGCTACATGCTGTTGGCCGAGGGGGCACTGGACGTGATGGTCGAGCCGGAGTTGTCACTGTGGGACGTGGCGGCGCTGGTGCCGATCGTCACGGAGGCGGGTGGCTCGGTCACGGATCTGGCCGGACAACCGGCTCCCGCCGGTGCTCCGGGCACCGACAGCAGCGTGGTCGCCACCAACGGTGTGCTGCACGCCGACATCCTCGTGCGCCTCAACCGACCAGCCGAGCGCTGACCCCCGGCAACCTCTATCCTCGCCAGGTGGTCTCCTCCGGTTGGTGCTTCCTCGCGGTGATGATCGTCGCGTACGGCTTCGCCAATCTGCTCCAGTCGGTGGCGGCGGCCCGCACCACCGTCCACCACACCTTCGATCCGGGCCTGCTTCTGCGCCTCGCTGGGCACCGGACTTACCTGGTCGGTCTCGGCTGTCAGATCGCCGGTTTCGTGCTCGCCTTCCTGGCCCGGCGGGACCTGCCGCTGTTTCTCGTGCAGGCCAGCGTGGCCGCCGGGCTCGGGGTGACCGCCATCCTCGGGGTGCTGGTGTTGAAGTGGCGGCTGCCGGCGGCGGAGGTGGTGTTGCTGGCGCTGCTCTTCGCGGGGATCACCGCACTGGTGTTGTCCGCCCGGCCGGCGCCGTCGAAGCAACTCGGCACCGCCGGCTCGATCGCCCTGCTGGTGGCACTGGGCGTGATAGCGGTGCTCGGCTTCTTCGCCGTCCGGCTGCACGGGGCGCCGGGCTCGGTGGCCCTCGGCTCACTGGCCGGGCTGGCGTTCAGCTCGGCCGCTGTCGCCGCCCGGCCACTGGCATCCGCGCCGTCCGCCGAGGCGTTCCTCGCCGACCCGCTGTTCTACCTGCTGATCGCCCACTCGATAGTGGGTCAGCTGCTGCTCGGTCTGGCCATGCAGCGCGGCTCGACGACCGCCGCGGTCGCCGCGATGGACGCCGCCGGCGCGGTGCCGGCCGCGATCGTCGGCCTGCTGCTGCTCAACGACAAGATCTGGCCGGGGCGGGAGTGGCTGGCCGCGGTCGGCTTCCTGGTGACCCTGGCCGCGGTCATCGGCCTGACCCGGTACGCCGAACCGCAGCAGCACCGTTCGGTGACACGCCGTCGGGACCCCGCCATGGTCGGTGCCGGCCAGCCGGGCTGACCGTCCGGCACCGCACCACGGTTGAAGGTCCCGCAGCACCGCCGACTCACGCCTCGACGGGCTTGCGGCGGCTCACCACCCGTTCGTAGAGGCGTTCCAGCGCACCGGCGGTCCGCTCCCAGGTGTAACTGCTGCGCACCCGGTCCACAGCGGCGTGCCCGTACGCGAACCGACCGGCGTTGTCGCCGAGCAGCCGGCGCAGCGACACTCCGAGTGCCCGTACGTCACCGGGGGGCACCAGGCGGCCGGTGACCTCGTCGACGACGGCGTCCGCCAGACCGCCCATCGCGTAGCCGATCACCGGCACACCGCAGGCCATCGCCTCCAGCGAGACCCGTCCGGCCGAGGAGTAGTGCGGCGTGCAGGCGACCACGTCCGCCGACCGGTACCAGGTGGCCATCTGGTCGTGCGGCACCGCCCCGACGAGCCGTACCTGGTCGACGACGCCGAGCTGTTCGGCCAACTCGCGCAGCCGTCGCGCCTCGGCGTGGTTGACCAACTGGTCGGCCGGCGGCCCGCCGGCGATCACCAGCTCGGCGTCACCGACCAGCCGCATGGCCCGGATCAGGTCCTCCTGGCCGTGCCCGGCGGCCAGCGAGCCCACCGAGAGGATCCGGGACCGCTGTTCGCGCGGTGCCGCCTCGCCGTCGGGATGGAACAGGTCGATGTCGACGCCGGCCGGCACCAACGCGACCGAGCTGCGTTGCAGACCCATCCGGGTCAGCTCGTCGACCTCGTCGTTGGACTGGGCCACGGCGATGTCGACGGCCCGGGTCAACGCGCGCTCCAGCGTGATCCGCTGGCCCGGCCCGTCGTAGTGACCACCCAGGTGACGCAGCTGTTCGATGCCGAGCGAGTGGAACGTCTGCACCACCGGAATGTCGGTCTCCCGGACGGCGTGCGCGGCGGCCAGGCCACCGACCCAGTAGTGCCCGTGCACCACCTCGGGCCGCCAGGACCCCGACCACTCGTCGGCCAGCCAGCGGCCGACCTCCGTCACGTACGGGATCAGCTCGGCGGTGGGCAGTGGGGTGGGCGGGCCGGCGGGCACCTGGTGCACCTGGTAGCCGTCGACGTTCATCGTCGCCGGCAGCGTCGGGTCGTCCCGGCGCACGTAGAGCCGGACGTCATGGCCTCGCTCGGCCAGCTCGGCGGCGACCCTCGCGGTGTGCTGTCGGGTGCCTACGGGCGGGCCGTCGGCGTGGCGGTAGGAACTGGCGTGCGCGCAGACGAGGCCGACGCGCATGGGTCACCTCCCTGCGATCTTTCCTCGGCGGTGGTCCTCCCGGTCAGAGCGTCCCATTAACCCCGCGACGCTGAGCCGAAACCTGGCAGATCAGGAAGAGTCCCCGCGAGTGCCACCGACACTTGCGCCACGGCAAGCACACGCGACACGCGACAGCACTTCGACGATGATCGACAAGCCGTCGTCGGTGTGACCAGGCCCGGCCGGGGGTACCGCTCAGAAATGCCGCTGACCCGCAGTCTCGACGATTCGACAGTGGTGATCACCGGTGCGTCCAGCGGGATCGGCACGGCGACCGCGTACGCGCTGGCCCGCCGTGGTGCCGCCGTCGTGCTGGCCGCCCGCAGCGAGCCGGCCCTGCTACAGGTCGCACAGCGCTGCCGGGAGTTGGGCGGCCGGGCGCTGGTCGTACCGACCGACGTCACCGAGTTGGAGTCGGTGCGGCGGCTGGCCGACCAGGCGGCGGCCGAGTTCGGCCGGATCGACGCCTGGGTGAACAACGCCGCGGTGAGCGCGGTGGGACTGTTCGACGAGATCCCGGTCGCCGAGTTCCGCCGGGTGCTGGAGGTCAACCTGCTAGGAACGGTGCACGGCATCAAGGCGGCCCTGCCCTACCTGGGTGCCGCCGGCGGCGGTGTACTGGTCAACAACGCCTCGGTGCTGGCCGAGGTGGCAATGCCGTACCAGTCGGCGTACAACGCCACCAAGCACGGCATCCGTGGGCTGGCCGACACCGTCCGACAGGAGCTGCGGGTCACCGGTCGCGGTCACATCTCCGTCTGCACCGTGCTGCCCGCCACGATCGACACCCCGTTCTTCCGGCACACCGGCAACCACAGCGGGCGGGAGCTGGTGCCACCCCCTCCGATCTACCCGCCGGAGGTGGTGGCCGAGACCATCGTCCGGCTGCTGCGGCGGCCTCGCCGCGAGGCGTACGCCGGCGGCGCCGCCCGGCTGATCGGCCTGCAGTGGCGGCTGGCGCCCGCGCTGGTCGAGCGCACCCTCGGCTGGTACGCCCACCGGACCCAGTTCGGCCCGGGTGCCCGGGTGGACAGCAGCGGCAACGTGTTCCACAGCGATGCTCAGGCGCGCCAGGACGGTGGCTGGCACGGTCGGCGGCGACAGTTGGCGCGGATGACCGCCGCGTTCGGTCTGGCCGCCGCCGGCACCGCTGTCGGCACCCTGGCGGCCATCAACCGCCGTTCCCGGTCGGACCGCTGATGGCCGATGTCGAGCGCCCGAATGCGCTGACCGTCACCGGCGCGCACAATGGGGCGATCATGTCGAGCTGTCTCGTGGAAATCGACGAGTCGTCAGCGGTGGTCCGACTGACCGGCGTGCTCGATGCCGCCGGTGCCGAGGCGGTACGCGGCGCGCTGCTCGCCCGTCTGCTGGCCCGGCCCGGCCCGGTGGTGGCCGACGTGACCGGCCTGCGGGTCGTCGACGCGGCCGGACGCGGCGTCTTCGCCGACGTACGCCGGGAGGTCGCCGACTGGCCCGCCGCGGACCTGCTGCTGTGTGACCCGGCGGTCGACGGGCCCGCCCAGCCGGACGCCGCGCTCGCCGGGGTGCCGGCCTGGCCGACGCTCGACGGGGCGCTGGCCGCTGTGGCGGCGACACCACTGGCGGCGGTCCTCACCGCCGAGCTGGCTCCGACGGTGGGCGCCGCCAGGCAGGCTCGCGAACTGGTCAACACCGGTTGCGAGCGCTGGGGTATGCCGACGCTCACCGACCCGGCGTGCATCGCGATCACCGAGATGGTCAACAACGTGGTGGCGCACGCCCGGACCCCGATGACGGTTCGGCTGGCACCCCGGGAGACCACCCTGCACCTGGCGGTTCGCGACCACTCCCCGCGTCAGCCGACGTTCGCCGGGATTTCCCCACCAGACCGGGCCGGCGGTCGGGGACTGCTGCTGATCGACACGGTGGCCCGCCGCTGGGGCAGCACTGCCGTACCGGACGGCAAGGTCGTCTGGTGTGTGCTGCACCCCGACGACGAGGCCGCCTGACGGGGCTTTCGCCGTCGGCGCCCGATTCGGCGCCGTACCGTCGACTGCCGCCCGGTTACGGCGGCAGGGCAGCGGGTAGTGATCAGACATGCGCGACAACGAGTACCCGACCCCCGTGTCCGACACCGAGGCGCAAGGGCTGCCCGACACCGCCGATGACGACTCGACCGCCAACGACGACGTCCTCACCGGGCGCGAGGCGGACGGCCCGGACCCGGCCCAACTGCCCGGCGACCGGACGCCGGTGGCGGTGGACCGGTTCGGCACGACCGCCGAGGAGCAGCTCGACGGTGAGTCGTTGGACTACAAGCTCGGCCGCGAGGTCTACGAGCGCCCGGCGGACGACCCGCTGGCCGGCACCATCGACCCGAAGATCGCCTTCGAGGCGGACAACCTGGAAGCCGCGGCGGAGGCTCAGCTGGACGCCGACGTGATGGATCCCGGGCCGACCTCGGACCCGAACTCACCGGTCTCCCTCTATGACCACGGTCAGCTCGGCACCGTTGCCGACGCCACAGTGGGCCGGCTGGTGGAACCCGACGAGGGGGCGCACACCGACCAGGAGACCGACTCGGTGGCGTACGACGCCGGATCGGCCGGGGGCGGAGCCACCGCCGAGGAGCTGGCCATCCACGAGACGGAGCCGCCGCGCTCGGTCTGACGTCGCTCAGTCGTCCAGACCGCGTTCGATGGCGTACCGGGTCAGCTCGACCCGGTTGTGCAGTTGCAGCTTGCCCAGGGTGTTCTGCACGTGGTTCTGCACAGTGCGGTGCGACAGGCCGAGGCGCTGGGCGATCTGCTTGTACGACATCCCCTTCGCCACCAGCCGCAGCACCTCCGTCTCCCGTTCGGTGAGCTGGGGCGTCGCGGGTTCGGCAGCGCCGGCCGGGCCGGTCCCCCGCCCCGGTCCGGCGGCCAGCCGGCGGTACTCGCCGAGCACCAGCCCGGCCAGGCCGGGAGTGAAGACCGTGTCGCCGGCCGCGGTGCGGTGCACCGCCTCCAGGAACTCGGCGGGCGCTGTCGACTTCACCAGATAACCGGTGGCCCCGGCCTTCACCGCGTCCAGCACGCTCTGCTGTTCGCCGCTGGCGCTGAGCATCAGCACCCGTACGGCGGGCAGCGCCGCGCGCAACCCCAGGATCACCTCGACGCCGGAGATGTCGGGTAGTTGCAGGTCGAGGACGACGACGTCGGGCTGGGCCGCGGCGGCCACCCGGATGGCCTGTCGTCCCTCGCCGCTGGTCGCCACCACCAGGAAACCAGCCTCGGTCAGGTCGCGGGCCACGCCCTCCCGCCACATCGGATGGTCGTCCACCACCATCACTCGGACCGGGTTCGCCGCCGTCACCTCGGCACGCTCAGCTCGATCTCGGTGCCCGCCTCGGGGGCGGACACGATCCGCACGGTGCCGCCCACGTCGACCACCCGTCCCCGAATCGACTGGGTCACGCCGAGCCGACCCTGGGCGGCCGCCTCGTCCAGCCGGCCATCCGGAATGCCCGGCCCCTCGTCGCGGATCGACACGGTCACCGTCGCCCCCTCGTCCTCGATCAACACCCAGGCCCGCCCGCCGGCGTGCCGCCCCACGTTGTCCAGGGCCGCGCCGGTCGCGGCGGCCAACTCAGCGGCCACCCGTCGGGGCAGCGGCACCGGGCTGGCCGGGGCGGACAGCGCCACCGCCGCCGAGGCGTACCGGCCGAGCAGGGTCCGCAGGTCCACCGCCTCGCCGCCGTCCGGGAGGCTCGCGGCGGCCGGGCCGGCCCCGGCGATCAGCGCCCGCAGAGCAACCTCCTGCTCGCCGGCCAGTCGGGCCAGCTCGCCGGCCTCCCCGGGCAGGTCGGCGCCGCGCCGCTGCACCAGCGCCAGCACCTGGAGCACCGAGTCGTGAATGTCCCGGGCCAGCCGCTCCCGCTCCCGGGTGGCGGCCTCCAGCTCCACCGCGCGCTGCAACCGCTCCTCGGCGCTCACCGCGAGTCGGGCCACATGCCCGACCACCACCCCGGCGAGCAGCATCAGGATCACCCCGGTGAACGAGGACTGACCGATCCGCTCCCTGGTGGCCAGGTCCGCGCCGGCGACCAGCAGCGCGGCGACAGTGCCCCGCCGCCGGCCACCGGAGACGGCCCAGGCCAGCACCGGGCCGGCCATCCAGGCCACCCCCAGGGTGGGTACGCCGTGGGCGAGCGCCGTCCGGCCGACCACCCACGGGGTGGCCAGCACGATGGCCACCACCACCCCGAGGTCGGCCAGCAGCAGCGGCCAGCGCCGCCAGGTCGGCCGGGCGTACCCGACCGCTGTCGCGCCCGTCCAGGCGATCATCAGAAGGATCAGGGCACCGACGGCGTACGGGTGGGCGTACCGGTCGGCGTCGCGCACCGCGAGCACGCAGACGTACGCCAGGGAGGCCAGTCTGAACACGGTGAGCGCACGCCACAGCGGCACCTCGAACCCACCCGGCGGCGACGGCATGGCGGTCAGGATGCCACAACCGGGCCGGCACACGGCGAGCAGCGAGTGCGGTTCAGGAAACCCTGACGTACGGTGGAAAAGCCGCGAATTACTCCGAGATGTGCCGCCGGGACGGGCCCATGACAAACGCAGATCCGCACGCACCGCGTACGGTTGTGCCCATCGAACCTGCCCTCCTGATCGCCGAAGCCTTTGACCAGGCCCAGGTGACCGAGATTCGACACTCGGTCACCTCCTGCGCGCATGCCTCCGGCCTCAGCGGCCAACGGCTGGACGACTTCGTGCTCGCGATCAACGAGTTGATCACCAACGCGGTGCGGCACGGCGGCGGGCGCGGCTGGCTGCGACTCTGGCACGAGTCGGGTGCGCTGGTCTGCGAGGTCGCCGATCACGGGCACGGGATCAGCCCGCAACGCCTCGGCGACCGCAGTCGGCCCGCCCCGGACACCGCCGGCGGCTGGGGCCTCTGGCTGGCCCGCGAGCTGAGCGACGCGATGGAAGTGGTCACCGGCACCGCCGGCACCACCGTCCGCATAACCACCGGCCTGACCAGCCACAACCACACCCCGCACTAACCCACCCCCGGCCTGACCGCCCCACCCCGCTCCGCCTCGCCACGCCGCGTTTCGCCACGCCCCGGCCCGGCCCGCTCCGTCGATCACGGAGTTGTAGTGGGTGACAAAGTCCTCGAATGACACCAAAACGGGCACCATAACTCCATGATCCACCGGGCGTGGCCGCGATCTTGCACTTACTGTCCCGACATTGGTGGCACTCCACGCTTTTCGACAACCGAAACTGCAAGATCGGCGGAGGCAGGTACGGCGCGGGGCAGGGCGCAAGGCCCGCGGGGCAGGGCGCAAGGCCCGCGGGGCAGGGCGCAAGGTGCGCGGGTCGGTCAGGCGAAGAGGGCTGAGACGGATTCTCCGTTGTGGATTCGGCGCGTCGCCTCGGCCAGGGCGGGGGCCACCGACAGGACCTGCAGCTTGGGGACCCGCTTGGCGGCCGGGATGGGCACCGTGTTGGTGCAGACGATCTCCAGGACGCCGTCCTGGTCGCTGAGCCGCTGCAACGCGTCGCCGGAGAAGAGGCCGTGCGTGCAGGCGAGCCGGATCGACCGGACCTTCAGACCGCGCAGATGCTCCATCAGCTCGACCACCGTGCTGCCCTTGGCGATCTCGTCGTCCAGCACGATGACGTCCCGGTCGGTCACGTCGCCGATCACCGCGCTGATCTTGACCAGGTCGTCGCTGAACCTCTGCTTCGCCCCGGCCGCGACCGGAGTGCCGAGCAGCCGGGCGAAGGCTGCGGCCTCCTTGGCGTTGCCCAGGTCGGGCGAGACCACCACGGTGTTGCTGAGGTCGTAGCGCCGGAAGTGGGTGGCTAGCTCCCGCAGCGCGTGCAGGTGATCCACCGGCACGCTGAAGAAGCCGTGCACCTGCGGCGAGTGCAGGGTCATCGCGAGCACCCGGTCCGCCCCGGCCGAGGTGAGCAGGTCGGCGACGAGCCGCGCGCCGATCGAGATCCGTGGGGCGTCCTTCTTGTCCGAGCGGGCGTACGCGTAGTGCGGCAGCACCACGGTGATCCGACCGGCGGAGGCGCCCCGGGCGGCGTCGATCATCAGTAGCAGCTCGACCAGGTGCTCCTGCACCGGCGGCACCAACGGCTGGATCAGGAAGACGTCCCGCTCCCGGCAGTTGGCCTGCAACTGGACTTCCAGACAGTCGTTCGCGAACCGGGAGACCCGCACCGGGTGCAGCGGCACCCCCAGGTGGGCGCAGATCTCGGCAGCCAGGTCGGGATGGGCGGTTCCACTGAAAACTGCGATGTCGCGCACGTTCGCACATCGTAGGGGAAGCCGACGGCCGCCGACGGCGGCGGGCCGGAACCCGCCGTGACGCCTGTCGCGCCGCGCCGCAGTCCGGGTACGGTGCTGCGGTGACCCCCCAGTAC
Organism: Micromonospora sp. NPDC005205; assembly: GCF_040608275.1. Taxonomy (NCBI): domain Bacteria; kingdom Bacillati; phylum Actinomycetota; class Actinomycetes; order Micromonosporales; family Micromonosporaceae; genus Micromonospora; species Micromonospora sp. NPDC005205. The sequence continues at coordinate 170,609 of NZ_JBEXHV010000011.1, forward strand.
GTCGCCGCCATCGACCAGGGCACCACTTCCTCGCGGTGCATCGTCTTCGACCGGGCCGGGGACATCGTCGCCGTGGCCCAGCGCGAGCACCGGCAGATCTTCCCCCGACCGGGGTGGGTGGAGCACGACGCCGAGGAGATCTGGGACAACGTCGAGCAGGTGGTCGCCGAGGCGCTGCGGGCCGCCGGCACCGACGCGTCCGGGCTGGCCGCTGTCGGCATCACCAACCAGCGGGAGACCACCGTCGTCTGGGACCGGGCCACCGGCCGCCCGGTGGCCAACGCCATCGTTTGGCAGGACACCCGGACGGGGCCGCTGCTGCGCGAGCTTGCGTCGGCGTACGGCGAGGAGCGGTTCCGGGCCCGCACGGGCCTGCCGCTGGCCACCTATTTCGCCGGGCCGAAGCTGCGCTGGCTGCTCGACGAGGTCGAGGGCCTGCGCGAGCGCGCCGACCGCGGCGAGGTGCTCTTCGGCACCATGGACAGCTGGCTGATCTGGAAGCTGACCGGCGAGCACGTCACCGATGTGACTAACGCCAGCCGGACCATGCTGATGGACCTCACGACCCTCGACTGGGCCCCGGATCTGCTGGACGCGATGGGTGTTCCGGCGGCGATGCTGCCGGAGATCCGCTGCTCCGCCGAGGTGTACGGCACGGCGAGGGGGGTGCTCGCCGGGGTGCCGGTGGCCAGTGCGCTCGGCGACCAGCAGGCCGCCCTGTTCGGGCAGACCTGCTTCCAGCCGGGTGAGGCGAAGTGCACCTACGGCACCGGCAGCTTCCTGCTGCTCAACACCGGCGCCACCCCGGTCCCGTCGACGCACGGTCTGCTCACCACCGTCGCCTACCGGATCAAGGACCAACCACCGGCGTACGCCCTAGAAGGCGCCATCGCGGTCACCGGCTCGCTGGTGCAGTGGCTGCGGGACAACCTCGGGCTGATTTCCACGGCCGCCGAGGTGGAGGAGTTGGCCAGCACCGTGAACGACAACGGCGGCTGCTACGTGGTGCCGGCGTTCTCGGGACTGTTCGCCCCGCACTGGCGCAGCGACGCCCGGGGGGTCATCGCGGGCCTGACCGGTTACATCACCAAGGGACACCTGGCGCGTGCGGCGCTGGAGGCGTCGGCGTGGCAGACCCGCGAGGTGGTCGACGCGATGAACGCCGACTCTGACGTGGCGCTGCGTCGTCTCCGGGTGGACGGCGGGATGACCGCGAACGGCCTGCTCATGCAGTTCCTCGCCGATGTGCTCGACGTGCCGGTGGTCCGTTCCCGGATCACCGAGACCACCTGCCTGGGTGCCGCGTACGCGGCCGGTCTGGCGGTCGGCTTCTGGCCGGACCTGGCCACACTGCGGGCGCAGTGGCGCTCCGACGCGCAGTGGGAGCCGGCCATGGCTCCGGACCTGCGCGAGAAAGAGCTGCGCCAGTGGCGCAAGGCAGTGCAGCGCACCCTCGACTGGGTGGAGTGAGCCGGTCACTCCCAGCGGTTGCCGGTGAGCTTCTCGTAGACGTCGATGTAGCGGGCCCGGGTCGCCTCGACCACCTCGGCCGGCATGTCCGGGGCGGGGGCCTGCTTGTTCCAGCCGCTGCCGGTGGCCCAGTCCCGCACGTACTGCTTGTCGTAGGAGAACTGCACCCGGCCCGGCTGGTACGACTCGGCCGGCCAGAACCGCGACGAGTCGGAGGTGAGCAGTTCGTCGGCGAGGACCAGGGTGCCGTCCGGCGCCCAACCCAGCTCGATCTTGGTGTCGGCGACCAGGATGCCCCGGTCGGCGGCCAGCTCGGCGCCGCGCCGATAGATGTCGATGGTGATCTGCCGGAGCCGCTCGGCGGTGGCCTGACCCACCTTGTCCACCACGTCGTCGTACGTGATGGGCTCGTCGTGCTCGCCGGCCGGGGCCTTGCTCGACGGCGTGAAGATCGGCTCGGGCAGGATCGATGCCTCGCCGAGCCCGCGCGGCAGCTCCACGCCGGAGACCGCGCCGGTCTTCTCGTACTCCCGCAGGCCGCCGCCGGTCAGGTAACCGCGGGCGACGCATTCGACCGGGAGCATGTCCAGCCGCTGGCAGCGGATGGCCCGCCCGGCGAACTCGGCGGGCACGTCGGTGGCCGAGATGACGTGGTTCGGCACGAGGTCGGCGAGCTGCTCGAACCACCAGAGCGAGAGCGCGGTGAGCAGACGACCCTTGTCCGGGATCGGCGTCGGCAGCGCCACGTCGTAGATCGAGATGCGATCCGAGGCCACCAGGATCAGGTCGTCGCCGTCGGCGTAGACGTCCCGGACCTTGCCCGAGTGCAGAAGTTCCACGCGCCCTAGTACACCACGCGAGATCGCGGGGCCTGATTCGACCACCCGGCCGAGGGTGACCGGACGGACGTTGACACCTTCGTGTGCTGCCTGCGTGAATGGTCCGACCGCCACCCCCGTAGGTCCAGGAGAGCCCCGTGCCCGTTGTTCGCCCCTCGCTCGACCGCCTCGGCGCGGACCCGGGTCGGCGCCGACTGCTCAGCGCGCTGCTCGGCGCACCTCTGCTCGCGTCCGGCGGGCTGGCGGGGTGCAGCGACGACGCCGCCACCTCGACCCAGGACGGGCCCGTCGAGCTGTCGGTCTTCTGGTGGGGTGGCACCAAGCGGGCGGAGCTCACCGAGAAGGCGCTGCGGCTCTACTCGGATCGCAACCCCCGGGTCACCTTCCGGGTCACCTGGCAGGGCGCCGACGGCTACTACGACCGGCTGGCCACCCAGGCGGGCGGCGGGAACGTACCGGACCTGATCCAGATCGACGACGCCATGCTGACCGAGTACACCCAACGTCAGGTCATCCTCGACCTCACCGACCACCACCTGGATCTTCGGGGCCTGCCGGAGGGTCTGATCCGCTACGGCACGGTGGAGGGGCGGACGATGGCGGTGGCCGCCGGGCAGACCCACGCCGTGGTGGTGTTCAACCGGGACCTGCTGCGGGAGCTGGAGATGCCGGAGCCCCGCGCCGGGATGACCTGGCCCGACTACATCTCCTGGGCCACGCAGGTCACCGAGGCCAGCGACCGCCGGGTGGCCGGCACGATGGACGGTTCAGGCGACTACCGGGCACTCTGGCTCTGGTTGAGGTCGCAGGGCGGCGAGTTCTACCGGGGCAACCAGCTCGGCTTCGGCGCGGACGAGCTGATCGCGTGGTTCGAGTTGTGGCAGCGCGCGCGTCGGGACCGGGCCACGCCGAGTGCGGCCCTGGTCGAGCAGGCCGACAGCGGCGAGCCGGCCCGGCAACTGGTGGTGAGCGGGGCGACGGCGGCGTCCTTCGCCTGGTCGCACCAGCTACCGGAGCTGCAACGACTCACCGAGTCCGAGTTGGGCATCGTCGGCTTCCCCGGCCCACCGGGGGCTCAGTGGGCGCGGGCGTCGATGTACTGGGCAGGGTTCCGGGGCACCCGCCACCCGGACACGGTCGCCGACGTGATCAACTTTCTGACCACCAATGGTGAGGTCGGCGCCGTTCTCGGCCACGAACGTGGGCTGAACGCCAGTGCCCAGGTCCGCCGCTACGCCGAGGGCAGCATCACCGACCCGGCCCAGCGACGTGCCGCCGAGTTCGGTGCCAGCATCGCCGACCTGCTCGGGCCGGCGCCGGCGCCGCCACCCCAGGGGCACGCCAAGGTGCGCACCCTGCTGGTCGCCGCCGCGGAGCGCATCCGCGTCAAGCGCGACGGCACCCGCGAGGCCACCGCGCGTTTCCTGTCCCAGGCCATCGCGGCCCTGGCGGCGGTGAGCACCGGCGGCCAGACCGGAACCGGCCGCTGGTGACCCTCCGGCGTCGCAGGCGCGGCCAGCGCAGCGAGCGCGGTCAGCGCGGCGGGCCACCCCGGCGGTTACGCATCAGACGCAACACCAGGAACACCACGATCGCGACCACCACCAGGCAGCAGAGCAGCGGGAGCACCCCGAAGCCACTGCGGCCTCGCCGCCGGGCGGCCTCCACCACGAGTTCGCCAGTGCCCGTCGACGCCCAGGCTGCGACCGGCACGAAGACCGCCAGTACGACCGCACCGAAGACCGCGCTCAGGCGGCCCCACCACTTACCGAATGAAGACATGTGCCCATCCTCGCCGAAGGGCGCAACCTCGGCACGTCGGTCCACGCCGAATCATGGGACCGGATGGTGCGGAAGCTCCCCGGCTGGTGCGCAACGCGCTCGCAACGTCCCGGCAAAGATGATGATCTTTACATGAATCTCTCGAGGTGATCGGATTCGCCTCATGCTCACCTCTTTAGGCAGTGCGCGGATCTCTCGCACCCGAAGATCTGCGGCGGCAGCGGTCGGCGTCACAGTCGTCGCCGCTCTCCTCACCCCCACGGCGGCGCACGGCGCCCCACCACCCCCACCGCCGCCGACGAGACCCGCTCCGAGCGGCGACGCGGACCGCACCCCCGTCACGGTCACTCTGATCACCGGCGACCGGGTGACGGTGACCCCGGGGGTCCACGGCGCAACCGAATCGGTGGACGTCAAGCGCGCCCCGGGCGCCACCGGCTCCGTACGCATCTCCACTGAGGGCCGGGACACCTACGTGTACCCGGACGAGGCGTTGCCGTACCTCGCCACCGGTCGACTCGACAAGCAGCTGTTCGACGTCACCCAGCTCATCGCCCAGGGCTACGACGACGCGCGGACCGCCGACCTTCCCCTGATCCTCACCCGCACGACGGGTACGGCGAAGCTCAGGACCGGCACCACGCTGCCGGGCGCGCAGACCACGCTGGAGCTGCCATCCGTCCGTGGTGAGGCGATCCGCACCCGCCGATCGCAGGCGGCGGACTTCTGGTCGGCCCTCACCAGTGGACAGTCGCCGACCGGCCGCAGCGCTGCCACCCCGGCGCCCTCCTTCGCGGCCGGCGTCGACAAGGTGTGGCTCGACGGCAAGGCGAAGGCCACCCTGGCCGACACCACCGCCCAGATCGGCGCGCCTGCGGCGTGGGCCGCGGGTGGCACCGGCAGCGGCGTCCGGGTCGCCGTCCTGGACAGCGGAGTGGACACCACCCACCCGGATCTCGCCGACCAGGTGGTGGCCTCCCGAAGCTTCATCGCCGGCCAGGACGTGATCGACCGGAACGGGCACGGCACCCACACCGCGTCCACCGTCGCCGGGACGGGCGCCGCCTCCGGCGGCAAGGAACGAGGCGTGGCCCCCGACGCCGACCTGGTGATCGGCAAGGTCCTCGACGAGTACGGCAGCGGGTCCATCTCGGGGATCATCGCGGGCATGGAGTGGGCGGCACGGGCCGAGCACGCCAAAGTGATCAACATGAGCCTCGGCGTGAGCGCCTGGCACACCCAGGACGACCCGCTGAGCCAGGCCGTCAACCAGCTGACCGCCGAGACGGGTGCGCTCTTCGTCGTGGCCGCCGGCAACAGCGGGCCAGACCCGTACACCCTCGGTGCGCCAGGCACCGCGGACGCCGCGCTGACCATCGGCGCGGTGGACACCTCCGACCACCTGGCGGGCTTCTCCAGCGTCGGGCCCCGGATGAACGACGAGGCCCTCAAGCCCGACATGACCGCACCCGGGGTGGACGTGCTGGCGGCACGCTCGCAGCACATCCCCTGGGGCGAGGGCTACTACTACACCGACAGTGGCACCTCGATGGCAGCGCCGCACGTCGCCGGGGCGGCCGCCCTGCTGGTGCAGAAGCACCCGTCCTGGAGCGCGCGGCAGCTCAAGGACGCGCTGATGGGCACCAGCGTCCGCACGCCCGACTACGACGCCTACCAGGCCGGTAGCGGTCGGTTGAACGTCGCCGCCGCCTACCACCAGGACCAGATCGTCGCGTCCGGGTCGGTGGACGCCGGACTCGTCGGTTGGGGCAGCGCGCCACAGCCGATCAAGCGGACGATCACCTACGCCAACACGACGGACAGCCCGATCGCGTTGGAGCTCTCCGTCGATCACGGCACCGCCCCCGTGCAGACGTTCACGGCAACCGCCGACCGCGTCACGGTGCCCGCTCGGGCCAGCGCGACTGTCGACGTCGTGGTGGCCCCGGCCGGCCTCTCCCCCGGCAGGTACTCCGCCCAGGTCACCGCCCGCTTCGCCGCCGGCGAGGTGCACACGGCCGTCGGGGTCGCCGTCGAGTCCAAGAAGTACGACCTCACCATCCACCTGAAGGACCGCGCTGGCCAGCCCATGAGCGGCGAGGTCGAGGTCGTCAACGCCGAGACCGGCTCCGCCTTCATGTGGGTGCCGGACGGAAAGCTCACCGCCCGCCTGGCGCCCGGCTCCTACACCGTCGTCGCGGCGGCGGACGTGGAGGGTCTGCACGGGCCCCGCTCTCTCGGGCTCGCGATGCTGACCGCTCCCGAGGTCGACCTGACGACCAACCGGGTAGTGGAACTCGACGCCGCGCAGGCCCGCCAGGTGAAGGTGGCGACGCCCCAGCCGACCGCCGTCGTCAACAGTCGAATCGATGTCTACCGCTCCTTCACCTCGAGCGAGCCGACGCCCACCGACTGGAGCGCCCTGCGCGAGACGTTCTGGCCGGGTGCCGCCTACGACAGCCTGTGGGCCCTGCCGACCAGGGACAAGGTGCGCAAGGGCAGCTTCGTCTTCACCACCCGGATCCGCGCCGAGCAGACGCCACTGGCGATCAGCTACCAGGGCCGGCAGCTCAGCGACCCGCTCGCCCAGCCCGGTTCCCCGCCCCTGCCCGACGGCACCTCGCGCCTGGACGCCGTCTTCGCGGGTGCCGGCGGCACCGCCGACTACGCCGGCCTGGCCGCCCGCGGCAAGGCCGTGGTGGTCCGCGGCAACGAATCGGTGACCCCCACGGACCAGGCAGCGGCGGCGCACACCGCCGGCGCGGCGATGCTCGTCGTGGTCAACGACCGCGCGGGTCGCCGGAGCGAGTGGTACGGCAACTCCGACGCCGTGACGACCGGACCGATCCCGGTGGCCTCGGTGACAATGGACGAGGGCGAGGCGTTGATCCAGAAGATCACCGCCGCCGGCCGCAACCCGGTCCGACTGGTAGTGGTCGCCCACCCCCGGGCGAAGTACCTGTACGACCTTGTGGACTACCACAGGGGCGGGGTGCCGAAGGACCCGTCCGCCAAGACCGACCCGCGCAACCTCGCCCGGATCGATCTCACCTTCTCCCCGCCGCCGGGGAAGCAGTCCAGCGAGACCCGGATGGACTTCCCGCCGTACGAGTACGCGGCGGCACGGCCGTTCCCGTTCGAGCCGGTCGCGCCGGGGCCGCGTACCGACTGGGTCTCCGCGGGTGGCGGCATCAAGTGGATGCAGTACGCCGACGTCGCCGACTGGGCGCGGTCCAACACGGAGGCCATCGCCTACCGGCCGGGCAGTGTCCAGAAGGACCGCTGGTTCGGGCCCATCACCCGGCCACGGATGCTCAGCACCGAGATCCCGTTCCGTGGTGAGACCGCCATGAGCGCCTACATCCAGGGCTTCGGCGACGCGGGCGCCGCCCACAGCGGCGGGGCCAGCATGTCGCAGATCGCCACGTTCTATCAGGGCGACAAGCAGCTGACCCAGTTCGACGGCTGGCCGGAGATCGGCGCGGGTGAGCTGTCGCCGGAGAAGCTGCCGTACCGACTGGTCGTCGAGACCAAGGGCAAGCCCGAGTTCAGCCCGTACTCGACCGCCACGCACACCGAGTGGAGCTTCATCTCCGGCGGCACCACCGAGGTGCAGGCCATCCCGTTGGTCCAGCTGGACTACGGGACGGACGTGGACTTCGCGGGTCGGACGAAGCGCCGGACCGACTTCTCGATCACGCCAGTGGTGGTGGGCAGCACCAAGGCTCGGGATGCCGTGTCGTCACTTGAGTTGGAAATCTCCTACGACAACGGAGTGACCTGGCAGCGGCAGAACCTGCGGGAGAAGAAGGGGACCTGGCAGGCGTCGTTGAACGCGCCGCCCCGGGCCGACTTCGTGTCTATCCGGGTCACCGCCAAGCAGCGCAACGGTGGCGGCGTCACCCAGAGCGTCACCCGGGCCTTCGGCCTGCGGTAGACCCCCCCGGGGGTCGGTGCCGACGAGGTACCGGCCCCTGCGGGGCCCTCGCTTCTGACAGCGGCACCAAACAAGTCCGGCCCCCACACTGTGGGGGCCGGACTTGTATCACTTTCAGTGGTAGCGGGGACAGGATTTGAACCTGCGACCTCTGGGTTATGAGCCCAGCGAGCTACCGAGCTGCTCCACCCCGCGTCGACTGGTTAAGACTAACTCACCCGTTCCGGGCGATGATCAGTGGGGTCGCCATCCGCTGTTGCCAGCACCCCGGGATGTCGAAAGCCCGCCTCCGGTGAACCGGAGACGGGCTTCGAACTGGTGTTTCTCTCGTAGCGGGGACAGGATTTGAACCTGCGACCTCTGGGTTATGAGCCCAGCGAGCTACCGAGCTGCTCCACCCCGCGTCGGTTCACTAACCGTAGCGCACCAACCCGGGACACCGCAAAGCGACTCCGATACCGCCGACACAGACAGCTCTGACCTGGGCGTTGTCAGTCGAGCCAGTTCTCGATCGCCGCGACCGCCCGTCGACTGTCAGCATCGACCTGGGACCGAACGGCGACCGTGTGCTCCCAACCCTGCTCCCAGAGCACCGTCACCACGTCGCCGACCCGGACCGCCCGGACCAGCCGAACCTCCTCCGTACCCGGCTCACCCATCCCGTCCGGCATCGGAGCCCGCATCTCGAACAGCACCGACCCGTCCCCGTACGCCCCCGAGGCCAGCAGCCGCTGTCGCCACGTCCTGTTGTCGTCGGGCAGCAACTGGTCGGGGCAGCCGCGCACCGCCTGCCGCAGCTCCCGCAACGCGTCGTCGGCACGACCTGCCCGGTAGATGGTGATGGTGTGCCGGTAACTACCGTCCGGCACGTGCCCAGTCGGCGTCTCCGGCATCTTGTAGGCCAGGTAGCGACCACGGCGTTGGACCATGGCCGAGTCGCTGGGCAGGCGCGCACCGCACAGCGTCGGCAGTGCCGGACCCTCCCCCGAGGATTCCAGTCCGGTCCGGTTCGGGGCCGCCAGCAGGAAGAAGGCGCGGTCCGGGATCGAGGTGGGCGGCCGAGGTGCCGCCGGTCCGGTGGTGACCGGCTGCGACGGCGTACCGCCCGCTGTGGTCCGCGACGGTAGCGGTGCCGAGGGAGTCGGCGTGGGTGACGGCAGGGAGGTCGCCGTCGCCCCGGTCGGCGACGGGCCAGGGATGTCGGCGGGCGGCGGTGCGGAACCGTCCGCCGGGTACGCCAGTCGGCCACCGACGACAACCCCGCCCACGAGCAGCGCCACCGCGAGCGTCGAACCGGCTACCCGTGCTCGGGCCCGCCGGTCGGCGAACCGCCGAAGGGACTCGGGGCGGGTCAGCTCGTGCCCGTCCGCGACGGTGCCGAGCGACCGGTACAGGTCAGAGAGTTCAGCTGACATCGTTCGCCTCCAACTCCACGACGCTGAGGTCGGGCAGCAGCGCGGCCAGCCGGGACCGGCCCCGGGACAGCCAGGACTTCACGGTGCCGACCGGGACGTCGGTCTCCCGGGCGATCTCCTCGACGGACATGTCGAAGAGGTAGTGCAGGGCCAGTGCCTGCCGGTGCGTGGCGGGCAACTGCCGGAGCGCTCCGACCAGGAGCACCCCGTCCTCGCTGGGTGGGGGTGCGACCGCCGGCGGTCCGGTACGACTCAGCACCACCCGCCAACGGTGCAGGCGCCGCCAGCGGTCGGTCGCCAGCCGGGCCACCACGAGCCGCAGCCACGCCTCCGGCGCCGGATGCGACGACAGTCGCCCCCACTGCCGCCAGGCCCGGGTGTACGCCTCCTGCACCAGGTCCTGCGCCTCACCGTGGTCGCCAGCGACCGCGTAGCCGTACCGCAGCGTCCGGCGGGCGGTGCTGCGGTAGAAGTCATCGAAGCTCTGCGCGTCCCGCACCACTGTTCCCCCTCGTCCCCACCCCGTTGCAGTGAGGACGGCGGACCGGCACCGCAGGTTGCGGGCCCGGGCGGTGCTGTCGGTGACGTGACAGATACGCACAGATCAGGCCAACGGCCGAGCCCCCGCCCCTCGGACCTGATGCGGTCCGAGCGACGGGGGCTCGGGGAGGAACTGCGTGCGGTGGCGGGTCAGCCTCCAGCACTCGGGCTGGCACCCGGCGCACCAGCGGCCTGCTGCGCCTGCTGGAACGCGGTGAGCGCCTCGTCGAGGGCCTTCAGCGCACGCCCGTACCGCTCGAAGTCGCCCGACGTCTGCGCGGCCCGGACCTCGGTGATCGCGGTCTGCACCCGGTCCGCGGCGGCACCCAGGTCACCGGTCGGCGGTGGGGTGCCGGCGCTCGGAGTCGGCGATGGCGATGCCGTCCCCGAAGGCGTCGGAGTCGGCGTCGGGGTCGTCGGGTTGCCCCCGGTCGTCGGCGGCGGTGACGTGCCCTGCCCGGCCTTCTTACCCTGCTCGACCAACTGCTTGATGCCGTCGTTGATGTTGTCGGCGAGCGCCACGAAGGAGCCGCCGTCACCGTACGAGAGCAGCACCTTCTGCAACAGCGGGTACGCGTCCTGCTGGTTGCTCTTCACGTAGACCGGCTCGACGTAGAGCATCCCGTCGGCGAAGGGCAACGAGAGCAGGTTGCCGTACTGCACCTGCGCCTGGTTGCTGGAGAGCAGGTTGAGCTGCTGACGGATGTTCGCGTTGTTGGTCATCTGCTGGTGCACCTGCACCGGGCCGGAGATCCGGGTCTGATCCGGCAACTCCAGCACCTCCAGTCGGGGCTGCCCGTCGACGTACGACCCGGAGATCAGCGCGGCGAGGTTCTGCCGGCCGTTCGGGGTGACCGCCGAGGTGAGCTGGAACCGGGGGCTCTCCTGGCCGGGGAACTGGGTGAACAGGTAGTACGGGGGCTGCTTCTGACCGCTGTCCGGGGCGTCCGGCACGTTGGGCACCTGCCAGAAGTCCTGTGCGGAGTAGAAGTCACCCGGGTTCGTCACGTGGAACTTGGTGAGCAGGTTGCGCTGCACCTTGAACATGTCCGCCGGGTAGCGCAGGTGCTCGTTCAGCTCGACCGGGATCTCCGCCTTCGGCAGCACCAGGTCGCCGCCGAACGCCTTGTTCCACGCCTTGAGCACCGGGTCGGTGTCGTCGTACTCGTAGAGCTTCACGGTGCCGTCGTACGCGTCGACTGTGGCCTTGACCGAGTTGCGCATGTAGTTGACGTCTTCGCGGGCCAACTGGAAGGTGCCCCGGTTGGTCAACTCGTCGGTGGTCTCGGTCTGCAGGTTGACCCGCTCCGCGTACGGGTAGGAGGCGGCCGTGGTGTAGCCGTCCACGATCCACTGCACCCGACCGTCGACCACTGCCGGGTACGGGTCGCCGTCCAGGGTGAGGAACGGCGCGACCTTCTCCACCCGGTCGCGCGGGTTGCGCACGTACAGCAGCTTGGAGTCCTTGTTCACCGCCTCGGAGAGCAGGAAGTTCGACTCCTGCTCCTTGATGGAGTACAGCAGTCGCCGGGTGAAGGAGCCGATCTCCACACCGCCCTCACCGGTGTAGGTGTAGGACTCGCCGCCACCCTCACCGACCGGCCTGTCGAACTCGGCCTTCTTGTTCGGGTCGGACTGCCCGACGATGGCGTAGTCGTCTGCCGCCATCCGCTCGCCGTAGTAGATGCGCGGTTGCTTGGCCGGAATCTGCTCGGTCTGCGAGGAGCACGCCTCCTGGGTCTTCTCGCCGAGGAACCCGGAGACGAAGAACGGCTGCCCGCCGCAGACCACCTGGTTGGCCGGGGCGGCCACCAGCCCGTACCCGTGGGTGTAGACGGTGTGCCGGTTGATCCAGGTGTTCTGCTGGTCGGTCAGCTCGCCGTAGTTGATCTCCCGGACGCCGACCACGTAGTCGGAGACCTTGCCGTTCACCCCGTACCTGTCGATGTCCAGCTTCGGACCGAAGTCGTAGAAGCCACGCACCTGCTGGAGCTGGGTGTACGTCTCGCTGACCAACTGCGGGTCGAGCAGCCGCACGTTCGACACCACCGAGGTGTCGGTGGCCAGGTTCGCCGGTGGGGTGAGGTTGTTCGCCGCGTACGGGGTCGTCTCGGTGGCCCCCAACCCGAACGCCGCGCGCGTCGCGTCGATGCTGCGCTGGATGTACGGCGCTTCCTTGTCCTTGGCGCTCGGCTTGACCTCGAAGGTCTGCACCGCCCAGGGGTAGATGCCGCCGATGGCCACCGCAGACACGCCGAGCAGCGCCAGCGAGATCCCCGGCCAGACCAGGTTGCGCATCCAGGCGTTGGAGAACACGAGGATCGCGATGGCCACCACGATCGAGATGTAGGCGAGGATCTCCTTCGCCGGCAGCAACGCGTTGACGTCGGCGTAGCCGGCGCCGTACAACTTGGCGCCCTCGTTGTACTCCAGCAGCATGGCCCGCCGGTCCAACACGTACGCGATCGCCTTCAACAGCACGAAGACCGCGACCAGCGTGCTCAGGTGCGCGCGGGCCGCGTTGCTCATCCGGTCGCCGACGCCCTGCAGTCGGACCCCGCCGAAGAGGTAGTGCACCGCCAGCGCGCCGATCACGGCCAGCACCACAGCGGTGAAGGCGACCCCGAGCAGGTAACGCCAGAACGGCAGTTGGAAGACGTAGAAGCCGATGTCGACCCCGAACTCCGGGTCCTTGATGCCGAAGTCACCGCCGTTGCGGAACAGCAGCCACTGGTTCCACCGGTTCTGCGCGGAGAGACCGGCGAAGAGCCCGACCACCGCGGCGGTCAGCGAGATCCAGGTGCCGAGACGCGGGCTGAGCAGCATCCGGTAGCGCTCGAGGGTCGCCTGCTCGACCGAGTGCGGACGCAGTCGCGGGCGCAACCGGTAGGCCAGCCACAGGTTGCCACCGACGATCACCGCCATGCCGAGGCCGATGGCGAGGAAGAGCACCAGCCGGGTGAGCAGGACGCCGGTGAAGACCTCGGTGTAGCGGACCTCGTCGAACCAGAGCCAGTCGGTCCACGCCTGGACACCCCAGCCGAGCAGGGTGAAGAGCACGAACACCCCGACCAGGACCGCGATGGTGACGCGCCCGCGCCGGCTCATCCTCGGGAGGGGGCTGCTGCTACGCATGACCACTGTTGGCTCCGCACGCTCGATATGATCGGCTCCGACCAGGCACCCAGAGTACGGGGTGTTCCTGAGCGTGTCGGGGCACGGTCACACCGGTCAGCAACGCGTCGGCTGACCACCCGCGCGCAACGTCTCCAGAGCGGTCATCGCCTCGTCCAACGAGCCCACCCGCAACAGCGGCAGATCGGGCTGCGGATTGCGGACCGCCTCCGCGCAGTTGTCCGCCGGCACCAGGAAGACCTTCGCCCCGGCGCGCTTGGCACCGACCAGCTTCTGGGCGATCCCACCGATCGGCCCGACGGCGCCCTCGTCGTCGATGGTGCCGGTGCCGGCGATGATCTTACCGCCGGTGAGATCGGCCGGGGTCAACTTGTCCACGATCCCCAGGGCGAACATCAGACCGGCGCTCGGCCCACCGATGTCCCCCAGGTCGATGCCGAGCGTGAACGGGTGCGGCTGCTGCTGATCGATCTCGACACCGATCCGCGGGCGGCCGTCCTGCTCCTGACTGGTCACCGTCGCGGTGGCCGGCGTGCCGTCACGGGTGTAGCCGATGGTCAACGCCGTGCCCGCCGGCTTGGCCCGGACCAGCTCGGTGACCTTCGCCGCCACCGGCACCGGCTGGCCGTCGACCGACGTGATCAGATCGCCGACCTTCAGCGCACCGGCCGCCGGGCCGTCCCCGGCCACCGTCTTGATCACTACCTGCACCGGAAAGCCCAGCTCCCGCAGCGCTGCGGTCTCCGCGCTGGTCTGCGACGCCTTGAAGTCCTCGGCGTTGCGCTGCTCGACCTGCTCCGTCGACTCCCCCGGCGGGTAGACCAGCTCACGCGGCACCACCGCCTCGTCGTCGGAGAACCAGCCCGCGATGGCCCCCCGCAACCGCACGGAGGGTTGCACCCCCACCGTGGTGAGCCGCAACTGGCCGGCCGAGGTCGAGGTCTCCCGACCGGTGACCTGGATGACCTCCTTGCCGTCGGTCGTACCGAGGGTGTTGACGGTCGGCCCCGGGCCCAGCACCACGTACGGAATCGGCACCCGGAGCACCCCGATGCTCAGCAGGGCGGTGAACAGGGCACCGAGCAGGACCGTCAGGCCACGACGTCTCATGCCGCAGAGCGTACCGACCGGTTGCGGCCCGCCCGCCGGATGCGCCACGCGACTTCGCCCTCAGCGCAACGCCAGCGACGGCTACCTGGGGCGCGGTCCGCGTACCGTAGATGTCGTGCCTGATATTCCGTTCGGTTTCGCGCTCCCGGGTGGGCAACCACCAGACCCCAACGATCCCGCGCAGATGCAGCAGTTCATGTCGCAGTTGCAGCACCTGCTCTCCGCGCCGGGCAGCGGGCCGGTCAACTGGGACCTGGCCCGGCAGGTAGCAGCCAGTCAGCTCGCGGCCGCCGGTGACCCGGCGGTGTCGATGTACGAGCGCAACGCGGTCGAGGAGGCGCTACGCCTCGCCGACCTGTGGTTGGAGCCCGCCTCGGCGTGGCCCAGCGGCATCCAGAACCCCGTTGCGTGGAACCGCAACGAGTGGATCTTCAAGACGCTGGACGTGTGGCGCAAGCTGTGCGACCCCGTCGCCAGCCGGATGGTCGGCGCGATGGGCGACCTGGTGCCACCGGAGGCGCGCGCCCAGCTCGGCCCGATGCAGTCGATGGTGGCCTCCCTCGGTGGCGCGCTCTTCGGCGGTCAGCTGGGCCAGGCCCTCGGCTCGCTCGCCGCGGAGGTGCTCTCCGCCGGCGACATCGGGCTGCCGCTCGGCCCGGCCGGCACGGCCGCGCTGATTCCGGCCAACATCCGGGCGTACGGCGAGGGCCTGGAGCTGCCCGAGGACGAGGTCCGCCTCTACGTGGCGCTGCGCGAGGCCGCCCACCAGCGGCTGTTCCAGCACGTCCCGTGGCTGCGTGGGCATGTGCTCAGCGCTGTCGAGATGTACGCCTCGGGCATCCGGGTCAACCGGGAGGCGATCGAGGAGGCGATGGGCCGGGTCGACCCGACCGACCCCGAGTCGATGCAGGCGATCGCCCTGGAGGGCATCTTCACCCCGGAGGACACCCCGGCGCAGAAGGCCTCACTGGCCCGCCTGGAGACCGCACTCGCCCTGGTCGAGGGCTGGGTGTGCCACGTCGTCGACAGCGCCGCCAGCGACCGGCTGCCGAACGTCGTCCGGCTGGGCGAGGCGTTCCGCCGTCGCCGGGCCGCCGGCGGTCCCGCCGAGCAGACCTTCGCCGCGCTGGTCGGTCTGGAACTGCGGCCCCGCCGACTGCGGGAGGCCGCGGCGCTCTGGGCCGCGCTCACCGAGCACCGTGGCATCGAGGGCCGCGACGCCGTCTGGGGCCACCCGGACCTGCTCCCGTCGGACGACGACTTCGCCGATCCGGTCGCCTTCGCGATGAACGACATGGATCTCAGCGAGCTGGACAGCTTCGACTTCACCGCCCCCGGCGGGGTGGAGGAGAAGGCCCCCGGCCAGTCGGATCAGTCGGGGCGGCCCGGTCCGTCCGACGAGACCGACGGCGAGGGCGACGCCAGGTCCTGACCCCCGCCCGTCGACGGCCTGCGCCGCGGGTGCCCGCAGATCCACAGCGGGCACCCGCAGCATGTTCGGCGGTGCCGACGGTTCAGGTGGGTCAGCCTGCCCCGGAGACGTTCAGGTGGGTCAGCCTGCCCCGGAGAGGTTCAGGTGGGTCAGCCTGCCCCGGACAGCAGGGCGCGGGTCGCTTCCCAACCCTCGAAGGCCGGGTCGAGCGTGGCCAGGTCAGCCGGGCCGCGCAATCGTCGCCAGCCGGTGGTGACCGCCACGTCACCCGGGCGCGGGGCGTTGGCGCGCGCCTCAGCTGGCGTCGCCGTGTCCAAGTCCAGCGTCGGCAGCCAGTCGGGCGCGGGTAGTCGTACCGCGACCCCGAGCAGACCCGGGCCACCGCCCTCGACCGGAGCCACAGCGACCGGCCGGCTGGTGAGTGGGCGAAGCAGCTTGCCGACGGTCAGGGCGGGCAGGTCGGGCACGTCACTGACCAGCACGGCCGCCTGGTCGTACCCCTTCAGCGCGGCGAAGACGGCGTTCGGCGTCGGCTCGGCCACCTCGTACACCGCCGTTCCGGGCCACACCAGCGCATCGGCCAGGGCCCGGTCGGCCGGGGTCACCGCGACCGCGACCTCCACCTCGTTGAGCGTGGCGAACAGGTCGATGACGTCTTCTGCCAGCGCCGCTCGCCACTGCGCCAGGTCGACGCCGGGCGGCGACCAGTGCACCGGCCCGAGCAACGCCACCACCACCCGTCGCGCCATCCCCCGACCCTAGCGCCCCACCCCACACAGCCACCCGACCCGCCCGACCCAGGTAGCTGAGCGGGACCCACGGCATGATCGACTCGGTTTCACTGGAGTCGCGGTGTCCCGGAGCTCCCGACAGCGCGGTATTCAGGAACGCGAGTGGATCTTCGGGGCGGCTGTGTGCGGTCAGGTGGGGAGCGGCGCGCAGGAGGAGGCGGCGGCGACCCCTTCGAGGTAGCCGCGGGCGCGTTCCGACTTCGGGTAGCGACCGACAAGCGCCCAGAACCGGGCGTTGTGGCTGGGCACGATGAGGTGCGCCAACTCGTGCAGCAACACGTAGTCGATCACCCAATCGGGCATCTCCTGGACGCGGTGGGAGATGCGGATGCTGCGGTCCGCCGGCGTGCAGGAGCCCCACCGGCCGTTCTGGTTGGTGACCCATCTGACGCTGGCCGGCACCGCCTTCGAGGCGTACCCGGTGAGGTAGAGATCGATGAGCCGGTTGGCGCGGGCCAGCAACTCGTCGTCGGACCGGGCAAGGCGCCCCTCCCGGGCGGCGAGCCGGGCGAGCATCCGGTCGACCCACTCGCTCTCCTCGGCGCGGGAGAACTGGTCGGGGATGAGGACGACCACTCGCTCACCGTCACGGTACGCGGACACCGTGCGTCGTCGACGCTGACTGCGTCGCACCTCGACGACCGGCTTGCGCGTGCCCGCCATCACTGGGCCGCGCAGCCTCGACTACGTGTCACGAAGGAAAGCTAATGCCCACTGACCAGGGGACCGCAAGGGTCAACCACCCGACACGCGCCCAGAAAATGGTGATTGGTCGCCAGGCGTCCCGAAAATTTCTTGACCGCAGCGCCAGCACGCCATCTCGTCACCCTTGGTGAACGTCGACGGCGCCGGTTCGCAGCACATCTCCTACCGTAGGTGATCACCGCTCCGGATGCGCTTCGGAGGTACTCGCACGGGTGGCTGTCAGGGTTTGGTCGGCGTGTCCCCGCCAAACTGACTTATCCGACCTATTTCGCCATGCACACTCTCGACGTCGACTTGCTCACAGTGTCGATGCACAGCTGACATGGAACTGCCCAGACCTGGGTAGGGTCCGCGGACCAGCGGTCACGAAGGTGGCCGCGGAGTGAGACCCAGCGCCGGCGCCCCGTGTGGCCCGCCGCCGGGCACCCCGCCGGGACGGTTATGACCGGCGGACGAGACGAGGAGGGCACCGTGGCCGACCAGGCCCAGACGACCTACAACGGTTACTGCGTGAAGTGCAAGGAGAAGCGGGACTTCGAGGGGCACGTCGAGGTCTCGAAGACCGGAATGAACATGGCCAAGGGCAAGTGTCCGGTATGCGGTACAACAGTGAACCGCATCCTGGGCAAGGCCAAGGTCTGACCCGAACGGGTGGACGGGGGTGGGGTGGCCGAGTGGCCACCCCACCCCCGTTGCCAGGCCGGGAGTGGTGACACCGCTGCGGTAGCCCTGTCGGGTGGCCGACAGCAGGTGGGAAGGGCTGTGGAAAACTCGTGAAATCCTGTGGATAGCGCTGGATAGCGGCCTGACCGCCTGTGGACAACGATCGACCGAACGCGAAGATGCGGTCACGATTCGTGACCATGAGCCGCACCGTACTGCCCCGCCCCACCCTGCTGCCCGGCCTCAACCGGCTCTGGCGGGACCGACACACCCTCCAGCTCGGCGTCGGCCCCGGGCCGGCCGCCCTACTGGAGTTGGCCAACCCCCGCGCCGCCCACCTGCTCGACCTGCTCGACGGCACCCGCAGCGAGCGGACCGTGCTGATCCAGGCGGCTTCCGCCCAGGTCAGCGTCGACGACGCGCGTACCCTGCTCGACACCCTGCGGGCAGCCGGCCTGTTGGTGGCCGCGCACAGCCTGCTCCCCCGCGACCTGACCGGCCCGGTCCGCGCCCGGCTCGCGGCGGAGGCCGGCGCGCTGGCCCTGGCCGCCGCCCGACTGCCCGGCACCCCCGCGCAGGTCCTGCGTAGGCGGCGGGCGGCCCGCGTCCTGCTCACCGGTGCCGGGGCGCTCGGCGGGCCGCTGACCGTGGCACTGGCCCAGTCCGGCGTGGGGCAGGTGATTCCCCAGCTCACCGGCTCGGTACGCCCCGTCGATCTGGTCGGCACGGGCATCCCCGCCGCCGAACTGGGTCGGCCGCTCGCACCGGCCGTGCGGGCCGCGGTCAACCGCGTCGCACCCGGCACCGGCACCCGTCCGAGCCGCGCCGGGCGGATCGACCTGGTGATCCAGCTCGGCACGGACCGGCCCCCGGCGCTGCTGGCAGCCGGTCTCGCCCAGCGCCGGCAGCCGCACCTGCTGGTCACACTGCGCGAGGGCGTACCGGTGATCGGGCCGTTGGTCCGCCCACCCGCCGGGCCCTGCCTGCACTGCGTCGAGCTGCACCGGGCCGACCGCGACCCGGACTGGCCCCGGCTCGCCGCGCAACTCGCCGCCGCCGAGCCGGTGGCCGCCGCCACGACCGGGGCGCTGCTCGTCGCCTGCGGGTACGCCCTGGCCGAGGTGCTGACGCAGCTGGACGGCGGCCACCCGGAGACGCTGGGCAGCGCCATGGAGATCACCGGCGCCGGCCGTTTCCGTCGTCGGGGCTGGCCGCCACACCCGGCGTGTGCGTGCTCGCGAGGGCGAGTGTCCGCACCAGCCCAGCCGCAGAGCAGCAGCGGGGCCCTTCGGTCGGTAACAATGACCGGGTGACCGACATCCCGCGCCGCGCCGTGTCCCGCACCGCCAAGCTCGCCGCCCTGCCGCTCGGCTTCGCCGGCCGGACCGTTCTCGGGATGGGTAAGCGCGTCACCGGGCTGGCCTCCGACGTGATCTCCGCGGAGATCCAGCAGCGCACCGCCGAGCAGCTGTTCAGCGTGCTGGGCCAGCTCAAGGGCGGGGCGATGAAGTTCGGCCAGGCGCTGTCGGTCTTCGAGGCCGCCTTGCCGGAGGAGATCGCCGCGCCCTACCGGCAGGCGCTGACGAAGTTGCAGGAGGCGGCGCCACCACTGCCGGCCGCCAGCGTGCACAAGGTGCTGGCCGAGCAGCTCGGCCCCGACTGGCGGGACCTGTTCGTCGAATTCAACGACGTCCCGGCCGCCGCCGCGAGCATCGGTCAGGTGCACCGGGCGCGGTGGCGCGAGCCGGGCTTCGACGAGTCGGGCGAACCGAACAGCCGCGACGTGGCGGTCAAGATCCAATATCCGGGGGCCGGCGACGCCCTGCTCGCCGACCTCAAGCAGCTCTCCCGACTGGGCGGAATGTTCCGGGCCATCCAGCCCGGCCTGGACGTCAAGCCGCTCCTGGCCGAGCTTCGCGAACGGATCACCGAGGAGTTGGACTACGAGTTGGAGGCCGAGTCGCAGCGCACCTTCGCCGCCGCGTACGCCGACGACCCGGAGATCTACATCCCGGAGGTGATCAATGCCTCGCCCCGGGTGCTGGTCACCGAATGGGTGACCGGCACCCCGCTGGCCGACATCATCCGCGAGGGCACCGAGGAGGATCGGGACGAGGCGGGTCGGTTGATGGCCACCCTGCATCTCTCCGCACCGCAACGGGCTGGGCTGCTGCACGCCGACCCGCACCCGGGAAACTTCCGGCTGCTGCCCGACGGTCGACTCGGGGTGATCGACTTCGGCGCGGTGGCCCGGATGCCGGAGGGCACCCCGGAGCCGATCGGTCGTATCGCCGCGACGGCGCTGCGCGGCGATGCCGACGAGGTCGTGGCGGGGCTGCGGTCGGAGGGGTTCATCGGCTCGGCCGAGGAGATCGACGCCGAGGGGGTGCTCGACTTCATCCGCCCCATGCTGGAGCCCATAGCGGCGGACGGTTTCCGATTCACCCGGGCCTGGCTACGGGCCGAGGCGGGTCGACTGGCCAGCCCTCGCTCCCCCACGTACCAGCTGAGCAGGCAGCTCAACCTGCCGCCGTCGTACCTGCTGATCCACCGGGTGACGCTCGGGTCGATCGGGGTGCTCTGCCAGTTGGAGGCGAAGGCGCCGTACCGAAGCATCCTGGAGCGCTGGCTGCCCGGTTTCGCCCCGGTCGCCTGACCGTCGAGGCCCGGGGCGGCTGATCACGTCGAGGCCCGGGCGGCTGATCACATGGGGAAGGGCGGGTGCCGGTCGGCACCCGCCCTTCTGCGTGGGGTGGTACTAGAGAACGCCCAGGTCGCGGGCCGCCTTGTTGCGGCTGTTCATGGCGACGGTACGGGCGGATCGGGTTGCCTCAGTGCTCGTGGTGGTACGACCGGCCTGAGGCCGACGCATTCGAGCCCGGGACAACGCTTCGTGGAGTAGTTGCATCTCGAAGGCTCCACTCGGAACGTTCAACATCGTTTTCTCACTCACTGCCGGTGTGCCACCGGCGTAGTTGGAACGGGTCGGGAACATGTCAGGCTGCCAGCCGGACCGCGCCACGCACCTCGGACAGCCCACTGGCCGCCAGGCGCGCCTCGGCCTCGACCCGAAGCTCGGCGTCACGGGCGACGTCCTCCTTACGCGGACGGCCACGGGGCCGCTTACGCGGGACAACCGCGCCACGCTCGAAGATCTCGCCGCCCCAGACGCCCCACGGCTCCGCTCGCTCAACGGCTCCGGCCAGGCATTCGACACGCAGCGGGCAGTCCCCGCAGAGTGACTTGGCCAGCTCGAGCTCGGTGGGCGAGTCGGAGAACCACAGGTCGGGGTCGAACTTCCGGCAGGGCAGGTTCGCCTCCATCTCGACGCTCATGTCGAGGGGGGCCAACGCCAGACTCATCTCCCGGTCACCTCTCTCTCACTTCGATCTCGTGGATCGCATTCCGACGTACTTACGGCGGGCAAAAAACTGAGGCCGCGGATCCCGGTAAGCGGGTTCCGCGGCCTCGAGGTGAGCCGGAGTCTGATGGTCAGACCGGTTTACCTCGAGGTGGAACGCCGCGGACATCCATGCGCTTCTTGGCGACCCGGATGCCATTGCCCGTGAAGCCACTGGTCCCCTCGACTCCAGCGGGCGCGACGGTCAGGGTCAGCTCGGCCTGAACCTGGTGCACCTGTGGAACCGACGGTCGTGCAGCCGCAAGGGCCACCCGGACAGCCGACAGCGGAGCGCAGACAGACGGCATCGCCGCCAGACGCTCATAGGTGAAGATCTTCACGGGTGCCACCTCCCTCACGTTCCTCGAATCGACTGGACCGACCTCGTGAGCAGCCGGAATGGCGCCGCTCGCGTGGTGTGTTCTGAGGCTATTCCTCGCGCCGGGGCGAGGGCAAACGAATTTACGACGAGATTTCGAAAGTTTTCTCCGGGCAGACATCGTCCACCCCGGCGCCGGCTACGAGGGCCAGCACCGACTCCCCGTAGAGGCCCAGCTTGCGAGGACCGATACCGGCGATGGCGATCAGCTCCTCCGACCGGCCCGGTCGCCGCTCGGCCAGGGCGACGAGCGTCGCGTCGGTGAAGACCACGTAGGCCGGGACCTTCTGCGCACCGGCCATCCGCTGCCGCCACTCGCGCAGCCGTTCGTGCAGCTCATCGTCTATGTCGGACGGGCAGGTGGGGCAGCGGCCGAGCTTGCGGTCCGGGCCGGCGAGCAGGGTCGCGCCGCAGATCCGGCAGGAGACGATCTGGGTTCGCCGTCGCTCGGGACCTCGGGCCGGACCGGTGCCGCTGCTCGCCCGTTCCGTGCCACCGGAGCGGTCCAGTTGGGGCAGGAACCGCGACGGCCGCCGGGCTCGTCCGCCCGGCGAACGCGCCGAGGCGTACGACAGCCAGAGCCATTCCCGGGCGCGGGTGATCCCGACGTAGAGCAGCCGGCGCTCCTCCTCGACCTGTTCGACGGTCTTGGCGTAGGTGGTGGGCAGGGTGCCCTCGGCGAGCCCGACCAGGAAGACGGCGTCCCACTCCAGCCCCTTGGCCGAGTGCAGGGACGCCAGCGTCACGCCGTCCACAGTCGGCACGTGCTGCTGGGCGGCCCGGCGCGCCAACTCCTCGGTGAAGTCGGTGAGGGTGACCGGGCGCTCCACCGAGGCGGCCTCGCCGATCGGCACGACCTCGGGGGTGGCCGCGTACTCCTCGGCGAGCTGGACCAGCGCGGACAGCGCCTCCCATCGCTCGCGGGCGGCGCCGCCGGCCGGGGGCGCGTCCGGGGCCCAGCCGACGGCGGTGAGCGCCTCGACGACGGCGGTCGGCAGCGGCGTCTCCCCCGGGATCGAGCGGGTGGACGCCCGCAGCGCCACCATCGCCTGGCGCACCTCGGTCCGTTCGAAGAACCGCTCGGCGCCCTGCACGACGTACGGCACCTCGGCCTCGGTCAGCGCCTTCTCGTACGCCTCGGACTGCGCGTTGACGCGGAACAGCACGGCGATCTCCTTCGCCGGTGTGCCCGCGTCGATCAGCGACCGGCAGCGCGCGGCCACCGCGTTCGCCTCGGCCGGCTCGTCGGTGAAGATCCGCAGGTCCGGCTCGGGGCCGGGTGGGCGCTGCCCGCTCAACTCCAGCCGCAGGCGCGCCTCGGTGCCCCGGGCCTGGGAGATCACCGCGTTGGCCAGCCCGACCACCTGCGGGGTGGAGCGGTAGTCACGGACCAGCCGGACCACTGTGGCGTTGCGGTGCCGGCGGGGAAAGTCGACCAGGTACGCCGAGGTCGCCCCGGTGAACGAGTAGATCGTCTGGCTGGCGTCGCCGACCACGGTCAGGTCGTTGCGGCCGGCCAACCAGGCGTCCAGCAACCGCTGCTGGAGTGGGTTGACGTCCTGGTACTCGTCGACCACGAAGTGCCGGTACTGGCTGCGGATCTGCTCGCCGACGTCCGGGTGCTCCTCGATGCCCCACACCGCGGCCCGCAGCATGTCCTCGAAGTCGATCACGCCGTTCGACCGTTTGAGCTGCTCGTACGCGGTGAACACGTCGGCGACCTTCGTCGGCTCGTGCGGTGTGTCGCGCAGGGCCCGGGCAGCGGCCACCACGTATTCGGTCGGCTCGACCAGCGACGACTTCGCCCACTCGATCTCGCCGGCCAGGTCGCGGGCGGCGGCCCGGTCGGTGCGCAGGCCGACCCGCGCGGCGGCGAGGGTGACCAGTCGTACCTTGCTGTCCAGCAGTTCGGGCATGGCGCGGCCGGCCAGCAGCCGGGGGGCGAAGTACCGCACCTGGCGCAGCGCGGCCGCGTGGAATGTCCGCGCCTGGACACCCTGCGCCCCGAGCAGAGTGAGACGGTGTCGCATCTCGGCGGCGGCCCGGGCGGTGAAGGTGACAGCGAGCACGTGGCGGGGGGAGATTTCCCCGGAGAGAGCCCGGTGGGCGATTCGGGAGGTGACCGCCCGGGTCTTGCCGGTGCCGGCGCCGGCCAGGATGCAGACCGGGCCCGCGGGCGCGGTCACGGCGGCCCGTTGCTCCGGGTCCAGCCCGGCGAGCACCTGTTCCGACGCTGAGTGAACCACCACAACCAGGAATCATCTCAGCTCCTCCCAGCGTTGCAGCGAACAGCCTCGGCTTGATCCCCAAGTCGCGGCCGGAGGAGTTGGAGGATCCGACCATGCTGACGATGTATTCCACCCCCTGGTGCGGCTATTGCCACCGGCTGAAGTCGCAGCTCGACCGGGAGGGCATCGGGTACGAGGTGGTCGACATCGAGCAGGACCCGAAGGCCGCTGACTTCGTGATGAGCGTCAACGGCGGTAACCAGACGGTGCCGACGCTGCGTTTCGCCGACGGCAGCGCCCTGACGAATCCCTCGATCACCCAGGTGAAACAGCACCTGGAGACGCTCAACGCCTGATCCGCCGGTTCATTCTCGGTGCGCGGCCGCCCCACCCGGGGCGGCCGCTCGTCGTGTTCGGGAACGGGTCACGGTGACCACTGTCGGTGGGTGCCGCAAGCCCGGGCCGGTCGGCGTCCTCGGCGGGACGACGGGGTGCCGGGAGCCCTGGTCGGTCGGCGTCCTCGGCCGGACGGCGGGGTGCCGGGAGCGTCGGGCGGGTGGGCGGCGTCGGCGGGCTGGCCCCGGCCGGGGCGCTCAGGTGCCGGCCCCGCCACAGGTAGCTGCCGGCGGCCAGGGTGGCCACCCCGACCAGCGCGAACAGCAGCCGGTAGTCCAGGAACCCGACCAGCAGGGCCCCCGCCCCGATGGAGACCGCCTGCGGCCCGCGGACCACCGCCTGGGTGGCGGCGGCGACCCGGCCGACAAGCGAAGGCGGCGTGCGGCGCTGGATCAGCGTGTGCAGACCCACCATCGTCAGCGGAAGCGAGACCCCGGCCAGCAGCACCGCCGCGAACCCGAGCCACAGATTGGGGAACGCGAGCGCGAGCGCGGCCGGAGAGAAGAAGGCGACCCCGGCGGCCAGCGTGCCGACCTCTCCGAGCCGGCGGACCAGCGTCGGTGAGCAGAG
Organism: Micromonospora sp. NPDC005205; assembly: GCF_040608275.1. Lineage (NCBI taxonomy): Bacteria > Bacillati > Actinomycetota > Actinomycetes > Micromonosporales > Micromonosporaceae > Micromonospora > Micromonospora sp. NPDC005205. The sequence goes on from NZ_JBEXHV010000011.1 coordinate 195,401, forward strand.
TCCACCGAGCAACCCACCGATGCCCTGCACTGTGAACAGCACCCCCACGAACGCGGCATCCCGGTTCAGCCCCTGGTCGACGTAGGCGAAGATGAGCGACTCGCTGAAGCCCATCACCAGTGACCCGAGCCCGTAGCCGAGCAGGGCCCGCCGCAGGGCCGGCTCGTCGGCCAGGTGCCGCAGACCGGCACCCAGTTCGGCCGGCCACCGCAGCCGGACGGCCGGTGGTCGCTGTTGCGGAGTGGGCAGCGCGGTGACCACCGCCGCCGCGATCAGAAATCCGACCATGCCGATCCCGGCCAGCGCCCATCCGCCGAGCGCCGCGTAGAGCGCCGCGCCCACCAGCGGGCCGACAAGTCGAATTCCCTGACGTACGGTCTGCAGGACGCCGTTCGCCTCCGCCAGCAGCTCGATCGGCACCATCTCGCGGATGAGCCCACTGAGCGCCGCGCCGAGCGTGATGGACGAGAGTCCGTACAGGGCCGCCACCAGATAGACGATCCAGACGTCGCCCGCGTCGCGGACGGTGAACAACGGGGCGAGCAGGGCTGCGGTGAACACGTTCGCGGCCACGAAGAACGGTCGGCGCGGGTAACGGTCGACAACCCAGCCGACCAGCGGCGCCATCGTCATCGGAGCGATGACCGCGAAGATCGTGGCACCGGCCAACCCGTTCGAGCCAGTCAGATCCTTGACCCAGATGGCGAGTGCGAGCAGCAGGATCGACTCGGCGGTCATGCTGGCCAGCAGACCGCCGAAGAGCAGGCGGAAGTCGGGTCGGCGCAGGATCGTGCGCATGGGTCCCTCCGGCGGAATGGCGTGCCCGGGTGGGCGAGGTCGACGGGCGCGACCGCGGGTCCGTCGTCATCCGGCATTCCCGTGGTGCGATTTTCGCAAGACACGCCCTCGCCGGAACCTCCGACACCGGTCGCGCCGTCCATACTGACCGTGGGGGGCGAATTTCATACAGTTACCGTCGCGTCTGCGTCGGTCGACGGGAAAGAGGACACTGTGCCTCCTGCCGCACCCAGCCCGATCCTGCGTCGTCGCCGGTTGGGCATCGAACTGCGCCGCCTACGTGAGGCCGCGGGCCTCACCGGCGATCAGGTAATCGAGCGTATCGGTTGGGCCTCCGCGTCCAAACTGTCCCGCCTTGAGAACGGCCGCAGCCGACCGGACCCGCAGGACGTCGGCGACCTGCTCGACCTCTACGGCGCCGACCAGGCACTGCACGACGAGTTGCTGGGCATCACCAACGAGGCCGGCGACATGCGCGGCTGGTTGAAGAACTTCCCGGTGATGACGCAGCAACAGCGCGGTTGGGCCGAGTTGGAGGCGGGCTGCGCGGAGATCTCCGAGTACAACCCGGTGCTGGTGCCGGGCCTGTTGCAGACCCCCGGTTACGCCCAGCTCCGGATCGTGTCGGCCCGGCAGGTGAACGCGGGCGCGGGCGAGCCGGAGCCCGGCGACGAGCCGGAGACCGAGGTGCAGGCGCGGCTGGCCCGCCAGTCGCTGCTGACCCGCGAGCCGCACGCTCCCCGCTACACGGCCGTGTTGGAGGAGGCGGCCCTCGGCCGCCGGGCCGGGCCGCCGGAGGTGCTGCACGAACAGCTGCTCCAGCTCTGCGAGTTGGCGCTGCTGCCGAACGTGGCCCTGCACGTGCTACCCCGGGACACCCAGATCGGCGATTGGTACCTCCCGCCGACCGCCTTCTCGGTCTATCGGTTCGCCGATCCCCTCGATCCGGAGACTTTGGCCATCGAAGGTGGCTTCACCGACGTCATGTCGACCGAGGCAATCACGCTAAATCGCTATAAAGTGGTGTTCGAGTGGCTATGCAAGGCGGCACTTGACGCCTCGGACACCCTCTCCTGGCTGATCGAGGCGACGGGACGGCTGACCGAGGCGGCGCCCCCATCCACAGTGGCGTTCGGTCCGGCAACGGCGCCGACCCAACGCCGCCGGGAATCGGGGCGACTGACGGACCGGTGATCCACGGGGGACCTGCCGTCGGGACGTGCGGCACCACTCGTCCCATCGGATCGCTGCACACCAGGAGCAGAACCATGAAGGAAATCCGCAACACGCCATCCGTCTCCGCCCACTCGTTGGCGGACGCCCCGTGGCGTACCAGCACACGCAGTCAGACCTCCAACTGCGTGGAGGTCGCCCCGCTGGCCGCCGGCCCGTCGGCGGTCGCCCTGCGCGACAGCAAGGACCGGGGCGGCCCGGTGCTGCTGTTCAACCGCGCGGGATGGCTCGGCTTCATCACCGGGGCGAAGAAGGGCCAGTTCGATCTGAACTGATCCGGTGACTGGTACGGGGCCGTCGGCACACTGCCGGCGGCCCCGTCGCGTCGTACCCGCAGGCTCGGTCGCTCCGCGACCCGCGACCCTGCTGAGCAGGCATCCGCCGATCGGACGAGGCTCGAAACCGATAGGCGCGTTTCAGTTGCTGCGACGAACACGGGGCGTAACATGGCCTCGAGTACGTGGAACTTCCACACTGGCTCATCCGTCGCGGTTCATCCGGAGACCCTCATGCGGTTCCTGATCGTTCGCACCGACATCCGCGCCGTCGCTGACGGGGACATCGCCGCCGCCTGGGCGGACGGCCACCGACTTCGCGACGAGACGACCACGCCCGAGCCGCGCCGGCAGACCGTGCACGCCGAGAACCGGGACGCCGCGCTGCAACTGGCCCGCGCCCTGGCCACCGTCGGCGCGGTCCGCGCCGGCAAGCAACGGGTCAAGGTCCTTCCGCTGATCGAGTCGCGGCCCGCCTTCCGACACAGACCGGGCCGCACCGGCACCTGATTCCACAGGTCGTCCGTCGTGGTCGGACCGGCTCCCCCGCCGCGTTTGATCGCACCCGCTGACCACGACGGCCCGTGTTCCCGGCCCGTGACCGCCGCGGCAACGGCGGCCACGGGTCGGGACCGTGCTCAGCTGTCGGCGTCCGTCCAGCCGTCCAGCCAGCGGTGGATGAGAAACAGCGCTATCGACGACGGAGGCGGCAGGATCAGCCGGGCACCGTCGCCCACGTCCACCGTCTGCCCGGCCAACGCCGCCCCGATCTCCTGTCGGGAGAACCACCGGGCGTACGCGATCTCGGACGGGTCGACCCGCACCGGCTCGGCCGGGTCGGCGGTGGCCAGGAAGCCCAGCATCAGCGAACCGGGGAACGGCCAGGCCTGGCTGCCCACGTACCCGATGCGCTCGACGCCGATGCCCACCTCCTCGCGGACCTCGCGCAGCACAGCCGCCTCCGCCGACTCCCCTGGCTCGACGTAGCCGGCCAGGCAGGAGTAGCGGCGACCACCCGGGGTGCCCTGCCAGCCGGCGTTGTTGCCGAGTAGGCAGTGGCCGTCCGGGCCGTCCACGCCGTCGTGAACGAGCACGATCATCGCCGGGTCGGTACGCGGCCAGATCCGCCCACCGTTGCGGTCCACCCGGGACCAACCCGCCTCGTCCATCGCGGTCGGCGCGCCGGTACTCGTCGAGTAACCGTGTCGAGTGTGCCAGTTGACCAGCGCCAACGCGGTGGTGAAGATGCCGGCCTCCCGGTCGGCGAGCAGGTGACCCACCTCCCGGAGGTGGACCGCCCGGGTTCCCGGGATCGCCGGAAGAGGCGCGTCGACAGCGAAGACCGGCACCCCGTCCGGCTCGACACCCAGGAACATCGCCACCGACTCCGACCCGGCGGGCACGTCGGCCGCCCCGAACAGCACCAACGTCGGAGGCGACGTCTCGGTGCGGGCCAGCGTCCGACCCTCGTCGGTCGAGTCGAGCAGCAGCACCCGGGCGCGCAACCACGCCTCGGTCAACCACTGCGGGTCACCCCGCCGGTGCGCGGCCCGATCCAGCGTGGACCGCGCCAACGGCGGCGCCGCTTCCCCGCTCACGCCAGCGCCCCGCTGCTGAGCCCCATGGCCTGCTCGCTCACGCCTGCTGCTCGGTCTGCACAGTGGTCAGCGCGGCCAGCCCCGGGGTCACCCGCTCCGCGTCGCCGAGCACCACGATCGCCGCCCGGGCCGGGGCCAGGTAGCGGGCCGCCGCCTGCGCGACGTCGTCGATGCTCGCCTTCGCCAACCTCGCCGCGTACTCGGCGAGGAAGTCCAGGCGCAGACCGTTGCCGGCGTACGCGCTGGTCAACGCCGCCAACCCGGCCTGGGTGGACATGCCGAGCTGGAGGGTGCCCAGGGCGTACTGCCGGGCCTGCTCCAACTCCTCGGGCTTCGGCGGCAGCGACGCCAACCGACCCAGCTCGTACGTCGTCTCCAGCAGCGCCGGGCCGGTGACCTCGGTGGCCACGTCGGCGGCGGCGACCAGCACCGAGCCCGCGACGGAATGCTCGATCAACGAGTGCGGGCCGTACGTGTAGCCCTTGTCCTCGCGGATGTTCTCCACCCACCGGGAGGAGAAGTAGCCGCCGAAGATCAGGTTGGCCAGTTGCAACGGGGCGTGGTCCGGGTCGGTGCGCGACACCGCCGGCAGCGCGATCCGCAGCGAGGACTGCACCGAGCCCGGCCGGTCGACCAGCAGCAGCGGCCCCGGCTCCAGCGGCGGTGTCGCCGGCAGTTCGGCCACCCGCCCGGCACCCGACCAGCCACCGAGCGCCTGCTCGGCCGCGTCCAGTGCCTTCTCCGGCTGGACGTCACCGACCAGCACCAACTGCGCGCCGGTCGGGTGGACCCGCTCCGAGTGCAGGGTGCGCAGCGCCGCCGGTCGGACGGCACGGATCTGGCCGGGCTCCGGCGTCTGCGTCGCGTACGGGTGCCGGCCGTAGATCCGCTTGAGCAGCGCCTCCCGGGCCAGGTGCGAAGGCTGGCTCTGTGCCACCTGGATCCGGTCGACGAGTCGGTCCCGTTCGGTGGCCACCTCGTCACCGGGGTAGCTGGCACCGGTCAGCACCTCGGCCAGCAGCTCCAGCATCCGGTCCAGGCCGGTGACCAGGCCGGCGCCGGAGAGCATCAGCCGGTCCGGGTCGACGCCCGCGGAGAGCCCGCCGCCCACCTTCTGCAACTCGGCGGCGATCTGCACGCTGGACATCGACTCGGTGCCGGAGAGCATGGTCTGCGAGAGCATCGCGCCGCGGGCCAGGTGGACCCGGCCGAACGGCACCCAGAGCCGCAGTTCGACAAGGGGTACGGCGGGCCGGCGTACGGCGATCACGGTGAGCCCGTTGCGCAGTGTGCGCTCGGCCTGCTTGGGCACCTTGAGCTTGCGGTTCGGCCCGAGCGGCGGCAGCGTACGCGGGCCGGCAGGAGAAGTAGCGATACTCACTGTGTCACCTTCGTTCGCGACTGTGGGGCTCGCAGAACCGGCTCACTCCTCGCGCTCACCGAACGCCTCCGGCGATGACCTCGATGGCGGCCCGGCGCTCGGGGCGCAGGGTGGCCGCGGCGGCCCGGACCTGCTCCTCGGTGACCTCGCCGACCAGCCGGGGCAGTTCGTTGAGCAGACCCGGTTCGCCGCGTTGCTGCTCCAGCACTGCCATGCGTAGCGCCCGACCGAGCACCGCGTCGGTGTCCCGCAGCAGGTGGGTCGCCATCCGCGCCTGGGTGCGGGCCAGCTCGCCGTCGGTCAGCCCGTCGGTGGCCAGCCGGTCCAGTTCCTCGTCGATGGTGCGCAGCACCTTGTCCACGTCGCCACCGGGCGGCAGGTGCGCCTGCAACAGCAGCGCGGTGGGGTCGCGGACGTCGAACGGGTCGCCCATGAAACCGAGGTATCCGCCGAGGCTGGTCACCGTGCGATCCCGCTGCACCAGTCGTTCGACCAGCCGCGACGCGTCGCCGTCGGTGAGCACCTCGGCCAGCACCACGTACGGCAGGTAGCCGTCGAAGTCGGTGACCGGGTCGGGCACGCGCCATGCGCCGGCCACCGCCGGCAGCGGCGCCAGGGCGTCGGTGTACGAGGTGCGCCGCTCGGCGGTCAGGTCGGGCTCGGTGAAGTCGGGCCGTTGCGGTGCCGGCCGGGCCGGCACGTCGCCGAAGTGCCGGGTGACCAGTTCGGTCGCCTCGGCCACGTCGATGTCCCCGCTGACGGCCAGCACGGCGTTGCCGCTGGCGTAGTAGCGGCGGAAGAAGTCCGCGGCGTCGGCGACGGTCGCCGACTCCAGGTCGTCGAAGGAGCCGTAGCCGTCGTGGGCGTTGGGGAAGGTGTCGAACATGACCGGAGGCAGGGTCAGCCAGGGGAAGCCGCCGTACGGCCGGTTGAGCACGTTGACCCGGATCTCCTCCTTGACCACGTCGACCTGGTTACGCAGGTTCTCCTCGGTCAGCCGGGGGCCCCGCATCCGGTCCGCCTCCAGGAACAACGCGCGTTCCAGCGCGTTGCTCGGCAGCGTCTCGAAGTAGTCGGTGTAGTCCAGGTGGGTGGAGCCGTTGAAGGTGCCGCCCGCCCCCTGCACGTGCCGGAAGTGGGCCAGCTTCTCCAGGTTCTCCGAGCCCTGGAACATCAGGTGCTCGAAGAGGTGGGCGAAGCCGGTACGCCCCTCCGGCTCCGAGCGGATGCCCACGTCGTAGACCACCGCCACCCCGATAACCGGGGCACTGCGATCGGGGGTGAGCACCACCCGCAGGCCGTTGTCGAGGGTGAACCGCTCGACCGGATACTTCGTCGCTGGAATTCTGGATCTCCGCGCCGCCACGGAGTCGACCCTAGCGCGTCGACACCTCCGCCACCCGCGACCTTCCCGGAGCCGCCGCGACCGGGGCTGTCACCAGGGGCAGCACCTCGGCGCCGACCCGCTCGGCCTCCTCGCGGTGCGGCCAGCCGGAGAGGATGAACTCGTCGACGCCGAGCGCGGCGTACTCGTCGATTCGGGCCGCGACCTCGGCGTAGCTGCCGACCAGCGCGGTGCCGGCGCCCTCGCGGACCAGGCCGACGCCGGCCCAGAGGTTCGGTGCGACGGTGAGCCCGTCGGTGCGGCCGGCGTTCAGCGCGGCCATCCGGGTCTGACCGACCGAGTCCATCCGACGGAACCGGGCCTGGGCGGCGGCGATCCGCTCCGGGCTCATCCCGGCCAGCAGCCGGTCGGCCTCGGCCCACGCCTCGGCGCTGGTGGGGCGGGCGATGACGTGCAGCCGGAGGCCCGTGCGCACTGTGCGGCAGTGCTCGGCGGCGAGCGCCCGGACCCGGGCGACCCGAGCCGCGATCGACGTTGGTGGTTCACCCCACATCAGGTACACGTCGGCCTGCCGGGCGGCCACCGTCTCGGCAGCCGGGGACGCGCCGCCGAAGTAGACCGGCGGCGGCGCGGCGAGTGGGGTGGCCAGGCCGCCGCCGTCGACCCGGTAGTGCTGTCCGGCGTAGTCGAACGGCCGGCCGGCCCAGGCACGGCGAAGCACCTCGACGAACTCGCCGGTGCGCGCGTAGCGGTCGTCGTGCCCGAGGAAGTCGCCGTACGCCCGCTGCTCGGCCGGGTCGCCCCCGGTCACGATGTTGAGCGAGAGCCGGCCGCCCGAGACGGCCTGGAACGCCTCGGCCTGCTGGGCGATCAGGGTCGGCAGCGCGAACCCGGCCCGGACCGCGACCAGCATGCCGAGCCGTTCGGTGTGCTGGGCGACCGCGGCGCAGACGATCCACGGGTCGGGGCAGCCGGCGCCCACCGGGGTGAGTACGGCGGTGAACCCGTTCGTCTCGGCCGCCCGGCCAACCTCGGCCAGGTAGGCCACCGTCGCGGCCCGGTCGTGCCTGGCGGCACCCGCGGTGACGGTGGCGGCACCGACCTGGTCGCCGTCGCCGGAGGTGGGCAGGAACCAGTGGAAGGTCATCGCGAAGTCGCCTCTCTAGCCGGTGACCGAACGCCGATTACCCTAGCAAGCTGGTAGGAAATACCGACATAATTGAGATGCGCCATCCCGCTATGTGGATGGGCCTTGACGCTGACCGCAGCCTGGCCCACTCTTCCTACCAACTAAGTAGGAATACTGCGGATTGGATGGACGATGAGACGGCTCCCCCTGCGCCGGTTGGTCACCCTGGCCACCCTCGCCGTGGTCGGCGCGGCGACCCTGGGCAGCACCGCCGCGTGCGGCGACGACAGCGAGGGCGCGGGCGGCAGCTCCGGCCCGGTGACGCTGCGCCTCGGCTACTTTCCCAACATCACCCACGCGCCGGCCGTCGTCGGCGTGGAGAAGGGCATCTTCACGGAGAAGCTCGGCACCAACGTCAAGCTGGACCCGAAGACCTTCAACGCCGGCCCGGCCGCCATCGAGGCGGTCTTCTCCGGTGCGCTGGACGCCACCTACATCGGTCCGAACCCGACGGTGAACGCCTTCTCCAAGTCCAAGGGCGAGGCCGTCCGGGTCATCTCCGGCGCGGCCTCCGGCGGGGTGGCGCTGGTGGTCAAGCCCACCATCACGGGTGTGCAGGATCTGAAGGGCAAGAAGATCGCCACCCCGCAGCTGGGCAACACCCAGGACGTGGCGATCCGGTACTGGCTCAAGCAGCAGGGCCTCACCACCACCAAGGAGGGCGGCGGCGACGTCAAGATCGTGCCGCAGGAGAACGCCCAGACCATCGAGACGTTCAACAGCGGCGCGATCGACGGCGCCTGGGTGCCCGAGCCGTTCGTCTCCCGCCTGGTCAACGCCGGCGGCAAGGTGCTCGTCGACGAGCGCGACCTGTGGCCGGACAAGAAGTTCGTCATCACCAACCTGCTGGTGAGCACCAAGTTCCTCAAGGCGCACCCGGACGTGGTGCAGAGGCTGGTCGACGGTCAGGTGGCCGCCAACGAGTTCGTCAACACCAAGCCGGACGAGGCGCAGCAGGCCATCTCCGACGCGATCGGCAAGATCACCGGAAAGCCGCTCGACTTGAAGCTCATCAAGCAGGCGTGGCCGACGTTGGAGTTCACCAACGACCCGATCTCGTCCTCCCTGAAGGCCGGGCTCGACCACGCCGTCGATGTCGGCCTGACCGAACCGGTCGACCTCAAGGGCCTGTACGACCTGAAGTACCTCAACAACGCGCTCAAGGCGCAGGGCAAGCCCGAGGTCGTCCAGCCATGACGTCGACCACGACGACGCCGCAGAGCGCGACCACAGCGGTCGCGCTCTCCGGCGTGACAAAGGTGTACGGGCGCGGGGCGAACGCCGTCCTGGCCCTGGACGGAGTGTCGCTGGACGTCGCACCCGGCGAGTTCGTCTGTCTGGTCGGCGCGTCCGGCTGCGGCAAGAGCACCCTGCTCAACCTGGTGGCCGGGCTGGACCGGGTCAGCGGCGGGCAGATCACCCTGGGCGGCGACGTCAACCCGGGCCTGATGTTCCAGGAGCCGGCGCTCTTCCCGTGGCTGACCGTCGACGCCAATGTGGAGGTGCCCCTCAAGCTTCGCCGACTGCCCCGGGCCCAGCGTCGCGAGCGGGTGGCCGAGCTGCTGCGCACCGTCCACCTGGCCGACTTCGGCCGTAAGCGCCCGCACGAGCTCTCCGGCGGGATGCGGCAGCGTGTCGCGCTCGCCCGCACGCTGGCCCTGGACACTCCGGTGCTGCTGATGGACGAGCCGTTCGGCGCGCTGGACGCGATGACCCGCGACATCCTGCACGACGAGCTGGAACGGATCTGGTCCGAGCGCAAGCTCTCGGTGCTCTTCGTGACGCACAACGTCCGCGAGGCGGCCCGGCTGGCCGACCGGATCATCCTGCTCTCCAGCCGACCCGGCCGGATCATCTACTCCACCGAGGTGAACATCCCGCGCCCTCGCCGGATCGACTCCCCCGAGGTCGCCGCCATCGCCGCCGAGGTCACCGAGCGGCTCCGTACGGAGGTGGGCCGCCATGGCCAGTGACACCCTCACCAGCTCGGCGCGTACCGACGCGGAGATCACCGGCCTCGACGCGCTGGAGATCGCCGGTCGGGACAAGGAGGTCTCCCGGGGCACCCGAATCTGGGCGGCCACCTGGCCCAAGCTCGCCGCACTGGCCATCGCCATCGCAATCTGGCAGGCCGTGGTCTGGACCGGGTGGAAGGACCCGTGGGCCCTCCCGGGCCCAGGGCCGGTCTTCGCCGACCTCGCCGACTACTTTCTGAGCCAAGCGCTCTGGGACGGGCTGGCCACCACGGCACGGCGTGCGGTGATCGGCTTTGCCGCCGCAGTGGCCGTCGGCCTGCTGCTCGGCCTCGGCGTCTCTCGGTCGAAGGTGCTCCGGGCCGCCATCGGGTCCATGATCACGGCACTACAGACGATGCCGTCGATCGCCTGGTTCCCCCTGGCGATCCTGCTCTTCGAACTCAGCGAACAGGCGATCTTCTTCGTGGTGGTGCTCGGTGCCGCACCGTCCATCGCCAACGGTGTCATCCATGGCGTGGACTACGTCCCGCCGCTGCTGCAGCGTGCCGGCCGCAACCTGGGTGCCCGAGGTCTGAACCTGTACCGGTACGTCATCGCGCCAGCCGCGCTGCCCGCGATCGTCGCCGGCCTCAAGCAGGGCTGGGCCTTCGCATGGCGCAGCCTGATGGCCGGTGAATTGCTCGTGGTCATCGCCGCGCGAACGTCGATCGGCGCTCAGCTCACCTACGCGAGGGATTTCTCGGACGCGGAACGGCTGATGGCCATCATGATCGTCATCCTGGTCGTCGGACTCCTCGTGGACACCGCGTTCGGCGCTGCGGACAAGGCGATCCGGCGCCGCTGGGGCGTACTGGACCAGGCTGGTCAGTGACGTGTTCGTCTCCGCGCGCAGCGACTACGCGCTCCGGGCGATGCTCGCCGTCGCCGCCGCCGGTGGTGGCGGCGACGGCGACCGGGTCGGCGAGTTGGCGAAGGCGGCCAGCCTGGCCGAGGTGCAGGACATCCCGCTCAGCTTCCTGCAGGGCATCCTGCTCGATCTGCGCCGGGCCGGTCTGCTGCACAGCCATCGCGGCGCCGACGGCGGGTACGCGCTGACCCGCCCGGCCGACGAGATCACCGTCGGAGACGTGCTGCGTGCGGTCGGCGGGTCGCTCACCACGGTGCGCGGTCTGCCGGCCGAGCGGGCCGGCTATCACGGAGTGGCCGCCGGGCTCACCGACGTCTGGCTGGCGGTGCACGGGGCGATCGCCACTGTGGTCGACAGCACCACCCTGGCCGACCTGCTCACCCACGCCCCCGTCAGCCCCATCCCCACACCCCCCGCCTGACCCCACCCCACCCGGCCTCGCCCGGCCTCGCCCGGCCTCGCCTCGCCTCGCCTCGCCTCGCCTCGCCTCGCCTCGCGATCTTGCACTTTCTGTCGTGACGTAGGGGGCGTAACGGCCCATACCGGCAACAGAAACTGCAAGATCGGCGCGGTGGGTGTGGGGTGTGGGGTGTGGGGCGATGTGGTCGGGTCGGTGCCCCGCCGACCCGACCACATCTCGATACCGATCCTCACCGGGCCTGCCCCTCCGCCGGCACCGGTAGGCCGGTTGCTGCTCAGCCCACGTGTGCGGTCGACGGGCCGAGGCCCGGGTCGCCAGGACTGCGCAGCTCCACCAGACCGGCGGGAGCGTTACCCGCCGGGGTGGCATGCCAGGGCGCGAAGGCCGCAACCATGGCGAGCAACAATCCGGCGAGCGCGACGGCGACCACCAGGATCAGTTCACGCAGCGCACCCGAGCCGGCTTCGCCCGCCATGGTCACCCCTCCCGAGCCGGGCCCCCCGCCCGACTTCCCCCCGTCGGTCAGCCTTGACCACGACCGACCGGGGCGCAGTCGGCCAGCCGACCCGGGAAAGGCTGATTACCGACTCAGCCGAGGGGCCACCCGGCGCGGCCGGCTGACCGGTCGGGCCGCGCCGACAGCCGACCGGCCGGGGTCACCGCACAGAAAAAACCGACCCACCCCGCCGAAGCGGGACGGGTCGGTCGACGCGCAGAGGATCAGACGGTACTGGGGCGACGCGGCCGACGGGACCGGCCCGACGCGCGGTGCGCCGGACGGGCGCCACCGTCGGTGGCCGAGCCGCCGGAGGTACGGGTCCGAGAGGCGGGTGCCGGCGGAGCGACGATGGTCACCGGCACACCGGACGGCTCGCGGGCACCGGTCACCCGGGCCAGCGATCCGTCACCCGCGCGCACCTGGACCGACTCGGGCCGGATACCGGCGGTGGCCATCAGGCGGGACACGTCCCGGCGCTGCTCCGGCAGGACCAGGGTGACCACGGAACCCGACTCGCCGGCCCGGGCGGTACGGCCGCCGCGGTGCAGGTAGTCCTTCGCCTCGGTCGGCGGGTCCACGTTGACCACCATGTCCAGGCCGTCCACGTGGATGCCCCGGGCTGCCACGTCGGTGGCGACCAGAGCGGTCACCTGACCGTTGCGGAACTGCTCCAGGATCCGGGTGCGCTGCGGCTGGGACTTGCCGCCGTGCAGCGCCGCCGCGCGTACGCCCTTGGAGAGCAGCTGGCGGGCCAGCCGGTCGGCGCGGTGCTTGGTGCCCATGAACAGGATGGTGCGGCCCTCACGGGCGGCGATCCGGGTCAGCGCGTCGGGCTTGTCCAGCGCGTCGACGTGCAGCACGTGGTGGGTCATCGCGGTGACGGTGGCGGTGCCCGGGTCGACCGAGTGGGTGACCGGGTTGCTCAGGAAGCGGCGGACCAGCCGGTCCACGCCACCGTCCAGGGTGGCGGAGAAGAGCATCCGCTGCCCCTGCGGCGCGACCTGCTCCAGCAGCTTGGTGACCTGCGGCAGGAAGCCCATGTCGGCCATCTGGTCGGCCTCGTCCAGCACGGTGATCTCGACCTGGTCGAGCCGGGCGTCGCCGCGGTTGATCAGGTCGTGCAGCCGGCCGGGGGTGGCGACGACCACCTCGGCGCCGGCGCGCAGAGCGTCGGCCTGCCGCTGCAACGACAGCCCGCCGACGACGGTGGTGCAGCGCAGCCCGACGGCACGGGCGTACGGGGCCAGGGCGGTGGTGACCTGCTGGGCCAGTTCGCGGGTCGGCACCAGCACCAGGGCGAGCGGGCGACCGGGCCGGGCCTTGCGGCCGGCGGTGCGGGACAGCAGCGGAAGCCCGAAGGCGAGGGTCTTGCCGGAGCCGGTACGACCCCGGCCCAGCACGTCCCGGCCGGCGAGCGAGTCGGGCAGCGTCGCCGTCTGGATCGGGAACGGCTCGTTGATGCCCTGCGCGGTCAACGCGGTGAGCAGCGCCGGTGCCAGCCCGGTAAGAGCGAACGAAGGAATAACTGTGGTCATGCGAAAGCCTTCCTCGACGCGGAACGTGTCGAGGGAGGGCGCCGAAGTCGGCGCTGTCAACCGGCGGCGCAAGGCAGCCAGGACTCACAAGCACGAACCGATTGGAGTACGGGCCGGCCCGCCGCCGGGCCGCCGCCTGCTTGCGCAGGCGACAGCGGGGCGGGCCGGTCCCGTCACCGTCACACCCGGAGGGCGGGACAGGTAATACTGACCGATCCGAAGATCAGAGCGGGCGGATGTTCTCCGCCTGCGGGCCCTTCTGGCCCTGGGTCACCTCGAACTCGACCCGCTGGTTCTCGTCCAGGCTCCGGTAGCCGGAGGACTGGATCGCCGAGAAGTGGGCGAAGACGTCAGCGCCGCCGCCGTCGGGGGTGATGAAGCCGAAGCCCTTGTCAGCGTTGAACCACTTCACGGTGCCAATAGCCATGTGTTTCGTCTCCTTGACGGAACGTCGGACACGCACTTGTTGCGTGCCCGAAGAGGAGCGCTCCGCGCGGGGATGCGCGAATCGCCTGTCGCTTCTGGTCGCCCCGCCCGGAGAACTCCGGACACAACAAAGAGCGCCTGGGGCCACAATCCCGCCAGGCGCACACAGAGTCTCTGGTAACCAAAACTGCAACCCGGATAAGCTACCACGGTTTTCCCCGCAGTGGTCAATGTTGGCCAGAATCTTCGGGCAACTGGGCGATCAAAGCCGTGAGGCCCGTCACATCCAGCAGGTCGGCGGGCCGGACGGTGACCCCGTGGCGGACGTAGTGGAACGCCGCGCCCACCCGCTCGACCGGCACGCCGGCCAACTCCGCCCAGGCCAGCCGGTACACCGCCAGCTGCACGGCGGCCACGTCGGCTGCCGGCCCGGTGGGCTGCGCACCGGTCTTCCAGTCGACCACGTCGAACCGGCCACCCGGCCGGGCGAAGACCGCGTCCATCCGGCCCCGCACCACCACTGAAGCGATCACCGTGGCGAAGGGCACCTCGACCTCCACCGGTGACCGGTCGGCCCACTCGCTGGCCAGGAACCGCTCCTGAAGCTCGACCAGCGCCTCGTCGGGTGCGGCATCGGCGTCGGCCGCGCCGGGCAGCTCGTCCAGGTCCAACAGGCGGTCGGCGCCGAAGCGCTGCTCCAACCAGGCGTGGAAGGCGGTGCCTCGACGGGCGTACGGGTTGGGTTCGGACGGCACCGGGCGACGCAGCGTACGCGCCAGCGCCGCCGGATCACGCCGCAGCGCTACCAGCTGGGTGACGCTCAGCGCCCCGGGCAGCGCCACCTCGACCGCACCGGAGAGCCGGGTCAGCTCGGCGCGCTCCGCCAACAGCAGGTCCGCCTCGCGCTGCCAGCGCGCCACCTCCGGATCCACCTCCGGCTCGACCTGCTCGACCTGCTCGACCTGCTCGACCTGCTCGACCTGCTCGACCTGCTCGACCTGCTCGCCTGACTCGACCGTCGAGCCGATCGGCGTGACCGGCCCGGCGAGCACCGGCCCGGCCGGCACAGGAAGCACCGGCCCGGCCGGCACAGGGAGCACCGGCCCGACCGGCCCGGGGAGCGCCGCCGCCGGGCCGTCGGCCATCAGGCGACGCACCAGCCCGGCCGCCTCGGCCAACGCCGGCCGGCGACCGCCCAGCGGGTCGGCCGGCCACTCCGCGCGGAGCACGACCTCGGCCGTGGGGTTCGTCGCGTCCGGGGTCGGCGCGGGCGCCCACGCGTCGATCAGGTGCCCCGGCCCGCCGTCGAGGCAGGCGTCGTACACCTCCCGCAGGAAGACCGACGGACCTCGCGGTCGCTTCGTGCCCTCTCCCCACCAGTAACCGGAGCAGAGCAGCAGCCGGCGCGGCCGGGTGACCGCCACGTACGTCAGCCGGCGTTCCTCCCGCTCGTCGTGGGCCCGCCACGCGTCGGTGAAGTCGGTCACCGCCCGCGCCACGGCCCGCTGGTCGCCCGCCTCGTCGAGCGCCAACTCGGGCAGCCCGTCGGCGTCGCCGCGCAGCGGGAACGGCAGCACGCCCAGCCCACCCAACCAGTGGTCGGAGTTGCGGACCGGCCCCGGCCACAGCCCACGACTGAGCCCGGCCACCGCCACGACGTCCCACTCCAGGCCCTTGGCGGCGTGCGCGGTGACCACCTGCACCGCGCCCTCCACCACCTCGACCTCGCCCGGCGCCAGACCGCGCTCCTCGTCCTCGGCGGCGGCCAGGTAGGACAGGAACCCGGACAGGGTCGCGCCGGGTGTCTCCCCGCTGAACCGGGCCGCCACGTCGCCGAGCGCGTCCAGATGCCCCCGGGCCAGGCCCGCGTCGCCGGCGCCGTCCCGGCCGGCCCGCACCGCGACCTCCACGTCCAGGCCGATGGTCCGCTCGATGTCCGCGATGAGGTCCGGCAGCGCCTGGTCCAGCCGGTAGCGCAGCAGCGCCAACTCCCGGCCGTACGCGCGCAGCCGCGCGAAACCCTCGGCCGAGTACGCCTGCGCCGGCCCGAGGTCGGCCAACGCCTCCACCAGGGTCGCCTCGTCCAACAGGTCGGGACTGATCTCCGAGGCCTCGTCGGCGGCCACCTGTCGCCGGGCGTTCGCGATGGCCCGGGCTCGCCGGTGCAACGCCACCAGGTCACGTGGCCCGATCCGCCAACGGGCGCCGGTGAGCAACCGCAGCAGCGCGGCGCCATCGGTCGGGTCGGCCAGGACCCGCAGCGTGCAGACCACGTCACGTACCTCGGGGGTGTCCAGCAGGCCGCCCAGCCCCACCACCTCGACAGGTAGGCCCCGCTCACGCAGCGCCGATTCGATCGCCGGAATCTGGCTGCGCACCCGGACCAGCACGGCCGTCGTCGGACGGCGCTCCACCGGGATGTGTTCAGGGGCGGCGCCCGGCATCCCGGCCGCGCCACGCCAGGCGGCGAGCACGCTGTCGGCGATCCAGGCAGCCTCGTCGGCGTACGTGGGCAGCATCGCGCAGTGCACGGTGCCGCCGGCTGCGCCGCCCGGGCTGCGGTGCGGGATCGGGTCCCGGACGGTCAACGCGGAGCGCAGTTCCGGCACCCGGGCACCCGCCGCCCGCAGCGGGGTGGAGAGCGCGTTCGCCACCCGGAGGATCTCCGGGCGGTTGCGCCAACTCGTGGTGAGGCCCAGCGCCGGGGCCGGCTCACCGTTGGCGCGGGCGAACTCGGTGGGGAACCGGTCCAGGGTGCCCGCGCTGGCCCCCCGCCAGCCGTAGATCGACTGGCACGGGTCGCCCACCGCGGTCACCGGGTGCCCGCCACCGAACAGCGCGTTGAGCAACACCACCTGTGCGTGGCTGGTGTCCTGGTACTCGTCGAGCAGCACCACCCGGAAGCGGTCCCGCTCGATCACGCCGACCCCCGGGTGGTCCCGGGCCACCCGGGCCGCCCTGGCGAGCTGGTCGGCGAAGTCCATCGCCTCGAAGTCCTCCTTGCGCCGGGTGTACGCCCGCACCAGCGGCAACAGGCGCAACCGGGTCTGCTGGAGGGTGAGCGCCTTACGCACGTCGGCGTACACCCGACCCGGCCGGGACTGCACCTCGGCGAAGAACCGACCGGTCCAGGCCGCCAGGTCGTCCGGCGCGACCAGATGCTCGTCCAACTCCCCGGCCAGCGCCAGCACCGCGTCGGTGATGGTGCTCGGCATCCGGTCCACAGCGGACATGTCGCCGTCGTAGTTGCGCACCAGCAGGTCGACCAACTGCCAGCGGGACGCCTCGGTGAGCAGCCGGGTGGACGGCTCGTAGCCGGCCCGCAGCCCGTGCTCGGTGACGATCCGCCCCGCGTATGAGTGGTAGGTGGAGACGGTGGGTTCACCCGCGAGCGGGTCGTCCAGCGGGTCCCGCCCCTGCCTGCCGAGTCGGCGGATCAGCTGGTCGAGCCGGGTTCGTACCCGATGGGCCAGCTCGCCGGCCGCCTTGCGGGTGAAGGTCAGCCCGAGGATCTGCTCCGGCCGCACGTACGAGTTGGCCACCAGCCAGACCACCCGGGCGGCCATCGTCTCGGTCTTGCCCGACCCGGCGCCCGCGACCACCAGCAGCGGTTCCACCGGGGCGGCGATGATCGCGGCCTGCTCCCGGGTGGGCGCCGGCAACCGCAGCAGCTTGGCCAGCTCCACCGGTGTGTACCGGGGGCCGGAGTCCGCGAGTCGGGGCGTCGGCGCGGGACCCGCGCCGAACAGGGTGGGCTGACTCACCGTGCCGTCTCAGTTCCCAACACCGGCGCACTCCTCGCCCTCACGGGTGCCGTCCCAGGTCGCGACTGGGTTCGCACGCTCACTCCTCGCCCTCGCCTGCGCGTCGGACGGTGGGCGGCTCGACGACCTGGCGGCCCTGCCCGGAGACCGGGCAGCTGGTGCGCACCGGGCAGACCCGGCACTTCGAGTTGGCCACCGCGGCGAACGTGGCGGCTGCCATCGTATCGGCGGTCCGTCGCACCAGCGCGGTCGCCCAACCGGCCGCCGGCCCCTCGCTGGCGGCCGGCTGATTCTGCTCCCTGGCGTCCTTGGCGGAGGTCCCGAGCTGCACCAGCGCGGCGCCCCCGGACTCGTCACCGAACTCGGCGAACGCCCCTGCCTCCACCGCCGCCTGGTAGGCGCCGAGCTGCGGGTGCTCGGCCAGATCGGTGCCGGTGACAGCTGTGGACTTGCCGGTCTTCAGGTCGATCACCACGAGCCGCCCGGCCTCGTCGACCTCCAGCCGGTCGACCCGACCGGTCAGGTCGACCGGCCGGTTCGGGTCGTCCAGGCGGACGGCGAACTCGTGCTCGATGGCGAGCAACCGGCGCGGATTGGTGGCCAGCCAGCGCAGCAGCTTGTCGACCATCGCCTCGGCGCGTTCCCGCTCCGGCCCGGCCATCCACCGGGCCGCCAGCTCGATCGCGTCGAACCGGGCGGCCACGTAGTCGAGCAGCGCGCCACGGTCGGCGCTGGCGTCCTCGGCGAGCATCGCGGCGGCGTGCACCAGGTTGCCCACCCCCTGCGCGGTGCTGGTCGGGCCGCTACCGCCGTGCCGTTCCAGCAGCCAGCGCAGGCTGCACCGCAGCGCACTCTCCATGGCCGACGGGGTGACCCGCACCGGGTCGCCGTCGTCGACGAGCGGCCGGTCGTCGGAGAGAACCCGCAACCCCCACCAGTCGTCGGGGTGCGCGCCGGGCACCCCGGCGGCGGCGAGCCGGGCCAGCTCGGCCGCCGCGGCGCGCCGCCGGGCCGCCGGGGCGGCCGGGTCGGTGATGGCGGTACGGAGTTCCGCGACCAACGCCGGCAGGGTGAGCGCCCGGGGTGGACGGGTCACCGGCAGCGCCCCGGGGCGGTCCGGCTCCTCGTCGCCGGTCTCGCCCGCCGCAGCGCCCCCGTTGCCGCCGGACGACGGCTCGGTGCGGGGACCGGGCGGGGTCGGTGGGGCCGGAGGCGGCGCGCTCGGCGGGGTGGGCGGGGTCGGTGGCGTGCTCGGCGGGGTCGGTGGCGTGGTCGGCGGGGTCGGTGGCGTGCTCGGCGGGGTGGGCGGTGCGCTCGGCGGGGTCGGTGGCGGGATGCTCGGGCCCAGCTCGTGCAGGAACCGGCTGGGTTGCTCCTCGTGGTCGTCCCCGCCGACGGCGGCCGACGCCACGGCGCTGACCAGCAGCCGGTGGCGGGCCCGACTGATGGCGACGTGGAAGAGCCGACGCTCCTCGTCCAGCAGAGCCGAGGTCTGACCCACCACGTTCGCCGCGGTCGCCCCGTCGACCGACCGGCCGGCCAGCACGTCGACCAGTCGCTCGGAGCCGAGCAGGCTGCCGCGCAACCGCAGGTCCGGCCAGATGCCCTCCTGCACACCGGCCACCGCGACCAGGTCCCATTCCAGGCCCTTCGCGGCGTGCGCGGTCAGCAGGCGTACCGCCGCTCCCCGGTCGGCGGTCGGGGCGATGGTGTCGGCCGGCAGGTCCTGGGCGAGCACGTGGTCGAGGAAGACCTCGGTGCGGGCACCGGGCAGCCGGTCGGTGAACCGGGCCGCCGCGTCGAAGAGGACCAGCACGGCGTCCAGGTCGCGGTCGGCAGCCTCGGCCCGCCGACGCCGGGCCAGGTCGCCCTCACCGGCCTCCGGACGCCCCTGGTTGATCGCGCCGGCCCACCGCTCGGCGAGGCCACTGGCGTGCCAGACGGCCCACAGCACCTCCTCGGCGGTCGCGCCCGGCCGGGCAGCGACCTCGCGTGCGATGGCCAGCAGCCCGGCCACCGCCTGCGCCGGCTCCGCCCAGTGCCGCTCGATGCCGGCCAACTCCTCCGGATCCTGCAGTGCCTCGACGATCAGCTCCCCGGAGGGACGGCGGTCACCGCCGGCCAACGCGAGCGCGCGAAGGCCCTGCCGCAGCCGCCGTTCGGCCAGCGGGTCGGCCCCGCCGAGCGACGAGTGCAGCAGCGCGACCGCCGCCTCCTCGTCGAGTCTTTCCGGCTCCAGCGCGCAGCGCAGCAGGAGCAGCAGCGGTGCGACCGCCGGTTGCAGGTGCAGGGGCAGATCCTCACCGTGCACCACTGTGGGTACGCCGGCAGCGTGCAGCGCCCGTCGCAGGGTGGGCAGCTGCAACGCGGTTGACCGCACCAGCACCGCCATCCGTGACCACGGCACGCCGTCGAGCAGGTGTGCCGAGCGCAGCGCGTGGGCCAGCCAGGCGGCCTCGCTGGTCGCCGAGCGGAAGGTGTGCACCTCGACCACGCCGGGCGGCGCGTCCGGCAGGGGGTGCAGCCGGCGGTGCGCGGCCGGGCCCCGCAGCCGGCGACCCAGTCGGGCGATCGCCGTGAGCAGACCCGGCCCGGCCCGGTACGACGTGGTCAGCAGCACCTGCGCGGCCGGCGCACCGGATGCCGTCCGGAACCGGTGCGGGAACGTCGCCACCCCGGCCGGGTCGGCGCCCCGGAACGCGTACGTGGAGGAATCCGGGTCGGCGAACGCGACGAGCGACTTGCCACCGCCGGCGATGACCGAGAGCAGCTCGAGTTGGGCGGGGTCGGTGTCGGCCAGCTCGTCGAGGTAGACGTACGCGAGCCGACGACGCTCGGCGGCCAGCAACTCCTCGTCGTCGCGCAGTAGCCCGGTGGCCGCCCGGACCAGCTCAGCCGGGTCGTACGCGATGGAGCCCCGGTTGCTGACGTCGCGCAACGCGAGCACGGCGACGTACTCCCGCAGGAAGCGGGCGGCGGCCGGCCAGTCGGCGCGGCCGAGCTTCTCACCCAGCCGGGCCAGGTGGATCGGGCCCACACCGCGTTCGGCGGCGCGCATGAGCAGGTCGCGCAGTTGGCCGGCGAACGCCCGGGTGCGCAGGGCGGGGCGCAGGTCGGTGGGCCAGCCGACCGGGTCGTCCTCGGGCTCCTCGCCCACCACGTCCAGCAGCTCACGGATGATCAGATCCTGTTCGGGGCCGGTGAGCAGCCGGGGCGACGGTTCGCCCCGCTCGGCGGCGGCGCGGCGGAGCAGCCCGAAGGCGTACGCCGGGAAGGTGCGCACCAACGGCTCGCGCAGCACCCGGTGGCCGTCCTGGGCGATCCGAGCCTCGATGCGTTGTCGCAGTGCGGTGGCACCTCGGCGGCCGAAGGTCAGCACCAGGATCCGTTCGGGGTCGGCCCCCTCGGCCACCCGGGCGGCGACCGCCTCGACCAGCGTGCTGGTCTTGCCGGTGCCCGGGCCGCCGAGCACGAGCATCGGCCCGTCGGTGTGCCCGACCACCTCGGCCTGCACCGGATCGGCCCGCCAGCCGCCGCCGACGGCCAGCTCGGCCCCGGCCACGCGATCGGGCCCACCCGGCGTGCCGACACCGCCCACTGACGTGCCGTCGCTGGCGAGCACGGAAGCACTGTCAGGCGTCGCCCCGTCCCCCCGCGCCGGCCCTCCGGGCCGCCGCACCAACCGGTACGCCTGCATCAGCTCATCCCATCAGACCCATACGACAACCAACCCGACCCCTACCCCCACACCCCGCCCCCGCCCCCGCCCCCGCACACCCCACCCCCATCTACCCCTGTCGATCATGAAGTTAGCGGCGCGACACGCCGACGGACACGCCGCTAACTTCATGATCACCGGGGGCGGACCGAGAGCCGGGCGGGCCGAGGGCGGGCGGGGGTGGGGCGGGCGGGGGTGGGGCGGTCAGGTCAGGTGGGATTCCAGGACGTCGAGGGCCTCGGTGACGGTGGTGGTGACCGTCAGGAGGTCGCGACCGGCGGGCTTGAGGAAGGTCTGGTCGGCCAGCGCGTCGAGCCAGTCCAGCAGGGGGCGGTAGAACCCGTCGGTGTCGATCAGCACCATCGGCTTGGTGTGCTGGGCGAGGGTGGCGGTGGTCCAGACCTCGAACAACTCGTCCAGGGTGCCCAGCCCGCCGGGCAGGGTGAGGAAGGCGTCCGACTTGTCGATCATCAGGGTCTTGCGGCTGGCCATCGAGTCGGTCACCAGCAGCTCGTCCGAGGCCAGGTCGGCGACCTCCAGGTCGACCAGCGACTGCGGGATCACGCCGACGGTGCGCCCGCCGGCCGATCGGGCGCCGTCCGCCAGCGCGCCCATCATGCCGACGCAGCCACCACCGCTGACCAGCGTGTGCCCGCGCCGGGCCAGCTCCGCGCCGGTCTCGGCGGCCAGGTCCAACCAGCGCTGATCGAGGGTACGAGAGGAGGCGCAGAAGACGCAGATCGCCGCCATCAGTCGTGGTCCCGAGCCTGTTCGGCTGCCGCCTGCTGGTCTGCGCCGGCGCGGGCGACGGCCTCCTCGCGGACCGCCTCCTGCTCGGCGGAGAGAGCGGCCTCCGACGCGACGATGTACCGGACCGCCTCGTTGACGTCGTCGGTGAGGCAGATCAGGTCCAGGTCCACCGGCCCGATCTTGCCGGTGGCGGCCATCGTGTCGCGCAGCCAGTCCAGCAGGCCCTGCCAGTAGGCGACGCCCATGAGCACCACCGGGAACCGGGTGACCTTGCCGGTCTGCACCAGGGTGAGCGCCTCGAACAGCTCGTCCATCGTGCCGAACCCGCCGGGCAGTACGACGAACGCCTGGGCGTACTTGACGAACATCGTCTTGCGGGCGAAGAAGTAGCGGAAGTCGATGGCCAGGTCGACCCAGTCGTTGATGCCCTGCTCGAACGGAAGCTCGATGCCGAGCCCCACGGAGAGCCCATTGGCCTCGCTGGCGCCCCGGTTGGCGGCCTCCATCACGCCGGGCCCACCTCCGGTGATCACCGCGTAGCCGGCTCGGGCCAGCGCACCGCCCAACTGCTCGGCCAACTGGCACTCGGCGCTGTCCGGCGCGCTGCGCGCCGAGCCGAAGACGCTGACCGCTGACGGCACGTCGGCGAGGGTGTCGAAACCCTCGACGAACTCGGCGAGGATGCGCAGCGCGCGCCAGGCGTCCTTGGTCTTCCAGTCGCCGCGCCCCCGTGAATCAAGCAGTCGCTGGTCGGCGGTGCTGCTCGGGATCGCCCCTCTACGCAGGGTGACCGCACCGCGATGCCGCTCCTGTCCGGGACCGCGACCGGCCTCCCGCCCGTTGCTCTGGCTCATGGGGCAACCGTAGTGGAGCAGCACCGCCCGGGTGCGCGGGGCGGGGACGCCGAGAAATTGTTCGGGATCATGGGCAACTATTCGGCGCTCCCGTACGTCTTACTATTCACATACCGGGTATGCCCCGGCGCGCGCCTTCGGGGGAGGAGACAGCGTGATCAGTAACAGCGAGATGATCCGGATTCGTCGCCAGATGCAGCGACGGATCCGAGACGTGGTGGCCGAACGCCGCCGCACCCGCCAGCAGAACCCGATCCCCATCTCCCCCACCCCGTCCGGAGCCGATCAAGAGGTTTGCGTCGCCGACAACGGGCCAGGCTGACGCAAACCTCTTGATCACCGGGCGCTCCGGCGGGACCGGGGCAGGATCGGGGCAGGGGCAGGGGCAGGGCGGGTCAGGCTGGGGCTAGCCAGCGGTGCAAGGTTGCCGCGCCGTCGCGGATCTTGCTGATCTCGACGTGCTCGTCGGGGTGGTGGGCGAGGTTCGGGTCGCCCGGGCCGAAGTTCAGCGCGGGAATGCCCATCGCCGCGAACCGGGCCACGTCGGTCCAGCCCAGCTTGCCGATCGGCGCGGCGCCGACCGCCGCCAGGAACTCCTTCGCGGGGGCCGCGTCGAGCCCGGGCGCGGCACCGGCAGCAGTGTCGGTGACTTTCAGCTCGAAGCCGGCGAACACCTCACGCAGGTGCGCCTCCGCCTCGGCCGGGGTGCGGTCCGGGGCGAACCGGTAGTTGACCTCGACCTCACACAGGTCGGGGACCACGTTGCCGGCCACCCCACCGTTGATCCGCACCGCGTTCATGCCCTCGCGGTAGTCGCAGCCGTCGATGGTGACCCGGCGCGCCTCGTACGTCTGGAGGCGTCGCAGCACCTCGCCGGCGGCGTGGATGGCGTTGACCCCGTGCCAGGAGCGCGCCGAGTGGGCGCGTACGCCGGTCGTGGTGACCACCGAGCGCATGGTGCCCTGGCAGCCCGCCTCGACGATTCCGTACGTCGGCTCCAGCAGCACGGCGAAGTCCGCCTGCAACCACTCCGGGAATGCCTGGGCGACGAGGTTGAGCCCGTTGTACTTGGACTCGATCTCCTCGGCCTCGTAGAAGAAGTACGTCACGTCGTAGCGCGGCTCGGGCAGCGTCACCGCCAGGTGCAGCGCGTACGCGGTGCCGGACTTCATGTCGGAGGTGCCGCAGCCGTACATCAGGTCGCCGCGCATCGTCGACGGGAAGTTGTTGTTCAACGGCACCGTGTCGAGGTGCCCGGCCAGCACGACACGCTGCGACCGACCGAGGTCGGTACGGGCCATCACCGTGTTGCCGTGCCGGTGGGTGGTCAGGTGCGGTACGGCCCGCAGCACCTCTTCGACACAGTCGGCGATCGCCTTCTCGTTGAGGGACACGGACTCTATGTCGACCAGAGCGCGGGTCAGCTGCACCGGATCGGCGAGGACCTCGGGGGTCAGCGGGTTCTCCATGGTTCGCACGGTACCTTCAGGTCTGTCAGCGCGAGGAGCGAGCCGAGGTCAGCCCGGCCGTGACCGAGAGGTGTAACAGTGACGTCCGCAGATTCCGCCTGGGGCATCGGCCTGGCTACGGTCACCGCAGACGAGCAGGTGCTCGACACCTGGTACCCGACCGGCAAGCTGGGCCTGGGCGAGCTGCCGCTGGTCGCCGGCGAGGACAAGGCGGACGTGCTCGACCTGCCGCCGGCCGCGCTCGGTGACCGGCCCCTGCCTGGCCTGCGTACCGTGCAGGTCGTGACCGTGATCGGCTCGTTGGACGACCCGATCAAGGACGCCTCCGACGCGTACCTCCGGTTGCACCTGCTCTCGCACCGCCTGGTGCGACCCAACCAGCTCAACCTGGACGGCATCTTCGGCAAGCTGGCCAACGTGGCCTGGACGTCCGCCGGGCCGTGCCCCCCGGAGCGGGTGGACGAGCTGCGGGTGATCGAGCGCGCGGCGGGCCGGCACCTGTCGGTGTACGGGGTGGACAAGTTCCCGCGGATGACCGATTACGTGGTGCCCTCCGGTGTGCGGATCGCCGACGCCGACCGGGTCCGTCTCGGCGCGCACCTGGCCGCCGGCACCACGGTGATGCACGAGGGCTTCGTGAACTTCAACGCCGGCACCGTCGGCACCTCGATGGTCGAAGGCCGAATCGTGCAGGGCGTGCTGGTCGGCGACGGTTCCGACATCGGTGGCGGGGCCTCCATCATGGGCACCCTCTCCGGCGGCGGCACCGACAAGATCAGCATCGGTGAGCGCAGCCTGGTCGGTGCGAACGCCGGCGTCGGGATCTCGCTCGGCGACGACTGCGTGGTCGAGGCCGGCTGCTACATCACCGCCGCGTCGAAGATCACGCTCCCTGACGGCCGGGTGGTCAAGGCTCGGGAGCTGTCCGGCGTCGACGGCCTGCTGTTCTGGCGCAACTCGGTCACCGGTGGGCTGGAGGCCCGGCCGCGCACCGGGCGGGGCATCGAGCTGAACGCGGCCCTGCACGCCAACGACTGACGGCCCCGCCGGGTCCGCGGCGCTCGGCCGCGGACCCGGACGGGGTACGCCTCAGCGCAACCGGTACGCCTGGATGATCCGTTGGGTCACCGTGTTGCCGGCGGTGTCCCGGGCGGTGGCCCGCAGCGACACGTGGCCGGCGCCGGCCGGATGCCGCAACAGGGCCGACCAGCCCTCGGTCGAGGTGCGGACCAGCTTCGCCCTGCCCCAGGTCTTCCCGCCGTCGTAGGAGACGTCGACGGTGAGCTTCTCCACCCGGCTGGCCGCTGCGCCAGGCTGCCGCTGCACCCGTACCGGTACGACGAAGCCCTGACCGGCCGGAGCACTGTTGTCGACCCGCAACGGCGGCGCGAAGCGCACCGCCGACAGGGGCAGCCGGGCCGGCGTCTCACCGGCGACGTGCCTCGACCGGAAGGTCCAGCTGGATTCCACATCGGTGCTCAGGTCGGTGAAGCTCCGCTTCGCCGACGTGACGAGCCGGTAGTCCGCAGCACCCGGTGGCACTGTGAACTCCCCGTAGCCGGCGTACTCGCTCTCGCCGACCAGCTTGCCGTTGCGCCAGAGCTTGGTGTGCTCACTGTCGGTCAGCGAGGCGCCGGGGTGTCCGGCCGCGTCGCTGTACATCGGCACATCGGCCAGGATGGTGTCGCCGACCCGGGAGACGCTCTGGTGCGGCCAGCGCGGTTTCGGGAAGGACGGTGAGTACGGCGCCTGGTTCCAGATCTCCTGGACCGTCCGGCCTGCCCGGTAGGCGGTGGGGACGGAGAAGAGCGCCGCGTTCGGGTTCAACCAGCCTTCCTCGTCCACCGTTCCGAAGTAGATTTCGGATTCCCACTTCACGTTCCTGGTGTTGTAGTACTCGACCCGCTGGCCGGGCACGACGGTGGGCAGGACCACAGCGGAATAGCCGACGTTGTACTCCAGCTCGGGGAACACGAGCCGCTCGGCCACCGTGCCCGGGTGGCCACCGCGGAACTTGTGCACGACGGTGGCCAGGTCCCGCCGGGTGTAGTCGCGGACGAACCCGGTGGGCATCCGGCCAGGGATCGCCTCGGCCAACGCGTACAGGTACGGGCTCTTGTCCGCCTCCGGCGTGGTCCAGTTGCTGCTGACGGTTGCGACGAACTTGTCGGCGCTGACCGGCTTGCCGATCTGACCGCTGGTCAGGCCGGTGAACGTCTCCGCCCAGAGCCCGACCCCGTACCCACTGCCGTCGTCGGCGGTGAAGTTGCCGCTGAGGTCGATCAGTTGCGGAACGGCGGTCCGGTCCGGCACGGTCGTCCGTACCGGCCTGGCCCGGCGAGCGTCCACGACGATCCGAGTGTCCTGATCGACAGTCAGTTCGGGCTGCGCCAACAGGGACATCCCGCGCTGCTCATCTTCCGGCCCAGGCTCGAAGACGAGGCCGGTCAGGCCGTAGTGGCCCTTGGGCACCCGCACGGTGGCCACCCCGTCGGAACTGACGACGTCCCAGAAGCCGAAGGTGTCCAATCCCACCAGTGACGTCCAGTGGTCCGCGGTACGCGCGCCGGCACGGTTCAGGTGCTCCACTGTGAGCGTGTAGCTCTCCACCTCCCGGTTCACGGCCAGCGGAGTGACAGCTACCGCAGCACCGGAACGGGCCACGATCCGCCCGGTCCAGTAACCGTCGGCGTCGCCGACCCGGGTGTCAGTGGTGACGGTCGTGGCGGCCGTGCCACCTGCCGGCACTGTGAGTTGGTCGGCGCCCAACTGGAAGAGACCGACCGGCAGCGCCCGACCGCCGGGGCCGGCGCCCTCGATGCTCAGGTCCACGGTGACCGGGGCCGGACCGTCGTTGCGCCAGGTCACCGTGCGGGTGATCGGAACGTCGTCAGTGTGCGGCCAGAGCGTGCGCCCGAACGAGACGCTCACCGGGTCGGTGGTGAGCTGCTGGGTGATGGCGTGTGCGACATCGACCCGCCCGGCACCCTGCTGGTAGGCGGTCTGGTCCGGGTGCGGCTTGGCGGCTGCCATCAGGGTGGCCTTGAGCCGGTCAGCGCGCCATCCGGGGTGCTGCTGGGCCAGCAGCGCGGCCGACCCGGCCACGTGCGGGGTGGCCATCGAGGTGCCGGAGAGCGTGACGTAGCGGTCCCCCACCGGATCACCGATGACGCCGTTGGCGGACCGGGCGGCGACGATGTCGACGCCGGGCGCGGTGATGTCCGGCTTCAGCGCGTCGTCGCCGACTCGCGGGCCCCGGCTGGAGAAGTCGGCCAGTTCGTCGTCGCGGTCCACCGCGCCCACTGCGAGCCCGGCGTCGGCGCTGGCCGGGGAGCCGACCGAGCCGTCCGAGCCGTCGTTGCCCGCGGCGAGAACGAAGAGCGTGCCGGTCTGCGCGGTCAGGGTCTGCACCGCCTCCTCCAGCGGGTCGACCTCCGGGGTGTCCCAGCCGCCGAGGCTCATGTTGATCACTGCGGCCTTCTTCTCGACAGCGGCCCACTGCATGCCGGCGAGGATCGCCGAGTCGGGGCAGCCGTTGTCCTCGCAGACCTTGCCGTCCAACAGCGTCGCGTCCGGTGCCACGCCCCGGTACTTGCCGTCGGAGGCCGCGCCGGAGCCCGCGATCGTCGAGGCCACGTGGGTGCCGTGGCCGACAGTGTCGCGAGCGTCGGTGGCCTCCGTGAAGTTGCGCGCCTCGGCCACCTTGCCCGCCAGGTCCGGGTGGGTCGCGTCGACGCCGGTGTCCAGCACCGCGACTGACACTCCGGCGCCGGTGAACCCGGCCGCCCAGGCGGCGGGCGCGCCGATCTGCGGCACGCTGTGGTCGAGGCTTACCTGTCGACGCCCATCCAGCCAGATCCGCTCGACGCCCCCCGCCGCGTCGAGCCGGGCCCCAGCGGGACCGGTGGCGAGAGTCGCCCACACCGCGCCGAGGGACGACTTGTCGCTGTTCAGGGCGGCACCGCGGATCACCGGCAGGTCGCGGGTCAGCCGCGTGCCGGGCAGGGCGGCCGGGGCACGCCGGGCGGTCCCCGTCGAGCCGTACGACACCAGCAGCGGCAGGGTGCTGCGCCTGGTGTCGTCGTAACCCGCCTCGACCAGCCCGGTGATGTCGAAGAGTCGCCGGTCCACCCGGCCGGAGCGCAGCAACGGCAGCGCGTCCGTCGGCGTCACGGTGAGGCGTCCGCGCTCGCGCTGGACCAGGAACTGCACGTCCTCGCGGCCGGCGCCGCGCCGGACCGAGGCACCGGACGCGGTGACTGTGACCCGGTCACCGGTGATCAGCGTGACGGTGGTCGAGCGGTTGGCGATGGGTCCACCCGGAGTGGACTGTTTGTCGGTGCCGCCCGGTGGGGCGGGCGCGGCGGCAGTGGCTGAGGCGGGAGCCGGCGCGGAGAGCGCCAGCGCGAACACGAGGCCGAGAGCGGCCAATCTTCTTCCCTGGTGCAACGGATCCTCCTGGTCAAGCGTCTTGATGGATGGAGTCACATTGACAACCCAGAATTGCATACCGAGTATGTAAAAAGAAGGCCAGAAAGTGACGGACCCGCCACGAGCCGACGAACCGGCCGGCATGATCGGGCGGTGACCTCCATGAAGGACAGGATGCTCGTCGGCGAGCCATACATCGCCGACGATCCCGAAATCATCGCGGATCTGGACCGGGCCGCCCGGCTGATGGAGCGCTTCAACACCACTCCCGCGGCCGATCCGCAGGCCCGGATCGCGGCACTGGGTGAACTCCTCGGCGAACTCGGCGAGGACACCTGGATCCGCCCACCGTTCTACTGCGACTACGGCTGGCAGATCCGGATCGGCCCCCGCAGCTTCGTCAACTACCAGTGCGTCTTCCTCGACGTCGCACCGATCACCATCGGCGCCGACGTCCAGATCGGACCGAACGTCCAACTGCTCACCCCGACGCATCCGGTCGAGCCCGGTCCGCGACGGGACAAGTGGGAGGCGGCCAAGCCGATCACCATCGGCGACAACGTGTGGCTCGGCGGTGGCGCGATCGTGCTGGCCGGCGTGACGATCGGCGCGAACACCGTCGTCGGCGCGGGCGCGGTGGTCACCCGGGACCTACCGGCCAACGTGGTGGCCGTCGGCAACCCGGCCCGGCCGGTCCGCGAACTGGACTGACTGCGGCGGCCCTCGACGGCCGGTCAAGCCGAGTCCGGCCCGGACGCTCAGGCCGCTCCGACGGGTCAGGCCGCCGGGGGCTCCGACAGGCGGACCACCAGATCGGCCCGGTCGGCGGTGGGGGTGATGAGGGCCGCGTTCGACTCGTCGCTGCCCAACGCCCAGGCCCGCGCCTGCTCCGGTGATCGACCGTACGCCTCGTGCCGGGCCGTCAACCGGCGCTGGCGCAGCTCGGCGTCCAGGTCCAGGAACCACGCCTCGTGCAGCAGCGGCCGGATCTCCTGCCACGGGTCGTCCGGCAGCAGCAGGTAGTTGCCCTCGGTCACCACCAGCCGCACCGACGGCGGCACCTCGATCGCCCCGGCCACCGGTTCCTCCAGCTCACGCCGGAACTCCGGCGCATGGACCGAGGTCGGCTCCAGGCGGCGTAACCGGCGCAGCATCGAGACGTAGCCATTGGCGTCGAAGGTGTCCACCGCGCCCTTACGGTCGGCGCGGCCCAGCCGGTCCAGCTGCGACTGGGCCAGGTGGAAGCCGTCCATCGGCACCAGGCGGGCGGTCGGCCCGACCTCGCGCACGATCAACTCGGCCAGCGTGGACTTCCCCGCGCCGGGCGCCCCGGCGATGCCGAGCAGTTGCCGTGGGCCGGCCTCAGCCAGCGACAACGCCCGTCCCACCAGCTCGTCGACGGACAGCACCTCGGCCGGTGGCATCAGTCGAGGACCGGATCGCTGATGGTGAACCGCGCCTGCACCGCCGCCTGCACTGTCTGCGGCTGCGGGTCCAGCTCGAGCTCCGGCGGGCCACCACCCGCGCCGCCACCCCCGGCGAACGCCGCACGGGCGAACATCGGCCGGTCCGCCGGGCCGGTGTCGGCCAGCTCGATCAGAGCGGTGACCCGGGCGCCGAGCGCCTCCGCGTACTCCCGGGCCCGCAGCAGTGCGTCGCGGATCGCGGCGTGTCGCGCCTCGCGGTGCGCGGGGCTGTCCGGACGAAGCTCCCACCACGGACCGCTCACCGAGACCTGGTCCTGGTCGGCCAGCCGGAGCATCAGCTCACCGAGGGCGGTGAAGTCGGTGACCGTGACCGTCGTGGTGACGCTGCCGAGCCATCCCACCACACGCTCGCCCGAGCGCTTGGTCTGCGGCCGGACCCACAGATCGCCGGTCTCCCGCCGGGCCACCGCCGGCTCGGAACCGTCCAACAGCACCCGGACGGCAGCGGCCCGCTCGGCGAGCTGAGTCAACGTCGCCTCCCGATCCCGATCACGGGCCGTCACCGTGACCGCGAACCGGGCCAGCTCGGGTGGCACCTCCCGGGTCACCTCGCCGCGCACCTGCACCACCGGGCCGTCCATCGCCATGCCTGTCAGCCTAGTCAGCCACGGGGAGCCACGCGGTGTAGGAAACCGTCCCGGAGTCGACCTGACACCCGGTCAGGTGCCCGCCGACGTCGCCCAACCCGCGCAGCCAGGTCACCTCGACGTCGTGGTCGCCGTCGACAGCGAACTCCCGGGTCTGACCGGCCAACCGCCGACCCGACAGCGCCGACCGGGCCGCTCTCGCCTCGGCGTACCGGGCGATGAGCGCGGGCGCGTCGTCGGCCCGCAGGGCGGCGGCCAGCCCGTCCAGGAAGGCGCGGACCTCGTCCAACTCGTGCAGGACCCGGTCGCGGTTGCCGAGCAGCATGTTCGCGGTCCGCTCCGCCGGTGTGCCGGCGACCCGCGTGCCGTCGGAGAAACTGCCAGCCGCCAGCGTCAGCACCGCGTCGCGCAGCGGCGCCCGCTGCGTCGCCCCGGCCAGCGCGCCGGCCAGCAGGTGCGGCACGTGCGAGGCGAGCGCGGCCGCCGAGTCGTGCGCCGACGCGGACATCGGCACGACCCGGGCTCCGAACAGCTCCACCAGCAGCCCGGTCAGCCAGCGGAAGGCGTCGGTCGCGGTGCCCGGCGCCGGGCAGAGCACCCAGGCGGCACCCGCCAGCAGGGTCGGCGAGGCGGCGGTCAGACCGGCGGACTCCGCACCGGCCATGGGGTGCCCGGGGACGAACCGGTCGGTGAGCCCGAGTCGGTCGGCCGCCTCGGCCACCTCGACCTTGGTGCTGCCGACGTCGGTGAGCACGCAGCCGGGCGCGGTCAGCTCGGCCACCAGGGCCAGGGTGCCCGCAAGAGTGGGCAGCGGGCCGCAGAGGAACACCACGTCCCGCCCGGCCACGGCCTGCTCGATCGTGGCCGGGGCGACCACTCCCCGGTCCTGGGCCCGCTCCCGGGTCGCCGGGTCGGGATCCCATCCGACGACGTCCAGGCCGGCCTCGGCCAGGCGTAACAGCGCCGAACCGCCGATCAGGCCAGTACCGATCACCGCTGCTCGCACCCCGGCGTACCGCCCGGTCGTGCCGTCGGTCATCGCCGGCCGCCCGGGGTCAGGCCCGCAGCCGGCCGGCGACCGCCGCGACATGCTCGTCGGACTCGGTCAGCGCAACGCGGACGTGCTGCCCGGCGGTGGGGCCGTAGAAGATGCCGGCGGCGACCAGGATGCCCCGCCGAGCCAGCCAGTCGACCGTGTCCCAGCAGTCCTCACCTCGGGTGAGCCAGAGGTAGAGGCCCGCCTCGGAGTGTTCGACGGTGAACCCGGCACCGGTGAACGCCGCGGCGAGCACCTCCCGCCGGGCGCGGTAACGCTCCCGCTGCTCCTCGGCGTGTCGCTCGTCCCCCAGCGCGGCGACCATGGCCGCCTGCACCGGCGCGGGCACGATCATGCCGGCGTGCTTGCGGACCTTCAGCAGCTCGGCGACGAGCGCCTGGTCACCGGCGACGAAACCGGCCCGGTAGCCGGCCAGGTTGGAACGCTTGGATAGCGAGTGCACAGCGAGCACACCGGCGTAACTGCCGCCGCTGACCTGCGGAGACAACACCGAGACCGGGTCGGCCGACCAGCCCAGGGGCAGGTAGCACTCGTCACTCGCGACCACCGCGCCACGTTCGCGGGCCCAGTCGACCACCTTGCGCAGGTGCGCCGCGGGCAGCACCCGGCCGGTCGGGTTGCCGGGCGAGTTGACCCAGACCAGGCGAACCCGCGAGGTTGGCCCGACCGCCGTGAGCGAGTCGGCACGGACGACTGTGGCACCGGCCAGCCGGGCGCCATCCTCGTAGGTGGGGTACGCGACCGACGGCACCACCACCACGTCACCCGGGCCGATGCCGAGCAGCGTGGGCAGCCAGGCCACCAGCTCCTTCGAGCCGATGGTCGGCAGCACACCGAGACCGTCGACGCCGGCGCCACAGGCCCGGGACACCCACGCCGCGATGGCGGCCCGCAACGCCGGGGTGCCGGCGGTCAGCGGGTAACCGGGAGCGTCGGACGCGTCAGCCAACGCCCGCCGGATCACCTCGGGCACCGGGTCGACCGGCGTACCCATGGAGAGGTTGATCAGGCCCTCCGGATGCGCCGCGGCCAACGTGGCCGCGGCGTCCAGGGTGTCCCAGGTGAACTCGGGCAGCCGCGACGAGACCGGCGCGGGCCGGTTCAGTGGCCCTCGCCGCGCGGCGGCTGCGCGGCGACGAAGGTGGCGTCCTTCTCCACCTTGCCGACCTTCGAGGCGCCACCGGGCGAGCCCAGGTCCTCGAAGAACTCGTAGTTCGCGCCGGTGTAGTCCTTCCACTGCTCCGGGACGTCGTCCTCGTAGAAGATCGCCTCTACAGGGCAGACGGGCTCACAGGCACCACAGTCGACGCACTCGTCGGGGTGGATGTAGAGCATCCGATTGCCCTCGTAAATGCAGTCGACCGGGCACTCCTCGATGCATGCCTTGTCGAGCACATCTACGCACGGCTCGGCGATGATGTAGGTCACCGGTCTTCTCCTCCGCAAGACTCGCCGCGATCTCCCGCGACGGTAAGAGCCTAGTATCTCGCCGGGGAGGGGGTCGATCGTGCTCCGACAGCAGGATGTGGGACACCGAATCGTGGTCCGCCGGATTGTGGGGATTCGCGAGGGCCGCCCGCAATTTTCCGATGCCCTCGGCGAGCTGGTCGAGCTGAGCGAGACTCATCTCACGCTGGCCACCGCGCAGGGGCCGCTTCGGGTCCCGGTGGCGCAGGTCCACCGCGCCAAGCGCGTCCCGCCGACCCGTCGGCCGACCGCCGCGGCGGTCGTGGCGCTGGAACGGGCCGCCGACGAGGCCTGGCCCGCACCGATCCGGGGCCGACTGGGTGACTGGCTGCTCCGGTCGGCCGAGGGCTGGACCGGGCGCGCCAACTCGGCGCTGCCGATCGGCGACCCGGACCGACCACTGGCCGCCGCGGTCGACGCCGTGGAGCGTTGGTACGCCGAGCGAGGGCAACCCGCCTTGATCAACACGCCGCTGCCCCTCGCCGCCCCGGTCGGCGCCGAACTGGACGACCGCGGCTGGGGCACCCGCCCGCCGACGCTGGTGCAGACCGCGCCGCTGCCAGTGCCGGCGTCGACGCCCGCCAGCGGCCAGGCCGACGGGTGGGGCAGTGCGGTCGTCGATCTGGCCACCGCGCCCAGCGACGAATGGCTGGCCATCGCCGCCGGCCGCAAGGGCGGCCTGCCGGACGCCGCCCGACACGTCCTCACCGCCGTGGGCCAGGTCCGCTTCGCCCACGTGTACGCCGACAACGCCCTGGTGGCCGTCGGCCGCGGCACCGTGACCGGCCAGGGGCGCTGGTTGGGCCTCAGCCTGATCGAGGTGGTACCGGCGGTCCGCCGTCAGGGGTTGGCCCGCCGCGTGATCCACGAGCTGATCAGCTGGGGCGTGTCAGGTGGCGCGACGCACGCGTTCCTCCAGGTCGAGCAGCGCAACGCGGCGGCGGTCGCGCTCTACCAGCGGCTCGGCTTCGTCACCCACCACACCTACCTGACCCGGGTCGCCCCGAACTGACTCGCGAGGCGCGTCGAGCCGGCGGTGTCAGCGGCGGACGACCCGGCGGGGCTTCGCGGCCTTGACCTCGGCGTACCGCTTGAGCTGCTGAGAGCGGTAGTCACGGCCGAGCGCGGTGAGCACCAGATAGCCGATCAGCAAGCCGGCGCCGCTGGCGAGCAGGTAGAGCCAGATCTGGGCGAAGAACGTCCCCGCGCCGCCGGCGAACGGGTCGTGACCGACCAGCAGGGGCCCGACCAGCACTGTCAGCAGCAACGCCACCGGCACCACGAGGGCCATGTCGGCGGCCCAGCCCGCCAGCGGTCGGCGACGACCCCAACGGAAGGCGACCACGGCCAGGATCAGGCCGATCACCGTGAACATCGCCAGCGACACCCGGTCGGCGGCGGTGTCGTCACCGTCGAAGCCGAGCCGGATGATCAGTCGGGCGACCACGTTGACCGCGAACAGCGCTGCAACGAGCACCCCGAGGTCACGCCACCGCTTGTCCATCGTCGGACCCTCCTGCCGTACGCCCCGTCGCGGGGTTCGCATCCCTGGCAGGAATATCTACCACTCTTACCTGGGAGCCGTCATCACCCCGCAGCGGCCGGAACCAGCCCGGCGTCAGCCGCCGAGCATGGTCGGCTGTGGGGCGAGGATCTGCCGGAAGCCCATCACCGCGAAGGTCATCGCGCCGGCCACGATCATCGCGAGCCCGACCCAGTTGTCGCCGGCCAGCAACAGGTCTCCCTCGTTGGTTCGGATGGCGGCGACCGCCATCAGCGCGAACCACGGCACCGCCGGCAGCGCCACCGCCCAGCGACGGCCGACCGCCTCGTACGCGAACCAGCTCAGCAGGATGTTGGCGCCGATGGCGAGGAGCACCGACACGCCGACCAGTTGCCCGCCGACGCGGAGCGTGGCGAGCAGCAGCTCCAGTACGCCGGTCAGCACACCAGCGAGGACCACGACGATCCCACCGACCAGCCGGACGCCCAGGTCCAGCAGGCGCGGCGGTGGCCCCGCCGGGGGCGGGGCTTGCTGGTCCTCCACGACCGTCATCGGTGCGGCCGGCAGGGTCACCGGGAACCCGCCGCCGCGACCGGGGACCGGTCCGGGGCGGTCTCCGCGGGCAGGCCGGCGAAGAGGTCGTCCTCCCAGCCGTACGGCCCGGCGCCGGGGCCCTTCTCACCCAGCGCGAGGGTGAAGAACTCCACGCCCATGAACTCGCCACCGAAGTTGCCGGCGATCGAGTAGAGCCACGAGTTGGCCGGGATCTGGGTGGCGTGCGCCCGCATCGCGGCCTCCTTGGCCGTGTGCTGGTCGGTGCCGTCGATCCGGGCGGCGATCTGGGCGTCCGGGGTGCCGAAGGGCAGGTCGGCGATGTCCTCGATGCCGCCGAACGGATTGTCGGACGACTCGGCGAAATGCGTCATGCCGGCCTCCAGGACGCTGAGCGGCAGGGCCGTCCAGTAGACCTTGAGCGGGGCGCAGCCCTCCCCGGCGGCCAGCTCGACGGCGCGCATGGCCACCCGGTGCGCCTGGATGTGGTCGGGGTGGCCGTAGAAGCCGTTCGGGTCGTACGTGACGAGCACCTGCGGGCGTACCTCTCGCAGGATCTCCACGAGGTGCCCGGCGGCCTCGTCGAGGTCGGCCTGCCAGAACGCCCGGGGGTGCTCGTTCGTCGCGAGCCCCATCATCCCGGAGTCACGGTAGCGGCCGGCGCCGCCGAGGAAACGGTGGTCGCTGACGCCGAGCGCGGCGCACGCGGCGGCCAGCT
Source organism: Micromonospora sp. NPDC005205 (assembly GCF_040608275.1). NCBI lineage: Bacteria > Bacillati > Actinomycetota > Actinomycetes > Micromonosporales > Micromonosporaceae > Micromonospora > Micromonospora sp. NPDC005205. Next base: position 231,342 of record NZ_JBEXHV010000011.1, read on the forward strand.
CGGCCAACCGGTACCCGCCGAGCTGGTCGGCCTCGGCGGCGGCGAGCTGCGCCAGCGCTGGCACGTGGATCTCGCCCTCCTCGCCGAGCGTGCAGGTCACCAGCGTGACGTGCGCGCCGTCGGCGGCGTAGTGGGCCATCGTCGAGCCGGTGCCGATCGACTCGTCGTCGGGGTGCGCGTGGACCAGCAGCAGGCGGCGGTCGGGCAGCATCGTCACGACGGTCACTCTAACTGGCGGTTCGGCCCAGCCAACGCTGACGCGTCCGCCCAGGTCGGCCACATCACCCCCGCTCCCGCTCTACGATTTGGCGTGTGGACTTTCCGGAGCTGGCCGCCCGCACCCGCCGGTTCAGCCACGGCGCGCCACGCGCTGTCTCGGTGGCTGAGGACGGCTCCCGGGTGATCTTCCTGCGCTCCGCCGGCCCCGAGGATCCGGCGGACGCGCTCTGGCTGTTGGACGTGGGCACCGGCGAGGAGCGGCTGGTCGCCGATCCGGCGACCCTGCTGGGCGAGGGCGGGGACGTCCGCTCCCTCTCCCCCGGCGAACGCGCGCTCCGCGAACGGCTGCGGCTCAGCGCCGCCGGCATCGGCTCGTACGCGTTGGACGCGGCCGGCCGGGTTGCGGTGTTCGCGCTGGCCGGGCGGTTGTTCCGGGCCGATCTGGTGCACGGCGACGTGGTGGAGGTGGCGACCGTCGGCCCGGTGCTGGACCCACGTCCGGACCCGAGCGGGCAGCGGCTGGCGTACGTGACGGACGCCGCCGAAGGGGTGCGTCGGGGCGAACTGCGGGTGATCGACCCCGACGGCACCGACACCCTGCTGGCCGGCGAGGACGCCGGGGTGAGCTGGGGGCTGGCCGAGCACATCGCGGCGGAGGAGTTCGGCCGGTTCCGGGGGTACTGGTGGTCGCCGGACAGCCGTTCGGTGCTCGCCGCCCGGGTCGACGAGTCCCGCCTGGAGCGGTGGCACCTGCACGACCCGGCCGAGCCGGCGAGCCCGCCGACAGCCGTCGCGTACCCCCGGGCCGGTGGGCCGAACGCGGAGGTCAGCCTGCACCTGCTGGACCTGGACGACGGCTGGGTCGACGTGCACTGGGACCGGGAGACCTACCCGTACCTGACCGGGGTGAGCTGGGGTGAGGGCACTCCGTTGATCACCGTGCTGCGCCGTTCGCAGCAGCACGGCCTGGTGCTGGCGGTCGACCCGCGCACAGGTGAGACGCAGGTGCACGCCGAGCTGGCCGATCCGCGCTGGGTCGAACCGATCGCCGGCACCCCCGCGCACCTGCCGGACGGCCGCGTACTGGTCGGTGGGGAACTGGCCCACGACGGGTACGACGCCCGGTGCCTGTTCGCGGACGGCACCCTGCTCACCCCGCCGTCGCTGTACGTACGACGGGTGGTGGGTCGGCTGCCGGCCGCCACCGGCCCGGCCGACCTGCTGGTGGAGGCGAGCGACGGCGAGCCGAGCGAGCGGCACCTGTTCCGGGTCCGCACCACCATCGGCGGTGGGGTGGACGCGCGTCGAATCACCACCGACTCCGGCTGGTACACCGCCGCCGTCGGCGGGGACGTGCTGGCCGTCGGGGTCGCGTCGCTTGATCACGCCGGGGTGCGCTGGACGGTGCGTCGCGGCGATCAGGAGATCGCGGAGTTGCGCTCGTTCGCCGCCGCCCCGCCGTACTCTCCGCTGCCGCTGCTCGAACGGGTGACCGACCGGCGGCTGCCGGCGGCGGTGCTCTACCCGGACAACCACGTGACGGGCCGGCGGCTGCCGGTGCTGTTGGACATCTACGGCGGCCCGGGGCACCAGGAGGTCGTGGCGGCCCGGGCCGCGTGGTTGGAGCGGCAGTGGTGGGCCGACGCCGGGTTCGCGGTGGTCACCATCGACAACCGGGGTACGCCGGGCGTCGCGCCGTCGTTCGAGAAGGCGATCCACCGGCGGGTCGCCGACGTGATCCTGACCGACCAGATCGACGCGCTCACCGCGCTCGCCGGCAAGCACCCGGACCTGGACCTGGGACGGGTGGGCGTGCGCGGTTGGTCGTTCGGCGGGTGGCTGGCCGGCTTGGCGGTGCTGCGTCACCCGGAGCTGTTCCGGTGCGGGATCGCGGGTGCCCCGGTGACCGACTGGGCGCTGTACGACACCGCGTACACCGAGCGTTATCTGGGGTTGCCGGAAGACGGCCAGGACATCTACGCGCACCATTCGCTGGTCGAGTTGGCCGCCGAGCCGGTCACCAGCCCGGAACACGCCCGCCCGTTGCTGCTGGTGCACGGCATGGCGGACGACAACGTGGTGGCCGCGCACACCCTCCGGCTCTCGGCTGCCCTGTTGAGCACCGGCCGACCGCACGCCGTGCTGCCGCTGACCGGGGCTACGCACATGGCCGCGAACGGCACCGCCGAGCGGCTACTCCCCCTGGAGCTGGAGTTCCTCCGCACCCACCTGCTGTAACTGCCACGATCACCAACGCTCCACGAGGTGTTCCCGGCCCGGTGGCGGGTCGTACGGTTCCGGCCAGTAGTCGATGATCTTGCTGATCAGCCCCTGCCCGGACATCTCAAGCCAGACGCACGCGTCCTGCTGCTCGCCGCCGACGCGAACGTCGAGCAGCAGGGCAGCGAGACGACCATCGGCGATCACCCGTCGCGGCCGCAGGTGCCAGTCACCGGGATACTCGCTGTTGAACCGCAGGAACGCGTCCTTGCCGCGAACGCGCTCCCGAGTCTGCGGCATCTCGTAGACCACGTCATCCGTGAGCAGGGCGGCCAACCCGGACCAGTCGCGGCGCTCCACGAGATCAACGTAGGCGTGGGCGGCCTGCCGGGCCGTCGAGGTGTCGTCCACGGCGCGAACCCTAGCCCCCGCCAGCGACAAATCTGGCGAGCCGTCGGTGCATCAACGGCCCCACCAGACCGATGTCCGGTGTGGCCGTGGCCGTGGCCGTGGCGGCCCGCACCAGGCAGCTCCGGGCGGACACGTTGCGGCGGTTTCTGACGCAATCGGCGTCGCGGGATCTCAGGCGCGTGCGTCGTATCGGGTCCGGGCTTCGAAGACGCGGTCCATGTGCGACTCGGCCCAGTCCTTGATCGCGATCATGACCGGGAACAGTTCATGGCCGAGCGGGGTGAGCTCGTAGTCGACACGGACCGGCACCGAGGCGGTGACGGTGCGGGTGACCAGTCCGTCACGCTCCAGGGTGCGCAGGGTCTGGGTGAGCATCTTCTGGCTGACGCCGGCGATGCGCTGGGCGAGCTCGCCGTGCCGCTGCGGGCCGTGGACGAGCGCTGGGATCACCAGGGCGACCCACTTGTCGGTGAGTCTGCTCAGCAGCTCACGGGTCGGGCACTGGTCAAGGAACGCGTCGTAGTCACGTTTCGCCTGGTCACGGCGTTGCGCCGCGGTCGACGTCGCCATCTTTCCTCCTTTGGTGCCCTAGGCACTTTAAGGTACCTACTTTCTCACAGTGCTGATGATTCGTACGGTCGTGGTGAGAACGAAATCCACGAAGGAGCCGGCGATGCGCGCAGTCAGCTATGCACAGTTCGGAGGACCGGAGGTCCTGCACGTGGCCGAGATGCCGGTGCCCGAGCCCGGGCCGGGGCAGGTACGGGTGCGGGTCACGGCGTCGGTCGTCCATCCGGTCGATCTGATGGTCCGCTCCGGTCGGTTCCCGGCGCCGTTGCCGACCAGCCTGCCGTACACGCCCGGTTGGGACGTTGCCGGCAGCATCGACGCGGTCGGCCCATCGGTCGACGAGTACGCGATCGGCGACGAGGTCATCGGCTTCTCGCCATGGCTGCAGACCACGGCCGGCGCCCACGCCGAATACGTGGTGCTCGACGCCGCCTGGCTGACCTCCGCGCCCGCCGGTGTCCCGGCCACCGAGGCGGCGACCCTGCCTACCAACGGCCTCGCCGCCGCCCAGGCACTCGACCTGCTCGCGCTCCCCGCGGGTTCGAAAGTGCTCGTCACCGGCGCCGCCGGGCAGGTCGGTGGGTTCGTTCTGGCGCTCGCCCGGTCGACCGGTCTGCACGCCACAGGACTCGCCGGGGCCAACGACCGCGAGTTCGTCGAGTCGCTGGGTGCGGCGTTCCTGTCCCGCACCGACGACCCGACGGGCACGTTCGACGCGGTCATCGACCTGGCGGTGATCGGCTCCTCGCTGCTGGACCTCGTTCGGGACGGCGGCGGCTACGTGGCCGCGTCACCCCCGCTCCGCCCGGAGCCGGTACGCGGAATCCGGACCTTCGCGCTGGAGGTGCTACCGGACGGAACCCGGCTCGGCGAACTGGTCAAACTCGTCACCAGCGGCGACATCCCGCTCCGGGTCGCTGACGTGTACCCCTTCGCCGACGCGGCGAGCGCCCACGAGCGGCTGGCCCAGGGCGGGGTGCGCGGCGGCGTGGTGATCGTCCCCTGATCCGGGGCGAAAGCGCGGCTGTTACGCCCCGGTTGGCCTACCTGGCGGTGCGGGCGAGTCGGGCGGAGTGGCCGGTTGGGTGCTCCTCTGGCTGGCAGGCCAGCCGCGTCCGCTCCCGTCGAGGATGTACGGGGTCAGGAGACCGAGGGCGGCCAACGGTGTCGGCGCCACTCGTGCCATGTCGCGAAACCAGCAGGTGGGTCATCGACAGGCTCGCTGCCGTCCAGCTCGCCGGGCGTCGGGATGTCGATGCCGGCAGCCCATTCGGCGAGTTCCGCGTCGGACATCGGCCACGTGGTGTGCGGCGCTTCGGCCTGCCGCCGATCCAGTCGCCGGCGCTGCTCGACTGGACCGACCTCGAGGTAGCGCAGCTCCACGAGCGCGCCCAGGTCTGCTGCCGCCTGGCGCAGGGCGGAGCGCTCGTCCCGACTCCAGAGGCCAAAGTCGATCACCACGTTGTTGCCGAGCTCGAGCGCCCGCAGCCCGATCTCGATGAGTCGTCCCTCGATCACGTCCTGAGCCGACGACGGATTCTCAGGCCCGTAGAGAGCCTTCACCCATTCGTCCTTCGTGAGACGAAGTGCCGCCGACTCGATCTCGATGCGCCGAGCGGCGGTGGTCTTCCCCGTGCACGGCAGCCCTACCGTCAGGAACAGTGTTGGTCGCGCCATCGACGCCCCTTCCGTTCGAACGCCCATCGCCGGCCCTCTCCGCGACTCGGCCACCCGCTCCGGCTCTCCGGGACGCTATGGGATCGGCGGTGCCGGCCGCGCCGCGTCATACGCCCGTACGGCAGTGGACGAGACGGCGGCCAGGTGCGGACGGGGCGGCAGCCAGACGGTCTGGATGCCGAGTTGCTCGTTCATCGCGGCGAGCTGGTACTCGTAGCGGAGGTCGGCAGCGGTGCGCACGCCGCGAACGATGACCGTGGCACCTCGACGCGCGCAGTAGGCAGCGGTCAGCCCGGTCGAGGTGTCCACCTCGACATTGCCCCAGGCCACCGGCATGGCGTCGCGTACGCGGGCCGCCCTGGCCGTGGCCTCGGCGGTTGGTCGCTTGTCGGCGTTCACCGCCAGCAACACGATGACCAGGTCGAACATCATCCGGGCACGCGCCACCAGGTCGCCGTGGCCGGGGGTGAACGGATCGAATGTGCCGGGATAGACCGCCAGCGAACCGCGCACCGGCAGCACCGGCACAGCCGTCACCGCGACTCCAACCGCATGGCCCCGATCATCCCAGCCGTACTGGCCCCGACCCAACTCCGATTCGGCGATCTTGCACTTCCTGTCGCGACACAACAGGCATTCCACTCATGTTGACGACCGAAACTGCAAGATCGGCGCGGCCTTCTCGATCGACTTACGTTGATCTATCGGGGTGGGGCGTCCTGCTCACAGCACTCCGAGGTTGATGGCGAGCTGGGTGATCGTGGCTGGGGCAGCCGGGTCGCGGGCGACCCGGGCCACCACGTCCCGGGCGGCCGGCCGGTCGCGGATCTCGGCGGGTGCGATGCGTTCGGCCCGCAGCAGGACCCGGGCCGCGTTGGTGACGTCGTCCGTCAGAAGGTACGCGCGCGCCGCGTCGATCAGATGGCCGGCCCGATGCTCGACCGGCAGCCATCGCCACCCGTCCCGTCCGATCGCCAACTCGTGCCGGGCGACCCCCTGGGGCCCGTCGCCCAACTCCACGGTGGCGGCGACCTGCGCCAACTCGACGGCCGTCGGCCCGAACGCCGTCCGGTGATGGTCGTGTCCGTCGCCTACCGGGACGGCCAACTCGGCGGCCTCATCCAGCAGGTCATCGACCACCCGCTCGTCTCCCGCCCTGGCCGCGATCAGGGCGGCCTGTACAAGCAGCGATCCACGCAGCGACATCGCTTCCGGCGTGCCACTGGCGATCTGGGAAGCGGCGGCCAGCATTACTGCCCCTGCCCGCGCCGATGCCCGCAGCACCTGGCCGAGCTGCACCGCCGCGCAGGCCAACATCACCCGGTCATCGGCGGCGGCGGACATCGCCCGGTCAGCGGCCAGCCACGCGAGGCTCCCCTCACCCAGCTTCACCAGCAGCGCCGCGGTCACCCGATACGCCTCGACCACCGCTGCGCGCCCGGCCTCGGGGTCCAGCGCGTAGGCGCGGTCAACCTCGGTCACCAACGTGGGCAGCAGCTCGACCAGACGTGGGTACCGGGCGTGCTGGTAGGTCATCCACGCGTGCCGCACCTCCCGAGCCAACCGATCGGGCGACATCACGTCACGGTCCGCCGGGCGACAATAAGCCATTGGGTACGCCGACAGCGCGGCCCGAATCCGCGCCACTCCCTCGCGACGTTCCGCCGCCCCGGCGGACTGGACGTCACGACCGAGCAGCGCTGCGGGATCGACCCGCAGCACCGCCGCGATCTCCCGGATGGTCGACACCCGTTCCAGTGAACGGACCCCGCGCTCGACCTTGTCCACCCAGCTCTTGGACTTCCCCAACCGATCCGCGAACGACTGCTGCGACAACCTCCGCCGCACCCGCAGGTAGGCGACACGCCGACCGATCGGCACTGGATCACGGTCCACCACGCCACCGCCGATCCGGCACCGCCCGAGTCGTCTCCTGTACCGGTATCCGCTCGGCCTCGGCCTGCGCGAGCAACCGGCGTTTGGCTTCTTCCCGTTCGGCCGCATCGATCTGCTCTCCCTGGCTGACCAACTCGTCATCAGAACTGGGCATCATCACCTCCGCTGCTGGGCGCATCGGCAGGCTCAGCCGTCGCGTTCCATCCACAATGACGCCGAGCCGTCGCCAGGCGCGACGGCATAGAGTGCGACAACACGGGCACTTTGCTGGCGACATTAAGGCGACGCATCGCTATTGTGGCGAACATGAATGCCCCGAACACCGCTCTACGCGCGGTCCGCACCGGGATGCGCATGAGCCAGGACGACTTCGCCCGCGCGCTCCAGGCCGCCGGCCGTCGCGTCGGCGAGCCCAACGACGCGAACAAGAGGCTGGTCCAGCGCTGGGAGTCTGGCGCGATCGCCGCACCGCGGCCGGTGTACGCCCGCGCCCTGGAAGTCGTGACCGGCCTGCCGGTCTCGCTGCTCGGCTTCGCCGCGATACCCAATGGCGATGTCGTCGACGACCAACACGGTGGCCACGACCTGACCTCGCCCATGTCGAGCCTGGCCACACCAACGCCCAAGCCGCTCACGGTCCACGCGTCGTACGACGGCGTCTGGCTCAGCCGCTACCAGTACCACTCCAGTGGCCGGAGGGAATCATTCGCCGGGCAGCACTTCGTGGTCGTACTCCAGCACGGCGACCGACTGACAGTACGAAGCCTTCCTGGCTCGGCGGCATCCTCGCTGTCAATGGATCTGACCGTTGACGGTGCCGTGGTTACCGGCACCTGGGTCGAGCAGACCGACGCGGCCGGCTACTACCGAGGCGCCCGGTACCACGGCGCAATCCAGCTACTTGTGGAGCCCACAGGCCGACGGATGGCCGGGAAATGGGTCGGGTTCGGCAAGGACATGGACGTCAACACCGGGCCGTGGGAGCTGACCTTCCGAGATGCCTCCACGTCCAAGGCGAGGCTCCACCAGTACAACACCTCGCCGGAACAGCACGATTCGCCGAGCAGTTCGCAGCCGGCGGCGCGGATGGCGTAGGGCCGATGCGTCATCAAGAGGCCATTGCGCGACCTTCACGCGAGGAACTGGTTGGCGGCTTCGATGAGCAGGCTGCGGGTGCCAGGTTCGGAGCCGCTGTGGCCCGCGTCGAACAGCACGACGCGGTAGCCGGACGGGTCGAAGTACTGCCGATTGCCGGGGAGCAGACCACCGCCGGGGCCGCCGTGCAGGAACACCGCGGGTTTGCCGCCGGGGTTTCCACACAGTTCCCAGTACAGCGTTACCGTGCCCGACGCTGAGCATCCCGGAGTCGTACGGCTCGATGGGCGGGTACCAGTCCATGACAGCAGGGTCCCCTCCCGACGACGTTGTCGGAAGGGGACCCTGCTGGTCTGCGGTGTGACTTACGGCTTGACGTACGCGTTCACGAACGACGGGTAGCCGAAGACGCTGGAGATGAAGATCCCGCCGGCCTTGGATCCGTGCACGTTGTAGGCCACGTCGACGTAGAACGGCACCACCGGTGCGTGCTCCTTCATGATCCGCTCGTCGAGCTTGGCCCACTCCGGTCCCTGGTCGGCCGGGGGCATGGCCAGGATGCGGTCCATCTCAGCGTTGATCGTCGGGTCGTTGAAGTAGGACTGGTTGCTGTTGCCCTCGGCCTTGATGGTCCGGCCGTCGTAGAGCACCGGCAGGATCGAGGCCCCGCTGGGCCAGTCCGCCGCCCAGTTACCGATGTACAGGTCCCAGGGGTTGTTCTTCTTCTTGATCTCGTCGAGCTTCGCGTCGTCCGAGATGTTCCGGACGGTGATCTTGAAGCCGGCCCGCTCCAGGTTCGCCTTGAGCTGGGCACCCTGCTGCTGCTCGGTCGAGTTGTCGGCCACACCGAGAACCAGCTCCGGCGTCTTGCCGCCGAGCAGCTCCTTGACCTTGTCGACGTTGCCGTTGGCGCCCGCCGGGTACGCGTCGTATGCCTTGTAGCCGATGGTGGCCGGCGGCATCAGCGTGGTCAGCGGCGCGGCGACGGTCTGACCGCCGAGCGCCTTGATCATGCCTTCGCGATCGATGGCGTAGTTGAGCGCCTGACGCACCTTCAGGTCGGTGACCCGCTGGTTGTTGATGACGAGCTGGTTTGCGCTCGGAGTCGGCGAGAGGAGCGTCCGGGACTTCAGCGACGCGTCCCCGGCCACCTTGGCGACCAGCGAGGCGGGCACGGTGTTGAAGGCGAGCGCGCTCTGGTCGGCGCCGTTGTCGGCGATCACCCGGTTGTTGGCGGCGTCCGCGGTGGGGCCGAAGGTCCAGACGAACTGGTCCGGATACTGGTGCCGGACCGGATCGGTCTTCGGGTCCCAGTTGGGGTTGCGGTCCAGGGTGATCTGCACGCCGACCTGGTTCTTGGCGACCTTGTACGGGCCGGACGAGAACGGCTGCTTGTCCAGGTCGACGCCGGTGTCCTTGTCGGCGGGCAGCGGCGCGGTGGTCGGCAGCGAGACAGCGAACGGCAGGTCACAGCGGGGCTTGGCGAACTCGAAGCGCAGCGTCTTGGCATCCGGCGTGCTCAGGCCGGGGGGCAGCGACGTCTTGTTCTTCTTGAAGTCCCACTTGGTGTCGAACTGCGCGGTGTCGGCCAGCCACTCCTGGATGTAGGTCGGGCCGCCGGAGAGGTCCGGGTCGAAGGAGCGGGCGATGCCGTACGCGATCTCCTTGGAGGTGATCGGTCGGCCGTCCTCGAACTTCACCCCGTCCTTGACGGTGAATTCCCAGACCTTGCAGTCGTTGTTGACGTTCTTGCCCGGCGTCTCGGCCAGGTCGCCCACCAGGACCAGGCCGCCCTTGCCGTCGTCCTTCCAGGTGGTCAGGTAACGGGACCAGAGGGGGTTGGCCATCAGACCGGCGAACGAGTACGTCCGCTGCGGGTCCAGGTGGGAGATCGGCGACTCCCGGATGACGCTGAAGACGCCGCCCTTCGCAGCGCCGCTCACCTCGGCAGCCGGCCCCTGCGAGTCCTTGGGGTCGGTCGCGATGACCCCGCTCTGCTTCCGGTCAGTGTTCACCGTGGTGCCCTCGCCCGTGTTCTTCGAGCACGCACCCAATGCCACCACCAGAGCGATCGCGCCGCCCGCGGCGGCCACCACGCGTGGTCTCATGAATACCCCCTTCACCCATGTGCCGTGCGGTTTCGTCGGGGCGAGAACCGCCGACGTCCCGAGGATCGTAAGGAAGAAAACCTACGAGTTGTGTAACAGTTGTCGATAAATTTCGCCATCGGTGGGCGTGGCGGACACCCGGCCGTCAACGCAACCGCACCCGGGGGTCGATGGCCGCGTAGAGCAGGTCGACGAGCACGTTCGCCAGGACCACGAAGACGGCCGCGATCAGCACCGTTGCCATGATCGTGGGCAGGTCACCCGAGCGCACCGCGTCCACCGCCGTACGCCCCAACCCCTGGATGCCGAACGTGGTCTCGGTGATCACCGTGCCGCCCAGCGCCCCGCCCACGTCCAGCCCGGCGATGGTCACCACCGGAGTGATCGCCGCGCGCAGCGCGTGTCGCCCGTACACAGTGGGTTTGGCCAGGCCCTTGGCCCGCGCGGTCCGGACGAAGTCCTCGGACAGCGTCTCCAACATCTGCGCCCGCGACAACCGGGCATAGATGGCCGAGAAGAGGAAGGCCAGCGCCACCCAGGCCAGCACCAGCCCGCTGGCCCACTTCGCCGGGTTGTCGAATATCGAGGTGTAGCTGGGCACCGGCAACAGCCGCAGGTTGTAGACGAACACCAGCAGCAGCACCGCGCCCACGAAGTACAGCTGCAACGAGGCGCCGGTCAGCGAGAAGCCGATGGCCAGCCGGTCCAGCCAGGTGCCCCGCCGCAGCGCGGAGACCATGCCGAGCCCCACGCCGAGCAGCAACCAGAGGATGGCCGCCGGGATCACGATGCTCAGCGTCACCGGCAGCACCCGGGCGATGGTGTCCGAGACGGCCTCGTTGGTGACGTACGACCAGCCCAGGCAGGGTGCGTCGCACCGGCCGCCCTGGGCGCTGCCCAGGTCCCGACCGGTCACGATGCCCTTCATGTAACCGGCGTACTGGCTGATCAGCGGATCGTTCAGGCCCAGGTCGTCGCGGACCCGCTCCAGCCGCTCCGGGTTGCAGTTCTTCGAGCAGATGCTGCTGACCGGGTCGCGCGGCAGGGCGAAGAACATCAGGAAGGTCAACACGCTCACCGCGAAGAGGGTCAGCGTGGCGGAGAAGAGTCGCTTGAGCAGAAATCGCGCCATGATTTTGACCCCTACCGGGACGACTTCGGGTCGAGCGCGTCCCGCAACGCGTCGCCGAAGAGGTTGAAGGCGAACACCAGCGCGAAGATCGTGATGCCCGGAAAGAACACGTACGCCGGGTCGGTCTGAAGGAAGTCCAGACTGCGGTAGATCATTCGGCCGAAGCTCGGCGTCTCGTCGCTGAGGCCGACGCCGATGAATGACAGCGCCGCCTCGCTGGTGATGAACTGCGGCACCGCCAGGGAGAAGGACACCAGGATCGGCGCCCAGATGTTCGGCAGCAACTGCCGGAAGAGCATGTGCCCCAACCCGGCCCCGCTGGCCCGGGCCGCCTCCACGAACTCCCGCTCGCGCAGCGCGATCACCTGCCCGCGAACCAGCCGGGCCGTGCTGGTCCAGCCGAAGATGGCGAAGACGGCGATCAGCACGCCCACCCCGAAGGCGGACGACACCTGCCCCCGCTCACCGTAGAAGCGCAGCGTGATGGTGGGCGTGAGTGCCAGCGCGATGATCAGGAAGGGCATGGCCAGGGTCAGGTCGGTGATCCAGTTGATCACCGCGTCGAGCCAGCCGCCGAGGTAGCCGGCGAGCGCCCCCAGCACGATCCCGATCGTCGCGGTGATCAGGGCCGCCGCGAACGCGATGAACAGCGAGGTCCGCAGCCCGTAGATCAGCCGGATGAAGATGTCCCGGCCCAGCCCCGGCTCCAGACCGAACCAGTGCTCGCCACTGACCCCGCCGGCGTACCCCAGCGGCATGCCGAAGCCGTCCAGCATGTTCTGGAACTGCTCCCGCGGGCCGACCCCGTAGACCATCTCGATCAGCGGAGCGGCCAACCCCAACAACAGGAAGAAGACCAGGAGTACGCCGCTGATCACCGCCGTCCGGTCGCGGCGCAGCCGCAGCCAGGCGAGCTGACCGGGCGAACGGCCCACGACGCCCTTGGTCGCGGCTCCGCCCTCGTCGCCACCGGACTCGATCTCGGCCAGCGCCACACCCTCCACCGGGGACAGGCTCACGACGACACCTCCTCGACGTTAGCGTCTGCCCGTGCGGGGCCCGCTTCCCCTTCGGGGCCCGTGCTGGCCACTTCCCCTTCCGGGCCCGTGCTGGCCGCTTCCCCTTCTGGGAAGTGACACGCGGTGGCCTGGTTGCCGCCGTCACGCGGGATCAGCGCGGGCTCCTCGGTGGCGCAGATGTCCTGCGCCTTCCAGCACCGGGTGCGGAACCGACAGCCCGACGGCGGGTCCAGCGGGGTGGGTACGTCACCGGTCAGCCGGATCCGCCCCGCCGGGCCGAGCTGGGTGACGTCCGGGATCGCCGAGAGCAAGGCCCGGGTGTACGGGTGCTGTGGGCGCTCGTAGATGTCCGCCCGGTCGCCGATCTCCACGATCCGCCCCAGGTACATGACCGCGACCCGCTGGCAGAAGTGCCGGACCACGGCCAGGTCGTGTGCGATGAACACGAAGGCCAGGCCAAGCTCGCGTTGCAGGTCGCGCAGCAGATTGACGACCTGCGCCTGGATCGAGACGTCCAGCGCGCTCACCGGCTCGTCAGCGACGATCAGCTTCGGCCGCAGGGCCAGCGCGCGGGCGATGCCGATGCGCTGGCGTTGACCACCGGAGAACTCGTGCGGATACCGGTTGTAGTGCTCCGGGTTCAGCCCGACCAGCTCCAGCAACTCCTGCACACGGGCCTTGATGCCACCCGGCGGCTTGATTCCGTTGACCTGTAGCGGCATCGCCACGATCCGGCCCACCGTGTGTCGAGGGTTCAGCGAGGCGTACGGGTCCTGGAAGATGATCTGGAGTTCCTGGCGCAGTGGGCGCAACTCCCGGCGGCCGGCGTGCGTGATGTCCCGCCCGTCGAACTCGATGCTGCCGCTCGTCGGTTCCAGCAACCGCACCAGCATCCGACCGGTGGTGGTCTTGCCGCAGCCCGACTCCCCCACCAGGCCGAGCGTCTCGCCCGGGCGCACGTCGAAGTCGAGCCCGTCGACCGCCCGCACCAGACCGGTGGCGCGCAGCCCCTGGCGTACCGGGAAGTGCTTGCTCAGACCGCGTACGCGCAGCAGTGGTTCGTCGGTCATCGGGCCACCCCCACGGATGCGACGTCCTCGGCGTAGAACGCGGCGCGCTCCTCGGCGCTCAGGTGGCAGGCGACCAGGTGGCCATCGGCCCCGGCTGGGCGCAGCTCGGGCACCTCGGTGCGGGAGCGGCTGCCGGCGCGGTCCGCGTACCGGCAGCGTGGGTGGAACGCGCAGCCCGACGGCAGGTTGATCAGGCTGGGCGGGTTGCCGGGGATGGGCACCAGGTCCGCGTCCGCGTCGCCGTGCAGCGACGGCACGCTGGAGAGCAACCCCCAGGTGTACGGATGCTGCGGCGCACGGAGCACCTGCTCGACGCTGCCCCGCTCGACGGCCCGCCCGCCGTACATGACCAGCACGTCGTCGGCGACCTGGCCGACCACGCCGAGGTCGTGGGTGATCAGGATGATCGCGGAGTGGAACTCGGCCTGGAGGTCGGCGAGCAGGTCCAGGATCTGCGCCTGCACTGTGACGTCCAACGCGGTGGTCGGCTCGTCGGCGATCAGCAGCGCCGGGTCGTTGACCAGGGACATCGCGATCATCGCCCGCTGGCGCATGCCGCCGGAGAACTCGTGCGCGTACTGGTCGAAGCGACGCGCCGGCTGCGGGATGCCGACCCGGTCCAGCATGTCGACAGCACGCTGGCGGGCCTCGCGCCGGTTGGCCTTCGGGTGGTGCACCCGGTACGCCTCGGCGATCTGCCGGCCCACCGTGTAGTACGGGTGCAGAGCCGACAGTGGATCCTGGAAGATCATCGCCATGTCCCGGCCGCGCAGCCGGCGTACCTCCTCGTCGGCGAGGCCGACCACCTGCCGGCCACCCACGGAGATCTCCCCCGTGATGGTGGTCCGTTTCGGGTCGTGCAGGCCGAGGATCGCCAGCGAGGTGACGCTCTTGCCGGAGCCGGACTCACCCACGATGCCGAGGGTGCGGCCCCGCTCGACGGCGAACGACAGCCCGTCGACCGCGCGCACCACGCCGTCCTCGGTGTCGAACCGGACCCGAAGATCACGCACCCGCAGGTAGGCGTCCTGGTCGGAGCGCTGTGCCGGCACGGCGGGACGGTCGTCCGGGTTTCCGGACGGCGAGGGTTCCGAGCTGTCCACGGCCACCTCCCTCAGTGACGAAGAGAACTTACAGCAAAGTCCCGAGGGTGAAAATAAGCTACAAAGCCGGCACGTGTCAGCGGGCCCGAGCGTAACGAGTCGGCATCGGCCCCGCACCCCCGTCACCTCGCCATCCACACCCGTTCATGCCGCGCCCCGCGCCAAGATCTGCGCAACTTCCCCGATGTTGCTGCCTCCGACACGCGAGGAGGCAGCAACATCTCCGATACTGCGCGGATCTCGACAACGAACCACCGCCCCTGAGAGCAGGAGCGGGGTTTGGTACGCCCACCGCCGCCAAGGTCACGCTCGAACCAGGATCCAGTGGCATCGCCGACGCGCCGACACCACTACAACCAGGATGTTGCGCGATCTTGCCCTCCGCGGAGCGCCGGGAACGCCTACATCTGCGTAGAGCTCGATCTTTGGCGACTCAGCCTTGACGGTTACCCCTTTCTGACCGGGCAATTCATCCTGTGCTCGCACGTCAGGTGCGACCTGGGCGATCCGGAATGAGCTGCACTGAACAGATGATTCCCGCCAGCATCTTTGGCCACGCGCTGCCATGGACCGAGTCGGACTACCTCGCCCTCGGTGAGACAGCCCAGCGGATCGAACTCCTCGACGGCAGCCTGCTCATCGGACCACCGCCGTCCGTCCGACACCAGGTGATCGTCCGTGGTCTGACGGCCGCGTTGGAACCCGGCTGCGCGGCGGCGGATCGCACTCTGCTTCCGGTGATCAACCTACGACTGAGCGGCACGCGGATCCTCAACCCCGACCTTGTGGTGACGGCGGAGCTGGATCTCACGGCCGACTGCGTGCCGGCGGACCCGGTCCTGCTGGTCGGGGAGGTCACCGCACCACACACCGCCACCATCGACCGGGTGCTGAAGCCGCACCTGTACGCCACAGCCGGGATCGAGTGGTATCTCCTCGTTGAGCAAGAAAGCCTGAGCGTGAACCTCTACCAGCTACAGGGGGCCCACTACGTAGAGCGGTCGACCACCAGGATCGGCGAGGTGTTGGAGCTGACTGAGCCGGTGAAGGCCATCATCCGGCCGGAGGAACTGCTCCCCTGACGGGTGTCGGTCCGCTGGCCTAGGGTCGGTCCATGACCGAGTTCGACGCGGCCGCCGCCGCCGTCCAGGCCGCCCTCGACGCGGGCGCCCGGTACGCCGACGCCCGGGTGATGCACCGCCGCTACGAGTCGATGACCGCGCGCAACGGTGACGTGGAGGAACTGACCCAGGACGAGAGCATCGGGCTCGGGGTCAGAGCGCTGGTCGGGGCGAGTTGGGGCTTTCACGCCGTACCCGATCTGTCGGACGCCGCCGCCCGCGACGCCGGCCGGCGCGCGACGCGGACCGCCATGGCGAGCGCGCGGGTGCCGGGCCCTTCGGTCGACCTGGTGCCGGTCCAGGCTGTGACCGCGAGCTGGGCCTCCGGCTGCCAGATCGACCCGCTCGGGGTGCCGCTGTCCAACAAGGGCGATCTGCTCGTCGACGCGACGCGCACGATGGCCGAGCACGGCGCGGACCTGGCCGAGGGCCTGTACCAGATCTGGGACACCACGAAGTGGTTCGTCTCCAGCGAGGGCCACCGGATCGACCAGCGGATTCGCGAGTGCGGCGGCGGCATCTCGGCCACCTCCATCGGCGACGGCGAGACGCAGCGCCGGTCCTGGCCGAGCTACCGCGGCCAGTACGGCACCACCGGGTGGGAGCTGGTCGAGTCGCTGGACCTGGCCGCGCACGCCGCGCAGATCGCCGAGGAGTCCCGGGCGCTGCTCACCGCGCCGGCCTGCCCGGCCGGCGAGACAGACCTGATCCTCGGCGGCGAGCAGTTGGCCCTGCAGATCCACGAGTCGGTCGGGCACGCCATCGAACTGGACCGGATCCTCGGCTGGGAGGCGGCCTTCGCCGGCACGTCCTGGCTGGACCTGGCCCAGCTCGGCTCGCTGCGTTACGGCTCGGAGCTGATGAACATCACCATCGACCCGACGATCCCGGGTGCGCTGGGCAGCTTCGGTTTCGACGATGAGGGCTCCCCGGCGGTCAAACGGGACGCGGTCCGGGACGGTCGCTGGGTGGGTGTGCTCGCCGGCCGCGACTCCGCAGCCATGGCGAGCCTCGACTACGGCGGCAGCGTACGGGCCGACGGGTGGGCCCGGCTGCCGATGGTGCGGATGACCAACGTCGGTCTGGAACCCGGCCCGCACACGCTGGAGGAGATCATCGCGGCCACCGACGACGGCGTGCTGATGGACCTCAACCGGTCCTGGTCGATCGACGACAAGCGGCTCAACTTCCAGTTCGGCTGCGAGGTCGGCTGGGAGATCAAGAAGGGGCGGCGGGGGCGGATGCTGCGCAACCCCACGTACACCGGAATCGGCCCCCTGTTCTGGCGCTCGATGGACATGCTCTCCAGCGAGACGGTCTCCTGGGGCACGCCCAACTGCGGTAAGGGCCAGCCCGGCCAGATCGGGCACACCGGCCACCCGGCCGCGCCGGCCCGGTTCCGCAACGTCCGCGTGGGGGTCTCAGCATGACCGAGTTGGAGCTGGCCGGGCAGGTGGTGGAGCTGGTTCGGCGTCTTGGCGGGCCGGCCGCGCAGGCCGAGGCGGTGGTGACGCGGGCGGACCTGGCGCTGACCCGGTTCGCCAACTCGGGCATCCACCAGAACGTCTCCGAGTCCACCGTCGGGGTCCGGCTGCGGGTGCACGTCGACGGTCGGACGGCTGCCGGTGGCGGCAGCGTGGTCACCGCCGACGGGTTGTCCGATCTGGTGGAGCGCACCCTGGCCGCGGCGCGGCTCTGCCCGCCCGACCCGGGTTGGCCGGGGCTGACCCCTCCCACGCCCACGCCGGACGCCCCGCCCGTCGACGAGGCCACCGCGCACGCTGAGCCGGACCAACGGGCCGATCGGGTGGGGGCGTTCGTGGCCGCCGCCGGGGGCCTCAGCACCGCCGGTTACTGCCGCACCGCGCACCGCTCGTCGGCGTTCGCCAACTCGGCCGGACACTCGGCGTACGGCCGCTCGGTGGAGGCGGCGATGGACGGCATCGCCCGCCTCGACGGCGCCGACGGGGTGGCCCGGCGCAGCGCCGACCGGCTGTCCGACCTCGACGGCGCCGAGTTGGGCGCGCAGGCGGCCGCGAAGGTGCGGGCGGCGGCCGACCCGGTCGAGCTGCCGCCGGGGCACTACGAGGTGGTGTTCGAGCCGGCTGCGGTGGCGGACCTCCTGCAGAACCTGTCCTTCTTCGGCTTCAACGGCAAGCGGTACGCCGAGCGGCAGTCGTTCGCCGAGCCGGGCGCGGCCCAGTTCGACAGGGCGGTGACAGTGGTGGACGACCCGCTGGGCGGGTCCGGGTTGCCGTTCGACGCGGAGGGCACCGGCCGCCGGGCGCTGACGCTCGTCGAGGCGGGCACCACCCGGGCGGTGGCGCACGATCGCCGGACCGCCGCCGAGGCGGGCGCGGAGTCCACCGGGCACGCGGTCGCGGGGGGTGCCACCTGGGGCCCGATGCCCCGCAACCTGCGGTTGACCGGCGCGGTGGCGGGTCCGGCCAGTGCAGTGGGCCGGAGCACCACCGGCGCGGCGGCCGGGGCGGTCGTCGACGCGGACACCGCCGCGTTGGTGGCCGGCGTACGCCGAGGGCTGCTGGTCACCGATCTCTGGTACACCCGGGTGCTCGACCCGAAGAGCCTCGTCGTCACCGGCTTGACCCGCAACGGCGTCTGGCTGATCGAAGACGGCACTGTCGTCCGGGCGGTCCGTGACCTGCGGTTCACCGAGTCGTACCCGCGGGCGCTCGGGCCGGGGGCGGTGCTCGGGCTCGGCGCGCGGGCTGCGCGCCAACCGGACCGGGTGGACGGTGCCTGGTGGGCGGCGCCGTCGCTGCGGCTGGCGTCGTGGCACTTCACCGGAGGAGCATCCGGCTGACGTTGTCGGCCACGCTCGCTGATGGTCGACGACGCGCGCCAAACCGGCGCGTCGAGGGCTTTTCCGCAGGCCAGACACACGGGACACTCCCTTGCGCGGACGGCTCGCGGAGATCGGCGTAACGTGTGTCACTTAGCTGCGTCGGTCGATCCGGCGTGGTCGTTGGTGTGCGCATGACGTGGCAGCGGGTGCGGGTTCGCCGGTCCGCGTGCCGACCGGAGAGAGACCAGCCCGCCCGTACGGGCCCGTCGAGGAGACGACTCGAATGACTTCAACGGCAACGAGGCCGAAGGGGGCGCGGGCGCGCGCCGCCATCGCGGCGAAGACGTTGCGTACCGACCGATGGTGGTTCGCCCCGCTGATCACCGTGATCGGGCTCAGCGCCTGGGTCGCGTACGCGACGGTCCGGGTCTTCATGCACAAGTGGTACTGGGTGGACCAGTTCCACTACCTGACCCCGTTCTACTCCCCGTGCGTGACCGACCGGTGTGTCGAGGAAGCCTCGCACTTCGGCCGGTTCCTGCCCGGCTGGTGGATCATCCCGGACGCCGCGCTGACCCTGCCGTTCCTGCTGCTGTTCCGGCTCACCTGCTACTACTACCGCAAGGCGTACTACCGGTCGTTCTGGCTGTCGCCGCCGGCCTGCGCGGTCCCGGACGGGCACAAGGAGTACGGCGGTGAGACCCGTTTCCCGCTGCTCGGGCAGAACCTGCACCGCTACTTCTTCTACGCCGCCGCGATCATCTCGCTGATCAACACCTGGGACGCGATTCTCGCCTTCCACTCGCCGAAGGGCTTCGGCTTCGGGCTGGGCAACATCATCCTGCTGCTCAACGTGGTGATGCTCTGGGCGTACACGATCTCCTGCCACTCCTGCCGGCACATCATCGGCGGCCGGCTCAAGCACTTCTCCAAGCACCCGGTGCGGTACAAGGCCTGGACCTTCGTCTCGGCGTTGAACGTCCGGCACATGCAGCTCGCCTGGATCACCCTCGGCACCCTGGCGCTGGCCGACTTCTACATCATGGCGCTCGCTGCCGGCTGGTTCTCCGACCTGCGGTTCATCAACTAAAGGGCCCCTGACATGACCACAACCACTCGCATCGAACGACACCACTACGACGTCGTCGTCATCGGGGCCGGCGGCGCCGGTCTGCGCGCGGCGATCGAGGCCCGGCTGGCCGGCAAGAAGACCGCGATCATCTCCAAGTCGCTGTTCGGCAAGGCGCACACGGTGATGGCCGAGGGCGGCGCCGCCGCCGCGATGGGCAATGTGAACAGCCGGGACAACTGGCAGGTGCACTTCCGCGACACCATGCGCGGTGGCAAGTTCCTCAACAACTTCCGGATGGCCGAGCTGCACGCGAAGGAGTCGCCGCAGCGGATCTGGGAGCTGGAGACGTACGGTGCGCTCTTCGACCGCACCAAGGACGGCAAGATCTCGCAGCGCAACTTCGGTGGCCACGAGTACCCGCGCCTGGCGCACGTTGGTGACCGGACCGGGCTGGAGCTGATCCGCACCCTCCAGCAGAAGATCGTCTCGCTTCAGCAGGAGGACCAGCGGGAGTTCGGCTCGTACGACGCCCGGATCAGGGTGTTCTCCGAGACGACCATCACCGAGCTGCTGCTCGACGGTGACCGGGTGGCCGGCGCGTTCGGCTACTACCGCGAGTCGGGCGAGTTCATCCTCTTCGAGGCGCCGGCGGTCGTGCTTGCCACCGGCGGCGTCGGGCGCTCGTACAAGGTCACCTCGAACTCCTGGGAGTACACCGGGGACGGGCACGCGCTGGCGCTGCGCGCCGGGGCGACGCTGATCAACATGGAGTTCCTCCAGTTCCACCCGACCGGCATGGTCTGGCCGCCCTCGGTGAAGGGCATCCTGGTCACCGAGTCGGTGCGCGGTGACGGCGGCGTCCTGAAGAACTCCGAGGGCAAGCGGTTCATGTTCGACTACGTCCCCGACGTCTTCCGCAAGCAGTACGCGGAGACCGAGGAGGAGGCGGACCGCTGGTACACCGACCCGGACAACAACCGACGCCCGCCGGAGCTGCTGCCCCGCGACGAGGTGGCCCGGGCCATCAACAGCGAGGTCAAGGCCGGCCGGGGCTCCCCCGCCGGTGGCGTCTTCCTGGACATCGCGAGCCGACGTTCCGCCGACGAGATCCGCCGCCGGCTGCCGTCGATGTACCACCAGTTCAAGGAGCTGGCCGACGTCGACATCACGGCCGAGCCGATGGAGGTCGGCCCGACCTGCCACTACGTGATGGGCGGCGTCGAGGTCGATCCGGACTCGGGTGCGGCCTTCGGCCACGTACGCGGGCTGTTCGCCGCCGGTGAGGTCTCCGGTGGCATGCACGGCTCCAACCGCCTCGGTGGTAACTCCCTGTCCGACCTGCTGGTCTTCGGCAAGCGGGCGGGCGGACACGCGGCCAGCTACGCCGACGGGCTGACCGCCCGACCGAAGGTGGCCGTGAACGAGGTCGAGGCGGCCGTGGAGACCGCCCTCGCGCCGCTGCAACGGGACACCGGCGAGAACCCGTACACCCTTCAGCAGGACCTCCAGGCGGTGATGGGGGATCTGGTGGGCATCATCCGCCGGGAGGGTGAGCTGGCCGACGCGCTGGTCCGGCTCGCCGAGCTGCGTGAGCGGGTGGCCAAGGTGAGCGCGGCCGGCGGCCGACGCTACAACCCGGGCTGGCACCTGGCCCTGGACCTGCGCAACATGCTGGTGGTCTCGGAGTGCACCGCGAAGGCGGCGCTGGAGCGGCAGGAGTCGCGCGGCGGGCACACCCGGGAGGACTACCCGACGATGGAGCCGAAGTGGCGGCAGGTCAACCTGGTCTGCGCGCTGGACGGCGACACCGTGCAGCTGACCCGCAAGCCGCTGCCGAAGATGCGGTCGGAGCTGATCGGCCTCTTCGACCGGGCCGAGCTGGCCAAGTACCTCACCGACGAGGAGCTCGCCGACTTCGACGCCCTCGTTGACGACGCTGGAGAGGCGGACAACCGATGAGCGGGAAGCGTCAGTTCCGGATCTGGCGGGGCGACGAGAGCGGCGGCGACCTCCAGGACTACATGGTGGAGGTGAACGAGGGCGAGGTCGTCCTCGACGTCATCCACCGCCTGCAAGCCACCGATGCGCCCGACCTGGCCTGCCGGTGGAACTGCAAGGCCGGCAAGTGCGGCTCCTGCTCGATGGAGATCAACGGCAAGCCGCGGCTGGGTTGCATGACGCGGATGTCGACCTTCGGCGACGACGAGACCGTCACTGTCACCCCGCTGCGCACCTTCCCGGTCATCCGGGACCTGGTCACCGACGTCTCGTTCAACTACGAGAAGGCACGGGAGACCCCGGCGTTCGCCCCTCCGACGGACGTGGCTCCGGGCGACTACCGGATGCAGCAGGTCGACGTGGAGCGCTCGCAGGAGTTCCGCAAGTGCATCGAGTGCTTCCTGTGCCAGACGGTCTGCCACGTGATCCGCGATCACGAGGAGAACAAGCAGGCGTTCTCCGGTCCGCGGTACTTCATCCGGGCGGCCGAGCTGGACATGCACCCGCTGGACGCCCGGACCGACCGCAAGGAGTACGCGCAGGCCGAACAGGGCCTCGGCTTCTGCAACATCACCAAGTGCTGCACCGAGGTCTGCCCCGAGCACATCAAGATCACCGACAACGGGATCATCCCCATGAAGGAACGGGTCGTCGACCGCAGGTACGATCCCCTTGTGTGGCTTGGTAGCAAGATCTTCCGTCGGGGCGAGACGCCCCAGACCAGCGTGACCACCGCCCGTCAGGGCTCGGCGACGCCGGGCTCCGCCCGGGGTGGGGTGCACTCGCACGCGGGTGGCTCCCACGACTCGGGGGCTGAGGCGCAGGCACAGAGCGGCGTCAACTGGCACCGGGAGGTGCCCCACCCGACCGCTCCGGCGGTCGACGACCGGGGCAAGCTGCCGCTGACCGAGCTCACCTTCGACCGGGCCGCCGCGCCGTCGCCCTTCGGCGACGACGTGACCTTCCCGCTGCCTCCGGAGCACCTCAACTTCGCTCACCCGGAGCAGGACAACAAGCACTGACCACCTGAACAACAACGGGGGCCGTGGCAGCTGCCACGGCCCCCCCCCCCCCCCCCCCCACCCCCACCCCCCCCCCCCCCCCCCCCCCCCCCCCCCCCCCCCCCCCCCCCCCCCC
>NZ_JBEXHV010000012.1:0-238808 GCF_040608275.1 Micromonospora sp. NPDC005205
CCGATCTGCTCCCGCTCCAGCGGGCTCAACCTCAACGCCATAACCACCCCAACGAAAATCACGGAAGGGTGTTGCAACCATCGGTTGAGCCCGCCATGAGCGTTGTTTCCGGCGGTGATCGGGATCCTTGCCGAAAGATCTGCATACCGTACCGTACGGTATGCTCGATTGATGGGAACACGTGATCTCTGGCTCGGCGAGGGCGTCGTGGTATTGACCGACGAGGGACCGGCGGGTGTGCGGATCGACCGTCTGGCTGCCCGCCTCGGCCTGACGAAGGGGTCGTTCCATCACCACTTCACGGGGGTCGCCGACTACCACGCGGCGTTGCTGACTCATATCGAGCATGGACAGGTCACCCTGCTCCATGGGCTGTCAGACGAGCTCGCGACCGTCGATCCGGTCGACGCCCTGCGGGCCCTTCCCTCGCGACTCGACGAGCTGTTCGACGCCGAGCTGGATCGGGCCCTGAGGGCGTGGGCGATCGGGAACGACGGTGCGCGTGGCGTGGTGGAGCGCGTCGACAGCGCGCGGCTCACTTTCCTCGAGACCCTCTGGAACCGCGCTGTGCCCGACCCGGCCCGGGCGCGTGCCGCCGCCCTGCTGCCGCTTCTTGTCCTGATCGGAGCGAACGCCATTCGCCCACCGCTCGACGCTGCCAGTCGACGTGCCGTGTTCGACCTACTGCCAGACCTGATTCCCCATGTCTGAGGTCCCGTTCGGGCGCCCCCGCCTGCGGACAGGCGCCGTGCTTGCCGTCGCTGTTGCGCTCGCGCCGGGCATCGTGACTGCTACCGGGGTTCATCGCCTAGAAAGAGGAGATAAATGCCCGCTGTCGATGTGCTGATCGTCGGGGCCGGCCCGACCGGGCTCACCCTCGCGGTCGATTTGGCCCGCCGTGGATTTCGCGCGGTGCTGATAGAGGCCGCGCCCACACTGCCTCGTCAGTCCCGAGGCAAGGGCCTGCAACCTCGAAGCCTGGAGGTGCTTGACGATCTCGGTGTTATCGACGCGGTTCTGGGACACGGTCAGTCGCGCCAGGACATCACCCTGTACCGCGATGGCCGGCGCCTTGCGCGGATACCCGCCGGTCTCGCCGAGCCGCGCGCGGATTTGCCGTACCCGAACATCGTGATGATTCCTCAGTGGCGCACCACCACGCTGCTCGCACGGCGGCTGCACGAACTCGGTTCCACGATTCGGTTCAACACTCGCCTTGAGTCGTTCACCGCTGGTAACGACGCGGTGCGCGCCGTGGTCACCACAGCGGACGGCGGCCGGGAGGATTTGACCGTTCGCTACCTCGTCGGTTGCGACGGCGCGCACAGCATCGTGCGTCGCACACTCGAGCTCGAGTTCGCCGGTTCCTCCGACGAGACGCAGCGCTACCTGCTCGGTGATGTCACCGTTCCCGGTTGGCACCCCGAAGTCGACGGAGCCGTTCGCTCACATGCATGGCTCGGCACGGACGGGTCGTTCCTCGGTCTGGCTGGCCTGCCCAAGACCGGGCAGTGGCAGATCGGCGCGAGCATCACCGCCGGCGACGACCTCGAGCCCACCCTGGAGGCCCTCCAGCGGCTATGGGACGAACGCACCGGCCACCCGCAGGTCCGCCTGTCCGACGCGACCTGGTTGTCGAACTTTCGGGTCAACGTCCGCATGGTCGAGGACTACCGCCGCGGCCGAGTCCTGCTCGCCGGCGACGCCGCGCACGTGCACCCGCCCACCGGAGGGCAGGGAATGAACACCGGCATCCAGGACGCCTACAACCTGGGATGGAAGCTTGCCGCCTGCCTCAACGGCCACGACGACACCCTGCTCGACACCTACCCGGCCGAACGCCTTCCCGTCGCCCGTCGTGCGTTGGCGCAAAGCACCGACATCCTCTACGTGGTCACCAGTCGCAACCCACTCGTCCGGTTCGCCGTGCAACGACTGCTCCTGCCGCTACTCAGCCGACCCTCGATCAACCGCAGGCTCACCGCTCGTGTGTCCCAGATCGACATCGGCTACAGCGACGGGCCCCTGGCAGACGACGAGCTGTCCGGCGGCCGCGTCCGACCCGGCGATCGGGCCCCCGATGCGCACCTCGTCGATGCCGCAACCGGGCAACCACTGCGGCTGTTCGACCTGCTCCGCGGGCCACAATGGATGCTACTCCTCCTCGGCGACGCATCCGCCAGCCGCCTCGACCGTGATGCTCTTCCCGACGAGGTGCACACCTGCTTGATCACGCCCGCGCGGTCGACGTCGTCCTCCGGCCGGGTGGTCATCGACCGCGACGGGACGTTTCGCCGGGCCTACCGAGCAAAGCCCGGTACCGCGTTGCTCATTCGCCCGGACGGCTACCTCCACTGGCGCGCGCGCACTCCCTGCGCCGACGCGGTGGCCAAGCACGTCCTCGGCGCAGGCGGGTACGCCCACCCGCTGCCGCTACCCGACGACAGCCCGGGCGCGTGAGAAGCCAAGACACGGAGGAGGGCTGAGCCTTTCCGCTGAGGCAGGGTGGCTGACTGGCACGGCAGCAGGAGTCGGGCACGGTTCGCAGACGATGGCGGGTCACGGTGTCCGACATGGTGAGGCTCGAATCACGTCCAGTGTGGTTGATTGTGACCCATTACCCTCAGGAGTCCTTCGAGATGGTGCAACCCTGGTGGCCGCTGGCCTTGTTGGCAGTGATCCAGCTCTGCGATGCGGTGCTATGCGCAAAGCCGGTCGCCTTCATTCGGCAGTGTTTGATCGACGTCCGGTTCCCCGAACGCCTCTGGAAGTTTCTCCCTCCGCTCAAGGCTGCCGCAGCGGCTGGGCTCATCGTCGGGATCTGGGTTCCGCCGTTGGCGGTGCTCGTGTGTGCGGCGCTGGTCTGCTACTTCGTGGTGGCGGTCTCGGCGCATGTCCGCGCCCACGATTTCGGCCGCAACCTGTTCCTGAACGCGACGGCGATGTTGGTCATCTGCTCGGCGGCGCTGGCCTCTACCGTCCAGGCAGCGTGATCGAACCCGCGACGATGGCGCGGGGGTTGGGTCATCGCGCGTAACGCTTCGTATTCGGCGGGTGGGATGTTGACGCGCCTGCGCTGGATCGCAACCCACAGCGCGTCCAATGCCAGGTCGATGTAGAGAGGCGGGCGACAGCGCAGCCGTGACGTGGTGCGCGTCCCGACCCCTCAGCAGCGCGCGCCGTCCCGCACCGCCAGGAGCGGCAGGCCCGCCGCGTACCTCCGGAAGAAGCCGGCAGTCGGGGTGTCCGCTGTCGCAACGGCCTCCGGCGTGCCCGCCGCGATCACCGTGCCCCCGTCCGGACCGGCTCCTGGCCCCAGGTCGATCACCCAGTCCGCGGATGCGGCGACGGGGATGTCGTGTTCGGCCACGACGACGGTGTTGCCCGAGTCCAGCAACACGTCGAGCGCGTCCACCACGCGCTGGATGTCAGACGGGTGCAGGCCCGAGACGGGCTCGTCAAGAACGACAAGGCCGGCTTTGCGGCTCGCCGCGCCTCGCTGGATCGCGGACGCCAGCTTCAGCCGCTGCGCCTCGCCGCCGGACAACTCTGTGGCGCTCTGGCCGAGTTGGAGATAGCCGAGCCCCACCTGGTTCAGAGCTCCCAGGGTCTCTACGAGCTGCCGGGGTTCGGAGAACTGCTCCACGGCCTCGGCAACGGTGAGCTCCAGCACCTGATCGATGGCCAGCCCCCGGTACGTGATCTCCAACGCCTCCGGCTTGTAGCGCCGACCCTCGCAGGCGTCGCAAACCACCCACACGTCCGGCAGAAAATGCATGTCGACCAGCTTGCGACCATAACCGGTGCAGCTCTCGCAGCGACCGCCATCCGCGGTGTTGAAGCTGAACCAGGAGGCGTTGAGCCGGCGCCCGCGCGCCACGTCGGTCTCGGCGAACAGCTTGCGGACGATGTCGAACGCCTTGCTGTACGTAGCCGGGTTGGATCGCGGCGTCCGCCCGAGCGGTTCCTGATCGACGACGGCGACCCAGCTGAAACCCTCGATGCCGGTCACCTCCCGCACCGTGTCGGTCGCCGTCCCGTTCAAGGCGGCCTCCACGCTCGCCCCGAGCGCGGCGAGGAGGCTGCTCTTGCCGCTGCCGCTCACGCCGGTCAGGCAGGTGAGCCGCCCGGCGGGGAACCTCACCAGGCTCGCGGACACGTTGTGCGCACGCAGGCCGTGCAGCTCCACCCAGCCGGTGTCATCCCCGGCCGGGCGGCGGGCCCGGTGCAGCCGCGGCCCCTCGCCGGCCAGATAGCGCCCGGTCAGCGACTTGGAATGAGCGGCCACGTCGGCGGGAGGCCCGGACACGAGGACCTCACCGCCAAGTCGGCCCGCGCCGGGCCCCATGTCGATCACCCAGTCGACTCGCGCGATCAGCTCAGGGTCGTGCTCGACGAGGAGTACGGTGTTGCCGGCCTCGCGCAGCTCCAGGGCGATGTCGAGCAGGTGTGCCTTGTCCGCCGGATGCAGCCCGGTGCCAGGCTCGTCCAGGACGAAGATGATGCCGCTCAGCTCGGTGCTGAGCTGCGCGGCGAGCCGGGTCCGCTGCAACTCGCCCCCGGACAGCGTCGCTGCGCTCCGGGACAGTTGAAGATGGGCCAGGCCGAGCCGGTCAAGGATTCCGAGCCTGCGGCCGAGGTCCTGCAGCAGCGGATCACCCACCTCACGCTGCCGGGCGTCCAGCTCGTCCGCCACGCGTTTCGCCCAGTCGCGCACCTCCCGCACCTCCACCTCGAGCAGGTTGGGGTAGGTCAGTCCACCGAGCCGCACGGACCGGGCCACCTGGTCGTATCCGCTGCCGCCGCAGGTGCCGCAGGGCTGTTTGCGCATGTACGGCAGGTAGCGCTGCTTGGCGCTGGACGTCTGGGCGTTCACGAACACCCGCTCCACCTCGGCGAGCGCGCCCCGCAGCGGCTGACTCGAGGTGTAGGTCACCAGGGCCGTCTCATTCCTGTTCGTCATGTCGATGGTCGCCTCGATCTTCTCGTCACCCGTGCCGTGGAGCACGCAGTGACGGAACTCCTCAGGCAGCGACTGCCACGACCGGCCCAGGTCCACGCCCCGCTTCTCGGCGAGCGCCGGTATGAACGCGTGTTCCCCCGAGCGCCATTTCGCGTACCAGGGCGAGGCCCCCTCGAAGAGCGGAAGCTCCGGGTGGGTGATGACCAGGTCCTCCTGCGCCTGCCAGCGCCCACCCACCCCGTGGCAGTCCGCACAGCTCCCTTCCGGTGTATTGCGGTCGAAGTGAGCGGTCGTCAGATGCCCGTCCTCAACCGCCGCCGCCGAATCTGTGCCGATCCCCGGAAGCCGCGAGTACAGCAGCCCAAGGTGCCCGTCGATGCCGGTGATCGTCGCAACCGTGGAACGGGGGTTACGGTTCAGACGGCGCTGGTCGACCGCGAGCGTCGCGCCGAGGCCCAGGATACGGTCGACCTTCGGTCGATTACGCTGCGTTATGTACTGCCGTACGAACGGCGAAAGCCCCTCCAGATACCGCAGTTGGGCTTCGCTGTGCAGGGTGTCGATGGCCAGCGAAGTCTTGCCGCTGCCACTCACGCCGGTGAAGGCGACGAGCCGCCCCTTGGGAATGCTCACGGACACGTCCCGCAGATTGTTGGTACGAGCCCCCACCACGTCAATCGTCTCGCGTCCCATACTCGCGAAGTCCCGTGCGAATGCGGTCAACCTTTGTTCACCCTCTCGCGACGCGGCATGGCCTGGGCGCAGCGGCCCACCCACCCGTGCCGAACACGTCGATCACGCCACTACCCGCCAGGCCGTCATCGGTGGCGCTGAGCGGTCGCTGTATCAGATCTGTCAGCCCGTCGCCCGACCCCGATACGGCCGTACTGCGGCTCAGGTCTCGGATTCCGCAATGAGCTTCGCGGTGTCGGGGGCGAAGACGGTCATCCAGTGCGGATGCAGCCGGTAGTAGACGACGTCGTTGTCCCAGTCGAAGAAGTCATCGCCGTAGAAATCCTTGAGGTACGCCAACAGTTCCGGCCAGTCCGCGGCCGGCTCACTGTCCCGAGGGTTGAGGGTCTCCACCTTGCCATGCGTGAATACGCCCAGGTCCTCACCGCGCATGTGTGCGGCGCTGACGGCGGACCGCGCCGCGAGGTGGCGGGCCTTGGCGGCACCGCGCGCTGTGCCGAAGTGCCACTTTCCGTGTAGGAAGTGCCCATCCACACCGCTGATCCGGGGCTCGCCTTTCACCGTCACCGTGGACAGGGCGAGAGTGCACATGCCGGCGAGGACCTGGGTGAGCTGCTGAGCGTTCAGGGTGCGCTCGGTGCTGATGATCGAGCGGAGGTGCTCGGCGGAGCGGGAGAGGGAGTCGTCAAGGAGGGCCTGAAGCTCATTGAGCTCTTCTGGAGTTTCGCGCACGCTGTTCCTCATCTATCTATCTATCGGTCCATGGTGTCGGTCTACGCGGGCCGTCGACGCCGGCCCGATGAACCCCATCCTCGATCCGAAACCTGACACCTTGTGTCATATATCCTCGTCCGTCTTGCGGATACCACCGGAACGCCGCCCCAGGAGGCGGGCGACCACGCGGCGCCGCCCGCCCCTGCCGCGGCCTACTGGCCGCCCGCCTCCTGCGGCTACCGGCCGCGCACCGCAGGGCTGGCGCGCGTGACCGAGCATCCGATGTGGGCAAGATTCGACGCCACAGACCTCACAGGACGGACGCGCCCCTGCCGATGAACTCAGCGATGCAGATGGAGCCGGTCACCGCCGTGAACGACACGCCTCCGGAGCGGTTCCCGTACGAATGGCTGGCCGCGGCAGCGTGCTTCCTCACGCTGAGCGGCCGGCGGTGCCCTGACCGTCGGTAGCGAGTTGCAGATGCCTCGAAAACCGACGCTGTCCGTGTTCATCACATGACTTGAGGTGATGATGGTCAAAGTTAAGCTGCCCTGACGTGCGGGAGCGAGCCGAGCTTTGCCGATTCCGGAGGTGCCACCACGATGGACAGCCGAATAGCACGTCCCGCGACCCTCCTGTTGGCGGCGCTGTGCGCACTGTTGCTGCTCGGCGTCGACGCGGTGCTGGGTACGGTCGCGCCGGTACGAGCCGGTAGCGCCACCGCGACAGTCAGCGGCACTCTGACCGAACGGTCGGGCCGACCGGCTGGCCAGGTCAGGGTCACCCTCGCGCCGGACTCCGGCGCCGAGCATCCGACCTACTCGACCACCACGGACCGGGCCGGCCGGTGGCGGGTGGCCCGGGTGTCGGCCGGGCGCTACCGGATCACCAACCAACTGTCCGGCGTGTTCCGGCCCCGCTACTACCCGAGCCGGCTCGGGTTCCCCTGGGGAGCTGTCACCGTGCCGGCCCGTGGCCGGCTCGTCGTCGACGACGTGCTTCCTCCGGCCGGCCGAATCCGGTTCGTCGCGGCCGACGCGGCCACCGGCGCCGAGGTGCGGACCTTCTGTGTGCAGGACCCGATGGAGCTCGGCCTCATCTGCACCAACCCCGCCGGGACCTTCCCGAACGGGTACGTCGACCTGGAGGTGCCGCCCGGCCACTACCGATTCACCGGCGCCGCGAACGACGGCGTCCACGAGGGTGGGATGGTCGAGGCGACCGCAGTCGCCGGGCGGGTGACCCACGCGACGCTGCCGGTCCAGCCGCCCGGTAACGAACTACGCGTGACACTGCGAGACCGGGCGACCGGCGCGCCGGTGCCCAACGCGGGAATCATCGCCATCTCGGTGGACAAGCGGTTCCCCGACATCTATGACGCCAACGAGATCTCCGACGAGAACGGGGTGGTGCGGTTCCGGAGCCTCCACCCGGACCGGTACAACATCTGGGCCGGCGGCTCGGCCGAGGGGCACGGCGCGCAGTGGGTCGGCCCGAGCGGTGGCACCGGCGACCGGACCAAGGCAGTGGTGGTCGCGCCAGGGCCCGGGATCACCACGCTGCCCGACATCCTGTTGGACCGGGCTGGGTCGATCACCGGGTCGATCACCGACGCGGTCACCGGCCAGCCGGTGTCGGTGACCGTCGCGCTGACGACCTACGATCCGTTCTGGTACGAGACCACCCGGAAGGTTCCCGGCGACGGCTCGTACACCTTCAGCGGGCTCGGCCCGTACGAGTGGTCACTGGCGTTCATCCCACCGGGCAACGGCGGCGCCAACAGCGTCTACGCCACCCAGTGGTCCGGTGGGGCGCCGAACAGCGTCAAGGCGACCCGGATCAAGGTCGTCGCAGGCGGCATCACCGTGGCGAACGAGCGGATGAGCGCCGGCACCGCCGTCTCCGGCCAAGCCAACGGCCTCCCGGTGTACGGCTACAGCTACCCCGTCTACGTCTACAACGCCGACACCGGCGACATCGTCGCGGTCGACGAGAACGTCGAGGACGGCCGGTACGACGCCCGACTCCTGCCCGGCCAGCGGGTCCGGCTCTGCCTGCACCCCGACCGCTGCTACCCGAACTACGTCCGGCAGGTCGACGCGTCCGCCATCCGGGTGGGCACCTCGCCGTTCACCGTCAACTTTCCCGGCCGGCGGGGCTGAGCCGGGACGAGCACCGGCGCCGCCCGCGCACCCCGGCCCGGGCCGGGTCAGCGTTCATTGCCTACTTCCGCCAAGCGGGTGCGCAGGTCGGCAAGCTGGGAGAACGTGTAGGCGCAGGTAAGGGTGGGTGCCCCAGGCTCGCCAGTCGCAGACCTGGTATTCGTCGAGGCCGGCTTCGTTCTTGGCCTGTTGAAGCACTCTTCGATCGCCCACCGTGTCCCTGCGATGCGGGCTAGGTCGAGCAGGCGGGTCTTCTTGGCCGAAGCGGACGCCGAGGAGGCGTTGCGGCCGGTCGAACCCCGTGTGCGGAACTGCTGGGTAAAACCTCTTTCCACGGTGCTGTGGCGGGCCCACGCCGGCGCGATCCTTTCCGTCCGGATCTCCGGGCGCCAGCAGATGCTGTTATGGACGACTCGCCGCGCAATTGTCCCGATGACAAGGACCGGTACCCCCGGCGCCTATGACCCAGCGCCGGGGCGTGAGGTAGGCATCGGCGTTCCCGACGGGGTGGTGATCCGAGGCGAGGTAGATCTGTGTGATTGACTCGGCTCATAACGAGTGAGCGGACCGGGCGACGGTGAGGGGCCACGCGTAAATGGGCGGCGAGGCGAACCTGACGACCGCGCGGCACATCGGTCTGTCGATCGAGGCCGGCGGCGCATCGGAGCCTGCTCGCTTTATATTGCTGCTCGGCACCAGCCGTCACGGGTGTGTCCTGGAACCGGACGAGGTGGTCGTCGACGTCGGCGGTCGGCACAGCACCCGCATGTACATGCTGGAGCAGTGGATCGCGCACCTCCACGGGCTACGCACTACCAGGGGCGGCACGGTCATGCTGCCGTACCACTTCGCCGACCAGTGCAGCGCTTGGCTCAGGGTCACCTCACGGGACGGCGTTACCGCAGAGGTTCAGGCGGGGTGGAGCCTGCTCAGCGAGTTCGGATTCGATCAGAAGAAGTTCGCCGGCGAGGGCATGCTCATTAAGGATTTCGATCCGATCCCTAATGCCCGAATCTCGCGTCCACTCGATGACATCATCCGGGCGGTCACAATCTCCCGCGACCACGTGGCCGAGCTCCGCGATCTGTAGCTTCCATTCGAACATTGTCCACGCACCGGTCGGCATCTTATCCCTGACTACAAACGCACCCTCATCGGCTACTTGTGCGGGCGTTGGTCGTCCTACCGCGTCGGCGTGACGTGAGCCGGTGATGGCGCGTCGGCAAGGTGTTCGCCATCTTTGCCAACGTTCTGGACGTCAACGAGGCGGGCGAGGTGACCAACTACGGCGATGCGGAGTATCGAGCCGCCCAGTGGATCCGTCGCTGCTGCGACGACAGCTACGAGGTGGATCCTCCGTTCGTTGGTTGGGAACTCGAGCTGCCGCTGTAGACATCGCGGGTTGTGAGAGATCCGCCCCCTGCGTACCCAACTCGG
Organism: Micromonospora sp. NPDC005205; assembly: GCF_040608275.1. Lineage (NCBI taxonomy): Bacteria > Bacillati > Actinomycetota > Actinomycetes > Micromonosporales > Micromonosporaceae > Micromonospora > Micromonospora sp. NPDC005205. The sequence goes on from NZ_JBEXHV010000012.1 coordinate 9,970, forward strand.
CCCGTACGAGTACCAGCCGGTCCCAAGCACACCGCCAGGCCTGGCAACGCGCGACTCGCGCCAGATCCGGATGTGCGCGGCGGCCAGCCCGGCGAGGCGACCAGTAGCATCCCGGACATGTCCGATCTTGCTGCGCGGTTCGCCCAGCTCGCTGGCGAGTACGACTGTCGAAAGAGAGCGGCGACCGCGCTCATCGGGCGCTGGGACTGGTACAAGTGGCCGGGCCTTGATCTTCGTCCGTTGCACTTCGAACGGGACCTGCTCAAGGCTGGCCGCCGGTTGGACGCCAGGCCGCCGGTGGATCGGGATGTTCTGCGCATCGGGTTCGACGCCGACGGCCGCGCGGTGGTGATCGAGGAGTACAGCGGCTTTCTTCACGGCCGCCTGCATTACGAGACGTTCGTCGGCCACGACGGCGACGTGGTCGAGGCGGCGCACTTCGATTCGGACGGGCCCATCTACCTGCACGAATACCGTTTCGTGGACGGGTTGATGCGCTCAGCCGACACGGTCGCGCGGGGCGGCTCGGGGCGCGAGTCGTACGCATACACCGATGGGCGGATCAGCCGCGTCGAGATCGAGCACGACGGCCGGGCGCCGTCGGTGCTGACGGCGGAGCACGACGACCGCGGCCTGGTCCGCGTCGTCGAGGTCATGGGCCGTCGGTCCGAGGTGCGCTATGAGCGGCCGCCGGCCGGGTTCGACCTCGAAGCGGCGTGCCGAACCATCGAGGACGCATTCCTCACGCTGATCCCGGACGCCGTGGCGCGCCTGACGGTCGACGGCCCCGCCGCCTGCGTCGCGCTGAGCTACTACCGACCGGATCCGCTGTCCTTCGAGGTCCACGGGGCCAGTGAGGACGAGCGGGCGGCCCTGGCGACGATCGACACCCAGGCAGCATGGTCGCCGGCCGACTTCGAGACCAGTACCCACGTCGACCTCGACAATGCAGGACCGGTGCGGCTGGTACGACAGGAACTCGCCCTGCTCGACGCCGACGACCTCGATGCCGCCGCCGGGTCCGAGGTGGGCCGGCGACTGTTGTGCGCGGTGGCGGCTCGGCTCAACATCCTCGACTGGTCGGACACGCTGCCAGTCGCCGACGACTTCATGGTGTACCCGGTCGACCTTGAGCTGGTCGACCTGGAGCGGAACCTGGCCGACTGCCTGCCGCCGGACCGGCTCGCCCGGCTACGCGAGCGCGGCCTGCTGTGACTGACCCCGGCCAGACCCGACCTCCGCATCCGCTCTCCGGCACGTCCGAACGGCACTCAGGCCAGCTCGGCGGGACACTGCGTAGCACGCGCCTCGCGGCAGATCAGTGCACCTGATCTTGGCCTGGTGCAGCAGGCTCGGACGCACATGACCTGCCACGATCACCGGTTTTCCAGCGCGTCGGCCTGGCGGCGGAGGTCTGCCGCGATGTCGTCCCAGTCGGGACCGTGCATGTAGAGGCTGGCCGCCGCCTCGCGCATGAGCGACGGTTCGTCTGGTAGCTGCAGGAGAACAAGACGGTATGCGAGGTTGCGGATCCAGACCGGCAGGTAGCCGTCGGCCACATTCGGGCACAGTTCCCGCAACATGGCGAGGATGACATCCGCGTCCGCGAACGTCAGCTCCTCGACAAAGTAGTGCTCCCGGTGGTCGCGATCGCACCCTGGCTTCGATCGGTACTCGTCACCATAGAGGCACCGGGCGTGCTCGGTCAGGGTGCTGTGCATGCCCGGAGCCTACGACGCCCGTGAACTGCGAAATCGAACCTAGCCCCATCACCGACGCGGGACGGCGGGCATCCACTCTTCGGCACGACCGAGCGTCCGACCCCATCGCACCTCGGGACGGAGCGTGGCGCCCGATCGCGGCAGAAGCGGATGCCGCACCAGAACCGGCCCCACAGCGAGACGCCGACCTGGTCTGTTAATGCGGCAAGATGCGCACGGGATCAGTCTTGCCAAGAGGGAACACGATCACCCTGTTCCGCTGGCGACTGGACGTGGCGCGCTCGCTCTACGATGGCCCGCATGTCGTCGGTCGCGAATGATGCCCTGCTGGACATAAGGCGAACGTCGAAGTACCGCGCCGGGATCTGGCTGGCCCGCACTGCCAACCTCGCGCTGCTTCCGGTGGTTGTCTGGGGCATCACCTCCGGGGCGCCGAATGTGCCCGCGCTGCCAGACTCGGTCTTCATGGCCGCCTGGGCCGTCGGGTGCGTGACACTCGTGCCGGCCGTAGTGCTGTTCTACCGCTCCGGCATTCCCTTCGAACGCAAGGGCGCGACCTGGGTCACCGACAAACGTGTTGGCAATGCCATCCTCCGGGATGTCTTCTGGCGTCGTCCCTGACAGGCAGCCGTCCTCTTCAGGGCGTCCGCGACGACGGGCACCTCACTGACGACAACCGGCCGTACGAGCGGCTCGAACGCTCGACCACTCATCCCTGGCGCCGCCGCGCGGCAAGACCGAACCGCTGGACCTTGATTGGCCGCTCGCAATCTCTGACGGACGGCACCTGCGCCGGCTCGGCGGCACTCTGCGTAGCGCGCGCCTCGCGGCAGATCCGTGCATCCAGACCGATCTCTCGAAAGATTTGCTGAACCACACCGCCAGCCTGGCGCTGCACCGACCGGACGGCCCTGAGCCAGCCAAAGCCGTCCGCCGCCAACGCGTCACCGATCCACGTTCCAGCGGCGTCGAGCACGTCCCGAGGACGACGGGCCGACACCAACTCCTCGTCCACCACCGGCCGAGTGTGGACCAGCAGTCGACCGAACAAGATCCCCGCCCTCAAGCACACAACGCGGCATGAGCGTGGACGTCGCCTGAGGTAGCTTCTGCGGATGCCTCATGATCCGTTGCTGGAGATGCCCGCCGAATCTCGCGCGGAGCTGACGGCGGCTGTCTGCGCTGCCATCGACATCGATCCGGCTACTGCGGAGGACATCATCCGCTCGACTGAGCCATTTTGGGATGCGATGGAACGAGCCGGTGGCCTCGTGGACTCGTGGGGTGGCGGCGAGTTCTGTTACGTCCTGCCGAGGGTCTTGTCGTTCATCCGGCAGACCGCCAATCCGTAGCGCAACCGGTGATCCTTCGGCCGGTCACCGGCGCGACCGGACGGCACCTGACTTACGCGATCGTGACGCTGCGCGGTCCGCGGCATGAGCGGATGGCATGGGGCATCACTGATCACCGCTCGGAGGAGGAGGTTGTTATGGAGCCGGGCCAGCCGCCCCAAGCTGCGATGGAGGTGCAGCGCCAGTACTCCGGCACGGCCGGGCGAACCGAGAACTGCCAGCTCGGAGTGTTCCTCGCCTATGCCAGCCCGATAGGGCGCACGCTGATCGACCGGGAGTTGTATCTGCCCCGCGGCTGGTGCGACGACCTCGCCCGCCGCGAGGAAGCCGCATCGAGACGAATATCGGGTTCGCCACGAAACCCGCGCTGGGACTGCGGATGATCGAGCGCGCCATCAACGCCGGCCTGCCGGCGCGGTGGGTCACCGCGGACGAGGCATACGGACAGGATTCCAAGTTCCGGACGTGGTTGCAGCAGCAGCGCATCGGCTACGTCGTCGCCGTGCCCCGCAACCAGAGGGTCCCGACCACAGTCGGGAACTGCCGCCCGGACGTCCTCGCCGCCAACGCGCCGGCCCTGGCCTGGAAGCGCCGCAGCTGCGGCGACGGCGCCAAAGGACCACGACTCTACGACCTACGGCGAAAGATGAAGGCGCTGACCGGCGATGTGGCGACAATGTCCGTCAACGTCAAGACCGAACTTCCCGCCGGTGTCGCATTGGCCGCCGGGGCATGGGCTGCCGGACATCCCCTGCTTGCCGGCACGGGAGCCGCCGCAATCGGACTGATGGTCATCCGCCGCGGTATCCGGCAGCAGCGTGAGACGCTCGCCGGAGCGGCACCAGCTGCCTGCTACATAGCGAGGCCAGTCTGCGACCGCGCAACCTCTTGGACCGCACGGTGCACCGATTGGCGCGGATCGCGGGGACCAACGCCACCCAAGCAAGATCGACAAGCCCCTGGTCGGCAGGCCAGCCCAGGCCGCCGCGTCAACGCGCGCGTACCAATGTTCGGGAGAGTCACGCTGAGCAGGGCCCGTAGCTTCCAGCAAATTTGGAGGGGCCCCATTAGGGCCCCTCCAAATGCAACTAGAATGCTACTTGGCCGCCGAAAGTGGTGTCCCAGTCCCTGAAGTTGTAGATCTGCACGCGGAACCTGGTCCCATTCAGCACATCGGTGGCGATCACTTTCCACGCGGTGTCCATAAGTACAGTTTTCCAAGAATTACAAGTGCCTGTTGACAACCAGCAAACACGGACCTGCACGTTGCCCTGTTCAGGGTTGGCAAACTTGATGTTGATGTCGGTGCAACGAGAGGTTGTCGTGTAGTAGCTGGAGGCCGAAGGGAGGTATCGATCGCTGGCAGCGCCCATGGTCCGGGTGGGGAATGAGACAGCGCCGCCATAACACGTGGCGGCTGCACTTATTGGCCCACCCGCTGGCTCTGCCGAGACCGGCGCCTGACCGACCAGCATGGAAACTGCAATCGCTGCAACCGAGACTCCGGCTGCAAATCGCTTCCTTAGTTCCATTTCAATTCCTCCCCGTTGGCTTCCGTAGTCAGGCCGGCGTCATCAGTTAAGTATCTGATCCGTGCCAGCCGTGACCGATGCCGCCACTTTATTAAAGATCACCACCGGTGTCAAATACTTAAATACGTCAATAGCGCCCAATCTGCTTAACCGCTAAGCCGCAGTGAACCGGCACTGCCGTGGGATTCCCCGAGTATACAAATTCCGGTTGGAGCAATCTCACTCATGGATATGTCTCCCCGCGTCGGGATTCGCTAGGTCGGCCGGCGCTCCCGCCAGCGTTGGGACGGTGCGCTTTAGGTGAAGCCGAGGGGCAAATGGTCGCTCGGTCATGCGGACACCTCTCCAAGGTGGATCTCCGTGCTGATCTTCTCGATCAACCGGCGGGACTGGTCGTGATCCAGGGCCACCGCGTCGAGGCCAGCCCAGACCTCCTCGTACGCGGCCACCTCCGACTCCCGGTCGAGGTACAGCGCCCCGGTCAGAAACTCGCGGTAGACCACCGGCCGGTCTGGCTCGACCCGGTTGCCGGGTGGGAAGTCGAGCAGCATGAACGGGCCGGCGATGCGGCCCGGGGCCCCCGACGGCGAGCGGCACCACCCGCAGCGACACCTGCGGCAGTCGACTCGCGTCGACCAGGTGCCGCAACTGCTCGACCATGACCGCCGGGTCACTGACGGTACGCAACAGCACCGCCTCGCGGCAGCTTCATCTGCTACGGCTGCACGTTGCCGTAGAGGTCCTGAGTCTCGTAGACCACCGGCTCGTCGTACGCTGGCTCGTCCTTGATGTGGGAGACCTGGACGGGCGCGGCCGGATAGGCCGGGTCGGAGCCGTCGAGTAGCCCGACCTTGTCCAGCGGCCAGAACCACAGCGCGCACCAGACGTCCATCAGCGTCTTGAGCCGCCAGTACGGCGTGCCCGGCGCGGTCAGGTCGGCGGGGATCTCGTCCCGGGGCACCGCCTCGGTGACCGGCGGCAGGTCCTCTGCACCCCAGACGGGGATGTCGCAGCGGATCTCCCGCTCGTGCCGGTGACAACTCTCCCGCTCGTGCCGGTGACAACGCGACTACGCCGGCGACCTGGTCGCCGGTCATGGCCGGATCGTGGTGGAATTCTTCGACGAGGGCGTCTCCCGCCGAGTGCCCTGGCCGGACCGGCCGCAGGCGGCACGGCTGCTCGACGCCATGGCTGATCCGGCACGCGGGTTCGACGCTATCGTCGTCGGTGAGTACGAGCGCGCCTTCCACCGCCAGCAGCTTGAACAGTTGACACCCACCTTGCTCAGGCACAGCATGCAGCGGTGGCTGCCGAAAACCTACGGGCCGGTGGACTTCGACGACCTGCGGCAGGCCCGACCCTGCCACCGCACCCCACGTACGGTGGATCTTCGAGCAGCGGCTTGCCTGCCGGAGCGTGGCCAGCATCGCCCGCGCCCTCAACGACAACGGCGTCCCGTGCCCGCCCGGCGCCGACCCAGCGCTAAACCCCCACCGCAGCGGCCGCCAATGGATGCTCACCACTGTCGCGGCGATCCTGGCCAACCCCCGTTACACCGGGCGGCAGGTCTGGAACCGTCAACGCACCGACCGTGATGCCCTGCCTGAAAAGGGAGCCTTCGATCGACACCATGAGATCCAACGGTGGAGCGCCTCCACTGGCTGGGTCATCTCCCGCGAGATCGCGCATACTCCGCTGGTCAGCGAAGAACACTTCGTCGCCGTCCAGGCAATCCACAGCGCACCGACCCCAGCCGACGGCATCCCCCGCTGCTATTTGTTAGCCGGAGTGATCTGCTGCGGCGTGTGCGGCCGAATCATGGACTCCCACTGGGTCCACGACCGTGCCGACTACCGATGTCGACACGGCAACACCAGCACCCGACCCACCTCATCGAGACGACAGAAGACCCTCTACGTCCGAGAGGACCATCTCCTGGACAGGATTCGACACGACAGCTACCTCCGTCGGCATCACCCGGCGATGCGCGACCAGGATCCACACATCGTCGCGGGCTACCTACGGCTCAACAACATGATCATCGTCTGCGACCACGACGCCTGGACCATCGCAACCGACACGGCGGTTTTCCCGCTCACTGCCCCGACGAGCGTCCTGACCCGCACAGCAAAAATCCCCGCCCAACGGGACGGGGATCGCTCGAAACGCGAGGAGAAATCACGCTTCGTGGGGAAATAATGTGTCCGAGCACGATCCATTGCCCCACCGCCGTTGACGCTCAGCGCAACTCTGCAGCTGGCCCAAATCTAGCTGCGGTGTCGACCTCTTCGGATTCGCCAAGTACTTCACGGCGGAGGACGCGCTGGTCACGGCACCGCGAGTGGGATCGGTGTTCCGGGCGGCGGATCGTGCTCGTCGGTGTGGCAATTCCGGGGCGCAGATCATGGCTGACGTGTCGCGGGGTCGCCGAGGTCACCCGGGTCGCCCCGGCGTCCGCCACGATTGCTCGGTGGCATGCTGTGGGTCGGCTTGGAGGAGGGTCCGCGTGAGTAGCTTGGAGTCGCTGCGGCAGTTGCTGCAGCAGTCACACCACGCACGTCCGGATGACCTGCCGGAGATGGCGATGCGCGCGGCGCCCTTGTTGGATGCGCGCGCCCTGGTGATCTACCTGGTGGATCATCAGCAGCGGCTGCTGCTGCCACTGCTGGGTGGCAGCGCGCCAGCCCGCGAACCGATCGAGATTGACGGAACTCTCGCCGGACGCGCATTCAGCACGGCGGCGACCTGCCGTGGCGCCAGCGGTAATGAGGGCGAGCGGGTGTGGGTGCCGGTGCTCGACGGCAGTGAACGCATGGGGGTGCTGGAAGTGGTCGCCGACGGCCCGCTGCACAACGACAGCGTTGACGACTGCGTCGCGGTCGCGTCCCTGCTCGCCGAGCTCGTCGTGACACGGAGTCTGTACAGCGACACGATCGAGCAGATCCGGCGCCGGGCACCCATGCAACTGGCCGCGGAAATGTTACGCGCGCAGCTACCGCCGCTGACCTTCTCGACCGGACACCTGATGATCAGCGGCATCCTCGAACCCTGCTACGACGTGGGCGGCGACGCGTTCGACTACGCGGTCAACGGCGACACGGCACATTTGGCGTTGTTCGACGCGGCCGGTCATGGTTCCAGCGGCGGGATGCGGGCCGTGGTGCTCGCCTCTATCGCTCTCGCCGCCTACCGCAACGCCCGCCGCACCGGCCTGGACCTCACTGCCACCTACCATCACATCGACGCCGCCGTCCGCGGCCACGACCGGTACGGGATGATCACCGCAGTTCTCGCCGAACTCGACCAGCGCACCGGCATCCTGCAGGTCATCTCCGCCGGTCACCCGAGCGGAATCGTGCTGCGCGACGGCAAGGTCGTCAAGGTCCTGCCCACCCCGACCGCCCTCCCGGTCACCCTCGGCGACCAGCGCCCACCGGTCGTCGTCGAGGAAGCTCTCGAACCTGGCGATCAGGTGCTGCTCTACACCGACGGCATCATCGAAGCCCGAACATCCGCAGGCGAGACATTCGGCGTGGAGCGCCTCGTCGAATTCGCCACCCGAGCAGTCGCCGACCAACTGCCCCTGCCCGAAACCGCCCGCCGGCTCGTGCACGCCATCCTCGAGCACCAGGACGACCGCCTGCAGGACGACGCCACCGTACTACTCGCCCAATGGCGCAGCCCTGCACCCCCGCACTCGGACTGGGAAACGATCAACGCACCGACCCACCAACCACTCGCCACGCAGTCGTAGCACCGGATCGCCGGGAGCCATGCCGCAACGTGGCGGACGGCGGCATCCAAGACGACCGTCGCTGCAACCGAGCCAATGTGTGGACGCTCAGTCGTAGTGCCGGTCCTTCAGGGACTCCCGATCCACGACCGGCGGCGTGACCACGTCCATCCCGCGGACCCCCGGGTGCACCGCGCCGATCAACCGGAGACGGTCCACCCTCCCGCGCAACGCCTCTACCACGCCCGGCAGGCCCAACCTGGCAGCCTCCTCGGCGGCGAGGTTCCGCAGCAGCGGAGCCACCCCAATCTGACCGAACTGGAACCCGAGTTGGCTGTGATAGCTGGTGGCGGCCGCCACCTTCCTGGCCAGATGATCGCTGATGTCGGCACCCGCCTCGACACCGTCGGGCACGCAGCGCCACGGTGACGCAGCTGGTTGCCGACTGACGTACGGCACGTCCCGCCACCACAGGCCGTCCGGCCTGAGCGCGGCGACCGTCTCGGTGACGACGCGATGGTCGGCGTGGTCACCGAGGGCCTGTGGCGCGAGGATCACGCCGGCGTCCGCCAGATGCGGACGCAGCGCCGGTACGAGGGCCGCCGCCACCCGGTCGTCGCCTCGAACACCGGCGAAGAGCGCGGCCGGATCGGAATAACCGCGGTGCGGCGCCTCAGGCAGTGGCAGGTGGACCGGTTGCACCCCGAGCACCGCACAGGCTGCTTCGTCCTCCGCCCGGCGAAGCGCCATGTAGTCGACGTCGGCCGCGATCCCCTTGTCGAGCTGACAGGCCAGGGCGAACGGCGACAGGTCAGGCACGCTCGCGGTGAAGCAGGTGACCACTCGTACCGTCCAACCCGTCGCCGCCAGCGCCGCGAGGGTGCCGCCGACGGAGAACACCGCGTCGTCCAGGTGCGGGCTGACCGCCACCGCGACTCCGGGACACGTCGTCACCGGCGGTCTGCCGTTCCGGGCTGTCGGGCTCGCGAACCCGACATGCTCCTCGCGCTCACAGCAGGTGCGGTGCCGCGCGGAAGCGGCAGGCCGATTCGACCGGCGGGTCGGGGATCTCCGGCACGGGTGCGGCCAGCCCGTTGTAGACGGCGGTGATCCGATCAGCGATGACCGGCCAGCTCCACTGCTGCTCGACGTCACTGCGGGCCTGTCCGGCGAGCCGACGGCGCAGCGCCGGGTCATCGAGCAGGCGACGGACGGCTCCCGCCAGCGCCGCTGGGTCGCCGGCCGGCACCAGCAGACCGTTCTCCTCCGGGCGCACGCAGTCGCGGACGCCGACCACGTCGGTGGAGATGACCGGCAGGCCGCTGGCCATCGCCTCCAGGATGGTGTTGGAGAAGCCCTCCGCGTAGGTGGGGCTGACGAAGATCTCTCCCCGCGCGTACACCTCGTGGGCCCGCTCGTAGGGCACCGCGCCGAGCAGTTCGACGGTGTCGGCGAGGCCCAGTTCGGTGATCCGGGTCTCGACGGTGCCCAGGTCGGGGCCGATGCCCGAGAGCAGGAGACGCACCGGCACCGCTTCCGCGCGAAGCTTGGCGACCGCGTCGAGCAGGTCGAGCACGCCCTTCCGCGCGTCGACCCGGCCGTGGTACAGCAGCACAGCCGGGTCCGAGACCCGACCGGGCGACGCGACCGGCACGAATCGTTCGGTGTCGGTAGCGCCGGGTACGACGGTGAAGCGGGTCGGATCGAGCTCGTGTCGCTGGCTGACTTCGGCGGCGAACGACGGCGACCCGATCAGCAGCGCCGGCGCGTGCGCGAAAACCGCCCGCACCAGGTAACGGTGGGTGGCACAGCAGGTGCCGACCCAGTGACCGTCGCCGCCCTGCACGGAGACCACGGCGGGTAGTCCGGTCGCCTGGGCGGCGCGGAGCACCGCAAGCCCGTTGGGGTACGCGTACTGCGCGTGCAGCACGTCGAAGGGTCGGCGGGCGTGCAGCCGCAGCACAGTGTCGGTCATCTCCGCGACGTCCGCCTCGAAGTCCGCCGGCTCGCCCCGGCCCACGGCCTGCTCCCCGAGCGCCTCCAGGGCGTGCACCTCCACGCCGGCTGGCACCCGGTCCGGCGGTGGTGGGCCGCCGCCGTACACGGCGCGGCCTGCGGTGTCGCCCCGGTACTGGGACACCAGGGTGGGCTCGTGGCCGGCGCGGACCAGGTGCCGCAGCAGGTTCTCGGCGTACGCGCTCATTCCGGAGACGGCCGGCCAGTAGCGGCGCGACACGAGGCAGATTCTCATCGGACACCGGCCTTCAGCTCGACGGAGGTACGGGGCTGCTGCTCGGCATGGCGCAGCGCGGCCAGTGCGGCAGGCACCAGGGTGTCGGCCCGGTGTGCGTCCCGGGAGAGTTCGAGGCTGACCAGCCCGGAATAGCCCGCCTCGGTCAGCGCGCCGAGCACGGCTGGGAAGTCGAGATCTCCCTCGCCGGGGGCGCGGTGCTCGTGCCGGCCGCGGGGCATGTCCTCGATGGCACAGGCGCCCAGACGGGTCGCGAAGGCGCGCACCGCGGCGGCCGGGTCGTACCGGCCGGACACGAGGCAGTGACCGGTGTCCAGGGCCAGCGTGAGACCGGGGACCTCGGCCGCGAGCCGGGCCCAGTCGTCGCAGTCGTCGACCAGCATGCCCGGCTCCGGCTCGAAGGCGCACGTCATGTCGTGCCGGGCGGCGTACTCGACGACGTCGCGGACGCCGGCGACGAGCCAGTGCCAGGCCCGGCCACTGTCGATGCCGGGCTCGGGCACGCCGGCCCAGAACGACACCACCTCGCTGCCCAGTTCGACAGCGACGTCCACGCAGAGGCGCAGGAAGTCGCGCCGCCGCGTCCGGTCGTCCTCGGCCGGCGAGACCAGGGTGGGATGGTGCTTGCGCCGCGGGTCGAGCAGGAAGCGCGCACCGGTCTCCACCACGCTGGCAAGGCCGAGCGCGTCGAGACGGCGGGTCAGCCGGCGGGTGCGCCCGGCGAGGTCGGGCGCGTACGGGTCGTGGTGGGCCACGTCGAGGGTGAGCGCGACGCCGTCGTAGCCGCAGTCGGCCAGCAGGGCGAGCGCGTCGTCGAGTCGGTGCGACGTCATACCGTTGGTGTTGTAGGCGTATCGCAGGCTCATGTCTGACTCCGGGCGACGGCGTGCCGGCTCGGTTCGCGATAGAGCGGGTAGAGCGGGCCGACGGTGTGGGCCACCTCGGTCAGGTCGAGCCAGGCGTCTCCACCCAGCCGCTCACGGGCGGCCGGGTCGAGGACCACCGGTGCGGCGCCGCCGTGCGGGGGTGCCCCGAGCCCGACCAGCGGCGAGTCCCTCTCCATCAGGCGCTCGACCCCACGCGCCGCGATCCGCCCGTACGACATGGTCTCCGCCTCGAGCCCAGGCACGATCACCTTGACCGCCACCGCCCCGTCTCCGGGTGCGACGATGACCAGCACGTCGAACTCGGCGAGCCGGTGCAGCAGGTCGGCCAGCAGCGCGCTCGGATCGTCGAGGCTTCCGGGAGCGACGGTCGGCAACGCGCTGAAGGGCACCGTGCTGCGCTGGGCCAGCACCACGGGTTCCAGCAGGGCACGTAGGTGCCCGCCGTCCAGGTGCGTCCACTCGCGCATCGCGGCCAACGCGCGCGTCTCCTGTGACTCGGCCGGTCGGGCGAACTCCCGCCGCCAGTACTCCTCCGGCGTGAACCGCCGCAGCGCTTCCAACGGCCCGTGGGAGAAGACCTTGCGGGAGCGGGACGAGACGTATTCCAGCAGCGCCTTGCGCAGTGCGACCTCCCGGTCCGGGTGAGCGGCCTCACCGCACGCGGTGACGGCCAGCGGAGGAGTTTCCGGCTCCTGGTCGATACCGACGACGTGCACGTCGACCAGCCCGAATGCGGTGGAGGCGAGCTTCGGGACCACGTCGATGTGAGCGGCCCGCAGCCGGTCCACTGTGGCTCGGGTCACCGCGTCCCGGACCTCGTCGAGGTCGATCACCACGCCGGCGTCCATGGCCCGGAAGGCGGTGGTGTTGCCATCGCGTTGCAGCAGTTCCAGCAGGCCGTGTGCGACGGCCCGTTCGATGGTGTCGCCCGCGCCCGACCCGTTGGTGATCACCGTGATGAGCCGCTCGGCCGGGTCCTGCCAGGGCAGGTCCTCACTCGCGGAACCGCAGAACTCCGCCGGCACCAGCACTGTCTCGCCGGTGCGCCACCGGACGGTCGGCAGCCAGGAGCGGGGCTGGTCGTCGTCGACAGTGGTGCCGGCGGGCAGCACCAACGACCGCGGATCCACCACACCGCCGGTGCCCAGCTCGCTGCGAAGCTGCGCGTACGAGGCCCGGCGAGGAACCATGGCCCGCAGCTGTCCGTGCAGCAACAGGGCCTCCGCCAGCTCCCCGTACGCGCCGGTGCGCGCCTGTTCGAGGGTCGCGCCGTAACCCATGGCGGCGGCTCGGGGCCAGCCGTCGCCGAGATGGTCGGCCGAGATCACCGGCAGACCGAGCCGGTCCAGTTGGGAGATGTCGAAGTCACCGACCTCGCCGGCTGGTAGGGCGTCGGCGAGTCGGTCGACGATCGACGTCGCCGAGATGGCGGGGGTACGCGGTTCGGCGGCTCGGGTCACGTCAGCTCCTCGATCGGTATGGGTCCGGCCGTCGGCTGCCCCCGCAGCTGCCGGTCGAACAGGGCGAGCACCTGCCGGCGAGACACCGGCGCCGCGTACTCGAAGGGTGTGGCGACCGCGTCGAAGTCGAGCGTCTCGACCAGGTCGCGGGCCTGCCGCACCTCGGCGTGCGACAGCGGGATCTGAGCGTGGAAGGCCTTGTGGCACGAGAGGCCGATCGGTGTCTCGCCGGCCAGCTCCACCTTGATCAGGTCACCGACGAACAGGATTCGGCGCTGCTCGTCGTGCAGCACACTGTGCCCGGGGAAGTGGCCGCCGCTGCGGTACATCACCAGGCCGGGTGCGAGCGGGTGCCGATCGTCGGTGGGCCAGGTCACCTGGAACGCCTTGGTCCAGATGAGATCGTCGACCCCGATGGCGAGCACCGGCGGGGCGAGCTCGTCCTGAAGCTGCCACAGAGCGCCGTACCCGTGTACGTGGCTCGCGCCGAGCGCGACCAGACCGCCGCGGGCGCGCAGGTCGTCGATGGCCTCGGCTGGATACCAGCCGGCCGCCTCCCAACCGACCAGGCCGGCTTCGGTCTCGATCACCCAGCCGGTACTGCCGAGCCCGAGCTGCGGCTCGCACCAGTAGCCGGTCACGCCGGGAGCGACCACGGCCGAGCGTGCCTGCCGTCCGACCGCCACCTCGTCGGCGGAGTCGAACTGCCAGCCGTCCGCGGGCAGCGCGTTACGCACGTCGGTGCAGACCGGACAGGACGGCGGGGTCGCGAACCAGCGTTGCCAGTGGCCGCAGTTCGCGCAGGAGTACGGGCGAAGGGGCACGGTCAGCTCCTCTCCGCAGCCGTGTGCAGCAACTCGTGCAGGCGCAGGTCCCGGGCCAACGGCCAGGCCCAACCGCCTTCGCGGACGGCGGCGGAGAAGGCGCGCACCTGACCGGCGAACGGGGTCGTGTCGACATCGAAGGGCACCTCGGTGGCCACCCCGGTCGCTGCGTCGAGACGGGTCAGTGTGCCGCCGGCGCTCTGACCCAGGGTGTCCACGGCGACAAGTTGCCCGCCAGTGCCGACCACCTCCAGTCGGCGTCGAGGCAACGGATCGGCGGTGTTGAACGACACGTGTGCCTGGACCAGCACCCCACCACCGGTCACGCCGGCCAGCAGCGCCCCGTCGTCCACCGGGTAGGGATGCACCCGCCGATGCGTCCGCACGGTCAGCTCGACCAGGTCCTCGCCGAGCAGCACACCGACCAGGTCGACGCCGTGCGGAGCCAGGTCCACCAGGGCCCCGCCGCCGGAGCGGGCCCGGTCGATCCGCCAGTTGTCGTGCGGTCGACCGTCGGGACTCCACCGCTCGGGCAGCCAACAGCCGTAGACGATGCGAATCGCGGTCACCGTGCCCAGATCACCGGCGGCGACCATCGCGGCGATGCGCTGGTGGGCGGGATGGAACCGCTGGTCGAACGCGGCACCCGCGAGGGTGCCACCGGCGACGTCGACCAGTCGACGGGCATCGGGCACCGTCGCCGCCAAAGGCTTCTCGCACAGCACCGGCAGCCCTGCCTTGGCCACCGCCGCCACCACGTCGGCGTGGGTGTGGTTGGGCGTTGCGACGTGTACCGCCTCGACCTCCGGGTGATCGAGCAGCTTGTCCAGGTCGGTCGTGGCCACCCGATCCGGGGCGAGCCGTCGGGCGGCGGCCGGATCCGGGTCGCAGGCGGCGACGAGCCGGTGCCCGGCCGCGCGGATAGCCGGGGCTACGTGGTCACGGGCGACCCAGCCGCAGCCGACCACACCCCACCCGACCGGTTGCATCGCTCACCACCGCTCGGGCAGGTCGAGCAGGAGGCGGCGCCGTACCGCGTCAGGGCCCGGGCCGATGGGCCAACGCTCCGGCAGGTACGCGGCGGCCCGGTCGCCGTACTCGGCCGCCCACCGCGGGTCGGGCCAGCGGCGGACCCCGTCGGTGTAGAGCGGATTGGGTCGCAGCGGGCTCGCCGACGCGGGCCCCAGCAGGGCGGCGTCGGCCGGTGCGTGACCCGCGTCCCAGGCCAGGCCGACAGCCTCGGTGCCGATCAGCGTGGCGGGGTCAGCCGGAGCGGGCAGCCGCCCGGCCGCCGTCGCCGCGGTCAGGTCTTCCTCGGCGTACGCGTTGGCGCCCGGCAGCAGGTCCGTCCAGCCGTCGGGTGGCAGCGGCAACCCGGTCGTACCGGCGGGGTGCTGTGCGTTGTGCAGGTGACCGAGGAGCACCGCCCCGTCGGGCCCGGCGCAGGCGAGCGCGGCGGCCACCACGGCAGCCTTGTCCGGCAGGAAGTAGAGAGCGTCGTGGCAGGTCACGTGGCGAGGTGCCGTCTGAGGTGGTAGCGGCCAGGGTGCGGTCAGGTCGGCGCACACCAGCGCCACCGGCGCGTCGGGCGGCAGCACGAACCGGCGGGCCAGCCAGAGCTTGGCGAAGACCACGTCGACGCCGGTCAGATCGCGCTGGCCGTGCATGACCAGGTGTCGCAGCAGGTGGCCGGCCCCACAGGCCAGGTCGACCACCGGCCGACCGTTGGGCGGATGGGCGGCGGTGAGCGCCAGGGCCGCCAACCAGCTCGGGTCGGACCAGCGGTGCAGGAAGTAGACCCCGACCCGGCCGAGTCCGAGCAGCTCCACCGCGTCGCGCAGGGTGGTGGCACTGAGCGCCGCACGGAGTTGATCCGCACGCGGCGCCGCGCCGTCCCACCAGTCGTCGGAGTCGGCGAGCAGCGTCACCGCGGCCTGGTCCGGTTCACCCGCGTCGAGCGCGGCCACCGCCTGCTCCCGCAGGTCGTCGCGGTCCGGACGCAGCCAGGGAATGGTTTCCACCACCGGCCAGCGCCGCACTCCGTCGGTGAGGGTGCACGACGTGTCGGCGTGCAGGGGCGTGCCGTCGGGGCCACGCCACCCGGACGCCGTGGTGGCGGGCACCGCGCGGACGGTGGTCACAGCCCGGCCGCCCGCAGTACGGCCCGTTGATAGTCCACCACCGGGCCGTCGTGCACGAGCGCCAGATCCACCAGGGCCTGTTCGACGGTGAACGCGGCGGCGCGGGCGTGATGGTGCACCTGGAGCACCCGGTCCAGCACGTCCGCGCTGTGGAAGGTCCGTCCAAGCGGTGTGTCGGCGTCCACCCGGAACGCCAGCACCGCGTTGACTCGAACGGCCAGTTGCTCCGGCAGCTCGGCCAACGCCCGCTCGGTGAGCCGGTCGGTCATCGGCTCCAGGTACGCGCCAAGCAGCAGCTCACCGGCGAAGCCTGCGTCGGGTAGCCGGGCGTTGTGCAGGTGGTGGGCCAGGCCGAGCAGGAACGCCTGCGCCGGGTCGGCACCGGTGTCGTCGGCGAGCAGCGCGCCGTAGACAGCGACGGCCCAGCAGTGCTCGGCGTGATTCTCGGCTGGCTCGACCACCAGGCGTGGCCGTCCCGCAGCGGTGGCACCGGCGCGCGGCTGTCGGCGCAGGGCCGGCACGAACGGCGGAACCGGCGCGTCAGGCAGGGCTTGGGCAACCAGATGGGGCAGCGCCGATCGCACCCGGCGTCCGGTGTCCGGGTGCAGCGAGCCGACAAGTTCGTCGACGGCGCGGGCCAGGACGGTCTCCACCTCGGTCTGTGCCAGTCCGCAGGCGGTGAGGGTGGCCGCGTCCATCCCACCGAGGCGGGCGCCGGCCAGCGCGGCGGCGCACTCCCGGTCGGCGACCACCGCTGGGTCGGCGCCGCCGACGATCGCCGCCCATGATCGGGAGAACGCCCGTTCGGCCACCGAGCCCTCCGCGTGGGCCACCCGGACCCGTTTGAGGTCGCCGATCTGGCGCAGCGTGGGTGTCACGGCGGCCAGTCGGTCGACCGGCGGTACCGCCAGGACGGTGGTCATGCCGCCGCGTCCAGCCAGTCCAGCAGGGTCCGCTCCTGCGCGTGCAGCGCGTGTTCTGGGGTCCGGCCGTCCTGGGTCATCGGGGCCTTGAAGAAGTAGCCGAGTTGCTCCTGCGCGCCGCTCTCACCGCGGCGGGCGGCCTCCGCCATGAGCCGCGCCAGGTCCAGCACCAGTGGCGCGGCGAGGATCGAGTCCCGGCAGAGGAAGTCCACCTTGAGCTGCATCCGCTGCCCGAGGAAGCCGATCAGGTCGACGTTGTCCCAGGCTTCCTTGGCGTCACCGCGCGGCCGGTAGTAGTCGATCCGGACCACGTGGTCCTCCACGTCGTAACCGAGGATCTGGTTGAGCACCGAACCCTTGGTGTCCAGCTTGCTGGCCAACGACGACGGGTCGTCAAGGATCTGCCCGTCACGGTTGCCCAGGATGTTCGTCGAGTACCAGCCCTCCACGGTCAGTGCCCGGGAGCGGAATGCCGGGGCGAGCACCGTCTTGATCAGTGTCTGACCGGTCTTGCCGTCTTTGCCGGCGACCGGCACGCCCTCCCGCTCGGCCAACTCCAACAGCGCGGGCGTGTCGGCGCCGAGACTGGGCGTGAAGTTGACGTAGGGGCAGCCCTCCCGGATTGCCGCGTACGCGTAGAGCAGACCGGGGGTGATGTCCGGATCGTCGGCGTCCAGCCCAGCCTCGAACCCGTCGAGACTTCGCAGCACCGGCGACGCCGGATCGGGTCGGGCCTCGGTGGACGCCAGGTTGACCACCACCACCCGTTGCACGTCCTGCGCCGACCTGAACCGGGCGAGGTCGGCGCGCAGGTGTGACACCCGCTCACGCAGTGGCCCGATCGGCACCACGTTCGCCCCGGTGGCGTTGCGGCAGTACGCCGGGTCCGCCACGGCCGGCCAGGGCTGTAGCTGCCCCAGCGGCCCCGCGACAGTGTCCAGGTGGGCTGGCTCCACCACGCGGTGCAGGTGTGCCGCCTTGGCCAGGTCGTCCGGAGCCAGGTCCCAACCCCCGAAGACCATCGACTCGTACGGCACCAGATCGGTGCGGTGCGCCAGGGGTAGTCCCGACATGTCCGTCATTCCCAATCGCAACAACTCCACCCCGGCTATCGCCGTGGTCGCGACCGCTCCACCCAGTCCGACCACCGCGACCCCGATGCGCTCCCCCGTCATGCTGCCTCCCGATTCGACCCGCACGTCCGACCCGAGCCGCCGCCTACCCCGCCAGCCGCCGAGCAGTCATCGGTCTTTGTCGATGTTCAGGAGGTGCACCTATCGGTCCATTTCCCAGGTCAAGGGCGCTGCGGTGTGCGAAGAATGCAGAAGGGTACGGCGCGTCGTCGGTTCCCGCGGGGGAGGTCTGCTCGTGAAGGTGCTGATCGCGGGTGGGGCAGGATTCATCGGAAGTACCGTCGCGTCCGCCCTGATCGATGCCGGCCACACACCGGTGGTGCTGGACAACCTGGTCACCGGTCGTCGCGAGTTCTGTCGGGGGCGGTCCTTCCACCTCGGCGACATCGCGGACGCGGACGGGGTGGACCGGCTGTTGACGCGGCATCCAGACATTGAGGCGGTCGTGCACTGCGCGGCCCTGATCGCGGTGCCGGAGTCGGTGGCCCGGCCGGTGGAGTACTACCGGGCGAACGTCTCCGCCACCCTGGAGTTCGTCGACCGACTGCTCGCGCATGGCGTACACCGGTTGATCTTCAGCTCGTCCGCGGCCATCTACCGGCCGGACGCGGATCTCGGCGTCGACGAGGTGTCGCCACTGCACGCCACCAGCCCCTACGCGCAGACCAAGCTGGTGGTGGAACGGATGCTCGCCGACATCGCGGCCAGTAGCCCACTGAGAGTGCTGTCCCTGCGCTACTTCAATCCCATCGGCGCGGATCCGGCGCTGCGCACCGGGCTCCAGGTCGCCGCGCCCTCGCACGCTCTGGGCCGGTTGATGCAGGCGCACCAGACCGGTGTGCCGTTCTCGGTGAACGGTCTGGACTGGCCCACCCGCGACGGTTCGGGGCTGCGTGACTACGTCCACGTCTGGGACCTGGCCGACGCCCACCTTCGGGCGCTGGACCGGTTCGACGACATCTTCGCCGTCGGTGGTGCTCCGCACACCGCCCTCAACCTGGGCAGCGGCACCGGAACGACGGTGTTGGAACTGGTCGCGGCGTTCAACGCGGTGGTGGACCGTCCGGTTCTGGTCCGCGAGGCGCGCCGGCGCCCCGGAGACACCGCCGGCGGCTTCACCCGTAGCGGGCGGGCCTGGGAGGTGCTGGGCTGGCGGGCGCAGCGCGACCTGTCCACCGGGATCGCCGATTCCCTCGCCTGGCACGACCGGCGCGGTCAGGTGCTGGCGGACCTGGCGGCACGCCGTCGGCAACTGGCCGGCTGACTCGACCACTCCGTGTCTTGTGCGGCGATCAAGCCGCCACTGATCGATCACTCCGGCCCAGGCACTCACGGGGCAGCAGTTGAAGGCCGTTCAGTGCATCCTGTTGCTCCCCACCTGCTCCCCATCTCGTGACTACGCTGCGGCCGCTGACCGGCGGTAACAGTCCTGCAGGTCGTTCCTCGCCAGATCACGCACGCTGGCCGGAGGTACGGCCATCGGAGCAGCGACCTCCCCGCAGCTTCGGCTATGGCTGACGCGGCAGATCCGTGCACCTGTGAAGCGCCGTGGGCTGACCGGAGAGGATGTATGCGTGGATCCCACAACGTTGCACTGGGGCATCACGCCGGTATCTGACGAGGCGATACGAGGAACTCTAGCGGGCGTATGGCGTGGACGCCATCCTCATCGAAATGGAGCGCCTCGATCCGGACCGGCTTCCCAGCGTTCACGTTGTGGCCAGCATGATGCTGACGGCTGCCGAGAGTGCGAACTCCCCCTTCACCGAGCCCTCGTACGACGAGGTCCAAGCACGGGCCATGGCCGATGAGCGCCGGCTGTTCGCTGCAAAGGTTCAGCACTGGACGGCGCAGACCGATTTCCGCAGCGACCCGGTCCCGTACCGGCGCGTGCTGGCGCCCCAGGAGTCATCAGCCTGGCGGACGTCGCTGCACGGCGATGGGGGGTACAGAACGGCTGGTGGCACCCGTTGCTGAGTAGTTCGGTTCCGCACGACGTCCTGGTCCTCACTGGAGAGTCGATGTGGGAGGGCGATGGGTGAACATGTCATGCTCCATGAAGCCGCGAAACGCACTCGTCTCGACGTGAGCGGACGCCGCCCTACCCCCTCTGCGGGGCCAACGCCGACGCCTCGGAGTTCGCCGAAGAGCTCTCCCGGCTGAACGGCCAACTCAGCGTGCGTGGATCAGACCGTGCTCTTCGCGGCGCGCGCCGCAGGCGCCTACCCACCGAAATCCTTTGAATTTTCTGCTGGATGCAACGTGACAGGATCCCGGCTTCGCCCGCCGGCTGCAGCCACAGCGGCTCTGCAGCAGAAATGGTTTACCTGTGACCAGCCACGGCGGATCGCGACTCTTGCCGAAAACCTTTTCGGCATCCATCGTGTACTGAACGCCCGGGTGATCGAGCTCACCCACCCCGACCTCGGAGGAAGCCTATGACGGTCCCTGCGTCGCCCGTTGACCAGTCCGCAGGACGCCCGGCCGTGTCGACCAACACCGCGCTGCTCCGGGTCGGGCGGGGCGGAGTTCGGATCACCGGTGGCTTCTGGCTGGGGCGTCACGTACGCACGCACATATCCGGTCGCCGCCGCCCCTAGAAGAGGTGATGTGCATGTCGAAAGTCCCAGTCTCGCGACGCACGGTGCTGAAGGGCAGCGGCGCGATCGCAGCCGGGATGGCCGTCGGTGCGATTCCCGCACACGGCGCGCAAGCTGTCCGACCCGACACCGGGGTGTCGGTCTATCCGTTCCCGCTGGCCGCGGTGAGCCTGCTCGCCGGGCCCTTCCAGGCCAACACGGCCCGTATCCATGCCTATCTCAAGTTCCTCGACGCGGACCGGCTGTTGCACACCTTCCGAACCAATGTGGGCCTGCCGTCCTCCGCCACGCCATGCGGCGGCTGGGAGGCCCCCACCGGCGAGTTGCGCGGGCACTCGATGGGCCATGTCCTTACCGCTCTGGCGCAGGCCTACGCCAGCACCGGCGACACCGCGTTCAAGACCAAGGGCGACTACCTGGTCACCGCGCTCGCGGCCTGCCAGGACCGGGCCGTCGCGGCCGGTTTCAACGCCGGATACCTGTCCGCGTTCCCGGAGAGCTTCATCGACCGGGTCGAGGCTCGGCAGAACGTCTGGGCTCCCTACTACACCCTGCACAAGACCGTCGCCGGCCTGCTGGACATGCACCAACTGGCCGGCAACGCACGGGCGCTGCAGGTGCTGCAGCGCAAGGCCGCCTGGGTCAACGTCCGCAACAGCCGGCTGACCTACGCCCAGCGGCAGAACATGCTCGACACCGAGTTCGGTGGGATCGGCGAGACGCTGACCAACCTCTACCAGCTCACTGAGAACCCAACCCATCTGACCGCTGCGCAGTACTTCGACCACGCCGAGGTGCTCGACCCACTCGCGGCGAACACCGACGCGTTGGCGAACTACCACGCCAACACCCAGATCCCCAAGGCGCTCGCGGCGATCCGCGCATACCACGCCACCGGGACGACCCGCTACCGCGACATCGCCGTCAACTTCTGGAACATGGTCGTCGACCGGCACAGCTACGCCATCGGTGCCAACTCCAACGGCGAGTACTTCAAGGCCCCCAACCGGATCGCCAGCGAGCTGTCCGACTACACCGCCGAGTGCTGCAACAGCTACAACATGCTCAAGCTCACCCGGCATTTGTTCTTCACCACGCCGGGCAGCGTGCGGCACTTCGACTTCTTCGAGAAGACGTTGTACAACCACCTGCTCGGCGGGCAGAACCCGAACAGCACCCACGGCTTCCACTCCTACTACGTGCCGCTGCGGGCCGGCGGCATCAAGACCTACAGCAACGATTACGAAGACTTCACCTGCTGTCACGGCACGGGACTGGAGACCAACACCAAGCACGGCGACAGCATCTACTTCCACAACGGCGCCAACACCTTGTACGTCAACCTGTTCATCGCCTCGGTGTTGAGCTGGCCGGGGCGCTCGATCACGGTGCGACAGGACACCACCTTCCCGCAGACCCCGTCCAGCCGCCTGACCGTCACCGGCAGCGGGGCCGTCGACCTGCGGATCCGGATCCCCGGCTGGTCAACCGGCGCGCAACTGCGGCTCAACGGCGTCCTACAGCCGGCGCCGACCCCGGGTACGTACGCCGTACTCGATCGCGTCTGGGCCTCTGGCGACGTGGTCGACATCAGCCTGCCGATGACCCTGACCCGGGAGCCCACCCCGGACAACTCCACGGTGCAGGCGGTCAAGGTAGGCCCGATCGTGCTGGCCGGCCAGTACGGCACGAACAACCTCTCCACGTTGCCGACCCTCAGCCCGAGCACGTTGACCCCGACCGACGACCCGCTTCGCTACACCGCTACCGCCAGCACCGGACCGGTAACCCTCGCGCCGTTCTACGCCACCCACGGGCAGCGCTACACCGTCTACTGGACAGTCAACGAAACCCCACCGCCGCCACCGTTCGTGGCGCACTACCTGTTCAACGAAACATCCGGAACGACCGCCGCCGACGCCACCGGCAACGGCCGGACGGCCACCCTGGCAGGCGGTGCCGGCTGGACCGCCGGACGGACCGGCAACGCGGTCAACCTGACCGGAGCTGGCGCCCACGTGCTACTGCCGGCCGGCATCCTCGCCGGGGCGAGCGCCTTCTCGTTCGCCTGCTGGGTCCGGATCGACACCGCGACCAACTGGACCCGAGTGTTCGACTTCGGTTCCGGAACCGGGGTGAACATGTTCCTCGCCGCCCGTAACGGCGCCGGTCTGCCGAGGTTCGCCATCACCACCACGGGCGCTGGCGGCGAGCAACGCATCGACGGCCCCACCGCGCTGCCGGTGGGCGCCTGGACCCACCTCGCGGTCACCCAGACCGGCAACCTCGGCGTGCTCTACGTCAACGGCGCCGAGGTTGCCCGCAACAGCAGCCTCACGCTACGCCCATCGGCGCTCGGTGCCACCACCGTCAACCGGATCGGCCGGTCGCAGTATGCCGGCGACCCGACCCTTGACGCGGCCGTCGACAGCGCCCGGATCCACGCTCGGGCGCTGACCGCGGCCGAGGTGGCCAACCTACACACCACCGGCCTCTGACCACCCCCCACAGGCCCCACCAACGTGACGACCCGAGCCCCAGGTCAGCACGACCCCCACCCCCACACCCGTCCCTACCCCCAGGAGATGAATGATGCGACTCTCCCTCCTACCCCGGCGCAGACCGCTGGCGACAGCCGTCGCCGCCCTGCTGACCACCGGCAGCCTGCTGGTGCTGGCCGAGGCACCCGCCACAGCCGCGCAGCCCATCGGCTACCCGAGCTTCAACGGGCCGTCGATCCCGACGCCGCCGGTCGGCTACAGCACCGGCAACACCTTGCAGTCCATCTACAACGCCGAGAGCGCCGGCACCGATTTCTGGATGGACCGCCTGCTCGGCCGGCCCGGCAACGACCCGGCCGGCACCTGGCTGATGACCCGCGGCCGAGGGCTGTTCATGACCACGCACTCCCCGTCGGTGATCGGCTTCGGCGGCCAGGTCGCCTACTGGGACAACATCAGCAGCCAGAACGCCTACTCGGTCGCCATCACCCCCGGTACGTTCGCCGAGCAGGTCAGCGGCCGCTGGCAGAGCCCCAGCCACTGGAAGGGCATCTACACCAGCGGCTCGGTCCGCGTCGACATGCAGAAGTTCATCACGCACAACAATGTCGCGGTCACCAACCTGTCGATCGTCAACAGCGGCAACTCGGCGACCACCCTACAACTGCGGGCCACCTCCCCGTACGCGACCAGCGGCAGCGGCAACGAGCTGACCGGCAGCCGGCAGGTGAAGAACAACCTCACCACGATCTATCCGCGGCTCTCCGGGGACGGGTTCACCGTCAGCAGCGGCGGGCTGAACCGCTCGGTGACCGTCGCGGCCGGGCAGACCGTCACGACCAAGGTGGTGATGGGCTTCGTCACCAACGAGATCCCGGAGTCGCTGACCGAGTACAACGCCTACAAGGGCTACTCGCCGGCGACGGCGTTCGGCACCCACGTACGCGAGTACAACCGCTGGTGGGCCGAGAACATCCCCTACATCGACGTGCCGGACGCCGCGATCAAGAAGAACATCTACTACCGCTGGTGGCTGATGCGCTACAACTACCTCGACGTCGACATCCCGGGACAGGACTTCCAGTTCCCGGTCTCCATCGAGGGGGTGACCGGCTACAACAACGCGATCGCGTTGACCCAGCCGATGCACATCGACGACCTGAAGTACCTGCGCAACCCGGTCTACTCCTACGGGCCGTGGCTGTCGGCCGGGCAGTCGTCGAAGGGCGGCCGCTTCATGGACAACCCCGGTGACCCGGAGAACTGGTCCAACAGCTACACCCAGTACATCTCCGAGGCGGCGTGGCGGTCGTATCAGATCCACGGCGGACAGCCGGCGATCGCCGGCAACCTCGCCAAGTACGCCGAAGGCGACGTCAAGGGCCAGTTGGCCACCTACGACACCAACAACAACGGGGTCATCGAATACAACTGGGGCGCGATGACCGGCAACGACGCCGACGCGGTGTCGTTCCACTGGCGCTCTGGCAACCTCGACCGGACCGAATCGGCCTACGTCTACAGCGGCGCGATGGCGGCGGTGCAGGCCTACACCATGTTGGGCAACACGGCCAAGGCCACGGAGATGCAGGCGCTCGCCGACAAGATCCGCAACGGCGTCATCAACACGCTGTGGAACCCGTCCCGGCAGCTACTGGAGCACAAGCACGTCTCCACAAACACCCACGTGCCCTGGAAGGAGATCAACAACTACTACCCGTACTCGGTGGGCCTGATGCCCAACACCGCCCAGTACCGGGAGGCTCTGCGCCTGTACGCCGACCCGGCCGAGTACCCCATCTTCCCGTTCTTTACCGCCAACCAACGGGACAAGGCCGCAGCGGCCGCGGCCGGCCAACCGGGCAGCAACAACTTCTCCACCATCAACTCGACAGTGCAGTTCCGGCTCTACTCCTCGGTGCTGCGCAACTACCCCAACCAGTGGATGAACAACGAGGACTACAAGAAGCTGCTCTACTGGAACGCCTGGGCGCAGTACATCGGTGGCAACACCCAGTGGCCCGACGCCAACGAGTTCTGGGCCGACTGGAACAACGGCACCAAGAACATCGACTACCGGTCCTGGATCCACCACAACATCCTGGGCAGCAGCAACTGGACAGTCATCGAAGACGTCGCCGGACTGCGACCACGCAACGACGCCCAGATCGAGCTGTCCCCGATCAACATCGACTGGTCCCACTTCGCGGTCAACAACCTGCGCTACCGCAACACCGACCTGAGTGTGGTCTGGGACGACCCGGCCGACGGGGTGACCCGCTACAGCGGGGTGCCGCAGGGCTACTCGGTCTACGTCAACGGGACCCGGGCTTTCACTGTCGACCGGCTGACCCGGGTGCTCTACAACCCGGCCACCGGAGCGGTGACCTTCCCGAGCGGATCCGGCGTGGTGAACTACAACGTCGCGCTGACGGGCCCCCAGCTGCCGCAGAACGTGGTGCAGAACAGCCCGCGCATCGTCGACATGTTCGCCAAGGCGGGCGCTGACCTGACCAGCACCACCGCCAACCTGGCCCAGGGCGCGGCGGTGTCGGCGTCGTACACCGCGAGCGGCACCTCCACCGGGGCTGCGGTAGACGGCTTCCCCATCAACGAACCGCTGTGGGGCAGCTACGGATCCCCCAACGCCACCGACTGGTACGAGGTCAACTTCGGCCAGAATCGTGCGGTCGACGAAGCCCGGGTGTACTTCCGCAACGACCGGGCGACCAACCGGTACCGGGCGCCGACGTCCTACACCGTGCAGTACTGGAACGGCAGCGCCTGGATCAACGCGGCCGCGCAGGTCAAGTCGCCGGCGGCGCCGCAGGCGAACTACAACCGGGTCAGGTTCACCGCGGTCAGCACCCAACGGCTGCGCATCCAGGTCACCCACGCGTCCGGGTTCAAGACCGGACTCACCGAGGTGAAGATCTACAACCGGGGCGGCACGGTACCGCCGGATCCGGATCCGAGCGGCAACCTCGCCCTTGCGGCGACGCCGTCGGCCTCCTACACCTCGAGCTGGGAAAGTGTCACCGCACTCAACGACGGCGTCGATCCGCCGTCGTCAAACGACACCGTCAACCCGCGCTGGGGCACCTGGCCCAACACCGGCCAGCAGTGGGGTGAGCTGACCTGGTCCGCCGCCCAGACACTGCGGTCGGCACAGGTCTACTTCTTCGACGACAACGACGGGGTACGGCTGCCCGCGTCCTGGAAGCTCCAGTACTGGAACGGCAGCGCCTACGTCGACGTGCCCGGGGCGAGCGGGTATCCGACCGTCATCAACCAGTACAACACCGTCACCTTCCCGGCGATCAGCACCACGCGGCTCCGGGTCGCGCTCACCAGCGGGACCAACTCGGTCGGGCTGCTGGAGGTCAAGGCCTTCGGGTAGTCCGCCCTGGGCGTGGGGGTGGTCAGCCGCGCGGCTGGTCCACCCCCACGCTGCACCACGACGGTCATCGGACCGACGTGAGGCGACGCCAGACTCTCGCTCGACCGGGCCTCGTTCCAGCGCACCCACGTCATCCGGTGGGGCTGACTGACCGCCGCCCCTGCGGCCGTCACCACGCTGCGGCTCTTCCCGCAGCGCTACTTCATCGAAGGTGTCACCGGCATCAAGAACTGAGGTAACGACGTGAAACGCTTCACCACCGCGGTAGTGCTCGCGCTGCTCGCGTCCCTGCTCACCGCCGCCCCGGTACGGGCCGCCGGCACCGCGACGGTCGTCGACCGGTTTGGCAGGATCATCAACGGCTACGGCGTCCAACTTGTCGACTGGGAAGGCTACCTGGCCAACCCGTACATCGAGCTGACAGTGCGACCCCCGACGGACGTCCCGTTCCCGGTGACCATCGACCTCAAGGCCGAGGGTACTTCCCGGCTGATGATGGACCTACCCAGCCAACTGACCGCCACCGGCGCCACCAAACGGCTGACCTTCGCGAACTCGTCCGAGCAGAAGACCTTCAAGTTGGCGATCCATTCCAAACGCGCCGCAGGCCAGGACGAGCTCCACACCCTGCGGCTCAGCGTGCGGGCCGGCAACAACTCGACCTACACCCAGACCATGCCGATCCGGGTGCAGCAGGACCAGAAGACCGCGATCGAGCCGACCATCCCGATCAACTTCGACTACCGCTACGACAACATCACCGGGTACTTCACGAACCCGGCATTCCGTACCGCCGCCGAGGAAGGCGTCAAGGACTGGTACCGGTTCTTCAACCTGCAGCCGTTCGACACCGTGGCCGCCGGGGCAGAGACCAACCACCTGCCCGGCAACGACTGGCAGAACAGCATCAACGTGACCAACAACGCCGCCTACAACGGCATGTGGGTGTACTTCCGGGGAATCCAGACCCCCTACTCCACCGGCTACCCCGCCAACAACGGCCGCTACCACACCCGCAACGGGCAGCAGTTGCCCGGCCCGATCCATCGCTCCACCGCGATGATCTTCGAGTACGACGAGGCCGGCAAGCAACTGTTCACCTCGCTGGCCGACGAGGACTGGTACAAGACCGAGATCGCCGGGTCGGTGCTCGACGTGCACGGACTTGTCATGCACGAGTACGGGCACGCCCTCGCCTACCACAGCGACTGGGCCGGCATGCGCAACTTCGTCACCACCGGCGGCGTCAACGACGCGGAGGTCACCGCGTACCAGGGCCGCGCCGTGCCGCTGGACAGCAGCTACCACATCCCGGGCACGTCCCCGTACTGGGACCGGCTCAGCGGACAGAGCGGCGGCTGGAACCACCTGTTCCCGACCCGCCGGTGGATGCTGACCAAGCTGGCGCTGCTGGTCGCCGAGAACGCCGGCTGGCCGTTGAACCGCAACCTCACCCCGTTCCTGACCCCCTCGATCGTGACGACCAGCCTGCCCAACGCCCCGATCGGCCAGGCCTACCAGCAGAAGCTGACGGCGAAGGGGGGCGTGCCGTTCTACGACTGGCGTGTCGTCGGCGGCACACTGCCGGCCGGCCTGACTCTCGACCGCTTCACCGGCACGGTCAGCGGAACTCCGAGCACGGCCGGAACGCACTCGTTTACTGTGGAGCTGCGCGACTACGACAGCCAGAGCGCCCCGGCGACCCGTACATTCCAGCTCACGGTCGGTGGTGGGGGTGGCGGTGGAAACCTCGCCCTCAGCGCGACCCCGTCGTGCTCGTTCACGTCGTCCTGGGAGAGCTGCGCGGCGATCAACACCGGTGGCGATCCGGCGAGTTCCAATATCGGCGCCCCGAATCAGGGCAATCGCTGGGGAACGTGGCCGCAGCAGGGCCAGCAGTGGGCCGAGCTGACGTGGCCGTCGGCTCAGACGATCAGCCGATCGCAGGTGTACTTCTTCGACGACGGTGAGGGTGTCGACCTGCCGGCATCGTGGCGGCTGCAGTTCTGGAACGGCAGCGCCTACGTCGACGTGCCGGGCGCCAGTGGGTATCCGGTCGTGGCCAACCAGTACAACACCGTCACCTTCCCCGCGGTAAGCACCACCCGGCTGCGCGTCCTGCTGCAGAGCGCGCCGAACCTCTCCACCGGCCTGCTGCAGGTCAAGGCATTCAGCTGACGGTGGCACGCGGCGTCCGGGTTCGGCAACCCGGACGCCGCGATCGTCGACCCGCAGCCGGAGGCCTGCTGACGGCTGCCCCCGCCCACCGTCAAGGAGGTGGTCGGTGCGTCCTTGACGTAAAGTTCTCGTGGCGACGGCGCTGCCCCGGCGCGACGGCACGGCGAGCCGCCGACGGAACGCCGAGCACGTCCACTGGCTGATCGACTCGGCTGCGGCGGCGTCCCCACCACGTCGTTGGGTGAATACCAGGTTCTCACCGCAGTTGAACGCGCCAGTGGTACGCGCCGCGGCGGGGCGAGCGCGCGGTTGGTGATGTCGGGAGACGCCGTCCACGGCGCGATAGATGCCTGCGGCTCGGCCGAACAGGCGGCTGAGGCAGCCTGCCAAGCCGTGATACTGCTCTCACCGGCCGTTTACCGCGCCGACGGCCTGGCCTGATCACGCAAAGTTCTGGCGGCATTGGCCCGGCGGCGGCGGCAGAGCTCACCGCAGCTGGGCGGTCATCCGCCGGCTTCAGGCGCAGCTGTCGAGCGCGACCGTCGGCCGGCCACCCAGGTTGGCTCATCGAACCGAGGCATGTGCTGTACACCGCGCGCGGGGCGATCGAGCCCGACCGACGCGTGCTCGCTACCCGTCTACGACCAGGTGACGCCGTTCCCCGGCTGGGCGCCGCCCTGCGTGGTGAAGCTTCCAGCGCGGCCAGGCTCAAGCCGCCACAAGCCTGGTTGCGGGCGAGTGCCGCGTACTCACGATCGAGTCGACCTGTTGGCTTTCGCCACTCGGCCGATCCCGCAGCGCCAAACGACCTCGCCGAATCGGATCCGGCCTCACGTGCTGCGTGCGGCGGCCGCGCCGTCACGACCGGACGCCCGCTCTCGCCGTGGCAAGAGCGGGCACCGTCGGTCAGGGGGCAGGCTCACCCGAGGGTGCGGTCAACGCGACTCCGGTCGGGACCGGCACGCCGAAGTTCGGCGTGCCATCGGCGTTCCAGGTGAATTTCTGGGCGCGGGTGGAGCGATTGATGTCACAGCCGGCCGACGCCGAACTGTTGGCGTGATAGACCATCCAGTCCTCGGTGCCGTCCGGCGACTTGAAGAACCCGTTGTGGCCGGGCCCGTAGACACCGTTGGCGTTCGAGCGCTGGAACACCGGGTTGGGTGACTTCGTCCAGGACGAGGACAACAATGGATCGCCCGTGCCGTTGTAGGTGAGCATGCCCAGCTTGTAGTCGGGTGTGGAGCAGTGGCTCGCCGAGTAGACGATGAAGGTCTTGCCGTTGCGCTGCAGGACTTCCGCGCCCTCGTTCACGCCGCCGCCGACGGTCTCCCAGCTGTAGGTCGGTGTGGACAGGATGCGGCGGGTGCCGCTGGCCGTCCACGGGTTGCTCAGTGGGCGAATGAACATCGGCTGCGAACCGTTGTAGAACGTACCCAGCAGGTACAGCTGTCCGTTGAGCTGCAGGATGCTCGCGTCAAGCTCCCAGGTGTTGTCCGCGGTCGGGTCTACCATGGAGGCTTTGAACGTGTACGGACCCATGGGGTCCGTACCGGCGCTCTCCAGCACGTGAATGCGTTGGGTACCCAAGTTGAACGGCTCGCGGCCGGCGGTGTAGTAGAAGTACCACCGTGGCCCGTTCGGCCCGCTGAGCAGGAAGAATTCGGGTGCCCACATCGTGCCCGCGCCGTTCGGATTGGTCAGGTTGAAGATCACCTGGTCGGCGGCGGTGGCCAGCCCACGCAGCGTGGTGGCCTTGCGCATCGTGATGGTGCGGTTCCAGGTCGTGGTGGCCAGGTAGTAGTAGCCGTTGTAGTAGGTCAGCCACGGGTCCGGACCCTGCGCCTTGATTGGGTTGGTGAACGTGTTGGCCGTGCCGCCGCCGGTCACGAAGCCGGCGAGGCGCCAGATCCGGCTGGTGGCGGTGCTACACGGCAGCTGCACCAGTCCGGTGTTGGCGGACGAAGAACCACCAGCGGGCACGAGGCACTTGCCAGAGCTGACCGACACGACATTGAACGTCTTGTCGGTGCCACTGACCGTGACCGGGACGAGCCGCCAGCGCTGGTTGGGATTGCTGTGGCAGGTCCACTGGATGATCGCGGCGTTGTCGGCCGTCGAGGCGCCGTTGACGTCGACGCACTTGCCCGCGGTCGACGTCGCGACGGTGTAGGTGTCGGTGGTGCCGGACACCGGGGTGAAGGTGACTCGCTGGTAGGCGGCGCTGTTGCAGGCCTGCTGATTGAGCTGCACGGCGTTGGCGGTGTCGCCGCCGGGCAGGGCCAGGCAGTTGCCGCCGTTGGAGTTGACCAGCGTGGTGGCGAACGTGGCAATCGCGGCGGCGGCGGACTGCGGTACGAACAGCATGGCCGCAGCCAGGATCGGCACTGAGAGCAGGGCGGTCTTTCGGGAACGTTTCATGTCGTGCGACCTCCGGTGGGGACGGTTCCGGAATCGGCAGTGTGCCAGCCACCATGCCTCACGAAAACCTTTTCGGCAATCACCGATGCCGCACTCGCGTACGTTCACCGGGGCGGGTTCCACGCGGAGCGGGTCCAGCATGGATCAAGACTGTCGTGGTGGGAGGTCGTTCACCGGGTCAACCAGGTAGGCGCGCGCAACCCGAGCCCTGATGGACGGGTGGCCGCGCACCTGATCAACACATCCGACCAGGCAAGCCAGTACAACGCCTCGGTGGAGGTCACCGGTGCACACGAACCGCCGCTGGCACCTCGGCACCTCTCTGCGCACCTCAGAGTCTCACCGCAACCAGCCGAGCATCTTGACGAAAACCTTTTCGGACTTCAGTCTAACCGGCAGAAACATCGGCATACGTAAATACCGGCTAGTCCGGCCGGCACTGTCGTCGACGCCTCCCTACGTCCGCAGCTCCACCGGACCGCGCAAGCGGTTGGCACCGAAGGCATGGCGGGCACGACTACCTCACCCGAGCCAGCCCCGCCCCAAAGGAGGATCCATGCAGTTGTGCCAAGACAGCGCACGACCTGAGGTGACGATGGTCGGCACCCTGAACGGCGGCGCGGAGGCGCCGATGGTGACACCCCAAGAGCCGCTCCGGCTACTAGCTGGACGAGGAGATGACTGATGGCCCATCACCCACGACTTCTGTTCCGGCTCGCGGCCGCGGCGCTCGCGATGAGTCTTGCCTGGGTGGTGGTCCTGACCGCCGGCACTGGCCACGCGGCTGCGACGGGCTGCCGGGTCGCGTACACGATCAGTTCCCAGTGGGCGGGTGGGTTCGGCGCGAATGTACAGGTCACCAACCTGGGTGATCCGCTGGCCGGCTGGACGCTGCGCTGGGCGTTCGGCGCCGGGCAGACGGTCACCCAGGCGTGGAACGCCACGGTGACCCAGAACGGCGTCACGGTGACCGCGACGAACGCCTCGTACAACGGCAACCTGGCCACCGGCGGCAGCGCCTCATTCGGGTTCAACGGCAGCTCGAACAACGCCAGCAACCCGGTGCCGGGCAGCTTCACCCTCAACGGCGTCACCTGCACCGGCGGCACGACGCCGACCCCCACCGCCGGGCCGACCACCCCACCCCCGACGGTGGCTCCCACCGCGGCGCCGCAGCCCCGCACGGTCCGGGTCTACTGGCTCAAGCCGTCCGACGTGGCGTTCGACCAGCGGTGGCCGGACGGCATCGCCACCGTGATGCGCGAGGCGCAACGGTACTACCGCCAGGAACTGGGCAAGACGTTCACCCTCAACAGCCCGGTGGTGGAGGTCGTCAACGGCGACCACGTCAAGTCCTGGTACGAGAACACTCCCAACGGTTCGGACCGCTACTGGTGGTCGGTGTTCAACATGCAGCAGGAACTCATGCGCAAGCTCAACCTGCGTAGCCCCGACAACCGTTGGCTCAACGTGGGCGAGATCAGCGCCGAGGGCCCGGGTGCCGGTGGTGGCGGCGGGAACGGCTGGGTGATCCTCTGTCAGCACGACGCCGACGGCGCCGCTGGCGTCAACGGCCCGATGAACCGCTGGCACGGCGGCATGGTCCACGAACTCGGACACGCTCTCGGGCTGCCCGACTCGACCTCCACCGACGGCACCCCGATGTCCGCCTCGTTCTACAACTACCCGAACACACATTTCAGCCAGGCGCAGAAAGACCGGATCCTGTCCGGTCCGTACGGCAGTTTCCTGTCCTGAGCCCTGAACGCCATCGGCTGGTCCGGCCCACCCACGGCCGAACCAGCCCTCAGCGTCGGCCTGCTGGTGACCGGCCGCTCAGCGCTGCGGCAGGGTCGACTCGCGCATGACGAGGCGGCCGGAGAACTCCTCCGACCGGGTCGCCGCCCCGCTGATGGCCTCGAAGAGCCGCTGGCCGGCTACGGCGCCAAG
Source organism: Micromonospora sp. NPDC005205 (assembly GCF_040608275.1). Taxonomy (NCBI): domain Bacteria; kingdom Bacillati; phylum Actinomycetota; class Actinomycetes; order Micromonosporales; family Micromonosporaceae; genus Micromonospora; species Micromonospora sp. NPDC005205. The sequence continues at coordinate 42,974 of NZ_JBEXHV010000012.1, forward strand.
GCGCTGGAGGTTCATGTCGATGCTGGTCAGGCGCGGGCGGGAGTCCGCCGAGATGGCCTCCCAGTTGTCGAAGCCGATCACGGAGAGCGCCCCCGGCACGTCCCGTCCCAGATCACGCAGCGCGTCCAGGACGCCTCGGGCGATCTGGTCACTGCCGCAGAAGATGGCATCGACCTCGGCGTGCCGTTCGACGACCATGTGCGCGGCGGCCCGCCCCCAGGACTCGTCCCACGACCCGAAGTAGGGTCGATCGGCGACCAGGCTCAAGCCGGCGTCGGCGAGTGCCGCCGCCGCTCCCTCGGCGCGGTCGCGTGCCGCCTGGAAGCCGACCTCTCCGGTGATGTGGGCGATGTTGCGCCGCCCGCAGGCGAGCAGGTGGTCGATGGCGAGTCGCCCACCGCCCACGTTGTCGACCGTGATCGAGACGTCGTTCGGGTCCGCGGAGGGGGCGTAGACGTAGACGACCGGCACCGGGATGTTGCCGGCCAGCGGCGGGCGAGGGTCGGTCCGGGAGCCGACGACGATCAGCCCGTCGACGCGCCGCGACAACAGTGCCCGTACGTGATGCTGCTCCCTGATCGCGTCGCCGCGCGCGTCGCACAGGAAGACCGAGACCTGGCCAGCGCCGAAGGCGTCCTCCGCGCCCATCAGGATGGGGATCGAGAAGCGTCCCTCCAGATCGCTGGTTAGCAGACCGACGGTCCCGGTCCGGCCGCTGAGCAGGCTACGGGCGAGGGCGTTCGGTGCGAAGGACAGCAACTCTGCAGCCTTCAGCACCCGGACCCTGGTGGTCGCTCTGACCTCGCTGCGCCCGTTGATGGCCTTCGACGCGGTCGCGACCGACACGCCGGCAAGCTTGGCGACGTCGGTGAGCGTGGGTGTCCGGTTGGCGGGGATCTCGGGCTCCGTGGTCATGGCGTGCTTGCTCCTCCCAGCAACCAGGCACAGGTGGGATGCGCGGCGATAGGGTGCCTCGACGGATCTTCGACGGCCACCCATACACGGGCAGCTTCCGAAAACCGATTTCGGCGCGGTTTCCCCGCCCCTCGCGGCCCGGCAGAACGTCGTTGTACCTGCCGCCCAACTTGGAACACTACAGGGAAGCGTCACGTCGGCTCATGCTGGGAAGTACGCAATCGAATCGCCGTTCGAAACGCCTCGAAAGCGGGTCCCGCCATGCCGGGTGGCGGCGCTGGGAGGAGCGCCGCCACCAAGCGGGAGCCAACTACCGGCTGAGAAGTAGGCGGCCTCGATCTGGGTGGTCACCGCAGCGCCGTCGACGGTTTCGGTGATCCGCACGATCGCGGCGCCGGCTGCGGCGGCGGCGCTGCGGGTGGGGAACGTCTGGTAGGCGGCCTTTCCTCCTTCAGTGGCGGCGCCGCTCCGGAAAATGAGGCGTCTCCGGAGCGCGGCACCGGTGGTGGAAGCCTTGAGTGGGAGTGATCGGTGGACTACCGCAGTTAGCGCTAACACCGCAGGGGGACGGGGTGCCCGCGCTACTCGCCGGCCGTGGCGAGCCAGACGCGCATCGTCGAAGGCCCCCGACTTGCCCAGGCGTGGTACTCCACCAGCGATACGTCGTCGAACTCGTCACCGGGCACCGGCGCTGAGCCGGCCTCGTCCGCCCGGTAGGGCCATCCGTGGTCCCGGGCCCGCACCCGCCGGCACGTCACGGTGACCCTGCCGTCGACCAGGCGTGGCGGTCGGCGGGTATCGACGCGGAGTTCGTCGACGGTCTGGACGCCCGGGACATCCACGGATTCCAAGGCGTATACGAGGGGGCCACGCTCGACTGCCACACAACCGCGAATTGCGTCGATCCGGGCGTCCGGGTAGGTGAACCGAGGCGCCATCGGCAGGGTCAGCACCATCTCGTCGCCGCGTCGCCAGGTCCGTCGCTCGGTGACGACCCCCGGGCCGACCGGTCGGGTGTCGCCGACGAGGGTCACCGTCGCCCCCCGGGCCGCCCAAGCGGGCACCCGCACCGACAGTGACCACGGGCGGTCGTCTTCGCTGTCGATTCGCACCCGGATCCGCCCGTCGTGCGGGTAATCGGTAATGATGGTCACGCACAACTCACGCCCGTCGGCGAGGCGGTGCGCGACGGTGCCGGGCAGGTATTGGTGTAGCTGGAGTCCGTCGTCGTCGGCGGTGGCCACGTACGCGGTCAAACTGGCCATGGTGCGGGCGACGTTGGTGGGGCAGCAGGAAACCTCGAACCAGGGCGCCCGCAGCGATGCCGCCGCGCGCAGGCTCGGCCGGTCCGCGTCCGGTTGGGTGCCGAGTTCGCGGCGGTGCAGGGTGTTGGTGTAGAAGAAGCTGCGCCCGTCAGCCGACGGCGAGGTGGCGACTACGTTGAACAGGGTCCGCTCGATGAGGTCGGCGTACTCCGGATCGCCGTCGGCGAGCAGCAGCCGCCACGCGAGCATCACCGACCCGACACCGGAGCAGGTCTCCGAGTAGGCGCGATCCGGCGGCAGCACCCAGTCCCCGCCGAATGCCTCGTCTTGGTGGCGAGAACCCTGCCCGCCGGTGAGGTAGGTGCGCCTGGCCACCGCGTTCCTCCACTGGATGCGGATCGCGTCCAGCAGGCTGGTTTCCTTCAGCTCCACCGCAACGTCGACGGCCCCGGCAGCCAGGTAGTTCGCCCGAACCGCGTGTCCCCGCAGCACCGTCGCCTGCCGGACGGGAAGCTCGTCCTGGAAGTACTCCCGGCCGAACTCCACATCGCTGAGCCGGCCATGGCCGCGCCGGTCAACGAAGAGAGCAGCTTGAGCCAGGTAGCGGTCGTCGCCGGTGACCCGCGCAAACTCGACCAACGCGGGCTCGATCTCCGGGTGCCCGCAGAGGCCGTCCAGGCCGTCCGGTCCGAACGTCTCACACACGTTGTCGGCCGCGCGGCGGGCGACGACGAGCAGCCCGTCGTCAGCGCCTGGCCGGGTCCGGGCGCGGGCGACAGCGGCTTGCAGGAGGTGGCCGACGCAGTAGAGCTCATGGCCCCACTCCAGGTCGGACCAGCGCGGCGCCTGTCCCGGCCCGCCGAACCTGGTGTTGAGGTAGCCGTCGGGCTGCTGTGCCGCGGCCACCCGTCGCACCACGGCGCGAAACCTCGACTCGAGGTCCGCGTCGCGGCCGCGGCCGATCTCCCACGCCGCGGCCTCCAGAAACTTGTAGACCTCCGAGTCGGAGAACTCGCGTCCGCGACGGTCGCGGGAAAGGTCGCCGTGGACGGTGAGGTCGAAGTTGCGGAGCCAGCCTTCCCGCTCAAGCCAGTGCTCGATGTGCGGCAGGGTCGCAACGGCATTGATCGATTGGCGCTCGGCCCAGAATCCGCCCGTGACACGCACCTCGGGCAACCCGAGTGGGCGGAACCGGCCGCGGATCGGCAGGACTGGGGCGGCGGTAGGTGCGATGCCGCTCATTCTCATCCCTTCAGCGCGCCGGACATGAAGCCCCGCACATAGTGTCGTTGGAGTAGCAGGAACAGGACGACGCACGGCAGGGCGAGGACGACGACGCCTGCCTCGGTCGCCCCGTAGTCGACGACACCCTGGACCTGGCCGCGCAGATTCGACACAGCGAGCGGGAGCGTCATGCGCTCGGTGTCGTTGATGAGGATCAGCGGCGCCATGAAGTCGTTCCAGGCCGTGAGGAAGGCGAAGAGCCCGACGGTGATGAGGCCCGGCTTCACCGCCGGCAGCAGTACGCGCCACAGCGCGCCGAACGACGAGCAGCCGTCCACCATCGCGGCCTCATCGAGTTGACGCGGCACCGCTTCGAAGGAGATGCGCATCAGGAACGTGGAGAACGGCAGCTGGAACATGGTGAGCACCAGGGCCACCCCGACCAGGGAGTTCTGCAGCCCCACCTGGTTGAGCAGCACGTAGAGCGGGATCAGCAACGTCGCGTACGGAACCATCAGAATCGCGAGTGTGAGCAGGAACAGGATGTTGCGTCCCGGGAACCGGAACCGGGCGAACGCGTACCCGCCGAGCATCGAGGTCACCAGCGTCAGGACGACGGTGAGGAGGGAGACGATCGCCGAGTTGCCGAGGTATCGCCAGATACCGGCCTGATAGTTGGTCAGCGTCTGGTAGTTGCCGAACCCCCAGCCGTCCACCTGGTTGGTGCCCGCGTGCGGGGCGACCGATGCCACCGCCGTCCAGGCCAGCGGTGCCAGGAAGATCAACGCGAGCGCACCGGTAAAGACCCAGTACGGCGTTCGAAGCGCGATGCCGGCGACCGTGACGCCAGCTGATCTGGGGCGGCCGGTCGGTCTCCGGCCAGGCGACGACGGCGCTCCGGCCGACGTGGAGTTGGATCGGGAAAGGACGGCCATCGACTCAGCTCTCCTCGGACCGGAAGACGCGCAGCTGCAGCGCGTTGACGAGAATCAGGGCCAGCAGGACGATGACAGAAAGGGCCGCCGCCACGCCAAGGTCGTTCTGCCCCTGAAAGGCCACCATGTAGATGAGTTGGACAACGGTGATCGTGCTGTTGTCCGGGCCGCCCTTCGTCAGGATGTAGAACTGCTCGAAGGCGAGCAGCGAGCCGGTGACACAGAGCACTGTGGTCAGCGCCAGCGTCGGGCGCAGCAACGGCAGAGTGACCATTCGGAAGGTCTGCCAGCGACTGGCGCCGTCCGAGCGGGCGGCCTCGAACACATCGGCCGGGATGCCCTGCAGGCCGACGAGCATGAGCACCATGTAGAAGCCGGCGTAGCGCCAGACGATGAGGAAGGTGGTCGACAGCAGTGCCGAGTTCGGTGAGCCGAGGAACGTGAAGCCCAGATCCTCCATCAGTGGCGCCAGCGGGCTCGCGTACGGCGAGTAGAGGACGTAGAACAGCAGGGACGCCGACGCCAGCCCCAGGGCGCTGGGAATGAGGAGCGAGGCTCGGAGCAGGTTGTTCCACCGGCTCGACTCCTGCACGAGCAGGGCCAGTCCCAGGCCGAGTGCGAGCAGCAGCACGGTCGCCAGCACCGTGTACTTGACGGTGAACACCACCGAGTCGGTGAAGAAGCGGTGGTTGATCGCCTTCACGAAGTTGTCCGGCGCATTGATGCCCTGGTCGCCGGTCAGCAGCGGCCACCTCGACAGCGACATCTTGATGACCAGCATCAGCGGCACAGCGAACAGCAGCACGACGAAGACCGCGGTCGGCGTCGCATAGAACCAACCGAGCAGGGCCTGCCGGGCGCGCGAACGAGCGCGGCCGCGTACCGCCGGTTCGGGGGGCGGGCGGAAGGGTGCGGTGACGCTCATCGGAGCCTCTTTGTTCCTTCAGGTGAGAGCCAACGGGAGGGTCCTACCGCAGGCGGGCGCCGGCCGACGGCACGGTCGGCACCCGCCTGCCGGGATCGGCTACTGCTTGAGCACAGCGGTGATCTCGGCGTTGTCCTTCTGGATGTCACCGCTACCGTTGAGCACCTGGTTGCGGACGAGGGTCAGCCACGGGCTGCTCGGGGCGTTGAACGCCTGCTGGAAGTTCAACGCCACAGGCGTGTCACCCTTACCGGCCGCCTCGTTGATGGTGACCAGTCGCGGATCCGTCACGGCGTACTTGTTATTCGCGAGGTCGGCCCGCGCCACCACGTCCTTGTTCTTCGCCAGCACCTCGACCTGGGCGTCCTCGGACATCAACCAGCTCAGGAAGTTCCAAGCCTGCGGTGCCTTCTTCGAGTCCTTCGAGACGCCGATGCCGTCCCCACCGACGAAGGTGGAGCCGCCACCGCTGGGGCCCGGGATGGCGGCGACACCGACCTCGAACGGCGTCGACGAGAGCAACGTCGCCGGGTAGAACATCAGACCAACCTTGCCCTCGGTGAACGCGGCGGTCCAGGTCGGGCCCGTCTCCCCCGCCGAGGCGGGCAGCACCACGCCGGACTTCCAGAGGTCGTGCCAGGTGCGGTAGACCTTCTGGGCGGTCTCGTCGGCGAGTTTGGATTCGGTGCCCTCCGCGCTCAACACCTGACCGCCGCTGGCCCAGACCGACGGGAACCAGGTGAAGACCAGGCAGCCGCCGCAGTTCAGCCCGGCCGCCGTGCCGTAGACGCCGTTCTTCTTCGTCGCCTGGACCGCCTTTGCCGCGGCGGCGTAATCGTCAAGTGTCGCCGGGGCCTTCTCCGGGTCCAGCCCGGCGTCCTTGAACAGTTGCTTGTTCCAGAACAGCATCGACAGGTCCAAAACGAAGGGCAGGACGTGCTCCTTGCCGTCAAGCTTGCCAGCCGACAGGTGCCCCTTGTTGATCGAGTCTTTGAAGCTGAGGCCGTTGATGTTCGCGCTGAGGTCCTGGAACAGCCCCTGGTTCACCCAGTTCTTCACGTAAACGATGTCGGCGGCGAAGAGGTCCGGAAGGGCACCCGAGCCGGACGCCGCGCCGACCTTCGCGACGTAGTCATCGTTGGGAATGACGGTCAGCTTGACCTTGTTCTGGTGGCTGGCGTTGTAGGCCTGCACCAGGAGTTTCGCCTGCTTTTCCAATGGCGCGCGGGTCCACATGGTGAGTTCGGCGCCGTCGTCGACGCCGTTGGGCCCAGCCTCGGCGGCGCTCGGCCCGGTCGAGTCATCGCCGGTGCAGGCCGCCATACCGAGAGTCAGCGTGGCCACTAGGGCTCCGGCCAGCGAACGGAGGGCAGTTCGCCTGCCCAGGGCTCTCCTCATGATCTATCTCCCTTGGGTCCATCGTTCCGAGGAAGCCGTTGCATGGGCCTCCGTAAGCCGGCGATCCGTGCGGGGTGCCCTGGATGTCCCATCGCGCCCTCGCCTTCCGCCGGCACCTCGCCCGCCACGTCGTCAGCGCTGCGCCCGAGATGTGCGTGTCACTTTTGCGCCGCTAGCGTGGCGCACGAAATCGTTTTCGGCAAGATGTCACGCAGGTAAATCCGAAACGGCTTTCGGCACCGTCCGCTGCTTCCCCGGAACCGCTCTACGCTCTACGCTTACTCAGAAAGTGAGCGGGAGCCACCCTCGGTGGGTGACCCTAAAACCTTGCGAAAGGATTTCGGTGGGGCGACGACGATCACAGTCGGTGACGCTGAGCGATGTGGCGGATCGCGCCGGCGTCTCCGTCGCCACCGCATCGAAGGCGCTGAACGGCCGCGCCGAGGTCGCTGCGGACACTCGAGAGCGGGTGATACGTGCCGCCGCCGATCTACGCTTCCAACCGAATGTGCTGGCATCCGGGCTGATCTCCGGGCGTACCCGCACAGTCGGGCTGCTCACCGACGAACTCGGCGGGCGGTTCTCGATCCCGATCCTGCTCGGTGCCGAGAATGCCCTCGGCAACGGACAGATGTCAGTCCTGCTCTGCGACGCCCGCGGCGACGCCATCCGCCGTCAGCACTACATCCGCACCCTGTTGGCACGTCAGGTCGACGGGTTCATCGTCGTCGGAGACAGCAACGACGTCAGCCCGTCACTGACCCAGGACATCCCCGTCCCGGTGGTCTATGCCTATGCCGAGTCAGTCGACCCACGAGATCTGTCGATCATCGCGGACGACGAGGGCGGCGCCCGGCTCGCAGCCGAATACCTGGTCCTGCATGGTCGACGCAGAATCGGGCACATCACCGGACCGGACAGCTACCGCGCCGCCCGCGATCGGGCAGCCGGACTTCGGGCGGTCCTCAACGAGGCTGGCCTCTCGCCCGCCAACGATCCCCTGTTCGGCGAGTGGTCGCAGCGGTGGGGCCGGCACGCGGCACGTCTGCTGGTGGCCGCCTGCCCCGACGTCGACGCAATCTTCTGCGGCAATGACCAGGTCGCCGCCGGGGTCACCGACGCCATCCGCGACCTGGGCCGACGAATCCCCGAGGACGTGGCGATCGTCGGCTACGACAACTGGGAGGACTTCGCCGCGGAGTGCCGCCCGCCTCTCACCACTGTCGACCTCAACCTCGAACAACTTGGCGCCACCGCGGTCAACCATCTCCTCGCTGCCCTCGACGGCAACGCCAACTCCGGGGTCATCCGCCAGCACGGCCGTCTCGTCGTACGTGAATCAACCGGACCCGCACTTCCCCGGTAGCTCGCGCCCTAGCAGGGCGACGGCGCCGCGGTGAATGGCGAGGCGTCCGGCGGCCCCAGAGGGCGGGAGGGTGTTGCCGTACTATGCCTGATCACCAGCTCAGGCACGAGCAGCTGCCGTGTCTGCGTCGGTGCGCCCTCAACTCTGTCCAGTTTGGACAGTAGGAGCCCCAGGCTGAGCCGGCCCAGCTCGGCAAAGTCCTGGCATACCGTGGTCAGCGGCGGCAGATAGTGCGCGCCGTCGGGCGCGCCGTCGAAACCCACCACGCTGACGTCCTCGGGGACCCGCCGACCGGCCTCGTGCAGGGCCCGCAGCACGCCGAGAGCCAGCTGGTCACTGGCGCAGAAGATGGCCGTCACGGACGGATCGGCCGCCAGCCACTCGCCCTGCTCATACCCCGACCGGGCGCTCCAGTCTCCGGGCACCACGGCAGGGGTCGGCCGACCGGCGTCCTGCAACGCCTCGCGCCAGCCACGGAGGCGCTCGCCTGACTCCGGCCAGTCGTCTGGACCGGCCACGTGGTGGACGGTGCGGTGCCCCAGGTCGAGCAAGTGCCGGGTGGCCAGTCGCGCGCCCGCGACGTTGTCGATCCGCGCACTCGGCACCGCGTCGATACTGCCTCCACCTACGGTCACGCAGGCGATTGCGGGCGACGCCTCAGCCAGCGCGCCGGCCATCGCCGGCTTGGGCGCGATGGCGATGACCCCCTCGACCGACTGCTGGCACAGCCAGTCGATCGCGTCGAGCACTGACCCGCGGTCCAGGTGGCGAACGCTGGCGACGCTCACGAAGTAGCCTGCCGTCCGGGCCGCGCCCTCGATCGCATACAACATTGAGGTCGGCCCGAACAGCGGGCTTTCGTAGCCGATGATCCCCAACATGCCGGAGCGCCGCGTGACCAGCGCGCGAGCAGCGGGGTTCCGGCGGTAGTCCAACTTTCGCATCGCATCGACAACCCGCTGCCGGGTTGCGGCCGTGACGTGTGGGTGCCGGTTGAGGACCCGCGAAACCGTCTGGGTGGACACCCCCGCCAGCTCGGCGACGTCACGCATGATGGGCCGTCCGGGCCACCCGGCAGGTCGGGTGGAGGCGTCCGACCACGGGCCGCCCACCGTTTCGGGGCCGTTCACCTTGACCACAACCCACTCTCCTCGGCTTTAGTCAATCCACGGTCTAGCCTCCGAGAATGGCCGCCGAAAAGGCTTTCGGCAAGATGCCCGCCGCCCCCGGGTCCGGCAGCGGCCGGACCCGGGGCGGCACCGTTGACTGGCACCGCCACTTGTGTGCGGGCGATGAAGCCTGGCCAGCGATCTCGGCGGCGGTCCGACGCCTGCTACGTCCGCAAGCATCCATCGCGGTGGTGGTCAGGCAATGTCCTGCCTGCTGCGGTCAGTAGCCGTAGCGATTCTTCAGGTGTCGCCACCAGTCGCGGAACATCCAGGTGTCGAACTCGGTGATCGTGCTGGCGCTGCCGGCCTTCATCAGGAACCCGCCGACACCACTGGGAGTCCAGTCGTAGAAGTCGTCAAGGCCGAAGGTGTGGCCGATCTCGTGCAGCAGGATGTGCATGTTCGCGACACCGAGGTTGTTCATGAAGTACTCACGGCCGACCCGTTGACCCCAGTCACCCCCCGCGCCGCCACCGAACCCGTCGGTCAACCACAGCGACTGGTCATAGTGCCGGGCCGCACCGCCCGGGCAGTTCGGGTACTGCCCGCCCTGGTTGAAGAACCGCCCGCACGGCTCTGCGCACTGCGGCGCGTTCTCCCGAATGTTGTTGACATAAATGTCCACCGACGTGTCCGACCACTGCAACTGCGCCCGGTCCCGGACCGCCCACCCGACGACCCGCACCGGCACCTCGCTGTACGGCCAGGCGTTGTGCCCGACCATCAGGTCGAACCACTTCTTGTACTGGCGAGCCAACGTCGCATGCACCTGATCACGCTGCGCCGCGCTCACCGACGCGCTGGAGTCCCAGCGCACACAGACGTTGAGATACCCCCCGTTAGCGAAGACCTGATCCCAGCCGTAATTTCGGAACCCGTACAGGTTGTTGTAGGTCTGCTCCTGATGCGTCCACACCTGACCGAGCGGGCTCACCAGGTTGCCCGGCGGGTTCCACCCCGACGACGGCGGCGGCGTGGGCGGGTTGGCATGTGCCTTGACCTCCAGCAGGCCTACCGAGGAGGTGCCGCTGGAGGTCAGTTGGACCCGCAGGCGGGTGGTGTTGACGGCAGCGAAGGACACCCGGTTGTACCGATCGGCAGCCACCGGGTAGCCGCTGGCGCTTGGGACGTCGGCGAAGGCCCCGCCGTTCCAGGACTGCACCCGCCAGGCAGACGGCAGCCGAACTCCGCCCTGGTCGTCGAAAAAGTACGCGTCCACCGCGCGGATCGTCTGAGCGGTGGCCCAAGTCAGCTCGACCCAGTGGGTGCCGGTCTGCGGCCAGGTGCCCCATCGGGGGTTGGCCGTGTCATTGGAACGGGGTGGGTCAACTCCGTCCTTGACCGCCGCCACGTTCTCCCAGGCCGAGGTGTAGGAGGCCGTCACGGTGGCGGTCCAGGCCAGATTGTCATTGGGGGCGGCCTTCGCCGCACCACCGACCACCAGCAAGTTAGAGGCGAACAGGCCCAGGGCCACTATCAGCGTCGAGACCCGCCGATTCCAGGTCATCTCACTCTCCTCTCGATCGACAAGCACCTGTTTATGAGGGTCAGGTCGGCTCGCTTCTCGGCGAGCGCGACCTGATCGATGCCGCCAGGGCTCCGGGCTTCGGAACGGACGCGGCCGTCGAGGGCTCCGACACGAGGTGACCCGGTTTTCGAGGCGCGGGCGAGCCGCCGGCCCCTGTCGGCTCTACCAGAAGTTCGTGCCGAAGACACCGCCGCCGCCGCTCGATGCCGCCACACCATCGCTGGCCTGTCTGCGACCCGCGATCGCTCCCGGCCGCCCAGGCTCGACCGTCGACCGGGATTGCAGCCAGCCCGGCGGGCCGACCAACGGTGGCGTGGTGCAGGAAGAGTCTGCCTTCCACCAGACTCCAGAAAGTGATGCAGCTCAATGCCGCACGTCGCCACCCTGCCTCACGAAAACCCTTTCGGCAAGATGTCAGGCATGTGACCACTGCCGCCTCTCAACCCGACACCACCTGCAGCCCCGGCATCAACTTCAGCGGTATCGCGGCTGGCACGGCGGATGCACCCCGCCGTGCACATTGACCATCCAGTAGTTTCGAAAATGTTTCGGTGATCATCTGACGTTGAGTCAATGCCACCGAAAGGAAGCAGGTCTGGCCTTGGTGATCGGCCAGTGGAACGGTGGCGACCTACCCCGACGTCTTTGCCACGGTGACCTCGGTGGCCGGCGGCGAGTACGGTCTCAACCAGGTCGACCCGGACGACCCGGACTCGACATCGCCGCTGGACACACGGCGCGTCAGGCCTGGGCCCAGATGGGTGAGCGGGCTCGCCGTGTGCCGTTGCTGATCATTCAAAGCGAACGGGACGAGGTCGTGCCGCCCCTGGTCGCCACCCGCCTCGTTACCTCGGCACCCAACTTCGCTGGGCAGTACCTCACGCACTGCAGCGAGTTCGACCGCGGTGGCCACTTCGCCGCGGTGGAGGCGCCCGACTCCACGCGGGATCGCCTGCTCGCCGACGCTTACGCCGACCAGTGGAACGACTGCGCGGCCATGCACGCCGCAGCACTGCGCGACCCGGATCCGGCGCCCGCGCTGCGGTAACTGACCCGTACCCTCTGCGCCTACCAGGTGCGGGACCGGGGCTTCACAAGGGCGTACGTCGACGCGGTGGTCGCCGGGCACTGGCTCGACCACGAGCGCCAGGAAACCGAACGGGTCATCGCCCGGCTGCTTATCGCCGCCAACCACGGCGTCGTCCTGGCCACCGGACCCGACGTCGCTGCGGACTCCCAACGCTTTCTCTCCCTGGCGCTGCGCTCACTCCAGCCCTGACCAACCGCGCACGCAGGACCGGCCGTCGGTCAGTGGCGCACGCGTCACGTCCGACACATGACGCGGCGTCACTGTTCGCCAGTGCGGCAAGCCCGGACAGTGGCATGGTGACCTAGCTCGACCACAGCGCCTCCGCATCGGAGGCATCGAGCAATACGAAAGGCAAAGACCATGAGCGTAGAACTCCTGCACCCGGACGGGATGCTTCAGCAGTCCGACTACGCGCCGGTTGCGGTCGCGACCGGATCCAGGCTGATCCTGCTGGCCGGACAGGCCGGTGTCACCCCGGACTTCAAGCCCGCCTCGCCGGATCTGGCCGGTCAGGTCCATGCTGCGCTGCGCAACATCGCCATCGGCGTGAGAGGCGCGGGAGGGGACGTCAAGGACCTCGCGAGACTGACCTTCTACGTCGTGGACTGGGTACCACAGAAGTGGGAGGAGGTACTCGCTGGCATCACTCGGGCGCAGCAGAACGACGGTCTGCCCGCCCCGACCCCGCCCATCACCATCATCGGCGTGCACGCTCTCTTCACGCCCGAGTTCGTCGTGGAGATCGAAGCGACAGCCGTCCTCGACTGAGGCGCCGCCGCGTCTCTTCCGTAGAACGCGCGTTGCCCTTCGCCGTACCCGTCACATGAGGATGATCCACATGATGCCGACCTCCCACCAGAGCGGGTCGAGGCCGACCGTCGACGACCTATCGATGCCGCACCAGTTCTTCCTCCTCAGTCTTCAGGCCGAGAAGGGCCGCCTCGACGACGACAGCGAACCGGTACGGGGATCGCTGCTCTCCGCCGCCGCGCTCGCCGAGCTTTGCATCGCCGGGCTGGTGCACAGCCGCGACGGCAAGGCCGAGCGGACCAACGCCGGGACACCGACGGCACTCGATCCGTTCCTCGCGGAGGTGCTCGGCGACGTTCCACCGAACCGTCCGCGAAGCTGGTTCGAGGTGCTGGAAAGCCGATGGAACAGGGCCGAAGGTGCCGTTCGCGACCAACTCGTCGAGGCGGGACACATCGCGATCGAGCACCGTCAGATCCTCGGCCCGATCCGGCGGACGAGGATCGTCGCCACCGATCCCCCGCAGGTCGAGGCGCTGCGAGAGCGAGTCCGCGACGCGGTGCGGGCAGGCTCCGAACCCGCATCGGGCCACCAGGAGGCCGTGCTCGCCACTCTGGCGGTCGACGGACTGGTCGGCACCATGTTCCGGTGGCGCGATCTGAGAACGCACAAGCACGCCATTCGCGCGCTGGCTGGTCGGATGGACCAGGAGATGCCGGGTCTGCGCAAGGCTCTGACCTATTCCATCGCGGCTCGCCGCGGTGGCTGACCGCAGTAGCTGAACCATTCCGAGCGCCCCCGACGGCACCCGGAACCTCGTCCTCGAACCTCACCCGCGCCGGCCCGGAGCGAGCAGCCGGGCCCACCCTGGTGGGACAGGTCCTCAGAACCGGTCCCGGGTGCCAAGCAGGGCGTTGTGTGCGGTACGGCGCCACGGCGCGAGTTCAGCGTCGAGCGCGGTCCAGCGGGTGTCATCGACACTGAGGGCTCCGTCGACGTCAGGCAGAGCCTCAACCAGCCGCATCCGCTGGTCTTCGCCCGGGTGGGTACTCCACAAGTCGGTGGTTCGCCGGCTGAGCTGACGGGCCAGGGGCAGGTGAACGGACAATCGTTGCCGGGCTTCAGTTGCCATCGCCTCCATTTGTTCGCCGTCAATGCGCGGCGCGAGATGCCACAGGTCCTGCCAGATTCGGCCGGCGAGCAGGACCGTCTCGGATGATCGGAGGCAGGGCGCGCTGCCGGCGACCCGGCGGGCGACCAGGTCGGCCCTGTACTCGGCGCGGCGGCTGTCGGGCATCGCCACGCTGTCGACGAGCAGCTGCGCGGTCGCGCCGGCGACGTTGGCCAGAGCGACTATTCCATGGACGATCATCCCGAGGAGAACAACCGCGCCGCCACCCTGCTCGGCCAACGAGTCCGTTGCGCGAACGGCCCGCCGCCAGGGGTTCCGCCCACCGGTGGCCGTCACCGCGCGGCTGCCGAACGTCCTCGCCAGCAGGGTCCTGCGGACCCGAAGCGGATCGCCGTTTGCGAGATGACCCAGTTCGTGGGCTAGCAGCGAAACCCGAGCCGGACGCGGCAGCATCACCCACAGCGGAATCCCGATGACGAGCACCGACCGCTGGCGCCAGCCCAGCCGGGCGACACCGGCGTTGAGGCTCAAATCGGCACAGATCACATCGGGAACCGGCGTCCCGGCCATCTCGGCGACCTCCCGCACCAGACGATGCAACTGCGGGGCTTCGCGCTCGGTGAGCACGCCATACTTGGGCACCCGCCCGAACGACGGCTTCACCAGCAGCAAGACGAGCACAGCGGGTATCGCCAGAGCCAGCCGCACCCCCAGCGGCAGCTCGCTGGCCACGACGAGCCAGACGAGGTAGCCCACCGCGGCTACCCCCAGCAGGGCCAGCGCCACGGAGACCGCCAACAGCCAGACCTCACCCGACGACGCGCCAGCCGGGCGTGCCTCCGGGTCGGCCAGCAGGTCCTCATGCGTCGCCCGGTCGAGCTCCAGCCCTCGCCGGAACCCCCACCGGCCGATCATCTTGGTGCCACGCCACGGAGCCAGCGCGGGGTCGTACACGTCCAGGTTCCACCGGCAGGAAGGGCACCAGGAGAGCGCCTCCGCGTCCAGGAGGACCAGGTCGTGGGCACAAGCCTGACACTTGCCCGGCATCGTCGTCTTCGTCGGCACGAGGGTGGAGTGTAGATCGCCGTGACGAGAGTGTCGCTACTGATTGGCAAGCTCGCGTTCGGTGCCGGCAGCGAGAAAGGTCCAACGACCTGCGGAGAGATTCGCAGCACGGGCAACAAGTGATTGCCGTCTATGGCTTGCGCAGTGTTCACGATGACAGCTACCGTCGGCCGCAGAAGCGAGGGGCACGCTTCCACGATCACCAGAACCGCACCGCCGGCCGCCGAGGCGGTCCACGCACGTCGCGGCTGGTCACTCCGGGCGTCCTGGTTGGCATTCGCACCGCCGGGTCAGGCTGACCGCCGACTCCTCGGGAGCCACAGCGGCCACCGTCGAGCGTCCACCTCCATGCGGAGACCCGACCTGTTCCGTACCCGATCCGGGCTGTCGTCCGGACGGCCGGGTGGGCCGCAGTCTGCGCATTTCCGGATCCAGGGCGATGGCACACGCCGCCGGCACGTGCGGACCCCACCCACCCCAGGCGCCACCATGGCGAGGAGTTCTCCTGATGAATGCGCAGTACGTTCGAACAACATATCGACGGGTCGGCCTCGTCGTCGGCGCAGTGGTCGCACTGTTGGTGGCGGGGCTGATGGTCGCCGGTAACGCCCAGGCGGCGGCCGGTTGCCAGGTGGCGTACACCGTGCCGTCGCAGTGGCAAGGCGGCTTCACCGCAGACGTGAAGGTCACCAACCTCGGTGACGCGGTCAACGGCTGGAGCCTGACCTGGACGTTCCCGTCCGGCCAGCGGGTCACCCAGGCATGGAACGCGACGGTCACCTCGTCCGGTGACCAGGTCACCGCGAAGAATGTGAGCTACAACGCGGCCATCGCCACGAACGCAACCATCTCCTTCGGCTTCAACGGGTCGTGGACGGGCGGCAACACCGTACCCGCGATGTTCGCCCTCAACGGAGTCACCTGCACGGGACGAGTGGGCGAAACCCCGACCCCGACCGATCCCCCGCCATCGGGCGGTGACGCGATGGCGACCGTGGCGGCGATGCAGCCCGGTTGGAACCTGGGCAACACCATGGACGCCATCCCCGACGAGACCGCGTGGGGCAACCCCCTGGTCACCCAGGCCCTGCTACGCCAGATCAAGGCGCAGGGCTACAACAGCATCCGGATCCCGGTGACCTGGAGCAACCACCACGGGCCCGCCCCGACCTACACGATCGACGCGGTCTGGTTGAGCCGCGTACGCCAGGTGGTCGACTGGGCGTTGGCGGAGAACCTGTACGTGCTTGTCAACCTGCACCACGACTCCTGGCAGTGGATCAACGGCTATCCCGGTGACCGCACGAACGTCATGAACCGCTACACCGCGCTGTGGACCCAGATCGCCACCACGTTCCGCAGCCACTCCTCGAAGCTCGTCTTCGAGAGCATCAACGAACCGCAGTTCACCGGCACATCCGGTGACGCCCAGAGCGACGAGGTGCTGCGCGAGCTGAACGTCGCGTTCGTCCGGCTCCTGCGCCAGTCTGGCGGAAACAACGCCACTCGTCTGCTCGTGCTGCCCACCCTGAACACCAACTCCAACCAGGCCCAGCTCGATGCCTTGGCGACCACGATCAGCCAGCTGGGCGACAGGAACATCGCCGCGACCGTCCACTTCTACGGATGGTGGCCGTTCAGCGTCAACATCGCCGGCGGCACCCGCTACGACGCCAACGTCGAGCAGGACATGGTCGACGGCTTCGACCGGGTACACAACACCTTCGTCGCCAGGGGCATCCCGGTGATCGTCGGCGAGTGGGCCCTGCTCAGCTACGACTACACACGACCCGGCATCATCGAACGCGGCGAACTGCTCAAGTTCTTCGAGGCCGTCGGTTACCAGGCCCGGACCCGCAAACTCACCACCATGCTCTGGGACGCCGGCTCGTTCCTCAACCGCAACGACCTCCAGTGGCGCGACCCCGGCCTGTACGCGCTGATGAAAGCGAGCTGGACCACCCGGTCCGCGACCGCGTCGTCGGACCAGATCTACGTACGCCGGACCGGCACCGTCACCAGCAGGTCCCTCACCCTGAACCTCAACGGGGCCTCGTTCCGGAGTCTGCGACAGGGAAGCACCGTCCTGACCAACGGCACCGACTACACCGTCTCCGGCACCACGCTGACCCTGACCAGCACGGCGCTGACCCGGCTGGTCGGCAACCGCGCCCCGGGGGTCAACGCCAACCTCGAAGCGCACTTCTCGCAGGGCGTGCCCTGGCCCATCAGCATCATCTCCTACGACCCGCCAACGCAGGCCGCAGCCGCCGGCGCGACCAGCTCGTTCACCATCCCGACCCAGTTCCGCGGTGACCAGCTCGCCACCATGGAGGCCAAGTACGCCGACGGCAGCCCCGCCGGGCCGGCGAACTGGACGTCGTACAAGGAGTTCTGGAGCAACTTCCAACCGGACTACGCCGCGAACACCATCATCCTGAAGCCGGAGTTCTTCGCCGAGGTCAACGACGGCTCGACAGTCACCCTCACGTTCCACTTCTGGAGCGGCACGCAGATCACGTACCGCGTCACGAGATCTGGGACGACGGTCACCGGCAGCGCTTCCTGACCGGACCGAACATCGACGTGTGTTAGCCAGGGCATCGTCGATGCCCTGGCTAACACACGTCCACCGCGAGCGCGGCTCGGCCGCCGGCGTCACCCAGGTGGACCTGCTGGTGCTCTGGCGCGCACTGGCCGGCAGGTCGCGTACCCGGGGATCACTCCACGCTGGCCCCACCCAGGTCCACACGAACGGGGTTGGTGGCATGAGCCGTCGTCCGGCGAGGAGAGTTCAGCACTCAACCGCGCCGGCAAGACGCTAGACGGGTACGCAGAGGTGCGGCGAGTGCCCGGCGACCAACTTTATGCACTGCGCAAAGCCATTCGATTGCTGATCAAGCAGCAGACGGGCCACCGCGTCGGACCCTCGTACACAACGACCTGCTGGTGGTGGTGTGCGAGTCACTCGGCGACCGCGAGGCTGAACAGCGAGCAGCCGTCGAGGCACTTGGAGCGGTGCTCCCGGGGCGAGAACGACTGCCCGCAGCCCGGCCGGTACGGGAATGGGTTCTCTCGTGGAGCGCATGGAGGCAAGGGTGACGCGCTCGCTGCACACCTCCACCCCCTTCGTACCTGTGCCCGACTTGCCCATGTTCCTCATCGTGAGCGGCTGGACGCTCGGCAAATCTCGCCCCGGTAATGGCGAGGCGCGATGCGTCAGGATTCTCGAAGTAGGCGCGGGGTGTAGCGGAGGTGAGCGACGAAGCGTCTGACCCCATAAGCCATGGTCCGCACACCCGAGGTGATCCACCCTCAAAGCGGCAACGGCCTGGACGATCCCGCACTCACCTACGCCGGGGCCAGATCCGTGGTCGACGTCGACTACAGCGAGGTAGCCGTCGAAGCAGCGCAGCGGCTCGCCGACGAACTCGGCGTGGCGTGCCGGTACATCACCGCCACAGTGCCACACGTACCTCTACCGGACTCCAGCGCCGACCTGGTCTACACCGGAAAGGGCGCCCTGATCTTGATGCCCGACCTGGACGCGTGGGCTCACGAAGTCGTCCGGCTGCTGCGGCCCACCGGGCATCTGTTCATCTACGAGGCGCACCCGGCGGTACCGCTGTGGACCTGGGACGCCGACTACCCCCGGATTCGCACCGACCGCAGCTACTTCGCCACCAGCCACGTCAATGACACCTTCCCGGCAACGGCGCCGTCGAGTGGCAATGGAACCTCGGTCAGATAATCACCGCGGTAGTGCGGTGGCGACGATCCTCGAGGGCATCGCGTTCGGATAGCACGGTCAGCAAGCCGTCTCAACCGGAGTCGCCCCCGACGCGGGTGGCACCATCGAAGAATGCCACCGCAGCTCCTCGAGCGCCGGGCCGCGTTGACCACGCTGCGGGCCGCCGTCGACGCCGCGCTGGGCGGTGCCGGCTCGGTGGCCGTGCTCACCGGTGAGGCGGGGATCGGCAAGACCAGCGTGGTGCGCCAACTGCTCGCCGAGGTCGATCCGGCCGTGCGGGTCCTCTCCGGCGACTGCGACGATCTGATCGCCCCTGCACCTCTGGCGCCGCTGCGCGAGGCGGTGGCGAATCTTGGGGGTCCTCTGACGGCCGCCCTGGCCGCGCCGCACCTGTCAACCGCGCCGAGCGCCGCGGCCGGGGCGTACCCGTTGGTGGCTGTGCTGCCCGCCATGCTGGCCGAGCTATCGCCAGATCCTCGTGGCCCTCCTGGCGCAGCCGCTGCACCGCGGTGGCCAGCGTCGCGTTCGACGTTGCCGCAGGGGCGAGCAGGGCGGCGCCGGTCCTCCGCCGCGGCCGGGTCCACGGGCCGGCCGACCTGCCCGTCCATCGTGGCCGCGACCAGGTGGTACGCCGAGGTGGCCGGCCGGGGTGGCCGGACGTCGAGCGGGTCGACCGCGCCGCCCTGTTCACCGGGGACGATCTCCAGCCGGGAGATCGCGGCCAGGACACCGGCGACGGACAGGTCGATCGGGCCGTCCGACGGGCGCACCACGAACACCACGTCGCTGGGCGGCGTGAAGATCGGCTTGGTCTGCACCAGTCGCGGGCTGGTGCCCCGGGCGGCGTTCTCCAGGAGTTGCTGCGGGGGGGAACCGCACCCACAGATGCCCCTGTACGGCGCCGACAACCAGCTTCAGGTCGTAACCGGTCGGTGGGCCGGGGCGCAGCTGCGGCTGCAGGTTGCTGACCGACACCTGCAACACGAGCTGGTCCTCGGCCCGGGTGAGGGCGAACGACGGCGAAAAGGCCATACGCCCACCCTGGCCTCCACCGCCCGCGACGACATCGGTAGCCGCTGCCATACTTCGCCGGACCGCTACCTACGTTGCGAGTCCCGCTTTCGCGGCCGGAGCTTCCCGCGAAGAAACAGCTCCAGGGCGGCGTCCTGGCTCTGAGACCAGGTGCGCGTTGGCCGGTTTGTGCAGGCGTGCGGCCAGCGGCAGTGGCTATCACCTGCCATCGATGCGCCGGTAACCGGCTCCGCCGTCGCGCGGCGATCGAAGCAGTGACGAATCTGCTTCAATAAGGCATCAGCACCTGTACCCCACTTAGGACGAGGTGGACGAGTTGACTGGAGCGTGGCCGAATTCCGGGTCCCGGCTGCACGGCTTGTACTACCCGTACTTCCACGTTAGGGATGAGCGGTGGCTCAAGGTGGCCGCGCTGTATTGGCCGAAACTGGTGCGGATTGTTCCGGACGGCTACCCGACGCGGGACTCCGACGCCGTGCGGGCGCTCAATGGCGACTTCATTGTCCGCACTTCCCCAGGTTCATCGGTCGAGGCAGTAGCCCCGTTGTTCCTGGGCCTAGTAGCAGATCATGGCGATCTGCTACGCACCTACATGAAGCCCGGAGAATGGCCAGAGTCGGACATGCACGTAGGTCCTTCGCGCTTCGGGCCGCGGGGCGCTGTGGAGGTAACTCCGTCACGCGATGTTTGGTGGTTAGAAGGGACAACAGGTCACCAACGACTGGCTCCGGTGCACATCGATGAGGTCTCTCCCGCGGTCCAGGACTCGCTACAGGACGCCGGACTGGCTTCTGTCCACATTACCCACGGACCGCAGCCGGTGGCATGGATGTTGATGAAACGAGAGCTGGCCGCAGCTTACAAGAGCGTGTTGGCCGAAGACTGCGCCACGGCCAACATGCTGCAACCCACCACCGACCAGGACGGCGCCTACGCCGTGGCGAGCCGCTGGACAACCGACCGAATCGCCGCCATGCTGCTCGACGACGACACCGTCCGGCGCCCTTCGACCTCGGATCAACTCGCGCAGACGCTGGGATTTCTCGCCCTGGATCTAGTCGTCCCGGCGAACCTGGATACGGTCCCCATCCAGAAGATCATCGACATCCGCGAGCGCTATGGCGCCGAATTCCTCGCCTTCGGCCAGGCGGTCGACGAGGCCGCCGCCGCGATGGCCATCCTCTCCGACATTCGGGACCAGGCCGTGCTCGATGACTATCTCCACGACGTCGTCGCCGCCCGCTTCGCCCTGCCGCTGGATGACCTACGGCGAAAGATGAAGGCGCTGACCGGCGATGTGGTGACAATGTCCGTCAACGTCAAGACCGAACTCCCCGCCGGTGTCGCATTGGCCGCCGGGGCATGGGCTGCCGGACATCCCCTGCTTGCCGGCACGGGAGCCGCCGCAATCGGACTGATGGTCATCCGCCGCGGCATCCGGCAGCAGCGTGAGACGCTCGCCGGAGCGGCACCAGCTGCCAGCTTCCTGCTACATACCGAGGCCAATCTGCGACCACGCAACCTCTTGGACCGCACGGTGCACCGATTGGCGCGGATCGCGGGGACCAACGCCACCTAAGCAAGATCGACAAGGCCCTGGTCGGCAAGCCGGCCCAGTCCGCCGCGTCAACGCGCGCGTACCAATGTTCGGGAGAGTCACGCTAGCGATGATCATGATCGGCTTGGGGGAATCCGTCCTCCACCGCTTCCAACATGTTAGCCAGCAACCGGCCATGATCGATTCCGGCTGCGAACGCTGCGGTCGACCCGTACGTGACGCCGCCGCTGGCGTACCCCATCCGTGATCAGATTCAGGGTGCTCAGCTCTTCGTCGTCGCACCACCGGCCCTGGTTGCTCGGCAGTCCCTCGGTCGCACTCATGGTGGGGCAGAGGCCAAGGACTCAGCCCTCAAGGTAGGCGAGTACCGCCAGGATGCGGCGGTTGTCGTCCTCGGAGGGCTTGAGACCGAGCTTGGTGAAGATGCTGTTGCTGTGTTTGCTGACGGTCTTCTCGGTGACGAACATCCGGGCGGCGATCGCAGCGTTCGAGCGGCCCTGCGCCATCAGGGTGAGGACCTCATGCTCGCGTGGGCTCAGCTCCAGGAGCTTAGGGTCGGTGGAGCGGTGGGTGAGTAGCGCACTCACCACGTCGGGGTCCATAACGGTGCTGCCGGTAGCGACCTGCCGGACACTGGCGACGAACTGGTCGACGTCCGTAACCCGGTCCTTCAACAGGTAGCCCACCGCGCCCGCGCGATCCGACATCAGCTCCCTGGCGTAGATCTGCTCGACATACTGCGAGAGCACCATGATGGGCAGCCCTGGAATCTGGCGGCGGGCCTCGATCGCGGAACGCAACCCCTCGTCGGTGAAGGTCGGCGGCAACCGCACGTCGACGATGGCGACGTCGGGGCGGCGCGTCATCAGCGACCGGATCAGCGCGGGGCCGTTGTCAACGGCTTCCACGACCTCGAATGAATTGGCCCGCAGGATCCTGATCAGGCCCTCGCGGAGTAGGGCGAGGTCCTCGGCTATCACGATACGCACGGCAGCGACATCCTCACCTCGGTAGGTCCGCCCAGCGGGCTGTCAACGGTCAGCGTGCCGTCGAAGGCCGCCAGCCGACGGACGATGCCACGCAGGCCCGTGCCGGAATCGATCGAAGCACCCCCACGGCCGTCGTCGGACACCAGCATCGTCAGTTCCCCGGCAGCGCCGCCCAGGTGGGGTGCGAACTCCACGGTGATCCGGATCTGCTGGGCCTGGGCGTGCTTGACGGCGTTTGACAAGGCCTCGGCGACGGCGAAGTAGGCCGCGGACTCGATCGGGGCCGGCAGCCGTCCGGATAGGCGGGTCACCACCGTGGTCGGGATCGGATTGACCAGGGCCAAGGCCTTCAGTGCGCCGTCCAGGCCACGGTCGGCCAGTACCGGCGGATGGATGCCTCGTACCAGGTCGCGCAGCTCGGTCAGGGCGCTGGAGGTCGACTCGCGGGCCTCGGCCAGCAACTGCTGGACGGCCTGCGGATCCTTGGGCAGTAACTGTTCGGCCAAGCCCAGGCTCATACCCAGCGACACCAGCCGGGCCTGCGCGCCGTCGTGCAGGTCGCGTTCGATTCGGCGCAGTTCACCGGCCTGGGTGTCGACGGTCTCAGCTCGCGAGGTCGCCAACTGTTGGACGCGGGCCCGCAGGCGCGCCTGTTCGGTGGGGCCGAGCAGAGCGCGGATCACCCGAGCGTTGAGGTTCGCGAGGCGCACCGCAGTGACGTACCAGAGCAGAAGGAAAACCGGACCGAGCGGTACCAGCCCGAACGACTGCGCGACGCTGTGCAGCCGGAAGCCCTCCCCCATTGGAGTGCGGAATACCTGAGGAGGCGTCAGCTGATAGATGAGCGGATAGATCAGGTATACGACTCCGAAGACGAAGAACAGCAGCGACAGTCCGCAACTCAACCAGAAGGTGATCGAGTTGACCACCAACCAGATCCAGTCCCGCCACGTCGCCGGGTCGCGCAGGATCGTCCAGAGCCGCACCGGCCACCCGGCGTCCGGCGTCAGCTGATAGGGCCGGGCGGGCACCGGTTCGCCGAGCCGGTCGGCGGACCACTGGCGGTGCAGGTCGGCAAACCAGCGCACCAGTACGGTCGCGAGCAAGGTCAGGGGGACTCCGGCGCCAAGCGCGGTGATCGATATCGAGGTGATCCAGAGCGTGGCCAACACGGCACCTAGGACCGCGCCCGGCAGCAACACCAGTGACCAGCCCAGCAGGCTCATCCGCTGGGCCAGCGCGGAGCGCGGAATCGGACCGTTGCGAGCGACGCGACCCGGCCCGGAGTCGCCCCGCGGGGGCGAGGAGCCGCCGGGAAGGGCGGTTCCGCTGTAATCGGTCATCTCACTCCAACATTGCGCATCGTGCCGAATAGCCGGGCGCCTGGTGATTCACAGCGGCCGGCGATCCGCACTTCCCCACGATTGGTTCCGCCACTTCGCGTGGAACCCAGCGACCATGGTGTCCGTCTGTGGCCCACGGAGGCCGGCACCGCCGATCGACAGCTCGATCGATCGACACCCGCGCACACGTTACCCATCGCGTAAGCAGTTCCGGCCCGCTCCCCGAATCTCGACCACCACCTCGCCGTCATCGGGATCCGGACCGTGTGGCTTGTCGCGCTCGCCTGAAGAGCTGCCCGGGTCATCGGCAGCTGCGCCACAACGAATTCCGAGTCGGCCGGACACTCCCTGCTCGCTATAGCGGGCCCTATCCCTCTCCGGCACTATGGCCGTTACTTGACGGTGGCGGTCATCTGTTCGATCTCCTTGAGCACCAGGGCGGGCTTGTCCTGGAAAATGTCGTGAGAGCTTCCCTCGGCGATGACGAGTGTGCGGTCGGGCCCCGCCTTGGTGAACAACGCTGCTGCATCGCGCCAGGCCTGAGCGTCCTGCGGAGATCCGTCGAAGGGTGTCTTGTCCGACACGACATAGATGACGGGGACGCTGTCGGGCCAGGAAACCTTGTGGTACGCCTGGTGCGTGGGACCGAAGTTGTCGGCCGTGGCGATGAGCTGGCGGTTCGCCTTCGTCGACGGCGCGTTCTTGAGTTCTTCGATCTGCGGCGTGGTTAGCGCGACGAGGCGTTGGGTCTGGGTGTCGGTGAAGAATTGCGGCACGTTGGCATCGATGAGCACCGCCCCGGAGACAACGCCGGGGTTCGCGAGGACGAAGTAGTGGGCCACCTCTCCTGCCTGCGAGTGGCCCGCCAGGACCACGTTCTGGGTGACGCCGAGTTCACGCAGACCTGCCTGCAGGTCGGAGGCCGCGGCCTTGGGGTCCCATGGGCCCTTCACCTCCTCGCTGGCGCCCATACCGGCCCGGTCATAGGTGATGATCTGCGATCCGGTGGCCTGCGACAGCTGCGGCACCAGGGCATCCCAGTACGAGGAGTCCTCGCCGCCGCCGGCGTCCAGCACGATGGTGGGAGAACCCCCGGGCGTGACGTGGAAGGCAAGCTGATGCCCGTTGTTGGCGATCATATGCAGGCCCGCTGCGGGGGCCGCACGTGCCGGGCCGGCCGTGTGTGGCGAGGTCGAGGGAACCGCGGCTACCGAACTGGCCGCGGGTGCGGCCTTCGGCGCCGCCGAGTCATCACATCCGGCGACTGCCGCTATCACGGCGACGGGAAGGACGAGGGCCAGGGCGGCCCGATGAAACCGGGAGATCTTCTGCGTGGTCATGGAAATGAGCTTCCACGGTTTCTGGATCTTGATCGATCCTGCTACCACCCAGTCGGGTTGGGAGTTACCCCTACCCTCGCCAGGGGCAGATCAGAACCCGTCAGGCAGGGTGGCCGGGCACACCAGCGCCCGCCGGTGGGTCGGTCAGCAGGTGGGTCCCGGTGGACCAGATTCCTGGCTGATCACCGCCAGCCGGCCGCGAACGTCCCAGCCGTGCAGTTCGAGGTTCAGGTCGCGGTTTGAAGAGTTGGGCATCATCGCGGGCTTCGCCGCGACGCTGTGCGCGCCCGTCTTGCCGCGTACGCCGGTAAGCAGCACCCCGATCGAGGCAGCCGACGATCGATGCCGTCTTTGATCCCTGCGACTCTACCCATGCGTTACGGGTATAGGTTGGCGGGATGGACATCGTTGCCGCGTGTCGGGCCTTCGTCGCCGTCAGCGGCCACGGCAGCTTCACCTCCGGTGCCGCAGCGGCGGGAATCCCCCAGTCGGTGGCCAGCCGCCGCATCGCCGCTTTGGAGGAGCACTTCGGGTCGCGGCTGTTCGACCGGACGTCCCGCGCGGTCCGGCTGACCCCGTTCGGGCGGGACATGCTGCCGACGGCGCGACGCCTGGTCGACCTTGCCGACGCCATCACCGACGACGCCGAGCGGGCCCGATTGCGGCCGCTGCGGGTCGCCGTACCCGAGATCTGCCCGCCGCACCGCCTCGCCGCCCTGGTGGCCGCGGCCCGGCGGCAGCGGATCCACCTGGAGGTGCGGCCGGCCGGTCCGCAGGAGCGCGAACAGCTCTGCCAAACCCTCGAGGTCGGTGCCGGGATCGTGGCGGTTCCAGAGGCGATGGCACCCTGGCGGGTGCCGCTCGGGCTGGCCGCCCGGACTCCATTCCCGGCGCCGACGGTGTTCCTGGAGACGCTGCGCAGCGGCCGAGCCCGCTCGCAGGCACGCCGGCGGATCCTGATCCAGCCCGAGGACGACGTCGCGCACCTGCGGGACCCGCTGACCCGCGCCGGCCAGTCGGCCGGCCTGGCACCGGCCCAGGTGTCTATCGCGCCATCCCTGGTCGACGCCGCCGCGGCGGCCCTCGTCTCGCCCGACCTGCTGCTCTGCTCCCGCCAGCAGGCCGAGGACTTCACCCTGCACTGGTGCCCCCTCGCCGGCCCACAACTCCTCCGGGGTTACGACGTCGCCGCCGGCGTACCCGAGGACCTCGCCCGCCTCCGCACACTCCTGTACGCGGACGTCGCGCGATGCCTGGGCGCGACCGGGGATGGCGCAACCGGTGCCAGCTCGACAGGAGATGCCTGATGAGCGCCACCGCTGTCGTCCGCAACGCGCGTGACCTGCTGGACGAGGCAGGACTGCGCGGCGCTTTCCTCGTCCGCGACCTCGACACCGGCCAGGAGATCGGCTTCGACGCCGAAACCCTGTACCCGTCGGCGTCGCTGGTCAAGGTGCCGCTGGCGGTTGCCGTCCTGGAGCGGATCGGGCGCGGGGAACTCGACCCGGCGACGCCGGTCGAGGTCACACCCGGTCGGATCACCACCCCCGGCCCGACCGGGCTCAGCCGCTTCCGCCATCCCGCGCGGATCTCCGTGGACGACCTGCTCTACCTGAGCACCGCCGTCAGCGACGGAGTTGCCGCCGACGCCCTGTTCCACCTCGTCCCGCCGGCCGCGGTCACCGCCGAACTGCGGCGACTGCGAATCGATGGCATCGCCGTACGGCACCGGGTCGGCGACCTCGCCGAGACGCCGGCGGAACGCCTCGGCCCCGACGACGTGCACCTGGCGCATTCCCTGGCCATCGGCGCGGCTACCCCCGGGCAGGGCCATCCCGTCGCCCAACTCGACGTCACCCGCGCCAACGCCGGGTCGGCACGGGCCTTCGTCGACCTGCTGCACGCCCTCTGGCGGCCCTCGACGATCCACGAGACCACCGCCGCACGGGTACGCGCCCTGCTGGCTGACAACCTGCACCGACAGCGACTCGCCCCCGACTTCACCTCCGACGCGTCCCGCTGGTCGTCCAAGACCGGCACCCTCCTGCACCTGCGCCACGAGGTCGGGGTGGTAGATCACGCCGACGGGCAGTCGTACGCCATCGCCGCGCTCACCGCCTCCCGGGTGCCCGCCGCTGCACAGCCCGGCAGTGAGGCGACGATGGCCCAGGTCGCCCGGAACCTGCACGACCACCTGCGGACGGGCACCCTGCCCTGGTGGAGTTAGCGGGCGTCGCTGGTGGTCCGGGCTCGCCGCTCGCGCAGCCAGACCAGCACCACCATGGCGACGTTGACGGCACCGAGGATCAGCAGCGTCGCGTCACCCGAGTCGGTCGACCGGTCGATCGCGTAGGGCTGGCCGTCCGCCATCACCGTGTTGACGATCCCGAACAGGACGTTGTTGGCGACGTGGAAGGCAACCGGCGCCTCGATGCCGCGACTGATGATCGCCATCACGCCGGTACTGACGCCGATGAACGTGTAGTAGCCGAACAACCAGGGGTCGGCCGACCCGTGGACCACGGCGAAGCCCAGGCCGGAGACGACGAGCCCGACGACCAGGGCGGGACGCACCGCACGCACCCAGGACGCCGCGGCGGGCAGCACGGCACTGCGGAACATCAACTCCTCGCCAGCGGACTGCAGCGGCGTACTCAGTACGGTGACCACCAGCACCCCGATCGTCGTGCCGGTGACACCGAAGGCGGTCCAGCCCGGGGAGTCGGGCGCGACCAGCGCCACGGCACCAATCCCGGCACCCACAAGCAACGCCGCTCCGATCAGGTAGTACGTCAGGCGGCGGGCGTCGAAGGCTCGGGGAAAACTGATCAAGCTCCGCCACGGCACCTTGGCGATCCACACCAGGAGCAGAATCGCCAAGACGCCCGCCGCGCCGATGCTGATGTTGATGGCCAACAACTTCAACGGCGTGAAGTCGGCCGACATCGGGTCGTCGCTGCCCTCGATGACGCCCACGACCTGGTAGAGCACCACCTGGAGAAGCAGCATCACCAGCGGCGGCACCAGGATGACCACGAGCGGCTTCCACCAGCTCATGCGCAGGTGGGCGCCGAAGGGCCGGGAACTGTCGACGGCCGGCCCGAATTGCTCCGACGTCAGGACACCCGAGCCTCTCGCGTCAGAGGGGCCTGGGCGTTCCACCCCTACCCAGGGTCCGTCGGATCGTGGCGCGCTCATCGGGGAGATTCCTTTCGAAGATGCCGGACATCCCATTCCAGCGCGGACCGCGTCCGGCGTGCAGTGCCACCGTGTCACCACCTCACCGTGACATTTCGACATAGGCGTTCCGACCGCCTCAGCGGGCGAGGTCCGCCGGTGCGGGTGGGAAGTCGATGCGCGGTCTGCCGTGCATCGCCGCCGCCAGGCTCTCGTAGACCGGCGGATTGATGCCGTCGCGCTGCTGGTGCCGCATGTTCACGGTGGTCTGCGGCCAGTCCGGGTCAGTCAGGATCCCGGCCACCGCGTACTGCTTCGTCATCGCCACCATGGAGGCGTAGTTCTCCAGGTCGGTGGTGCCGGTCTTGCCGGCGACCGGAGCGTTCACCGTGGTCTTCACCTGCGCGGCCGTGCGGCTGCCGCCGCACCTGCTGGTCGCGGAGTTGTCACCGACCGGGCAGCGGGCGACGTCGACGGCAGCGCGGGCCACGTCGGTGCCGACCCGCTTCTCGCAGCGCGGCTCGGCGATGTCCAGGCTCCTGCCGTCTGGGCCGCGGATCTCCTGCACCGGAGTCGGCGCACACCAGGTGCCGTCGGCGGCAAGCGTCGCGTACGCGTTGGCCAGCTCCAGCGGGGTCGTGGCGGAGACGCCAAGGGTGAACGCGCCCCAGTCATGGGCGGCCGTCCGGTCGTCGGCCCACCGCTCCTCCCGGTCGACCCGGAACTGGATGCCGAGCCGCTTGGCCACGTCGACCACGTTCTCCGCGCCGACCTGCTGCTGCAGCGGGACGAAGTAGGTGTTTGTCGACCGGGCGAACGCGCTCCACATGTTCAGCACGCCACCGGCCTTGTGGTCGGCGTTCCTGGGGCAGTAGCGGGAGGTCCCGGGACACGCGGTGGGACTGGCGGGGTCGATGACGTACTCCGAGCGGAACCGCTGCGGCGCGTCGACGGTGTGGCTGAGGGGTATACCCCTCTCCAGGGCGGCGACGACGGTGAAGATCTTGAAAGTCGAGCCGGCCTGGTAGCCGGTGATGCCGTCACCACCGGTCAGTAACGGGTTCACCGTGTTGGGGTAGTTTCCCAACCGGTTCTTCGATCGCTGTCCCGGGTCGCTGTGGGGTTTGTTGACCGGATTTTGCGGGTCGTCGATCCGGAAGGCGCGGTTCACCGCGAGGGCGCGGACGCGGCCGGTGCCGGGTTCGACCACGGCGACCATAGCGGCTTCCCTGGCGGTCTCACTCTTGGCCTTGCGTACGGCCCGGTCGGCGCCGCGCTGCGCCTGGACGTCGAGGGTGGTGACCACCCGGTAGCCGCCGCCCTTGAGCCGCCGCTCCCGGTCGTACGCGGTGGCGCCGAACTCGTCCTGGGACATCCACCAGCGGTAGAAGTAGTCGCAGAAGAAGCCCCAGCGCTTCTCGTTCGTGGCGACGCAACCGTTCGGAGAGCGCTGGTCCCTGACCACCATCGGCTGCGCCTTCGCGGCGTCGGCCTCAGGCTGCGTGACGGCGCCGGTCGTGACCATGTTGTCGAGCACGTAGTTGCGCCGCTCCAGTGCCAGCGGACGGCCGCCGCGGGTGGTCGGGTCATTGGTGGTGGGTGCCTTCACCATTCCGGCCAGCAGCGCCGATTCCGCAATGCTGAGCCTGCTCGGCGGCTTGCCGAAGTAGACCTGGCTGGCGGCGAAGACGCCGTACGCACCGTTGCCGAAGGAGGCGATGTTCAGGTAGCGCTCCAGGATCAAGTCCTTGGAGAACTCCTTCTCGACCTGGAGCGCGTACCGCACCTCGCGTAGCTTGCGGGCGGTGGTGTCCTCCGTCGCCGCGACCACGTCGGCCGGGTGGTCCGCCGAATACGCGAGGGCGAGCCGCACGTACTGCATGGTGAGAGTCGAGGCGCCCTGCCGGTCCCGGGCGCCGGAGGAGTTGTTGACGAACGCGCGGGCGACACCGGCGAGGTCGACCCCGTTGTGCCGATAGAAGTCGTGGTCCTCGGCGGCGATGATCGCCGCGCGCGTCACCGGCGCCACGTCGCCCAGTTTCACGTCGCGCCGATTCTCGTCGTACATGGTGGCCAGCGGGGTCTTGCCGTCGGCCGCGAGGAGGTAGCTCAGCTGCGGCGTTCGGGCCGCAGTCAACTCGCTCGGCAACGCACCGAAAGCCCTCGCGCCGGCCTTCGCCCCCATGCCGGACAGCGCCAACGGAGGGAAGGCAGCCGCCGCGACCACCACGCCGACCAGCAGGCCACAGACGATCAGCGACCGGGTGTTGTTCAGGATTTTGCGCCTAGACATGGGCATTGGGGGCAACCTCGATTCACACGGGTGCAGCAGGCAAGCGGGCGTCAGCATGCTTCCGCGGCGGGCCGACAGGCCGTCACAATGCGGTGATGGCGACCTCGGCCGCCTGGGCGATCAGGGCGTCGTCGTAGTCGGCGTCCTTCTCGTCGCGGCTGGACAGCACCGCGAGGACGATCGGCGCGCGGTCCGGGGGCCAGATCACCGCGATGTCGTTGCGGGTGCCGTAGCCGCCGGCACCGGTCTTGTCCCCCACGACCCAGCCGTCGGGCACACCGGCGCGAATCAGCTCGCCGCCGGTGGTGTTGCCCTTCAACCATCCGTTCAGCACGTCGCGGTCCGCCGGTTCGAGGGCTTCCCCCACGGCGTACGCCCGCAGGTCCTGAGCCAGGGCCGCCGCGGTGCTGGTGTCCCGCCGGTCACCCGGCCTCGCCTCGTTGAGCTCGGTCTCGTAGCGCGCCGGATCGGTGACCTTGTCCCCCACCTCGCGCAGTTCCTTCTCGAACTTCTGCGGTCCGCCGAGCTGGCGCAACATCAGATTGCCGGCGGTGTTGTCGCTGTACCGCACGGCCGCATCGGCGATCGCGCGCAGCGTCATGCCCTCGGCGACGTGCTGCTCCGTGATCGGCGAATAGGTCACCAGGTCGTCCGCCGAGTACCGGACCAGCCGGTCCAACTCGGCGTCGGTGGTCTCGTCGAGGACCTCGGCGGCGGCCAACGCCTTGAACGTCGACGTGTACGCGAACCGCTCGTCGGCCCGGTATCCCACCGTCCGGCCGGTGCCGGTGTCGATCGCGTAGACCCCCAGCCGCGCGTCGAAGTCCTCCTCCAGTCGCCGGAACTCATGGTCCCGGTCGGTGGCGGTGGACGCGGTGACCGTTACCGCACGGTCCCGCGTCCGCTGTTCAGCGGCATCGGTGGGGCCGCAGGCCGCCAGGGACACCGCCGCCATTGCGGCCACCAGACGGTGTGTCGCAAAAATCATCATCGCTCCTTGTCGGTGCCGTCGGTCCGGCGCCGGCGGCACCGGTCGGACAGGAGTCGACCCTGGCAGGGATCTGGCATGCGATCGAAGACGGAACTGACGATGTTCATGCTGATGTGGCATCGTTGGCACGGCGCGGATGGTCCTGATCGAGATCAGGCCGGTGGTGCCGGGACGCCGTCCGGGGCCAGGGTTCCCCGGGCACCTGCCGGTCAGGAGCTGGGTTCCGCGAAGGGACCGTCGGCGCTGAACGCCCGCTGCGCGAAGCGTTCGGCGATGCGCCGGTGGGTGGCGGTGTCCGGATGGAGCTGGTCGGTCAGCGGCAGCTCGGCGAAGTCAGCCTCGCCGTAGAGATCGAGGCCGTCGAGGTGGTGCAGGTTCGGATCGCCGGCCCGCGCTGGGCGGTGATCCGCGCCAACTCGTCGCGGATGATACCGAGGGTGAGCTTCCCGCTCGCCCGTTCCGCCGGGTCACCGGCGGCCTGGAAGCGCACCTGTGATCCGGCGAGGTCGAACGCACCGGGGGCCGGGGTGTCCTCGTGGATGGGGCAGTAGATCGGTGACACCACAAGCAAGGGCGTGGTCGGATGGCCCTCCCGGATGGTGTCGAGGAAGCCGTGCACGGCCGGGGTGAAGGCGCGCAACCGCATCACGTCGGCGTTTGAGGTTGATGCCGATCTCCACGCTGATGAAGTCTGCCGGCGTGTCACGCATCGTGCGGGCGGTGAACGGGTTGCTCTCGTGGTGCGGCAGCCCTGCGCGGCCCGGATCCGGCGCGCCGCGCTGCGGGAGGTGATCCGCACGCTCTGCGCGTTCCAGTTATGGGACAGCGGTTCACCAGGGCTGACGCAGACGGCCAGCACCGTCCGCGCTGACCTAACCGTCGCCGCCTTCCGGCTGCTGAGACGCTGCGCTCGCTTCAGCCCTGATAGCGGCTGCATCCACGGAGGAGCTGGCGGTTGACAGGACCACCAGCTCCTCCGGGCCGGGTTCAGATTGAGCAGGTGGGCATCTTTTCCGGCAGTTTGAGATCAATGAGATAGTCCGAGGCGATGGTATCGACGCACTTGTTCTTACCGGAGGACACGACGGTGTGTCCCTCGCCCTCGACGGTCAGCAGGTCGCTTCCGAGGGTTTCGGCAAGCTTGATGCCACCTTGGTGTGGGGTGGTGGGATCCCCCGTGATCGAGATGACCAGCGTGTCCGGCAGGCCCTTGACGTTCTGCGCGTACGGGATGCCGAGCGTCGGCGGGGCGGGCCAGAACTCGCATCCGTCCCGGGCGCCCGCAAAGGGGTCCCCGCCGGGGTTCATGAAGGGTGCAACCTTGTAGGTCTCCGCGCGCAGCCGAGCGGCGTCGGCCGGGCTGAGGCGCTGCTCGTCCATACAGTTGATCGCAAACGCCGCCTCGGTGAAGTTGCCGTTGACCGCCGATTCGGGCTCGCCGCCTTCGAGATCGTACGTAAGCTTGAGCAAAGTGTCGCCGCTCCCTTGCCGTACCTCTGCGAGGCCGCTGACGATGGTGGGCCACTTGTCCGGGCTGTACAGGCCCGCCATCACTCCGCCGAGCGCGGTGTCGAAGTCGAGCTTCTGGTCGAGCGCGGGCACCGGCTTGTCCCGCAGCGGCTGGACGATCTTCTGGAAGTTCGAGGTCCACGCCTTCGGGTCGGTCCCCAGCGGGCAGTCTGCCGTCTTCGCGCACGTGGCGGCCATTGCGTCGAAGGCGCCCTGGAAGCCCCCGTATGCGGAGAGCCGGCGCTCGATCGTGCCCAGGTTCGGGTCGAATGCGCCGTCGAGGACCATTGCCCGTACCCGCTGCGGGAACTGCTCCGCGTACACCGCACCCAGCCGGGTGCCGTAACTCTGGCCGAAGTACGTCAGCTTCTCCTCGCCGAGCGCCGCCCGCAGCACGTCCATGTCCCGAGCGGTCGTGCGCGTACCCATCTGGGTGAGCGCCTCCTTGCCACCGGAACCCTGGGCGCAGCGCTCGAGCACCGCGCGGGTGTCCGCCTCCGTCAGCGAGGCGGTCATGGTCAGCAGCGGAAACACCTCGTCGCCCCGGCTCGTGCCGCCCTCGGTGTAGCAGTCGGCAGCGGGCTTCGTCGCGCCGACACCGCGCGGGTCGAAGCCGACCACGTCAAAACGTTCCGTGATGCGGCTCTTCGTCATCCCAACTCCGCCGACGCCCAGGGCTCCGAGGATGCCGGAGCCGCCGGGACCGCCGGGGTT
Source organism: Micromonospora sp. NPDC005205 (assembly GCF_040608275.1). Classification (NCBI taxonomy): domain Bacteria; kingdom Bacillati; phylum Actinomycetota; class Actinomycetes; order Micromonosporales; family Micromonosporaceae; genus Micromonospora; species Micromonospora sp. NPDC005205. The sequence goes on from NZ_JBEXHV010000012.1 coordinate 76,433, forward strand.
GAACAGGAGCGAGCCCTGCGACTCACCCCGCGCGGAAAAGCGCAGGACCGCTACGGTGGTGGCGCTGCCCTGAGGGTCGTCGTAGTTCAGCGGCACGCTCAGCCACGCGCACTGCGCCTGCGCCGGAGCCTTTCCGAAGATCTCCTTTTCGCGCTCGCTGGTGGCGAAGTCAGCGCAACCCTGCCACGCCAGCTTCTGGGTGTAAAACCGCTGCAGCGCGGCGTTGGACGCGCTCTCGCCCGGATCGGGATCACCGCCGGGCGTACACGCCACGACCGATACCCCGCAGACCACCAGTGCGACAAGCGCGAGACCAAGCCTCCGCAAAATCGGGCGGCCGGTACCGGGCAGGGGCGTACTGCTCATGCTGTGGACTCCTTCATCGCGCTGCTTTCCAGTCGAGACTTGTCTTGATCGCACCTGGTGGTCGCGACCGGCGATGGCTCTGCGTTCCCGCTGCCGTCGAGGCTCACCCTCCGGGATCGCCCGCCGAACTCCTCCCGGAACAGCTGTCGATCACGAGCCAGCGGTGCTGGCGGAAACATCGACGCGTGCGCGACGCCCAGCGCCGACCCCGGACGACGTTCCGATGAAGCCGGCCTTCGCCTCCCTGGGCGCGGCCCGGATCGCATCCAGGGCTTGTGCCTTGTTCGCGGTCGTCGCGTGGCGGCTCGATGCTGCGAAGCCTTCATACCTCCATGGCACCAGTCGCCGCAGCCGCTCGGCAGTGGCGCTATGTCACGCCGCTGCGTGACGTGGCGTCACTGTTCGCGGTGTCGGACTTCACGGACAATGGTCGGCTACCTTGAGACTGCGATTCACTGAGTCGACGCACCGGCGAGCGCTGCTTCGACCAGAAGGTTCGGAATTATCCGTTTCACCCCTGAATGGCCCGTATTCAGCGGTCGGTCGGGCGGCGGGTATGACCGCACGTCAACGCGCCGGCGGGTAATCCCGAGTCAGCGGCTGGGCTCGGCAGTCTCTGCGGTTTCCGCCAATCTGGGGGGACGGCGGGCCGGGCAGACCCGGGCGGTGCGGTGCGGCCCGCTGGGTCACCCGCGTCCCCGGTCTGGTTAGCACACTCCGATCCAGCGCCTGAAGGCACGACGACACTGCTTATCCGGCAGGAGCCCGCCACCCACAACGAGCCGGCGACACGGATGAAGCAGGCGCGGCGGTGGCTTGGCGGCGACGTGAGCGCTGCCTGAACGGGGTTCTGCGCTGCACGCCGGTCGTTCCGCCAGACCGGTGGGGCGCCGGCCGGGAAGGGCGGCGAGCCTACGCGTAGTCATTCCAGGTAGCAGTAGATGACCATGGTGTGTGGCTCGTCCACGCCCACGCAGATTGAACCCGAGCCGGTTGTGATCACGACGCCGCTGCACCACGAAGAACGGCGCCTTGACGTTGACCGCGAACAACTCGTCGAAATCGGTGCTCCCTCGCGTGATGTCCCGCCAAGGAGCACTCATCGGTCGGTACCGCGCTGTTCAGTCCCGGCGCTGCCAGAAGAGCCGTTCCTCTTTGTCAGGGTCGTAGGCGATCCTGCAGTCAGGGTCGATCCACATGGTGGCCCGGTCCTTCGGCGTGTAGGCGGGCCATTTGGGCACGCCCCTTGCGGTGGGGTGGCCGTAGTGGGCGAAGCCGGCCCACAGAGCGCTCATGTGCCGGGCGGTCGCCCGCTTGCCCGGTAACTGGTCCACGCCGACGTTGGCGAACTTCATCGGGATGTCCGAGGCGTGCGGCGAGCCGAGCGGGAAGCCGGTGCCCGGCACCACGGTCGGATCCTGGTACGCGAGCTGGTACATGAACACCGGTGCGGCGTGCTGCGCCGCCTTGGCCTCCGCGATCTTGATCGCGTCGCGCCAGATCGGTGAGGTGGTGATCGCGAAGTAGAGCTGGGCCGGTGTCGCTTCCGGTCGCGACCGGCGGAACGTCGCGATGATCCGGTCGAGTTCGGCGCCCTGGTAGGTGCCGCTGAGCCGGCTACGCAGGCCGGCCTCGTCGATGCGGAAGACGTCGGGCGGCCCGAAGAAGCTGAAGAACACCGTCTCGTCGCGGCAGGTGCCAACCATCAGCGGCTTACCGCCCGACCACGGCGGGGCGCCGTCGTCGAAGGGGTGCCGCGGGATGACACCTCCGTCGACGAAGGCGCCGAAGCCGGGTAGCGGGTCGGGGTCACCCCAGGGTGCGACGCCGTTCGCGGCCTCGGACACCTGAATTTCGAGCAGGCGCGCGGCCGGGATGTCGGAGAGCTTCGGGATATCGTTCTTGGTCAGCCCCAGCAGGTGAAGCGTCCGCTCGGCACGTGCGGTGGCGCCGTCGCGGGTGGGGAAGCGCAGCGGGGCGGCGCTTTCGACCGAGGCCTTGTGGAACAGCCGGGCTGCCATGGGCATGGTGTAGACGGCGGCGGTCTTGGCACCGCCGCCGCTCTCACCCCAGACCATGATGTTGTCCGGGTCGCCGCCGAAGTTGCCGATGTTCTCGCTGGTCCAGCGCAGCGCCGCGACGATGTCGAGCATCCCCTGGTTCGCGGCGTAGTCGCCGTCGGCGAGATCGCCCAGGAACAGATAGCCCAGCAGGCCCAGCCGGTGGTTGGACTCGACCACCACCACGTCGTAGAGCTGCGCGAGACGGGTGCCGTCCTGGCCCGTGGCCGAGCCCGAACCGATCATGCAGCCGCCGCCGTGGTTGTAGAACATCACCGGCCGCCGCCTGCGGTCGGCGGCGGGGGTCCAAATGTTCAGGTACAGGCAGTTCTCGGACGGTGCGGGCATGCGGCCGTTTCCGGTCGGACCCATCTCACCGCCCACGACCTGGAACGCCGGGTTGGGGAAGCTGACGGCGTCGCGAACGCCGGACCATCGTACGGGCGGCTTCGGGGACTTGAACCTCAGCGTGCCGAGCGGCGGCTGGGCATAGGGCACGCCGAGGAACTTGATGATGCCGTCCTCGCGTTTCCCACGCACCTTGCCGTAGCGGGTTGCCGCCACGTCGCCTCTCCCGTGTCCGCGAGCGTGTACCGGCGACGGCAGACTCATCGCGGCGACCGCGGACAGCGAACCGCCGAGCATCGTTCTGCGGGTGATTCTCGAACTCATCAGACCTCCCGGTTCGGCGCCGCCCGGAGCGTCAGAGCCCCGGGCGGCGCATGGCATCAGGAACCAGTGCGCACCGTGAAGGAGTGCGACCCGGACGGGACGGTATAGACGACGTACGTACCTTCGGACCGCTGGAACAGCGCACGGTTCGATGCCGCGACGAGACGCTTGTCCGCCGCTGGCATCCATACCTCGGCTTGGGTGTTGGCGGGAACGGTGACCGACAGCGAGAAGCGACCGTCCGTCTTGGTCCACGCCGATCGGGCCCATCCGGCCGGGGTCTGGTAGGAGCCGCTCGCCTTCGTCAGGTCGCCCACGGGTTTCGGCTTGAAAACCAGCCGGTCGTACGCCGTCGAACCCGGGGCTGCCTGAATGCCGGCGATGCCGGCGTGGAACCACTCCTCGATCTGGGCCAGGATCATGTGGTTTTTGGAGTCGCCGCGGTTCCAGCGCTCACCCATGGTGGTCATGCCGCCCGGGTTGGCCGGGGTCGACTGCATGAAGTAGCCGTAGCTGGGCTGGTCGTCCTGTTGCAGCGCCTCCCACAGCACGTCGTCACGGTCACCGTTCATCAGCGCCCGCACGATCGGACCCATGCCGATGGTGCCGCCACTGAAGTGCGGACCGGTACCGTTCGGGTGGAAGGCGTAGATCAGCTCGACCAGCGCGTCGAGGACCTTGCCCCGGCTGCCGGTCGGCACCAAACCCGCATCGAGAGCCAGGGCCTGCGCAGCCTGAGTGGCGCCTTCGGTGCCGGCGTTGCCGGCGGCGGTGTAGCGACCGAGCGACTCGTTGAAGAATGCCCGGTTGAACGCCGCCTTGATCTCGTCGGCGAGCGCCGCGTAGCGGGTGGCATCGGCGGCGTGGCCGGTCAGCGTGGCGATCTGGGCCATCGACTGGATCGTCAGGTAGTAGCCCCAGGTGCCGGTGATGCGGCCGGAGGTTGTCTCAGCGCCGACCCAGTCGGCCAGGGCCGCGTCGACGAAGTACCCGTCCACCACCTTCTGCCGCTGGATGTAGTCGACGAAGAGCACGAGCCGGTCGTAGGACGCGCTCATGGTGGCGGCGTCGCCGTAGAGCTGGTGCAGGATCGACGGGACGAGCACGATCGCGTTGCCCCAGTTGATCTCGTCGCCGAAGCGGCCGCTATAACCCCGAGTCGTAGACCGGGGTCTTCAACGCGACGTTGCCCGCCATCGGAGTGTCGGCCAAGGACTGACCCTCCACGAGGTGCCGCATGGTCGTGCGCATGTAGGCGTTGAGCTGGAAGTCGCGGTGGATCGCGCCCATCGGCATGGTGTAGTCCGCCGGGTAGGACAGTTTCTCGCGACCGGGGCAGTCGGTGAACACGCTACTTCGTCGCTGACTGGGCCGGCGAGACATCACCGGAGCTGTTCGTCCGCGCGTTGCAGTTCCAGACCACTCCGGTCGTCACCGCCACCGTCAACCCCGCGACACCCAACGGCGCCAATGGCTGGCACGTGGGGGACGTCACGCTCGCGGTCAACGGTGCGACCAGCGGCCTCTGGACCGGGCAGTACTCCACCGACGGCGGCGCTACCTGGGTCACGGCCACCACCCCGATCAGCACTGACGTCGACGGCCGGATCAGCTACCGGGCCATCGACAGGGCCGGAAACACCACGCCCATCGGGCACCTCCGGCTCAAACTCGACCGCACCGCGCCCAGCGTCGCCGTGACCGGGGTAACCGACGGTGCCACGTACGGCGACTCCACCACTCCCCGGAGACCGACGTGGACCGTCACCGACGCCACCTCCGGGGTGCAACATCGCTCGATTGCCGCGGTGCTCGACGGGAAGGCGCTCCGGCGTGGCAGCGTTGTCGACTTCGCCCAGCTGCCACTGGGCAGTCACACGCTGACGGTCACCGCCGAGGACAGAGCCGGCAACACCACCGTGCACGCCGTCACCTTCACCACTGCCACGTCCTTCACCGATCTGCGCGCCCTCATCGACCGGTACCGGAGGGAGTGGGCCATTCCCGCGACGCAGGCCCGCGAGCTGGACCGCAGCGTACGAGCGGCGGACTCCGCTGCCAGGGCCGGCGACCCGGAACAGGCGGTCAGGCACCTCAACACCTTCCTCGCAAGCGCCGAAAAGGTACGCAACCCGCGGGTACGGGCCGTGCTACTCCGCGACGGCCGAGCCCTCGTCGCCGAGCTCACGCACGTCGACCGGCGAGCTCGTCCAGCCGCAGCATTCGATCTCGACGCTGCGGGGGGGGTAGGGACGCCGGCCGTGCGCGGCATGAGATCTCGAGTCCCTGACCGATGGTGCGGTGCCTGGGGCCGGCTGGGCCAGTCGAGGGGCCGCATCCCGGGTAGCACCTACCGGACTGCCGTGACCGGACCCTGGATGGAAGACGCTGTAGTGCAGGACCTCGATCGACCCGAGATCCTGCACTACCCGTTTCAGGGGCGGCGGTCGTGCTCTGGCTGCCGTCCATCGACCGGACCGACGACGAGCCACCACCAACAGCGCCACCACCGCCGTGACGACGAACGCCGGCTGGCTCAGCGGGTGAAGGTGTCAGTCGGTGTGGGCTTCGATGGTGGCGGTGATGGCGCCTCTCATATTCGCGATGCGGGCGGCGGCATCACCGTCCAGACGACCGATGATGACGATGCCGGGGTAGTACGACTGATCGCCGTAGTAGAAGACGAGATCGTTACCGGGGGCGTAGTACCCGACATCTGCGACGTCGGGGTCCGCACCGTCTGGTTGGCCGTCCAGGGACAGCGGTGAGGGCAACCGGCCGGTCTTCTCCACCGAGCCGTGATCGGTCATGTCGATGGTCAGTGGCAGCTGGGCGATGAGGTCACGGCCGGCGGCACTGTCGAGGATCGTGGCCTGAAAGCGCCGATTGCCGACGGTGATCTGGATCTTCATTCGCACGTCCTGGTCGGATGAGGTGTCAGTGCCGCTCGGCTGTGGCGCAGCCTGCCCTGTGATCGATGAGTCCGGTGCGTTGCTGGGTGAGGTCGATCTGAGTGGTTGTTCGGCACCGGTGTCGCCGGGTCGAGCGTTGCCGCCGCAGCCGGCAACAGCCAGACCGACGACCGCCAGCAGTGCTGCTGCAAGGACGCTCGTGCGTGGAACTGGCATGTCGCCTCCATGGGTCGGGTGAGATTGCCAGAATGAGGGGGTCGGTCATGGCCCGCACCGCCCCCATTCTTGGACCGCCTCAATCACATCCGGCGTTGCTCCGGCCGGTCGATCGGTGACCGGGCAACGGCCCCTGTGGCCCTGCATCCGGCCCGCCTACGGCAGACAGGGGTACACCCACCATCAGACGGCGGGACCCGCTGGCAGGACGTCAGGCGCGGCGGACCGGAGACGACGCTGCTGTGGCCGTGGACCCGGACGCGCGCCTCGGACCAGGTTGCGATGTGAGTACGGGAGCGAGCGCTGGTCGCGACTTCCGCGCCTCAGAGGATGCCGAAGCGCGAGATTCAGGGCACCCAGTGATGCAGGTGTTGCAAGGTCTAGAAGGCGATGAGGGCCTTGAGGACCTCGCGGTCGTCCATGGCGCGGTAGGCCGCGGGGACCTCGTCGAGCGCCACCGTACGGTCGAAGACCTTGCCCGGATTGACGCTGCCGTCGAGGATGCCGGGCAGCAGGTCCGCGATGTATGCACGCACGGGAGCCGGGCCGCCGTTGAGGGTGATGTTGCGGCCGAACAGGCTGGCGAAACCGATCGGTGCTTCCTCGTACTGCGGCACCCCGACGCGGCTGATGACGCCGCCCGCGCGGACGATGCCGACGGCTTGGTCGTAGGCGGGCCGGAGGCCGACGGCTTCCACGACCTTGAGCGCACCGCCGTTGGTGAGGTCGCGGACCCTGGCGATGCCTTCGTCGCCGCGCTCGGCGACGACGTCGGTGGCGCCGTACTCGCGACCCAGGTCCGTGCGGACCTCATGGCGGCCCATCAGGATGATCTGCTCAGCGCCGAGCTGCTTGGCCGACAGCACCGCGAGCAGGCCGACCGCGCCGTCGCCGATGACGGCTACGGTGTCACCGGCGGTGACGTTGGCGCGTCTGGCGGCGTGGTAGCCGGTGCCGTACACGTCAGCCAGGGTCAGCAGCGAGGGCAGCAGCTCGGAGTCGATGCCGACGGGCAGCTTGACCAGCGTGCCGTCTGCGAGGGGCACGCGGATCAGCTCGGCCTGCGCGGCGCTGAAGAAGCCGAATTCGGTGTGTGCGCAAGCGGTCTGCAGACCCACACGGCAGAACTCGCAGGTGTTGTCCTGGTACGAGAACGACGCCACGACCAGGTCGCCGACCTTGACGCCCGCCACGTCGGAGCCGATCTGCTCGACCGTGCCGAGGAACTCGTGACCCATCTGTACCCCCTGCTCCGAGGCGGGCATGGAGTGGTATGGGTGCAGGTCACTGCCGCAGACACAGGCACGTACGACACGCACAACCGCGTCGGTCGGTTCCTGGATGGTCGGGTCGGCGATCGTCTCGACGCGGACGTCGCCCGCGCCGTACATGAGGGTGGCACGCATAGTGGTAGTCCTTAGGGCTGCGTTGGGCGGTGGATCAGTGCTGGTTCGCGAGCAGTTTGTCGAGGACCGCGCCGGCACGGTCGGCCTGGGGCTCGCCGACCCGCTCGCGCAGGACCGTGATCAGACCCCGCAGGTTCTGCTCGGTCAGGCCGGTGTTGAGGGCGATGCCGAAGTGGGACCGCAGCTGACCCTCGACCCCGTCGAGGTTGGCCAGGGCCGCGACAGTGGCGATCTCGCGGCTCTGCCAGTCCAGGTTGTCGCGGCCGAAGATGTCACCGAACAGGTGTCCCTTGAGGAACTGGTCGATGGCCGGGGCGAAGTCGAACAGCGGCCCGGTTACCGGTGCGCCGGCGAGCTGGGTCTGGTTCTGCGCGCCGAGCTCGACGCTGTTCTTACTGGTGGGCAATGGTGTCGGCTCCGCGCCGACCTCGTCAGTGATCCCCTCCGCGCGGCGCTGTTCGAGCAGGTCCATGAATGTGCCGAGGCCGTTGAGGCTGCGCGGGAAGCCCGCGTAGGCGTACATCTGGATCAAGATCTCGTTGATCCCGTTGATCGTCAGACCGGCGTCCAACCCGTCGGCAAGGGCGTCGCGCAGCTGCGGGAGCTGGCCCGCGGCAGTGAAGGCTCCGATGGCCGTCATCGCCTGCTGCCGTGGAGTGAGATCGCTCACTGCTGGTTCGCCTTCTCGTACAGGTCCTGAGCGACCGGCTCGAGCCACGTGGTGGGGTCCCCGCCGTCCGGCTTGGCCTCGAGCAGGGCCAGATGGCTCATGAACGTGTCGGCGGCGGCACCATGCCAGTGCTCCTCGTCGGGCGGGCAGATCACGGTTTCGCCCGCGTGGATGCGGACGACAGATCCGTCGCGGGTGGCGACCAGGCCGACACCCTCGGTGACGTGCAGGGTCTGGCCGACGGCATGCGAGTGCCAGTTCGATCGGGCGCCGGGAGTGAACCTCACAAGTGCGGCTGTCATCCTCGACGGCCCGGTGCCGTTGTAGATCGGCGTCAGGTAGACGTCGCCGGTGAATGCTTCGGCGGGCGTCTTCACGGTGGGCCGGACGGGCTGCAGTTCCATGCTGTCCTCCTCTGGCGATGGGTTCACTCATAGAGAACGCCCCAGTTGACACCGATGGGAGGGTTTGCCGTAACAGGTAACGACAGAACCCCCATGCGACGAAGGCGTGGCCGTAGCGTGGTTGTCATGGACACCCAGGACGACGTTCGTGAGTTCCTGGCCTCCCGGCGCGCCAGGATCACCCCCGAACAGGCCGGGCTGCCCTCTTTCGGCGGCACCCGTCGCGTCGCCGGGCTGCGCCGCGCCGAGGTCGCGATGATCGCCGGGGTCAGCCCCGACTACTACACCCGCATCGAGCGCGGCAACCTCTCCGGTGTCTCCGACAGCGTGCTGGACGCCATTGCCCGCGCCCTGCACCTCGACGAGGCAGAACGCTCCCACCTGTACGACCTCGCCCGCGCCGCCAACAGCAGCCCGCGCGTCAGGCGCCGGCCGACCAAGCAGCAGCAGGTTCGGCCCGGCGTGCAGAGCCTGCTGGACGCGATGACCGAGGCCCCCGCATTCGTACGCAACGGACGCCTCGACATTCTGGCCGCCAACCGGCTCGGTGAGGCGCTCTACTCCCCCGCCTTCGAGGCCACCACGCGACCGGTCAACCTGGCTCGATTCTGCTTCCTCCACCCGGCCGCCGACGAGCTTTACCCCAATTGGGATGAAGCCGCCAACACCACCGTCGCGCTGCTGCGCACCGAAGCCGGGCGCGACCCGTACGACAAGACGCTGAGCGACCTGATCGGCGAGCTCGCCACCCGCAGCGACGACTTTCGCACCCGCTGGGCCGCGCACGACGTGCGCCTGCACCACACCGGAGTCAAACGCTTCCAGCATCCGGTGGTCGGCCGGCTCGAGCTGGCCTTCGAGGCGATGCCACTACCGGCCGACCCCGGCCTCACCCTCACCGCCTACAGCGCGACCGCAGGCACCCCCGCCGGCGACGCGCTCCGCATGCTCGCCAGCTGGGCCGCGACCAAGCCGTCCACCGCGGCTCCAGCAAGTCAGTGACGGTGTCACCAACTCGTCGTCCACCGGATCGGGTCTGCTGCACCGATAGGTGACATCTGAGATGGCTTGCCTTGGTGGCGGGCTGGAAGGATGTTGCTGTGCCCAAGCCCTACCCCCGTGAGTTCCGCGATGACGTCGTGCGGGTGGCCCGTGACCGGGACCCTGGCGTGACCGTCGAGCAGATCGCGAAGGACTTCGGAGTCCACCCAATGACGCTGTTCAAGTGGCTGCGAAGCCGTGTTGTTGGTAACCGGCCTCGGCCTGATCAGCAAAGCTCACAGGGACCCGGTGATCGATCCACGGGCCGGCCGAGACCGTCACCCGATGAGTACGGGTCGCTGTGCTGGTAGGCGGACCGGACGGCCCGATGCGCGTGTTGGCGTAGACGAGGCGTGCCCAGCGAAGCGCACCCACTCCGCTGCTGGCCACTGTCGTCCTACCCGCTCGCAATCGGCATTACCAGGGAGTCTGCGCGCTGGAGGAGCGCGACAGCGACGCCGACGGGGTGCCCGACGTCTATGAGGAGCAGCCGACCAGGACGACGCCGTCCTGATCTGGCACCCCTGAGCTACAGCGGCCAGCCGAGCAGTCGAGCGCCGAGTACGGCTGTTTGCAGGGTGAAGCGTTGGGTCGGCTCGCCGGGGTGGTAGCCGGTCAGGTCGCGGATGCGGTCGAGGCGGTAGGTGATCGCGCGGACGGATAGGTGCATCTGCCGGGCTGTCGCGGTGTGGTTGCCCTGGTTGTCGAAGAGCACGGTCAGGGTCTCCAAAAACGGCTCGGCACCGCCGCGCGCCGCCGTCAGTGGCCCGAGGACCGTGGTCACCAGGTCGGTCATGGCGTCGCGGTCACGCAGCAGCACGGGGAACACCAGCAGGTCGGCAGCATTGAGGACGGGCGTGGTGAAGCCGAGCCTGACGGCATAGTCGAGGGTGTGGCGGGCCTCGTCGAGGGACGTGGCCAGGCCATGCAACCCCGGTTGGGTACGGCCGACGGCGATCTGCCAGTTACCCGCGCCGAGTTCGGCGAGGAGCAGGTGGGCGAGTTCGGCCGCGATGCCGCGTAGGCCGCCGGCGCTGATGCAGACCACGTCGCCGTCGCGGAGGGTGGTGAGGGTGTTGCCTTCGCCGAACCTGGAGGCCAGTGCGGCATCGATGCGGTGCGTGATGCCGGGAGTCAGGCCGGCCGCACGGGCGATGAGGACGGTGTGGGTGGCCGACAGACGGATGCCGTACCGGTGTGCGCGCTCGGCCAGGGCGCCCGGGTCGGCACGGCCGGTGAGCAGGTCATTGACGAACGCGGCACGTTCGTTGTCGTGGCGATCCAGCTCGGCGCGGTTCTGCCGGGTGTACCCGTCCACGGCATCGGTGAGCAGGACACGGGCGGTGTCCAGCAGTGTCTCGGCGCGGGAATGCACGGCGACGGCGGTGTCGGTCGACGCGACCGGGGTGGCGCTCCAGTGGGCAGTGGTGGCATCCAGCAGACCGGTAACAAGCTCGCGCAGTGTCAGCCCCTCGTCCGCTGCGCGGGCACCCAGGTTGAGCGCTGCCCGACGCCGGGCACTGGCCGGGACGTACAGCAGATCCTGGCAGTTGGCCGCCAGCCAATTGTCCTCGCTCATGGGCTGTTCCTTGTCGGCGTGCTGGTGGCCGCAGGGAACCCGCGGCCACCAGCCTCAGGTTTACACACCGATGTCGCGACGGTCGAACACGATGACTCCGGCGGTCGTGGTTGCGGCACCGAGGAGCACGAGAGCGAGAAGCTCGACCGGATGCCAGCCGGTGTGCAGCGGGTCCGTGCCGATGAAGTAGTGGAACGGCGACAGCCAGCGCACCCAGTGCCACCCGTCGAGCATGCCGCCGATGGCGTTGGCCATGTAGGCGGCCACGGCAAGGCCACCGGTGATCGCGAGGACGACAGCCCGTTTCCCGGTGGCGGCGCCAACAAGGAAGGCGACGCCAGCGAAGCTCCACACCAGGGCGACCAGGCCCGCGGACGCGGCGGCGACGTTGGACAGGGGGATGTCCATGCCGATCCAGGGAACAATGATCATCAGCAGGATTCCCGGGATGGCCGCGATCCCGGTGAGCGCGCTGCCGACGGCGGCCACCCGTTGCCAGGCGAAAGCGGCTCGCGAGACCGGATTGGCCAGCATCAGCTCCATGCCGCCGTCCTCCTCCGGCCGAGCGATCGTGCGGGCAGTCAGCGTGATGGCGCACATCAGGACCAGCAGTGGGCCGACCAGGCTGAAGATGGTCGCCTGCAGATAACCGGCGGGCGACAGCATGTCGGCGATGCCGAGGAAGTCCAGCATGCCCTGGGGCAGCGCGTCCTGCTTCAGCTCCGCAGCGCCCTGGAACTGGCTGTAGAACGAGGTGTAGATGGCGGTGAAAGCGGCGACGCCACCTGCCCACCCGATCAGTGCCAGGCGGTCGTCACGCCAGGTCTTACGCACCAGCGCGGGAAGCATCGCCAGCTCCTTCCCCGTGGTAGTAGAACGACAGGAACGTCTCTTCCAGGTCAGGCTCGGCCGACAACATGTCGACCACCTGATGACGCGCCGCCGCCTTGATCAGCGGGTCGATGCGGCCATCGACAGTGCATTTCAGCACCGGGCCGGACACCACCACGTCGCTCACTCCGGGCAGGACACTGAACTCTGCCGGGTCCACCGGATCGTCGAAATGAATCTCGACGGCGCGGACCGCCCGCTTTCCCAGTGACTCAACCCGCTCGACCGCGGCCAACTCGCCGTCGCGGACGATGGCGACCCGGTCGGCCGCCTGCTGCACCTCGGCCAGGACATGAGAGGACATGAAGACGGTCTGCCCAGCACCACTGGCGTCGCGGACCATGGCCAGGAACTCCTGCTGCATGAGTGGATCCAGCCCGCTGGTCGGCTCATCCAGGACCAGTACCGCCGGCCGGTGCATGAACGCCTGCACCAACCCGACCTTCTGCTTGTTGCCCTTACTCATCGTCCGTACCGAGCGCGAGAGGTCCAGGTCGAGCCGCTCCGCGAGCTCGGTCACCTGCGACCAGGCCACGCCGCCGCGTGCTGCGGCGAAGAAGCGCAGCAGGTCTTCCGCCTTGTCCCGCCCGGGAAACACGAGCTCGCCGGGCAGATAGCCGATCTGACGGTGCAGTGCGGTCCTGTCCCTGCGCGGGTCGAGCCCGAGCACAGTCGCGTGTCCACGAGTGGGGCGAAGGAAGTCCAACAGCAGCCGGATCGTGGTGGTCTTTCCGGCTCCGTTCGGTCCCAGGAATCCCACCACCTCCCCGGCGCGAACCTCCAGGTTGAGCCCTTCGATACCGCGACGCTGACCATAGAACCTGGTCAGATCCTCGGTGAGTAGGGCGATGTCGCTTGTCATGCCCACATCGTCACCGGCCGTCCTACCCGGCATCCAGGTCAGCATCCGGCCGACAAACCGCTGACGCCGTTGCCGGACACCGGAAACCAACACGCCAGTCACTCCGGCCGATCACCGGCGGCACCCCGGCGCTACTTGGCGAGGGCTCGTCGATCAGCGTGCGGTTGAGCCCTGCGCCCACCGGTCGAGACGGCTTGGGCGGTCGGCGAGCGGCGTTTGCCGCCGTCGACGGTGTCGGGGACGGGATTCCTCCGCGGCGAACACGGGAGTACGGTGAGTTCTGGTGTGCCGGGAAGTCTGGTCGGCGGTCATATCCGCGTCGACCGAGAAGGACTACCACGATGAGTGATGTTGCGCTACGCACCGTCAACCTGACCAAGCGCTACGGCCGGGTCCTGGCGCTGGACGACCTGTCACTTGAGGTGCGCGCCGGTGAGGTGTTCGGGTTCCTCGGTCCCAACGGTGCCGGCAAGTCCACCACGATCCGCATGGTGCTGGGCCAGGTGCGCCCAACGACGGGCCGTGCCTGGGTGTTCGACACCGACGCGGGAGACGTCGCCCGCGCGCACCGACTGCTCGCATACGTACCCGCTGACGTGGCGTTGTGGCCGCAGCTGACCGGCGCGGAGATTCTGCATCTGCAAGCCTCCACCGGCCCGGGCACCGACCTGGCCTACCGCGACCAACTGGTCGAGCGGTTCGCGCTCGACACCACCAAACCGGCGCGTACGTACTCGTCGGGAAACCGGCAGAAGGTCGCGCTCGTCGCGGCGTTCTCGACCCGGGCGCCGTTGCTGGTGCTGGACGAACCGACCAGCGGCCTCGACCCCCTGATGGAGCGTGAGTTCCGCGCCGCCGTCACCCAGGCACGCGAGCGGGGGCAGACCGTGTTCCTCAGCTCCCATCAGCTGGGCGAGGTCGAGGCGGTGTGCGATCGCGTCGGCATCCTGCGGGCGGGCCGGTTCGTCGAGATCGCTTCCATCGAGCAGCTGCGGGGTCTGCGTCGTGCCGAGGTGACCGTGTCGTACACCGGCAGGCCGCCGGATCTCGACGCGCTGTCCGGCGTCGGCGCTGTCGAGCAGACCGGGAGGGGACGGTTGCGGTTCTCGCTCATCGGGCCGCCCGCGCCGGCGCTGCGGGCGCTGGCCGCCGCCGAGGTGACCGCTTTGGCAGTTCGAGAGCCGAACCTTGAGGAAATCTTCCTCGACTACTACGGCGAGCAGGCCAACTGATGAGCATGTCGATGATGGCGCCCGCCACTGGAATCACCACGCAGGCCGTTCCGGGGAGGTCGATCAGCGGGCTGGCAACACGCCAGCTACGCCGAAGCGGTCTGATCGTGCTGGCCGTGACCGCGGTCATGCCTGCGCTGGTGGCTGGCACCTACACCAGTGTTATGGCGGATCCCGCCGCGGCGGGCAGCATCGCCGAGCTTGCCGGGAACCCCGCCATCCGGACCCTGTTCGGAGAGCCGGTTGCGCTCGACCAGGCTGGCGGGTTCACGGTGTGGCGGGTCGGCACCTTCGTCGCCGTCCTGCTCGCCGCATGGTCGATTCTGGCGACCACCCGCATCACGCGCGGCGAGGAGGACGCCGGCCGGTGGGATGTGCTGCTGGCCGGGCGGGTGCCGCTGCGCGCGATGGTGGCCCGCCACCTCGCAGCCGTCATGATCGTGCCGGTTTTCGCCGGTGGTGCCGTCGCCACGGTGTTGCTGCTTGCCGGCACTGAGCCGGCCGGAGCGTTGGTGCACGGAGCCGGCGTGGGCGTCCTCGGGTTGTTCTTCGTCGCCGTTGCTGGGCTGACGGCGCAGGTGTTCCCGGCTCGGCCGACCGCGACCGGAGCCGCCGTGGCGGTCCTCGGCACGGGCCTGCTCGCGCGGATGATCGGTGACGGCGTCATCGAGCTGGGGTGGTTGCGGTGGCTGTCGCCGTTCGGGTTGCTCGCCCTCAGCGAGCCGTACGCGCAGAACCGACTCCTGCCGCTCGTGCTGCTGCTCTCCGCGGCTCTTGCGCTGGGCTGCGCCGCGCTTGGCGCTGCCGGCCACCGCGATATCCGAGGTGGCCTGATCGCGCCCGCCTCCGGCCGCCACCCACGACTGATACTACTGAGCGGCGTGCAAGGGTTCGCGGTGCGGCGGGTACTGTGGCCGCTGACCGGGTGGACCCTCGGCGTCGGCGCCTACTACCTGCTCATCGGCTGTACCGCGATGTCGGTCACCGGCTTCTTGGCCGATAATCCGGCGCTCGCCGCCCAAGCAGCACGAGCCGGTTTCACCGGGCTCGGTGCGGTCGAAGGGTTCACCGCGACTCTGTACTCGCTGCTCGCCCTGCCCGTCGGCGGTTTCTGCGCAGTTCGGATGTCCGCCTTCGTCGCCGCCGAGACCGACCGCCACCTGACTTTGCTGACCGGTCAGCCGGTTAGCCGGCTGCGCCTGCTCGCCGCCGAACTCGCCGCCACCGCCGGCGGCGCCGTGGCTTTGGTCATCGTCGCCGGGTTGGCCGTGTGGGCGGGTGTCGCCGCGACCGACGGTGACCTGAGCTTGCTCGCGGCCTTGAGTGGGGCTGGCAACGCGTTGCCTGTTGTGCTGCTCAGCCTCGGGGCGGCCACCCTCGCCATCGGCTGGGCACCCCGGGTGGCCGCGGTCGCCGGGTCGCTGCCCGCGACCGGCGGCTTCCTGCTGTTGGTGATCGCCGACAGCATCGGCGCACCCGGGTGGGTCCGCGAGGTGTCCCCGTTCGCCCATCTGGCACCCGTCCCCCTCGCCGGTGTCGACTGGACCGCCACCCTGGCCATGACCGGCGTGGCCGCAGGAGTCACGGTGGCCGGAGCCTGGGGCTATCGGCGGCGGGATCTGCGCGGGTGAGCGGGCCGGCCGTTGGTCAGGCGGTGTCGGTGCGGCTGCCGGACGGCTGCTGGTAGACGTCGGGGATGTCGTCGCGGTTGGCGTCGACAGTTCTTCGCTCAGTTCCCCGCACGCTGCGAACGCCGGAACAACGCGTACGCCGTAGCCCAGGACCCGTAGAAACTCCGGGACATCGGGCCACGCGGTACCAACGCGTATCCCAACACTCAGCTGCCGTTTCGTCCATGTCGACGGCCAAGCTGGCCTGCGGGCCAAGGGTCAGGCTCGCTGGCCGCGCCGCGTCCGAGGTGGGTCACCGTCGCCGTACAGGTCGGGAGATGGTGCCGTGCTATGCCTGATCAGCAGCTCAGGCACGAGCAGCTGTCGTCTCGACGTCGAGGCACTCTCCGGCTGCTCAAGCTGAGACAGCAGCAGCCCCAGGCTGAGCCGACCCAGCTCAGCGAAGTCCTGGCACACCGTGGTCAGCGGCGGCAGATAGTGCGCCCCGTCGAGCGCCCCGTCGAACCCCACCACGCTCACGTCCTCGGGGATCCGCCGACCGGCCTCGTGCAGGGCCCGCAGGACGCCGAGAGCCAGCTGGTCACTGGCGCAGAAGACCGCCGTCACGCACGGATCGGCCGCCAACCGCTGGCCCTGCTCGTACCCCGCCCGGGCGCTCCAGTCTCCGGACGCCACGGCAGGGATCGGCAGATCCGCCTCCTGCAACGCCGCACGCCAGCCCCGCAACCGCTCGCTGGCCTCCGGCCAGTCGTCCGGACCGGCCACGTGGTGAACGGTGCGGTGCCCCAGGTGGAGCAGGTACCCGGTGGCCATCCGCGCGCCGACGACATTGTCGATCCGCGCGCTCGGCACCGCGTCGATGCTGCCCCCACCGACGGTCACGCAGGCGATCCCCGGCGACGCCTCCGCCAACGCGCCGGCCATCGCCGATTTCGGGGCGATGGCGATGATCCCCTCCACCGACTGCTGACACAGCCAGTCGACCGCGTCGAGCACCGACCGGCGGTCCAGGTGCCGGACGCTGGCAACGCTCACGAAGTAACCTGCCGCTCGGGCCGCCCCCTCAATCGCATACAACATGGACGTCGGTCCGAACAAGGGGCTCTCGTAACCAATGATCCCCAACGTCGCCGAACGTCGTGTGACCAAGGCACGAGCAGCAGGGTTCCGGCGATAGTTCAACTTCCGCATCGCATCCAACACCCGCTGCTGGGTTGCGGCCGACACGTGTGGCTGCCGGTTGATCACCCGGGAGACCGTCTGTGAGGAGACCCCCGCCAGCTTGGCGACATCACGCATGACGGGCCGCCCGAACCACGTCGTACGGGTCGAGGCGTCGTCCGACCACCGGCCGCCCACCACCTCAGGGCCGTTCATCTCACCCACACCCGCCCCTCCCCGACCTCAGTCAATCCGCGGTTCAGCTCCAGAGGATGGCCACCGCGAAGGTCTCGGCGAGCTGGCCGCCGCCCCGGTTCCAGCGCAGGCCGGCAGTCGGGGCGGCGGTTTCCACGCCACGGTGCTTCAGCAAACCCACCGACAATCGAGGGACGCCGTTAGACGGGTCGGCGGGTGAAGCGCTGATTGGGGTTGCCGGAGTAGGCGTACTGGGAGATACGAGCGCCGTCGGCGGTCGAGCGCTCCCACACGTCCAACGCAAGGCCGGACTGCCGGTTGGTGAGGCTGACCACGCCGCCCTGGTCGGTGATGCGCCATTGCTGGCTTACGGCGTTGGTGTCGGGCTGCTGAGTGATGTCGGCGCCGCTGGTGTTGTTGGCGATCTGGAGGACCAGGCCGCTGTGGCGGGCCTTGATGCGGACGTAGCCGCCGCCTGCGTCGACGAATGCGAACTGCTGGTGCTGTCCGCC
Organism: Micromonospora sp. NPDC005205; assembly: GCF_040608275.1. Classification (NCBI taxonomy): domain Bacteria; kingdom Bacillati; phylum Actinomycetota; class Actinomycetes; order Micromonosporales; family Micromonosporaceae; genus Micromonospora; species Micromonospora sp. NPDC005205. The sequence goes on from NZ_JBEXHV010000012.1 coordinate 94,243, forward strand.
GTTGCTTGACCACTGGGCGAGGGTGGCTCCGGCGGAGGTGGAGGCGCCGGTGATCTCGGCGACCTTGCCGCTGTGCTGCGCCACCAGGTTGTAGTAGGTGGAGGTAGGCGGCGGCTGGGTCGAGCCTGGGATGAACTCCCATCTCGTGGTGGATGATGTCGCGTCGGCGGTGAGGCGGTCACGGGCGGTAATGTCTTCGTAAAGGCTCCACCTCATCCAGTCGATGGAGGTTCGCATCGACAGGGCGTTGCCGAAGAAGTTGCCGTGGTCGCCCCCAATGAAGGTGAGGAATGCCTTGGTCGCGGGCAGCTCCGAATATGCCTGGCGGGCCGACGAGTACAGGCAGGTCGGGTCCCGGTCACCGTGGATGAACAGCACATTGGCGCCGACCGCGCCGCTCGGGTTGCCCATGTCCACGCAGGACATCGGGATCGCGGCCTTGATCCGGGGGTCGGGGAACGCGGTGAGCATTGCGTGGGTGGTCATTCCGCCCATGGAGTGCCCGGACATGCCGACGCCGACGGTGGTGTCGATGTGGCCGGCCAACGGATCGTTGGCGGTGTTCAGGGCCAGGGTGCGGGTGATGGCCTCAGAGTTGTCCCTGGGCAGTTCGCCGTTGTACGTGTCACCGATGCCGACCGTGGGCACGCTGACGGCGGGGACGACGAAACCGGCCGCGGCCAGTGGGCGGATGACTGCTAAGGCGCCCTGCGGGGTGCCGCCGAGGCCGTGCTGGTAGGCGCAGACGGGGAAGACGCCCGGGGCGACGGGGGCGTTGTTGATGGGGTTACCCCCGGGAGTGCCGGTGGCGGGGTAATACACGAAGGTGGTGATCCGGCGGTTGCCACGCATCCAGTTGTACTGGCGCACGCCCACGGCGAACGGCGTGGTCGGCGCGGCCCGGAGCGGACCGACCGTGTCGGCGTTTGCCGGCCAGGCACCCAAGATGGATCCCGCGCCCACGGTCGCCGCTCCGACAACGCCCAGCCTGAGGAAATTGCGTCTCTGCATGAGGATCGCTCCTTACGATGTGTTCGACTAGGGGTGGCATTCCGTGCTTCCGCGGCAACCAAAGACGGATCTGTTGTGGCCGGCGGGTACGGACTTCGCCGGACCGGATGCCGCGCCGCCGGCGTTGCCGCGAGTTACTGCCGGGTCCACTTCTGGTTGCTGCCGCCTGCGCAGTCCCAGATCTGCACCTTCGCGCCGTTGGCCGTGGCGGCACCGTTGACGTCCAGGCACTTGTTGGCGCCCACTGCGGTCACCGTGCCGTCGGCGTTGATCCGGAATTGCTGATTGGGCTGGCCGTTGCAGTCCCAGATCTCGACCGCGGTGCCGTTGGTCGTGCCCTGGTTGTAGACGTCCAGGCACTTGGTGCCGTTGTAGACCCGCAGCTCGCCCGCCGACGTCTGGGTGAATCGCTGGTTCGCGCCACCGTTGCAGTCCCAGATCTCGGCCAACGCACCGTTGACCTGCGACGCCCCGGTGATGTCCAGGCACCGCCCCGACCCCTGCCCCCGCAACCCGAAACTGGCACCTGGGTTGGTGGTGCCGCCGCCGGTCACGATGTACATCGCCGCGCCGTGTGCCGGCACTGAGGCGCTGATGGTGCCGCTGGTGGTGGTGCTCGTGTGGGCCCACAGGTCGCGCACCGAGTAGCTCGACGCGGCACCGAGCCCGATCTGGGAGGCGGAGGTGGAGATGGTGGCGGCGCTGGACCCGCGGTTGAGCAACACGACGGCCATCGACCCGTTCGACATCGGTTTGGTCCAGATCTCGGAGTTGCCGTTGTCGACGATTCGGTTGCCCTGCCGGCCGCCCCAGTCCTGGTTGACGGCGATGACCTCGGTGTTGGTCAGGATCGACCGGGTGGTCGCGCTCATGGTGCGCAGGTCGTTGCCGGCGATCAGCGGCGCGTTGAGCAGTGCCCACAGGCTGAAGTGGGCACGCGACTCCGTGTCGGACAGGCCGTTGCCGACCTCGAGCATGTCCGGGTCGTTCCAGGCACCTGGCTTCGACGCGCCGGCGTAGCCGGGCTGGGAGTCGAGGATGCCCATCACCGAATTCCAGTTGCCCTGGATGTCACCGGTGTTGCGCCACGAGTTGCCGGTCGCGGCTCCCCACTGCACGACGTTGTCCTGGCCCCAGTTGCAGAGCGCGAACAGGATCGGCCGGCCCGTGCGGGCCAGCGCGTCACGCATGGTGGTGTAGCGCTGCTGACCACTCTGGCCGCCGTGGTCACCGCAGTTGTCGTACTTGAGGTAGTCGATCCCCCACGACGCCCAGGTGTTGGCATCGCGCTGCTCGTAGCCGAGGCTGGCGGGATAGCCAGCGCAGGTGGTGGTGCCGGCCGAGGAGTAGATGCCGAGCTTGAGGCCCCTGCCATGGACGTAGTCGGCGAGTGCCTTCATACCGTTCGGGAACTTGGTGCGGTCGGGCACCAGGTTGCCGTTGGCGTCGCGGCTGCGCTCGGACCAGCAGTCGTCGATGTTGACGTACGAGTATCCGGCAGCGGCCATGCCGCTGGACACCATGGTGTCGGCGGTCTGCCGGATCAGGCTGTCGTTGACGTTACAGCCGAAGGTGTTCCAGTCGTTCCAGCCCATCTGCGGGGTGCGGGCGAGCCCGTTGTCCAAGGCTTGAGCCGGCGCGGCGAACGCCAGGACCACGGGTACGGCAGCGGCAACCAGTGCTGCGGCGAGCGCGATGCGGAACGGTTTACGCACGTCGTTCTCCTTCGGGTAGGAGGGGTTGGAGTCGCGTTCTGGGCGTAGATGGCGGTGGTTCGGAGCCCGCCGCCGCCGACGGCGGGCTCCGCTGTTCCGCAGATGCCGGCGCATCTGAGCCGGGTGGCCGCTACCCGCACCGGGTGACATGCCAAGCACGAACCGCGACTGGTCCTTGCGGGTGCTATTCGCCGGATGGCGCTGTCAACGTCATGCCCAACCGTGCCGGGGTTCCGAAGTTGGGCGTGCCGTCGGCGTTCCAGGTGAACTTCTGGGCGCGGGTGGAGCGGTTCATGTCGCACCCGCCGGAGGCAGAGTCGTTGGCGTGGTAGACGATCCAGTCCTCCGTGCCGTCCGGTGACTTGAAGAACCCGTTGTGGCCGGGCGCGAACACACCGTTCGAGTCGCTGCGCTGGAACACCGGTGTGGACTTCTTCGTCCAGTGCGCCGGGTTCAACGGGTCGCTGCCGGTCAGGGTGAGCAACCCGAGCTTGTAGTCCGGCCCCCAGCACGCGGAGGCCGAGTAGACAACCATCACCTTGCCGTTGTGATAAAGCGGTTCGGGCCCTTCGTTGACCGCCCCGCTCTGCCGTTCCCAGGACAGCGTCGGCGAGGAGAGCCTCGACCGTGAGCCCTGCAGGGTCCAGGGGTTGGACAGCCGCTGGATGGAGTTGCTCTGCCCGGCGCCGTCGCCGCCGTAGGTTGCCATCAGGTAGAGGCTGCTGCCGACCTTCAGCACGCTGGCGTCGAGGGACCAGTCGCTGCCGAGGTCGGCCTTGAAGGTGTACGGGCCCATCGGGTCGGTGCCAGCCGATTCGAGGACGTGCAGCCGTTGGGTGGGGTTGTAGTCGGGGACGTTCCGGCCGGCGGTGTAGTAGAAGTACCAGCGGTTGCCGTTCGGACCGTTGATCAGGTGAAACTCCGGTGCCCACATGTTGCAGCAGCCGTTGGCCCGCCCAGCCAGGTTGAAGATGACCTGGTCGGGTGCGCTGGCCAAGCCACCCAGCGTCGCCGATCGGCGCATCGTGATGGTGGAGTTCCACGTCGTGGTGGCCAGGTAGTAGTACCCGTTGTGGTACTGCAGCCACGGGTCGGGGCCGTTGCGCTTGATCGGGTTGGTGAAGGTGCGCGTGCCACCGCCGCCGAGGGCGACGAGCTGCCACTGCTGGTTCGTGCCGTCGAGGTCCTGGTACTGCGAGACTTTCGCCCCGTCGGCGGTGGACCGTTCCCACACCTCGAGGGCCTTGCCGCTGTTGCGGTTGATCAGCCGGACCTGACCGCCGGCCGAGTCGGCGAGCCGGAACTGCTGCCGGGAGTCGTTGCGGTCGGTGTTCTGCACCAGCTGGACGCCGTCGGCGGTGGTGGGCAGGTCCAGCACTTTGCCGCTGTGCACGGACTGCAGCCGGTACCAGCCGCTGCCGGAGTCGAGGAACCGCCACTGCTGCCAGGCGCCGTCGTTGCGGGTGTACTGGTTGATCGCTGCGCCGTCGGTGGTGGCCAGGTTGTAGACATCGAGGGCCTTGCCGCTGTTGCGGTTGACCAGCACGTAAGACACGTTCGGTTGCACCGTGGCAGCCTCGGCGGCTGGGGTGGCGATCGTCGTGCCCGCCGCGGCGAGCATCGCCACCACCCCGGTGACCAGGATTCTGCGCATCGTCGGATCTCCTCTCCGGTCAGTAGACGAACGGCCAGCCGGCGGCGTCGTACCCGAGCAGGTTGATGCCCAGCAGCGAGGCGCCGTTGTTGGCGTAGTAGTGGTAGACGAGGACGTCGGCGTCGGTGTCGGTGAACACCGCCTGGTGACCGGGTCCGTGGATGTTTCCGTGCCCTGCCAGCACCTGGGTGCCACCGCCGGCGGTCATCGCCTTGCCGCTGCGGTCGACATACGGTCCGGTGATCGAGGTCGACCGGCCCACCATCACCCGGTACGTGCTCGCGGCACCCTGGCAGCATCGGTCGAACGACACCCACAGGTAGTAGTAGTTGCCGTGTCGTGCGATCTCCGGTGCTTCGATCGCGCCTCCGTTGCGGCCGGCGATGCTGTGCACTGTCGCATCGGAGCGTTTCCCCGTGGACGGGTTCAGCGCCACCATCTTGATGCCGGACCAGAATGATCCGAAGCTGAGCCACCACTTGCCGGAGGCGTCGACGACCAGGTTGGGATCGATGGCGTTGAAGTTGTCCGACGTCCGCGATTCGATCACCAGGCCCTGGTTGGTCCAGCTGCCGGAGGTGCCGGTGGTGCTCGTGGCCAGGAAGATCGCGGACCGGTTGGAGCCGAACGTCGAGGCGGAGTAGTACAGCCAGTACCGGCCGTCGCGGTAGGTCAGGTCCGGTGCCCACAGGTTGCGGCTGCCGCCGGTGTACGTCGTGGTCCACGACGCGCCGTTGGGGAACACCGCACCGGCGTTGCGGAACGCGGTCCGATCAGTGGAGGTCTTCAGCGCGATGTTGTTGCCGGTGTGGGCCAGCAGGTAGCCGCCGCCCGGGCGGGCCACGATGGTCGGGTCGTGCACGCCGACGTCACCGGTGACCGTGCCCGGATTCGGGTAGGACGCGGGCGGTGTGGTGGGCGTTGCTGCCGCCTGCGGCGCGGCATTCAGCGAGGCGGCGGACGAGGATTGCGTCGCCGCGGCCCCGCCGGCGGCCAGAGCGACGACGGACAGCGACAGCACAGCCAGACGGCGGAGGGTGCGTGTTTTGTGTACGGGCGAAACCGAAGTTGTCACGACAGGTCCTTAGGTCGGGCGCCGGGCAGCCCGATCGCGGGCAGTGTCGGCGCGGTGCGTCACACGCCAGTCGGCGCGTTCGTGGATCCCAGATGGTGTTCATCGTTGGGTGTGATTCGATTTCCGGGATGGAGAGCGGCAACCACCGCCGGCCATCTCTCTCCGTCAGACGCGGGTCCAGCGTTGGTTGGCCGCGCCGGAGCAGGTCCACAGGACCAGCGGGCTGTTGTTGGTTGTTGCGGCCTGATTGACGTCGATGCACCTGCCCGACTGTCCTCCTCGTATGGTGCCGTCGGCTTGGATCGTCCACTGCTGGTTGGGGCCCGCGCCGCAGGTCCAGAGGATGACCCTGGTGCCGTTCGCGGTGCCGTTACTCTCGGCGTCGAGGCACTTACCGCCAATGCGGAGCTGACCCGAAGCCGCGGTGACGACCTGCGTGATGCCGCCGTTGCAATCCCAGATGACCGCCTGGGCGCCGTCGGTCGGCGCACCGCCGAGCAGGTCCAGGCAGCGACCGGATCCCGCGCCGCGCAGGCTGAAGGAGGTAGTGGGTGTCGACGAGCCGGTCCGGACCCGGTACATGACCACGCCGTGCGGCGGGACGGTCGCGCTGATCGCTGCGGAGGTGTTCCGGGACGCCTTCGTCCAGACGTCGGCCAGGGTGTAGCTGCCAGCCGTTGGCATGCCGATCTCGGCGGCGGTGGTGGACACCGTCGCGGTGCTGCCCGAGCGGTTCAGCAGGGCGACCGCGCCGGAGCCGTCACTGAGGGTCTTGGCCCACACCTCGGTGTCGCCGAAGTCGCGGACCCGCTGGGCCTGGCGGCCCGCGCTGTCCTGGTTGATCGCCAACACGTCGGGGTTGGTCAGTACGTCGCGGACGTCGGTGGACATCGTGGTGATGTCGTTGCCGGCGATCAGCGGTGCGGCCATGATCGCCCACATGCTGAAGTGGGCACGGTTCTCAGTAGGTGTGAATGTGCCGCGGACACCGACCTCGAGCATGTCGGGGTCGTTCCAGTGCTGCGGGCCGGCCCAAGCTGCCAGGGGCGCCTGGACATCGAGGATCTCGGTGACGCCCATGAAGCAGTCGGCCCGACAGCCGGTGCTCCACCGATCGGTGATGTCCTCGGTGGTGCGCCACATGTCGGCCACCTGGCTCCAGTTGTAGGAGGGGCCGGTGTTGGAGTGTGCGCTGTTGGAGTTGATCGAGTAGACGATCGGCCGTCCTGTGGCGCGCAGGGCGTCGCGCATCTTCGTAAAGCCCGCGATTTGATCGTTAAGGCTGCCCCAGGGCGAGCACCAGTCGTACTTCAGGAAGTCGACGCCCCAGGACGCGAACGTGTTGGCGTCCTGCTGTTCATGATTGAGCGCGCCGGTGGCCCCGCCGATGGCGTTGAAGTACTGGGCGCAGGTCTCCTCACGAGGCGCCTGGTAGATGCCGAACTTGAGGCCCTTGGAGTGGATGTAGTCGCCCAGCGCCCGCATGCCGGACGGGAATCGCGCCGGGTCGGAGCGCAGGTTGCCGGCCGCGTCGCGAGTCGTCGCCTGCCAGCAGTCGTCGACCACCACGTACTGGTAGCCGGCCGCGCGCATGCCGGAGTTGACCATGGCGTCCGCCGCACCGCGGATCTTGGCTTCGTTGATGTTGCAGCCGAAGGTGTTCCAGCTGTTCCAGCCCAGGGGCGGGCGGACGGCCGGGCTGCCGGGCGCCGCCGAGGCCGGCGCGGCGGGGGCGAGCACGGTGCCCACCGCGACGGTGGCGGTAGCGGCCAGGACTGCCAGCAATTGTCGTATACGTAGTCTCACCAGCTACCTCTGCCTTCGGGGATCAGGAGACGCGGAACGTCGCGTCCTGGCGGTCACTGGCACTGGAGCCCGAACTGAGGGGGTCGATGCGCAGCACGTAGTTGGAGTGACGCAGATAGCGGTCCGGGAAGTTGTACGACCGAAACGACGACCAGGTGGAGTCGGCCAGGCCGGGAACCCGCTGGAAGGTCGCGTCGGCGCGGAAGGCCGCGGTGCCGTCGTTGGCCCCCAGCCGGATCACGTAGTCGCTGTGCCGCAGGTAGCGACCGGGTGAGTTGACCGACTCGAACGACACGCCGGCGGAGTCGGCCAGGCCGGCGACCATGCGCCACAGTTGGTCCTGGTGGGGGTCGAACGGGTAGGCGTCGATCCGGCCCACGTCGCCGGCGTGTCGTACGTAGTAGTCGGGGAAGTTGTACGACTTCAGCCGGACCCAGGCCGGCAGGCCCCAACGGGACACGAGTCCGTCGTACTCGGCCGAGGTGATGCCGATGATCGAGCCGTGCTTGGCGTTCAGCGGTGGCGTGTAGTCGCGTTGGTTGAGCAGCGTCCAGGAGTTGCCCGCCACGTTGGAGGTGGACCAGGCGTAGTAGTCGTTGTTGACCGGGCTGAACGAGTCGCCCCACAACCGCCAGCCGCTGCCGGTGTTGTTCTTGATCAGCAGGGGCGCCTCGATGGCATTGCCCTGCCGCAGGCCGCTGGTGTAGTTGGTGTAGCTGTTCGGCGCGCCGCTCGACGACCGGGCGCCGTAGATAAGGCCGTTGGACATGTTCTTGTAGTACATGTAGAAGGCTGAGCCGTCGGCCACGATGTCGGCATCCAGCACGGGGTAGCCGGGGCTGAAGTAGACCTGGTTGGTGCTCACCGTCCGGAAGTCCGAGGTGTAGTTGACCATGAAGACGTCGGCGCCGTTGTTCGCGGAGTAGACGATGGCGTACTGGTTGCGCGACGGCACCCAGAAGGCGGTTGGTGCCCAGGTGTGGGTAGCCAGTCCGTGCATCCGGATCCGGCGGTAGCTGGTGAAGCTACGCAGGTCGGCTGAGTCCCAGACGTGCAGGTACTGGTTGTTCTGGTTGAAGATGCGCCCGCGCAGGTCGGTGGCCAGCACGACGAAGGTGCCGTCCTGCTTGCGCAGGATGAACGGGTCGCGCAGTCCGAGCGTGCCGGCGGTCGGGGTCGCCACGGGGTTGTTCTGGTTCAGCGGACGCCAGTTCAGGCCGTCGGTGCTGACCGCCAGGTGCAACGCGTAGCTGTCGCCGCTCTGGTTCGGCGTCTCCTTGAAATAGCCGAACACGTACGCGCTGTTGGCCGCCAAGGCGGCTGATGGCGCAGCCAAAGCGGCCGTTCCGCCGCCGACGGCGGTCAGCGTGCTCAACGCGGCAAGGCGGGTGAAGTCTCTCCGGGACAGTGGCACAGCGATCTACCTCTCTGGGGATTCGGCGGCCGGCTCGAACGGGGATCTCCGCGTTTGCCGACGCCAGGGCACCGCGTCGACGGAAACGTTTCGAAGATGTTGAGATTGTGTTTCGTCATAGTGTTAACGTTCACATAGATGGTTGTCAATACTTGTTCTGGATTGCCCTCTTGCAGTATCTGAATACGGCTGATCTACAGCGTTAGCGTTAACAATCTTGCCTTGACGCGCAGAGCCGAATGGCGGTCCACGACACGGGCGGCAGTGTCGCGCGAAGCACCCCGTCATCCACTTCGGCGTCGTCCGCCGGCCGCGCGACCACCCGGTCGGGGTAGTCCGACGTGTTGACCGCAAAGAGGTCGTCGTCGGCGATGGTCCAGGATTCCGCCACCCGCAGGGCGGCGCCGAAGCTCGTCACCGGAACGGTCAGCGTCACCGACTGCGACTGATGCCGGTTGACCACGAAGACGCTCACCTCACCGGTGTCCGCGTCGTGGGTGGCGACCGCGTCGAGTGCCGGCACCGCGCCGTAACGCGCGGTGTCGTACGTCGGGCAGCGTGGCTCCACCCGCAGCACCTCGCCTCGGGCCAGGCGGGAGGTGATGGCGAAGGGGTAGAAGATGGTCTGCCGCCAGGCCGCGCCGCCGGGTTCGGTGCGAATGGGTGCGATGACGTTGACGAGCTGGGCCTGACAGGCGACGGTCACCCGGTCGCTGTGCCGCAGTAGCGAGATCAGCAGGCTGCCGACCACCACGGCGTCCGCGACGGTGTAGCAGTCCTCGATGACGCGCGGCGCCACCGGCCACTCGGTGGATCCGGTGTCCTGCCGGGCCTGGAACTCCCGTAGGTACCAGACGTTCCACTCGTCGAAGGAGATGTTCAGGCGCTTGGTGCTCTTGAGCCGGGCGCCGACGCTGTCGGCGGTGGAGACCACGCTGTGCACGAAGTGGTCCATGTCCACCGATGAGGCCAGGAAGCTGGCCATGTCGCCGTCGACCGGCTCGTAGTAGGCGTGCGCCGAAATGTAGTCGACCGCGTCGTACGCCATCTCCAGCACCTCCGCCTCCCAGGCCACAAAGGTGGGCATCGACGAGCTGGAACTGCCACAGGCGACCAGTTCCAGCTCCGGTTCGGCCGAGCGCAGCGCACGTGCCGTCTGCGCCGCCAGCCGGCCGTACTCCTGGGCGGTCTTGTGTCCCGTCTGCCAGGGCCCGTCCAGCTCGTTACCGAGGCAGAACATCCGGACCCCGTACGGCTTCTCGGCGCCGTTGGCTCGGCGCAGCTCGGCCAGGCGGGTGCGGTCGGGGTGGTTGAGGTACTCGTGGACATCGAGCGCCTCCTGCACGCCGCGGGTGCCCAGGTTGAGGGCGTACATCACCTCGACGCCGGCCTTGCCCGCCCAGCGCATGAACTCGTCGACGCCAACCTCGTTTGTCTCCAGGCTGCGCCAGGCCAGGTCGCGGCGCACCGGCCGGTCCGCGGCCGGTCCGATGCCGTCCTCCCAGCGATACCCGGAGACGAAATTGCCCCCGGGATAACGCACGAGGGAGACCCCGAGTTCACGGACCAGGTCCAACACGTCCCCACGGAAGCCGTCGACGTCGGCGGTCGGATGTCCCGGCTCGTAGATGCCGGTGTAGACACATCGCCCCATGTGCTCGACGAAGGATCCGAAGGTACGCCGGGACACCGGTGCGATGACGAAGGACGGGTCAAGCCTGAACGAGGCGGCAAACACAGATCTCCCAAAGCTCGAGCGCGTCATTTGAGGCTGCCGACGGCCAACCCGCCCTGCCAGTACCTCTGCAGGGTGAGGAAGGCGATGACCAGCGGAATGATCGACACCAGCGAACCGACAATGATCAGATTCCAGAGCGACTGGCCGCCACCGTTGTTGGAGCTGGCCAGCTGCGACCACAGCCCGATCCCCACGGTCAGGGGATAGAGCTTGGAGCTGGACAGCATGGTCAGCGGCAGGAAGTAGTTGTTCCAGGTGCCGACTACCGACAGCAGGAGCACGGTGACGACGCCGGGCCGCATCAGCGGCAGCGACACCCGCAGGAACGTGCGCAGCTCGCCGGCGCCGTCGATGCGCGCCGCGTCCAGCAGTTCGTCCGGAACCGAGACGGCCGCGTAGACCCGCATGAGGTAGACGGCGAACGGGCTGAGTAGTGATGGCAGGATCACCGCCCAGATCGTGTCGGTGAGCCCGACGTTGCTCATCATGACGAAGGTCGGGATGACCAGAGCGGTGAGCGGGACCATGACCGAGCCCAGGACGAGCGCGAAGACGATGCCCCGGCCACGGAAGTCGAACTTGGCGAAGCCGTAACCGGCCAGCACCGAAATGATCGTGCAGCCGACGCCGCCGGCGAACGCGTACAGCACCGAGTTGCCCAGCCAGCGCAGGTACTCGCCGTTGTTGAAGGTGAACAGGTCGCCCAGGTTGTCGAACAGGTGGAAGCCCGAGAACCACAGGGCACCAGAGCCGGAGAAAAGCCCTTGAGCGTCCTTGGTGCTGGCCACCACAAGCCACCAGACGGGCACGAGGAAGTAGCACACCATCGCCAGCAGCAGCAGTTTCGCCCAGACGTGGCGGGGCCGTCGCCGCACGTCGCTCACGTGAAGATGCTCCCCTTCTTGCGCGTGACGATCATGAAGATGGCGACCGCCACGAAGACCACGAAGCCCAGCGCGAAGGAGATCGCCGAGGCGTAGTTGAACTGGGCATAGCGGAACGCCAGATTGAACGCGTAGATGTTCGGGGTGAAGTCCGGGGTAACGGTTCCGTTGGCGATCGGGCCGAGGATCTGCGGCTCGGCGAAGAACTGCAGGGTGCCGATCAGCGAGAAGATCAGGATGAGGGTCAGCGCCGAGGTCACCAGCGGCACCTTGATCCGGATCGCGATCTGGCGGGCGTTCGCCCCGTCGATCCGAGCGGCCTCGTAGACCGAGGAGTCGATACTGCGCAACGCCGCATAGATGATGATCATGTAGTAGCCGGCCCACTGCCACGTGACGACGTTGAGCAGGCCGTAGAAGATGTTGCCCTGGCTGAGCAGGAACGGCGCCCGTACGTCGAACGCCGAGGCGATCTGCTCGATCGGTCCAAAGCTGGGACTGTAGAGGAAGCCCCACATCAATGCACCGAGGACAGCGGGGATCGCGTACGGCAGGAAGATGACAAGCCGGGAGAAGCGCGCCAGGCGGCCGGTTACCTCGTCGAGCACCAGGGCCGCTACCAGCGCCACGATCATCTGCAGCGGGATGACCACGAGACTGAACCGTAGGACGAACCACAGACCCTTGCGGAACGACGGGTCGCCGAATGCGCGGGTGTAGTTGTCGAGACCGGCGAACGTCGTGCCCGTCGCCAGACCTTTGGTGTAGAGGCTGAGGTAGCCCGCGTACGCCAACGGACCGATCAGGAAAACCACGAACACGACGAGGAACGGGAGGATGAACAGCCAGCCCAGGACGCCACGTCGAGAGGACCGGCGGCGAACCGGTGGCGAACCGAGCGGATCGGCTACGACGGCGCGGGGTGCGCTCGGTCTGGCGTCGATGATGCCGGCCACAGAGCATCTCCCTTCTGACCAAGATGGGCCCGGGCGGCCGACGGGGCACGGCGACCGCCCGGGGCGGATCAACGGACGGTGAAGCCCTGGGTCTTGGCGTACTTGACGATGTCGTTGTGAAGATCGGTGGCGGCCTGCGCACCGGTCGTCTGACCCGCGTTGATCTTCACGATCTGGGCTTGGAGCTGGGCGTAGTAGTAGACGGTGAACGGGCTGTAGACGGCGCCCCGGTAGGCGTTCGCGGCCGGGATGTAGACGTCCTTGTTGGCGGTCTGGCCGTTGAAGAACTCGCTCTTGGCCTCGACGAACTCCTTCGAGGTCAGAACGCCGGTGTTGAGCGGGAAGATGGTCTGTGTCTTCCAGCCGTCGGTTAGTGACGGCTCGTCGGCGTACAGGCCCATTGCGACCTTGGCCGCGGCTGCCTTGTCACTCGCCTGGCTGGTGACCGCGAAGGTGGAGCCACCCCAGTTCACCTCGACCGGGTTGGCCGGGTCCCACTGTGGCAGCGGGGCCACGGCCCAGGTGCCCTTCTCCGTGCCGCCGCCGACGCCTGCACCGGTCAGGTAGCCGGGTGCCCACGCGGCCGAGACATAGGTGGCGTACTTGCCGCCGACCATGCCGGAGATGTAGTCAGTGGTGAACTGGTCCTCCTTGCCGACCAGGCCGTTCTTGGCCAGGTCACCCCAGAAGGTGAGGACATCCTTGGTGGCCTGGTCGTCCAGTTTGATGGTGATGTTCTGCTTGTCGGACAGGTTGTAGGTGAACGGCTGCGCGCCCTTCTGCATCATCAACGCGGTGGTGACGGCCGGCACGTTGCTGCCGAAGTCGCCGAAGACCGGGCCGCCGGCCGCCTTCACCTTGGCCGCCGCCTCGGCGTACTCCGGCCAGGTCCTCGGCGGAGCCGTGACGCCGTACTTCCGAAACACGTCAGTGCGGTAGATCAGGGCCATCGGACCGCCGTCGACCGGGATGGCATAGACGGCCGACCCCTGTGAGACGTCCTTCCAGGCGCCCTCGCTGAAGTTCTTCTTCACCTCGGCGGCACCGAACGGCGCGAGGTCGACCAGCGCGTCCTGGATCTCGAATCCGACCAGTTGGTCGGATTCGAGCATGACGACGTCGGGCGCGCCTTTCTTTGCCGCGATGGCGGTCTGGAACTTCTCGTACTGCGGCTGACCCTGGCCGGCGTTGGTCCAGCAGACCTGCACGTCGGTGTGGGTGTTGTTGAAGTTGTCGACGACCTTGGCCATGTTCGGGTACCAGGCCCATACCGACACACGGTTCGCGTCCTCGTGAACGATCTTGTTCGTGCAGTTCGTGGGCTTCGCGCGGGGCGTGGCAGCACCGTCGTCACCGCCACTGCAGGCGGTCAGGCCGAGGACGAGCGCCACAGCGGTGACGACTGCGGGCAGATGTTTGCTGGTGCGCATTGCTGCGAGCCTCCTGAAGGGACTTCGAACACCCGGATCGCGCGCCGTCCGCGTTCTCGAGCAGGGCGACATGGCCGTGCGCGGGGTTCGGCTCAAGGCTGCGGCGAGCACGCTACTTAAGAAGTTTGTTGGCAGAAGCGAGGTATCAGCGCATCGATGATGATGTGTCATGTAGGTTACATTGCAGCGCTGCAAAGGACTATGCACCGGGGCCCTGGCTCTGGCAAGAGGCAACATCTTGGAAATACGATCGTCACTGCGGGAGACCGTTCACCCGCCCGGCGGGAAGGCGTCCATGGGGGAGAGCACGCTACGGGACGTCGCCGAACTGGCCGGCGTCTCACCCCGCACCGTGTCCAACGTGGTCAATGGGTATGCCCGGGTCACCGACGCCACCAGGGGCAAGGTCGAGCGTGCCATCGCCGTACTCGGTTACCGCCCGAACGTCCTCGCCCGCAACCTGGCCGCAGGTCGGTCCGGACAGATTGTCGTCGTGGTGCCGTATCTTGACACTCCGTACTTCGCGGAACTACTCCAAGCGATCATTCCCGCAGCCCGCAAGGCTGGCTACAACGTGCTGATCGACCAGACTGACGGCGACCGCGACCACGAAGCAGAACTGATCGGACGGGGGCCACGGCGCTTCCTGTTCGACGGCATGATCATCAGCCCGTTGGGCCTGTCCCAGGCGGATCTCTCGCTCCGCGATCCGGCCCTGCCCTTGGTGGTCCTCGGCGAACGCCCTTCCGACGGCACCTTCGATCACGTCGGCATCGACGACGTGGCCGCCTCCACCGAAGCAGTCCGGCACCTCATCGCCATCGGTCGACGCCGGATAGCCGCGATCGGCGACCAGCCCTACCCCACCGGGGAGGCGGCCCAGCTACGTACCAGAGGCTTCCGGGCTGCCCACGCGGCCGCGGGTATACCGGTCGACGAATCACTGATCATCAGCACCACCCGCTTCAACCGGGTCGACGGCGCCACCGCCATGACCGCCCTGCTGGACCGGCCAGACCCGCCGGACGCGGTGTTCTGCTACAGCGATCTGGTCGCCTCCGGCGCCATCCACACCGCGCTCCAGCGCGGGCTACGCGTCCCCGAGGACATCGCCGTGATCGGCTATGACGACATCGAGGACGGACGGTATGGACGGCCCACGATCAGCACCATCTCGCCCGACAAGAAGGCCATCGCCCAACTCGCTGTCGCCCGGCTCATGATGCGGATCGGCAGCACCGAGCCGGTGCCCGGCGTGGAACTCCGCGCAGCCCACCGGCTCATACCCCGGCAGAGCACGCTAACCGACGTCTCCCCTACCTCCTGATCCGCAGCACGATCAGGTCGCTGCGGTGGTCCGCACCGATGGGCTCCCAGGCGGTGGGGCGGATGCCGACGGCCATGAGTGTGCTGCCCTGCCAGCGAGAATTGGCGGCCAGCCGTCCGGGTACGTCGTCGGTGTCGCCCCCGACGGCAACCTCGTAGACCGCGTCCGGATCCAGGCCGGTCAGCCGCAACCACCGGGGGCCACTCTTGGCGTTTCCATGCGGGTTGTAGACGAGCACCACGACCTGGTCGTCGAGCACGTACTGCAGCGCGGACCGCTCGGCGCCGGGCCGTCCGCCGAGCCGGTACTGCTGACCGTGTTGGATGGTGCGGCGTACCGTCTTGTACTGCTCGACCAGCGTGCGAGCCTCGTCCAGCTCGGCGGCGGACCATCGGGCCAGGTCCACCCCGATTCCGAGTACGCCGGCCATAGCGACGTGGAAGCGGTAGCGCAACGGCGTGGACCGACCGACGTTCCCGTTCGGTGATTCGGTCACCCAGGCGGACACGACGTTGGCCGGGTAGAGCTGGGATACGCCGTGCTGCGCGGTCTGCCGGTCAACGGGATCGGTGTTGTCCGACGGCCAAACCTGGTCGATGTGGTGCAGGATGCCAAGGTCGAGCCTGCCGCCCCCACCGGCGCACGACTCGATCCGCAATCCCGGATGACAGGCGCGCAGCTGGGCCATGACCTGGTAGACGTGCCGGGTGTGTTCGATCCAGACGCGGTCGTGACCCTGGCCCTGGCGCTGGTCGGGCCAGCCAGCCTGGGTGAACGGCCGGTTCATGTCCCACTTGAGGTAGTCGAGGCGTAGGTCGGTGACGAGCCGGTCAAGCCACTCCAAGGCCCAGTCACGAACGTCGGTACGGGCGAAGTTGAGCACGAGTTGGTGGCGTTTGCGGTCACGGCGGCGGTTCTCGAGGTGCAGCGTCCAGTCCGGGTGCGCCCGGTAGAGGTCGCTGTCCGGGCTGACGCCCTCGGGTTCCACCCACAGCCCGGCCTTCATACCCAGCGCGCGGACGCCGTCGAACAGGCTTCGTAGCCCGTCGGGGAACCGTTCCCGGTGCGGCCACCAGTCGCCCAACGAACTGTTCTCGTCGTCGCGCCGGCCGAACCATCCGTCGTCGACAACGAACAACTCGACGCCGAGGGTGGACGCACACCGGGCGAGCGAGAGCTGTTCCGGTTCGGTGACCGTGAAGCCGGTTGCTTCCCAGGAGTTGTAGAGCACCGGGCGGTCCTCGTCGCCGGCGGGCAGGATGTGCCGGCGTATGTGGTTGTGCCAGCCGCGGCTGGTGCCGCCGAACCCGTTGGCGCTGTAGAGCCCGAGGATCGGCGGGGTGACGAGCTCAGCCCCGGCCGGCAGCGGCCATCGCACCCCGTCGTGACCGAATCCCGCGGTCACCGCGGTCCCACCCTCCGGCCGGCGGGTCGTGGTCATCCGCCAACTGCCGCTCCAGGCCAGGGCGACACTCCAGACCGCACCGTGCTCCTCGCCAGCGTCTCCCGCGTCGATCATGATCCAGGGATTGGCGTGATGGCCGGTGATGCCCTGCCTGCTCGTGAAGGTCAACTCGCCCACCGGCAGCCGGCCCTGCTGGAGTTGGCTCTCCTCGGCCCAGGCCCCGGACGCCGCCCGGTACCGGTAGTCCTCGGCGTCGGGGATGAACCAGCTGCCGGAGTCCAGGCGGCCAACCTCCACGGCCGCGTCGCCGCCGGCACGGTGCCGCACGGTCACCCACCGTGCGATGGCGTTCGAGTCGGGGTACACCCGCGCGTGCAGCACGACGTCGATCGGAAAGCTGCGGTCCTCCAGTGCGATGTCGAGCTGGCCTGCCTCATTCTCGCTGACCACGCTGGCATTGACGAACCGCAGTTCGAGCGACCGCACCTGGTCCACCGCGACCTGAAGGGCGGGTAGGCCCCACCGCAGGCCGCCGTCGACCGGCAGTAGTTCCTCGATCTCGCCTGGGCGAGAGAAGCTGGTCACGTGCCGTCCGGCCCCGGACGGACTACCGGGCCCGGCCACCATGGCGGCGGCTTCCCGGGCAGCCTGCGGCGGTAGGATCGGCCCCCAGTACTTCTGCAGCACCAGCGCATCGCCGGTTGCCTGGTCGACCTCGACGCCGACCACGTAGGTGGAATCGCGGGTGTTGAGTGCCCACAACCGGCCGTGCTGATCGAGGGACACCAGCGACACTACGTCCTCCGTGAAGTAAATACGGCAGAACACCTGCGCGCCAACGAGCAGGCCGCGCTCATTCCTTGACATCATCAACAAACGTGTCCAAGATGTCCAGGTGTTGTCCGATGCGCATTTGACCGAGGGCATGCGATCGGTTTTCGTGGAGTTGCTGGTGCACGGGCCACTGTCCCGGGCAGAGGCGGCACGGCGGCTCGACCTGTCGCCGTCCGCCGTGACAAAGCTGACCAAACCGTTGCTGCAAAACGGCTACCTGCTCCACCGGCCGCTCGGCGATCACGGCACGATGGGTCGCCCTTCCCAGCCGCTGGCGGTCGACCCGGCCCGTGCGGCGTTGATCGGTGTCAAGCTGACCGAAGACGAGCTGTTCGCGGTCCGCACCGACCTTCGCGCCGAGATACAGCGTGAGCTGCGCTGCCCCCTGATCAGTCACGACGTCGACGACGTCGTGGCCCGCATCGGCGAGGCCGTGCGCGAGCTGACCGGATCGGGGC
This sequence comes from Micromonospora sp. NPDC005205, assembly GCF_040608275.1. Lineage (NCBI taxonomy): Bacteria > Bacillati > Actinomycetota > Actinomycetes > Micromonosporales > Micromonosporaceae > Micromonospora > Micromonospora sp. NPDC005205. The sequence goes on from NZ_JBEXHV010000012.1 coordinate 111,950, forward strand.
AGCCGCCCACGGCCGTCGGGATCAGCCTGGCGGGCACGGCCTCCGGAGGAGACCCCGTCGTGCCCACCTCTCCATTTCTCGGCTGGCGGAACGTTCCCCTGGGCGACCTCGTCGCGGCGGCCACGGGCCTACCAGCAGTGGTGGAAAACGACGTACGGGCGCTGACCGCCGCCCAGCAGTGGTTCGGTGCCGGCGTGGGGCACAGCTCGTTCGCGCTGATCACAGTCGGCGCCGGTCTCGGTTGCGGCTTGGTGATCGGCGACCGCCTCGTCAGTGGCGCCGGCCGGGGCACCGGCCTGGTCGGCCACCTGCCGATCCACGACAACGGCCCGCTCTGCGAAATGGGCCACCGCGGCTGCGCCCGGGCGTACGCCAGCTCGGCGGCGATCCGTCGCGCCGTCGCGACCACCCTCGGCCGTTCGGAACTGACCTTCGAGGAGTGCCTGGAACTGGCGCGGGAAGGCCAGCCGGCGGCCCGGCGCATCTTCGAGGAGGCCGGCCACGCCCTTGGGCAGGTGGTCGCCACGGTCGCCAACATCACCGGTGTACAGCTGGTCATCCTGTCCGGCGAGGCGGTCGCGATGTACGACGTGTGCGCCGAGGCGTTCAACACGGCGCTCACCGCTAACACCCACTGGACCTCGACGCCCGTCGACGTGGTGGTCAAGCCCTTCACCTTCAGCGAATGGGCCCGCGGCGCCGCCGTCATCGCCCTCCAGCACCGCATCCTGGCCCGCTGACCACCGCCTCCCCCGCATCCAGGGCGTGACCTGCGAACGTTTGTTGATGCAGTCAAACAACGCCAGCACCATTCGGCCGGCTGCGACGCTTCGATGCATAGACATACTTGACAGCGTGCATGAACTAAGAACATGATTCCGGCATGTTAACGACGTGCCCGCCGCCCGCCGTGACAGCGTTGTCAACGCCGGTATCGGCGCGATCGACCCGGCCAGCGACAGGATGAACAGCCTCCTTCGGTAACTCGTATCGAGTTATCCGCACCTATCTGCACAGCTTCACAGGCTGGACCCCGGGCACGTCCAGCTCCCTGGTTCGTCACAACCCGATGAGTCGGACGGTATGGACACCCCCCGATACCCAGAGGAGAACCTCATGAGATGGAGAATTCTGCTTGCCACGGCTCTGGTGGTGGCGAGCGGTGGCGCGGTACTGCTGGGAGCGGGCACCGCCTCGGCCGCAGTCGGCAGCCCGCTGGTCAGTGCCGCGTCAGGTCGCTGCCTCGACGTGTCGGGCAACAACCCAGCGGCCGGCACCCCGGTCGCGATCTGGGACTGCAACGGGCAGCAGAACCAGGGCTGGGTCTTCACCAGCCAGGGTGAAATTCGCACCTTCAACGAGACCAGATGCCTGGACCTGCCCAGCGCCACAGCCGGCACCTCCCTTGCCATCCAGAACTGCACCGGACAGACCAACCAGAAATTTCGGTTGAACACCAACGGCAGCATCACGGCGACCCAGTCCGACCTGTGCCTCGATGTCGAAGGCAACAACCCGGCCAACGGCACCCGGGTCGTGGCCTGGAGTTGCAACGGCCAGGCCAACCAGCGCTGGACCCAAGCCGGCGGGCCAACCAACCCGCCGCCCACCTGCACCGTCGCCCCGGTCGACCCGCAGGCCACCACCCAGGCTCGCAAACTGCTGTGCTACCTCTACAGCCAGTACGGCAACCACATCCTGTCCGGCCAGCGGGAGACCAACGGCAGCGAGGCCGAGTTCAACCACATCCTGGCCAACACCGGTAAGCAGCCGGCCATCCGTGGCCTCGACATGTGTGACCGCCCCGGCGCCGTTGACCGGGCCCTCGCCTGGTGGAACGCCGGCGGCATCCCGTTGATCGGCTGGCATGTCGGCGCACCGGCGACCAGCTCCTGCAACTACGGCGGCACCGCGTCCATCAACGCCACCCTCACGCCGGGCACGGCAGAGAACCGCTCCTATCTCTCCGAGCTCGACGCCGCCGCAGCCCAACTGCAGCGCCTCCAGTCCAATGGCGTCGCCGTCCTGTGGGCGCCTTACCACGAGGCCGGCGGCACCTGGTTCTGGTGGAGCAAGGAGGGCGGCAGCCAGTTCCAGCGTCTGTGGCGGTTCCAGTTCGACTACCTCACCCGTACCAAGGGCATCCACAACCTGGTCTGGCTGCACCCGTACAACGGCGAACCCGACGCCTCGTTCTACCCGGGCAAGCAGTACGTGGACATCGGCGGCGCCGACACCTACGCCAACGACCACAACCCTTTGACGACGCTGTTCAACCGCACCCGCGCCATCGTCGGCAGCACCGTCCCGATCGCCCTGCACGAGAACGGCCCCATCCCCGATCCCGACCAGCTCCAGTCCACCGGCACCCGCTGGGTGCTGTTCAGCACCTGGAACGGCACCTGGCTCACCGAGCGTAACGACGTCACGTTCCTGCGGCGCGTCTACAACCACAACTACGTCGTCACCCGCGACGAGCTCCCCAACCTCCGCTGATCCCCCGCTTCACGCCACCGCACCCCATCCCGTCCCCTTGGAGTACTGACATGGCACTCGCTCCACCTCCCACCCCGCCGACGCGGCGACGCCGCACCCGGTGGATGAGCCTGCTGATCGCCGTGTTGACCACTGCCGGCGTCAGTCTGTCCGCGGTCTGGCTGACCGCCGGAAATGCCGCTGCCGCGTCGACCGGGCGGCTGGTCAGCGCCGCTTCCGGACGCTGCCTCGACGTCGTCGGCAACTCCGCCACCACCGGCACGCGCGTGCAGATCTGGGACTGCAACGGCCAGGCCAACCAGACCTGGACCTTCACCGACGCCGGTGAGCTGCGCGTCTTCAACAACAGCCTGTGTCTGGACGCCGAGGCCGGCCAGACCAGCGCGGGCACCGCCGCGATCATCTGGTCCTGCACCGGGGCTGCCAACCAACAGTGGCGGCTGAACTCCAACGGCAGCATCACCGGTGTGCAGTCCGGGCTGTGCCTCGACGTCTCCGGCGCCGCCACCGCCGCCGGCACCCTGGTCGCCCTCTGGAACTGCAACGGCCAAGCCAACCAGCGCTGGTCGCAGGGCGGCGGCAACCCGACCACTCCACCGCCCACCCCCGGCGGCTGCAACGTCGCTCCCGTCGACCCGAACGCCACCGCCTCCGCGCGCCGGCTGCTGTGCTATGTCTACAGCCAGTACGGCAACCACATCCTCTCCGGCCAGCAGGAGTCCACCTGGGTCGGCGGCCCGGACTACGAGATGAACATCATCCGCAACGCCTCCGGCAAGTACCCGGCGGTCCGCGGCCAGGACATGGGTGACGCTCCGGACTTCGGTGCCCGCGGGCTGGCCTGGTGGAACGCCGGCGGCATCCCGATGGTCGGCTACCACATGGGCTCGCCCGCGCAGAACACCGACGGCTATGACGGCTCCCTGATGCGGGCGAACATCAACGCGGCGCTCACCTCCGGCACTGCCGACAACGGCCGGCTCAACCAGCGGCTCACCGCGTGGGCCAACCAGTTGAAGATCATCCAGAACGGCGGTGGCGCGGTCCTGTTCCGCCCCTGGCACGAGGCCAGCGGCACCTGGTTCTGGTGGAGCATGGAGGGGGCTGGCCAGTACAACCGGCTGTGGGCCTACACCTACAACTTCATGCGCGCCCAGGGGGTGCACAACCTGGTCTACCTGCACCCGTTCAACGGCTCCCCCAGCTCTGCCTGGTACCCCGGCAAGCAGTACGTCGACATCGGCGGCGCCGACACGTACGCCGGCGACCACGGGCCGCTGACGTCGATGTTCAACGCCGCCCGAAACGTGTACGGCGGATCAATTCCGATCGCGCTGCACGAGAACGGCCGCATCCCCGACCCGGCGCAGCTGCAGTCCTCCGGCAGTCGGTGGGTGCTGTTCAACACCTGGCACACGAGCTTCATCAGCGACAGCAGCGTCAACTCACCATCGTTCATCAACACCGTCTACAACAGCTCGTACGTGGTCACCCGCGACGAGGTACCGAACCTGAGGTAGACGCGAGCTTCCGGGCCGTGCCTGATCGGCATGGCCCGGAAGGACCGATCCCTCGATTTGCCTCTGACGAAGGTTCAGGCGTATAGGAACGGCTGCCTGGCCACCACTCGCTCGGTGGCTCCATACCCGGTCGTCCGGCGATGAGAACGCAACCCTTCCGGACCACCGATTCCCCGAGCGCACGGTTACCCAGATTGCCGAATGCGCGCCACGAACAGTCGCTGTCCCTTGCGCGACCAATCTCTCGTGGATGCCGGGACGGAACACGAACACGCACCCACTGATGACGCTGTCGGAGGGCCGGCAGTCGAGGTGCGAAGAGCAATCTTACGAAAGGTGTGAGCGACGTGAACGCAGACTCTCACAATGGCAGCGGTGGTGACCTCCGCCCAGTGTCGAGCGCAGATCCGCCGTCCGAGGTGCCGAGCGGTAGCGGGGCTGGTCGGCAGGATCTCAGATCCTCGTCTCGCCGAGGCTGGCGCATCATGGCAGGCGCGGCTGCAGCCATGCTGGGCGTAGCCATGGCCGGGACCGCCGTGTTGGACAGTTCCCCTTCCGCTGCTGCAGCCTCGTACCAACGGGGGCCGAATCCCACGGTGCAGAGCGTCGCCGCCAACCGCGGCACGTTCGCCACCGCCGAGATCACCGTGCCGCGCGGCTTCGGCTTCAACGGCGGGAAGATCTACTACCCGACCGACACGAGCCAGGGGACCTGGGGCGCGATCGCGGCAGTACCGGGCTACACCGCCAGCTGGGCCGCCGAAGGCGCCTGGATGGGACCCTGGCTGGCGTCGTTCGGCTTCGTCGTGATCGGCATCGACACCAACAGCCCCACCGACTACGACACCGCACGCGGCACCCAGTTGCTCGCCGCGCTGGACTACCTCACCGGGCAGAGCCCGGTCCGCGACCGGGTCGACCCGAACCGGCTCGCCGTGCTCGGTCACTCCATGGGCGGCGGCGGCGCCATCAGCGCGGCCATGCGGCGCCCCTCGCTGAAGGCGGCCATACCCCTGGCGCCGGCCTCGTTCTCGCAGAACCTGTCCACCGTACGAGTACCGACCCTGATCATGGGCGCACGGGACGACGGCACCATCACCCCGTCCTCGATCAACAGCCTGTGGGCCACCAAGCCGGCCACCACGAAGGGGGCCTACGTCGAGCTCACCGGCGGCGGCCACGGATTCCCCACCTGGGGAAACTCCCAGGTGACCCGGCGGGAGATCCCCTGGCTGAAGATCTTCCTCGACAACGACGACCGCTACGCGCCGTTGCTGTGCCCGTCACTCGCGGACTCCACCGGCGTCTCGCGATACCTCAGCGAGTGCCCGTACGGCTCCACCGCCCAGCCAACACCCCCGCCGGTCACCGGCGGCCCGGTCCGCGCCGTGGGCGCGGGCAAGTGCCTGGACGTACCCAACGCCTCCCAGACCAACGACACCCAACTGGCCATCTGGGACTGCAACAGCGGCACCAACCAACGCTTCACCCACACCTCCGGCAAACAACTCACCGTCTACGGCAACAAATGCCTCGACGCCGCCGGCCAAGGCACCACCAACGGCACCCGAGTCATCATCTGGGACTGCGCCGGCACCGCCAACCAGCAATGGAACGTCAACACCAACGGCACCATCACCGGCGCCCAATCCGGCCTCTGCCTCGACGTCAGCGGCGGCTCCACCGCCAACGGCGCCCTCGCCCAACTCTGGGCCTGCAACAACGGCACCAACCAACAATGGCGCCTCGGATAGCCGAGGACAACAGGCTCGGCAGGGCGTCGTGGACGCCCTGCCGAGCCACTCAGGTCCCTCACATGACGTGCCAGGAGTTATCCCATGCTTCGTAGATTCCCTCTCTATCTCCACGGACTTCTTGCCGCACTGTTGTTGGCCACCGCGTTTGTCGCGGTCGGACCGGCCCAAGCCGCCGCACCGGTACGGGTCATGCCGCTCGGCGACTCGATCACCGGCTCACCGGGCTGCTGGCGCGCTCTGCTCTGGAATCAGTTGCAGAACGCCAACTACAGGAACGTCGACTTCGTCGGCACACTCCCCGCGCAGGGCTGCGGCGTCGCGTACGACGGCGACAACGAAGGCCACGGCGGCTATCTCGCCACCAACATCGCCAATCAAAACCAGTTGCCCGGCTGGCTGTCCGCCACCCGGCCCGACGTCGTCGTCATGCACCTGGGCACCAACGATGTCTGGAGCAACATCGCCCCGGCCACCATCCTGAGCGCCTTCGGCCGGCTGGTGGACCAGATGCGGGCCAGCAACCCGAGCATGAAGATCCTCGTCGCGAAGATTCTCCCGATGAACCCGAGCAACTGCTCGCAGTGCGCTCAGCGCGTGGTCACCTTCAACAACGCGATCCCCGCCTGGGCCGTATCAAAGACCACAGCGGTCTCGCCGATCACGGTGGTCGACCAGTGGACCGGCTTCAACACCGCCACCGACACCGGCGACGGGGTCCACCCGAACAACTCCGGTATCCAGAAGATCGCCGCTAGGTGGTTCGGCCCACTGACCTCGGCGCTGGACGGTGTCACACCCACGCCCCCGCCGGTCACGGGCGGCCCGGTCCGCGCCGTGGGCGCGGGCAAGTGCCTGGACGTACCCAACGCCTCCCAGACCAACGACACCCAACTGGCCATCTGGGACTGCAACAGCGGCACCAACCAACGCTTCACCCACACCTCCGGCAAACAACTCACCGTCTACGGCAACAAATGCCTCGACGCCGCCGGCCAAGGCACCACCAACGGCACCCGAGTCATCATCTGGGACTGCGCCGGCACCGCCAACCAGCAATGGAACGTCAACACCAACGGCACCATCACCGGCGCCCAATCCGGCCTCTGCCTCGACGTCAGCGGCGGCTCCACCGCCAACGGCGCCCTCGCCCAACTCTGGGCCTGCAACAACGGCACCAACCAACAATGGCGCCTCGGATAGGCGCCGCCCGCGACAGCGGTGCCACCTCATCGGCTGGATCACCAGCCGCACGAAACCCCCTCAGGGCCACCACAGCGTCTCCGTCGTGACCCGCGACGAGGTGCGGAGCCTGAGGTGAAGTTGGCCACCGACATGGAGGATGACATGACTGTACGGAGACACCTGTGGCGTCTTGCTTCGATTGGCGCGGTCGCCACCGTGCTGCTGGGATCACTCGGCCTCTACGTAGCGCCCAGCGCACCGGCGCAGGCAGCCACCAGCCAGTTCCGCGGGGTCAACTGGGCGGATACCAGGGACAACTTCCTGTACGACGAGAACGTCCCAATCGGTCTGTCCAAGTCAGACAGCTACGCGACCACCTACACGAAGGCCACCGCGATCCTCAGGGGATTCCAGAGCTTCGGCTCCAACACGGTCCGGTTCGGGATCAACCCACAGACCACGTCGTCACCGTGGTGGGGCAGCCTGACAGCGGCGTACGACGCGGCCAGCGCGATGGGCATGAACGTGATGATCGCACCCTGGCCTCCGACCGGCGGCCGGATCAGCGACATGAACGCGTTCTACACGATGTGGGACACGGTCATCGCCAAGTACGGCAGCAACAGCCGGTTCTACTTCAACATCGTGAACGAACCGTGGGGGTACAGCGCGACCGAGTTGACCAACCTCGCGGCCGCGTTCCTGCAGCGCTACTCGAGCATCCCGCGCGGCCGGATCGTGGTGCCGGGGCTCTGGTCGGACATCGACCTGTGCGCCGTGGGCGCCGATTCCCGGCTGAACGGAACCCTACTGTCTATCCACATGTACACGCTGGGCGGCGAAACCCACCCGACCGAGGCAGAGTGGATCAACAGCTTCAAGGCCCGCCTGTGCGGGTACGCCGACCGGGCGATCCTCACCGAGTTCGGCGTGCCGATGAATACCGGCGTCAACTACAACGGCCCCCGCGACGGCAACAACAACGTGTCGTACTTCTACGCGCTCACCGACACCGTACGAGAGTTGGGCATGGGCTCGCTGCTCTGGACCGGCGTCAAGGAAGCCAACCAGACCCAGGGCCCTGGCCCCTGTTTCAACGCCTCCTGCGCCATCACGTCACTGACCGGCAGCGGCACCAACCTGTCGTTGACCGTCACGAACCAGTCCGGGCTCGACCGGCTCCGGCACGGCTGGGGACTCGACGGCCCGACGACGCCGCCGCCCACCGGCTCCGGCAACGTGCTGCGGGGTGTCGGCTCCAACCGGTGCCTCGACGTGCCCGGGGCCAGCACCACCAACGGTACACAGGTGGCGATCTGGGACTGCAACAGCGGAAGCAACCAGCGTTGGGTCGCGCTGCCCAACGGCGCCCTGCAGGTCTACGGCAACAAATGCCTCGACGTCCCCGGTCATTCCACCACCGCAGGCGCCAAGGTGCAGATCTGGGACTGCAACGGCGGCGCCAACCAGCAGTGGACCCTCAACGGTGACGGAACGGTCGTCGGCCGCGAGTCCGGGCTGTGCCTGGACGTGACCAGCGCGGGCACCGCGAACGGCACCACAGTGCAGACCTGGAACTGCACTGGCGGCAACAACCAGAAGTGGACCCGGCAGTAGTTCGCCGGTAACGCCGGACCGGGTGCCGTCGGCGCGGCACCCGGTTCCCCGGCCGTCACCCGCCGGACCGTCCCACCACACGTGTAGCTGCAAAATCGCCCCGGGTCTGGTGGGAAAGCCACCGACCCGGGGCGATTCAGTGTGCAGGACTGGTCAGTCCTCGACGAGGACGCGCACGTCCCACGGTCCCAACCGCAGGTCGTCCCCCGAGGTGTACCGGGTGTCGTCGAGCACGTCGGTGACCGCGACCGGGATCCGGACGTCCACCGGTGTGAACGACCAGTTGTGCAGGAAGCGCAACCGCTGTCCGGTGCGCGCGGTCGCTCCGGTGCTGGTCACTGATTCGGGCATGACCCACCACTGGGGTGATCGTGCGGGGCCGAGCCAACGCATGATGGCGCGGGCGAGGTCGATGTTGGGCAGCGCCCCGACGCAGGTGACTCGTCCGCGTCCGACCACCCTGGTGGTGACGGCCGCCCACTGCCCGAAGTGTGGGTGGTCGTAGCCGGCCAGCACTGTCGCGTCCTCGGCGATCAGACATTCCAGCCAGCGAGTCGCGGCCGGTTGCCCGTCCAGGGTCAGTCCAGTGTCCCGTGCGATCACCGGCACGTCGGTCAACAGGTTGGAGAATTCCTCGTACCACGCTCCGGCGGCGTCGGCGAGGCGCCCGGGCTGCACGTCGATGCGCGCCCGCGTCTCGCCGTCGCTGTAGCCGGTGCGGGGGCCGACGACGAGGTGCCCGCCGACGTGCGCGTACGCCTTCAGCCAGTCCAGGAGGGCGTCCTCGGCGACGTAGAGCCCCGGCACCACGAGCACCGGATGGTCCTCAACAGCCTGCTCGACGGGTTGAGCCGTCAGCTGACTGGTGTGCACGATGCGGGTCTGCAGCCCGGCGTCGAACGCCCCGCGGTGAAAGACGTCGAAGAACGCGTGGTAGGAGTCGCGGTCGCCGCTGCCATCCTGCCGGGCCAGCGGCGGATGTTCCTGCATCAGCCACCTGGTGGGCGAGGAGTGGAGCAGGGTCACGTCGGCGTCGGGGATCAACCCGGCGACGAGTTCGCCGGCCGTGGCGAGTTCCTGGCCGATGCGGGCGATCTCCCGGTAGGTGCGTCCTGGTCGCCCGCTATGCGGGAGGATCCCGCCCCAACTGGTCTCCGCGCCCGCGTGGATCGTGTGCCAGTGCCAGTATTCGATCATTTGCGCACCACGGCTGACGAGGGCCCACGCGGCCTGACGCCACTGCCCGTCGTAGGCGGGGCGACTGTGCGGGGAGATCCGGTGGTTGGCGTTCGTCTCGGTGACCAGGAACGGCTCCTGGCGTGAACTCCACATGCGGTCGGCGCGCTGGGAGATCGTCCACGCCCCGTCATCCAACCTGTCCGTCGGCGTTCGGGAGTCGGGAAGCGTCAGCGCGTCCTGCACCTCGTAGTAGGCGTTGCCCGCCGTCACGTCGAGGCGACCGGCAAGCTCCTCGTCCTCGACAGCCGGCCGCCCGTAGTCGATGCACGTGGTGACGAACTGTCCCGGGCGGGCGTACTCCCGCACGATGCCGGCCTGCCAGGCGATGAACTCAGTGGTCAGCCGCGCCTGGAAGCGCCGCCACGCCAACGAGTACTGGGGATGGGTGTTGCCCTCCGGCCGCCACAGGTCCTCCCAGGTCGACAGCCGGTTCGACCAGAAGACCAGACCCCACTCCCGGTTCAGCGTCTCGACGCTCTGGTAGGTGCGGCGCAGCTCGTCGACGAACCGTTGGAAGACGCCGTGGTTGCGGAACAGCCAGAGGCCGGGTTCGTTGTCGACCTGGAACCCGATGATGGCCGGATGGTCGGCGTACCGGGCGATGACCGCGCGAACCACCCGCTCGGCGTGGAACAGGAAGGCGGGGTGGGTGTAGTCCGCCTCCTGCCGGCCGCCCCACCCCATCCGTTCGCCAGTGCGTAGTTCCCCGGCTATCTCCGGGTACCGGCGAGCCAGCCACGGGGGCACCGAGTACGTCGGTGTGCCGAGGACCACGCTGATTCCCCGTTCGTGGGCGCCGTCGAGGACCGGCTGGAGCCAGTCGAGGTCGAATCGGCCGTCCTCCGGTTCCCACGTCGACCAGACCGATTCACCGACCCGGATGACGGTGAATCCGGCCGCGGCCATCTGGTCGAGGTCGGTCTTGAGCCGGTCGTACGGCTGGTACTCGTGGTAGTACGCCGCACCGAACAGCACACGCGGTGGCAGGTCAGACATCGCCGACCTCCACGGCCGTCGTCGGCAGCGTCGACCGCCGCACGCCGGACACCAGCCGTGTGGTGCCCGCTACCACCGGAAACACCAGTTGAATTTTCGTGCGCATGCCATCCCCTCGGATCCGGGTGGGTGGGCCGTCGGTCGGCCAGCGTTCGCGACGCTGGCCGACCGCGGAGACCTTTTACAGGTAGGGGCTCTGGGTCAGCAGGTGGGCCTTGTAGCCCTCGCCGACGCCGGGCTCCGGTGTGCCGGCCCAGTCCTTGATGAGCACGGCACCGCTGGTGCAGCCCCACGGGTTCCAGGTCCAGGCGAGGTAGCTCAGGTCGTGCGCGTCGGCCCAGTCGACCAGCCGCTGCATGTAGTCGAAGCCGCAGTTGTCCTGGCCGAACTCGCCGAGCACGATCGGCACCTGCTGCGCCAGCGGGGCGATCTGGCTGTCCCAGCAGGACTCGCTGGCGCAGGCGTTGAAGCTGTACGCGTGCCAGGACGCGGCCAGGTTGTTCAGCGGGTCGTTCGGTCGGTAGGTCAACCACTCCCGCATGTCGTTGGTCCATTCCAGGCCGCCGACCATGAGCAGGTTGGTGGCGCCGGTGGCGCGGACCGTGTCGACGAGGTCCTGCATGCCGGCTACCTCGTAGGGCAGGCCGGTGCAGGTGCCGCCGTCGCGCAGGCACTGCCAGCCCAGGGTCTTGTTCCACTCGGCGGGCATGTCCGGGTACGGCTCGTTGAACAGGTCGAAGACGACAGCGTCGTTGCCCTTGAACGCGTTGGCGACGCCGGTCCAGAACTGGGGGGCGTACCGCGCGTCCGGCATGGGCTTCTGGCAGGTGGCGTGCTCGTCCTTGCAGTGCCAGTCCGGACTGCCGGGGTAGGCACCCCAGGTCCAGTGCAGGTCGAGGATGACGTTGATGCCATTGGCGACGAGCAGGTTCACGTAGTCCTTGACGCCCTGCTGGTAGGCGGCGCCGCTGGGCGAGCCGTTGAGACCCAGCCAGCATTCCTCGTTGAGCGGAACGCGCAGGGCGTGAATGTTCCAGGTCTTCATCGCATCGATCGAGGCCTGGTCGACCGGGCCTGAGTCCCACAGGCCCTTGCCCTGCACGCAGGCGAACTCCCCGCCGGAGCGGCTCACGCCCAGCAGCCGGTACGGCTTGCCGTCCGCGGTGAGGATCTTGTTACCGGAGGCGTGTAATTTCGGCGCCGGCCCATTGGGCGGCGGGGTGGTGGTCGGGCTCGGGGTCGGTGTGGTCACCGACCCGGTGCACATGGTCCCGTTGAGCGCGAACGACGCGGGTACGGGGTTCGCGCCGCTCCACGAGCCGTTGAACCCGATCGAGGTCGAGGCGTTGGTACGCAGAGATCCGTTCCAGCTCATGCTGGCCGCCGACACTCGGGGCCCGGCCTGGGTCCAGGTGGCGCCCCAGCCCTGGGTGACCTTCTGGCTCGCGTTGGGGAAGTCGAATGTCAACGTCCAATTCGACAGCGCGTCGCCGAGGTTGGTGACATTGGCGTTCGCGGTGAACCCGCCCGGCCACTGACTCTGCACCGTGTAGGTGACCGAGCAGCCGGAGGCGGCCGCTGCGGCGGGGAGGCTGGCCGTTGCCATGCCAGCCAGGATCAGCACGCTGGTGGCGCTGGCGCCCAGTAGTGCAAGACGATGTTTCATCTGATCTCCTCGGGTGGTGAGAGATCGATGGGAGCGCTGCAAACATCCTTTATTAGGTTGGTTACGAAAGTCAACACACTGCGGCACCGTGCTCAAGGCGCGGACTACGTAAGTCGCGGATGACTGCGGACGCGGTAAGTGAAGTAGCCTGGTTAAGCAGCGAATACTGGGAGGCACCGTGGCGAGCAGCCCGATCTGGGCCAGCCGGCCGAAGACTCGCGGCCTGGTGCTGGACCTCATCAGGGCGGCACGCAGCATCAGCCGGGTGGAGCTTGCAGCGGCGACGGGCCTGACCGGCGCGACGATCTCTGCGGTCGTGCGCGAGCTGATGGGCGACGGCCTGGTGGTCGAGGCCGGCCGAGGTGGGCCGACGGGCGGCAAGCCACGCACCATGGTGCAGCTCAATCCGCTTGCCCGTTACAGCGTCGGGGTGCAACTCGAGCGCAATACGTGCGTGATCGTGGTCGTCGACCTGGCCGGCCGACAGGTGGCCCGGACGTCGTTCCAGGGCGTGGCGTCGATGCCGCCGGAGCGGGCGCTGCCCCTGGTGGCCTCGCAGGTGGACGCGCTGCTGGCCACGGCGGCCGTGGACCGCGAGCGCGTGTTGGGGGTCGGCCTGGTCAGTTACGGGCCGCAGGATCGGCGCGCGGGTGTGCTGTTGACGCCGCAGCCGACAGATGCGTGGCTCGACTACCCGGTCGCGCGGCTGCTCGCGGAGACTCTTGGGCTGCCGGTCCTGCTCGACAATGACGCGGCGGCCGCCGCGATCGGCGAGTACTGGATGGGTGCGGTGGACCCGCGCAGCACCTATGGCTGCATCTACATGGCCACCGGAATCGGCGGCGGAGTCGTGGTCGCCGGCGAGGTGTACCGAGGGAGTTCCTCGAACAGCGTGGAGATCGGCCACATCTCGATGGACATCAACGGTGACGAGTGCTCCTGCGGCAACGTCGGCTGCCTGGAGAACTACGCCGGCCCGTCGGCCATCGTCCGGCAGGCCATGGCGACACCCGGGCTTGCCCAGCGGCTGGCCCTGGACTCGACCGCCGCCGATCTCCTCACCGAGTTCGCGCGGATCGCGGCTGCGGCGAACGCCGGTGACACCGGCGCACGGGGCCTCGTCGAGCAGTCGGCCCGCCATCTCGGTGGAGCGGCCGTCACCATGGCTTGCCTGTTCGATGTGGACACCATCGTCCTGGCCGGGCCGAGCTTCGCGGTGGCCGGCTCGATCTACCAGACGCTGATCCAGCAGGAGGTGGACCGCCGCCTGTTCGCGCGGCGGGCGCATCCGGTGCGCATCGTGCCGTCGGTGAACGGGTCGGACGCGGCGGCGATCGGCGGAGCGATCCTCGTGCTGCAGAGCGAGCTGACCCTGCGTCACCCCCGCACGGACGACGGGGCACGGCCGGTTCCCGCCGGCACGGCCGAATTCCACTGAGAGATTCGGTCGGCGCCCGCACAGTAGGCGTTGACCGTCCTGCTTGTCCGACTCGTTGACTTACTTTGATTAGTTGCGCCCGTGCAGCCGCACGAGCCGGGCGGCGGGCGATGGGGGAAGCTCGATTGTCAGCTTGCCTTCGTCGTCGTCCCAGGCGAGTTGCGTGGGTAACGTGACCGGGAAAATCACCTCAGCCGAGCAGAGCTGACCGGCCAGGTGCCTCAGCGGAAGCACCGCGGTCCGTTCGCCGGCACGCCGCGCGACGAGCACGTATGTTTCATCGGCGGTCCGGAGTGCGAGCGACACCCAGTCGTCGTTCCATCCCGGCAGACCGAGAGGCCAGAGCGGTACAGCGTCGGGCAGGCGGCCGCGCAGCGCCCGGTACACGGCCAGCCCTTCGCCGACGAGGGCGGTCTGCTCCGGTGAGAGCAGGTCGACCCGACCGCTGAGGTGTACGCGGCTCAGCAGCGATACAGCGACAGTGAACGCGTTCTCCTCGGCAGTGAAGTGGGGCTGCGGATAAGCCCAGACGGCGCCTTGCTCGGGCGTGACGGCGGTGGGCGCCGCAGCGGCGATTGCTGCGATCTTCAGATGGTCACGCTGATCGGTAGTGGACTGCACCGGGTGCAGCGCCAGCGTCGCGTAGTCCATGCGCAGCCCACCGCTCCCGCAGTTCTCGATGACGAGGCCCGGGTGGCGGTCCATGACCCCGGCGACCCACCTCAGGTACGCGCGGTTGTGCCCGAGGAGCCCGGCACCGGGGCTGGCGCAGCCGATGTCGGTCCCGTGGCCGGCGTCGATGTTGTAGTCGAACTTGACGTAGCCCAGGCCGTAGTCTGCGACCAACCGGTTCACCACGCGGTCGAGGCGTGCCACGACCGCCGGGTGGCGGAAATCAAGCTGATAGCGGCCGGTGACCTCCAGCCGGGTGCCGTCGCGGCAGAACAGCATGTCGTCGGTCAGCTCGCCCAGCAGCGGAGACCGCACGCCTACGACCTCCGGCTCGAGCCAGAGTCCGGGGACCATCCCGCGGCCGCGTACTTCGTTGAGCACTTCCCGCAGGCCCTGCGGGAACCGGGCGCGGGACTCCTCCCACGCGCCGACACTGTCCCACCAATCCCCGTCCTCGGCGTACCACCCCGCGTCGACGACAAAATACTCCGCACCGAGCTCAGCGGCACTGTGGATGAGAGGCAGGATTTTGTCCTGGGAGGGGTCGCCCTCGAGGCAGTTCATGTAGTCGTTGAAAATCACCGGTAGTGTCGCGTTGTCCGCGTGCGGTCGGCGGACGGCGCGGCGGTACCGGGTCATTTCGGCCATCGACGTGTCGAGCAGGTCACCGTCGCCACCTCCAGCAATCACGGCCGTTGCCACAGCGACGGAGATGAACTGCTCCCCCGGCTCGAGAATTTCGCGCCACTCGTGGTCCGCGCCCGTGGGTCCGCTGGCCAGCAGGTACAAGCCGCCGTTCCAGTCGGCGACCTCCCAGCACCAGGCTCCGTTGTGCTCGATCTGCCAGAGCAGGCCAAGCCCGCGGCCGGTGTCGTGCAGCAACCCCATCGGCAGGTGATCGGACGTCGACCACGACCCCGCATTGGAGACGAGGAGGCTGTGGCGGGAACCGACGGGCTCGCGCTGGTGTGACGGGTAGGTGCGGTAGATGCCGTGCTGCACGAGACTCGCCTCACGCCACTGGCACTCGCCGCCCCACACGTTGTGCGGGACGGACAACCGGATCTGTTCGTCCCACGAACCGTCGGCGTCCGTGACGAGGGTACCGACGACAAGCGAGCTGACCTGCGTCAGCAGAAGTGGCGAAGTTCCTGCGTTCGTCACCCTGGACCATGTCCGGACGACGGCTGAGCCGTCGAGCAGTGCGGCGAATGATTCGACGCAGAGACCGGTGTCGGGGTCGGCGAGCACGACGCGTAGTTGCTGGGCCGGCGCGGCACCGGAACCAAGGCGGACCTGTGTCGTGTCGGCGGACTCAAAGCGCAGTCCTCTGGTCGCGTTTCGTTCGCTGTGCCGACGGCCGCCGGGTCCTACGTGACTCGTGGAGACCTCGACCAGCGGCATGGCAGGCGGCGGATCGTCTGCGCCGGCCCAATGCGAAGGGACGAGCTCTGCGAGCCGGGCGATCCCGTCGACGACCGTGACCCGCAGCCGGACACGGCCGTTGTCCAGCACAATGTCGTCCGCGGCGTCGTTCAGCACGCCTCCCGTAGCTGGCAGTGTCTCGCCGATCACCACCGACACGGCGATCTCCGGGGGCACGGCCGCGCGCTCGCTCATACCGTCCGCCGTCCACCGTTGGCGTCCTCCGGCCACGGGACGAGCAGCCTCGACCGTAGTGCCCGGGCGAGCGTGGGCGCGAGCGGCAGGCGCGGCAGCAGCGTGGCCTGCATCGCGTGGTAGACATCGGGTTTGCCGAGCCACACGGTCGTGGCCGGCATGTTGTGCGGGTCGAGCTCGTGCCACCACGAGCCACCCGTGCGGTCGAGCAGATGACGCTCCGCGTAATCCCACCAGGCGGCGTAGCTGTCGGCGTACCGCCGCTCGCCGGTGCGCCGGTGCAGCGCCGCGGCGGCGGCGATCGCCTCGGCCACCACCCAGTGCATCCGCTGGCGCACCACAGGTGTGCCGTCCCAGTCGGTGGTGTAGACGAAGCCCTCCGCGCCGTCGGCGTCCCAGCCGTCGTCGACGGCCCTGTCGAACAGCCGCACCGCCGCCGCGGCGAGGGCGTCGTCGCCGCCGACCGCGGCCTCGACGTTCAACAGCAGCCGTGACCACTCCAGGCCATGTCCGGGTGTGGCGCCGTACGGCTTGAAGGGGTCGTCCGGTTGGCTGCGGTTGAAGCCGGGATCGGGGGTCCAGTCCGGCCCGAAGTGTTCGGGCAGGCGCCCGTCGTGAGCGACGGCGAGTTCGACGACGAATCGTGCCGCCCGCGCGGCACGGTCCCGCCATGCGGCTGCTCCCCCGCCGACGGCGGGCCCGTCCGGGTCCTCGAGCACCTCTACGGCGTCGGCCACGGCGAGCATCGCCTCGACTGAGTGCATGGTGGCGTTGAGGCCGCGGTAGTCGTCGGGCCGCGTGAAGTCGGCGTCCCAGGTGTCCAGCGGGCGGCCGGCGGTGTCGTCCCAGAACCGGCTGAGGTAGACGTCGGCGGCGTCGGCGAGCAGCATGGTGCTGCCGGGGCGGCGGGCGAGCGCCGCGGATGACGCGGCGAGCAGCACGAAGGCGTGGTTGTAGCAGGACTTGCCGGCGGCGCGGTCGGGGGCGCCGTCTGGTCCGAGCGCGTGGAACCACCCCCCGTGCTCGGTGTCGCGCAGTCGGCCGCTCAGGGCTGCCAGCGCGGCGTCGGCGACGGGGGCGCTGCCGGGCACGCCGAGCAGCACTCCGAGTGAGTACGCGTGCGCGGTGCGGGCGCTGATCCAGGTGAGCACGCCGTGCCGGGGATCTGGCTGACCGCTGGTGTCGAGGTAGGCGGCACCGCCGTCGGGCAGCGCGGACCGCGCGCCGAAGGCGAGTAGCCGGTGGCACTCGGCGTCCAGCCACGCGTGGTGGGCGGGGAGGGCGAGCAGGTTCACGGGGACGGCCGGGGTGGCGGTCACGGGAGGGTCCTCTCCGACGGGTCCAGGAGGGTGTTGGCGCAGCGCACGGCGGCGGCGAAGGCCTGCGCGTCGCCGGACGGCGACGTCACGCGGAAGGTGACGGACCGGCCGGCCCGGAGGTTCACCATGCCGTCGTCGACGCTGGCGGCGCGGTCGACCACGTCGACGGGGCAGAACACGTCGCGGGCGTAGGAGGTGGTACTCACGTGCAGCAGGCAGCCGTCATCCGTGGGCACTGCTTCGACCCGCAGCGGTTGCAGGTCGAGGCGCTGGTCGAGCACCTCGGCGCCGTGCCAGAACGCTGAAGCGAACCCGGTCGTGTCGTCGTCGGGCTCGGCCACGATGACCTCGGTGGCGGGGTCCCCGAAAGCGGCGACCTCGTCCGGAATCGTGAGGGTGGCCGCGCCGCGCGAGGGCACCGACGCCTCGATCGTGGCCTTTGCCAGTAGCGTGCCGTCGAACGTCTCCCGCGTCACAGTGAAGGTGCCGCCGAACGCCTCGGCGGTGTCGTTGACCAGCACGAGCGCAAGGGTGTCCGGCTCCGGATCGAGTCCTTCCCAGGCGCCGGCGCACGCCTCGGCGGAGGCGCGCGGCTGCAGTGTGGCCAGGCGTGGGGCGTACGCGGCCCGCAGCGCGTACCAGAGGGGCTTGCGGTGCTCGGCGAAGTCGACGGCGGCCCAGGACACCACCGGCCAGTTGTCGTTGAGCTGCCACAGGATCGTCCCGGTGTTGTAAGGCGTCAGGGAGCGGAAGTGTTCGACGCCGAACCGGATGGCGTGCGCCTGGTTGAGTTGGGTGGTCCAGTGCCAGTCCTCAATGGTGGCGGGGTCGGGCAGGTGGCCCTTCCACCCGCGCTCCAGCTTCGCGTTGCCGAGGTTGGCCTTCTGGTGCACCAGCATCTGCGGGCCGAACGGGTCGAGTGGCTCGTCGTGCACCACGGCGGTGAGGCTGGACCAGGCGGGCGGTGCCTGGAAGCCGAACTCGGCGACGAAGCGCGGCCTGTACCGGGCGTAGACGGTGTAGTCCGCCCGGTTCCACACGTCCCAGATGTGCATGGTGCCGTAGCGCTCGTCGTTCGGGTGCCGGTAGTCGCCGAACGAGTACGGGCTGGCCGGCGAGTAGGGGCGGGTGGGGTCGATCTCGGCGAGCACGCGCGGCAGCAGGTCGTTGTAGTAGAGGTCGCCCCAGCCTCGGCCGTCCAGGCGGCCGGGCCACCCCCAGTCCACCGAGCCCCACGTGTTCTCGTTGTTGCCGTTCCACAGCACGAGGGACGGGTGCGGGCTGAGCCGTGTCACGTTCTCGCGGGCCTCGGCGTCGATCTCGGTCCGCATCGGCGCGTCCTCACTGTATGCGGCGCAGGCGAAGAGAAAGTCCTGCCACATCAGCAGTCCGTGCTCGTCGGCAAGGTCGTACAGGTCGTCGGACTCGTAGATGCCGCCGCCCCAGACGCGCAGCAGGTTGATGTTGGCTTCGAGCGCGTCGGACACGCGTCGGGCGTACCGATCACGGTCGATCACGGTGAGAAACGCATGATCCGGGATCCAGTTGGCGCCCCGCACGAGCACCCGCTCGCCGTTGACTCGGAGCAGGAACGGCGCCCCGGCTTCGTCGGGCGTGGTGTCGAGCTCGACAGTGCGGAAGCCGACGCGCCCGCGCCAGAACGCCACGTCACCTGCGGCCTGCGCCTCGACCTGCACGCCGTACAGCGGCTGGTCGCCGTATCCGACGGGCCACCAGCGCCGCACGTGGGGCACCGTGACGAGGACGACGGTGGACGTCTCGCCAGCGGGCACGGTGCCGCTGGCGGTCAGCCTCGCACCGTCGGGGTCGGTGACGGTGACGAAGAGCGGGACGTCCTCGTCGGCGCGGATGCCGTCGCGCTCCACCTCCACGTGCACCCTCAGCAGGCCGTCGTGACGGCGGTGGGCACCGTCGCTCCCACCGCCCGGCACCACGTCCACCAGTGGTCGAACCGAGGCGATGCGCACCCCGGACCACGAGTCAAGCCCGATCGGCTTCCAGATGCCGGCGCCGGCGACGTCGATGCCCCAGTCCCAGCCAAACGAGCACGCCATCTTGCGCAGCTGGTTGTACTCGTGGTGGTTGACGTGCGGCAGGGCGCCGTCACGTTCGGCCCGCGCGGTCGCCTCGGGCACCGGGCCGGCGAACGTCACCGTGAGGGTGTTCTCCCCCGGGCGTAGGGCGCCCCGCACGTTCCAGCGGTAGGAGCGGTGCATGTTCTGTGTCCGCCCGATCACGTCGCCGTTGAGCTCCACGGTGGCGACGGTGTCGAGCCCGTAGGCCACCAGGTCGTGGCGGGTCGAGGAGTCGTCGGACCACGTGAACGTCGTCGAGTAGCGCCACGTCGTGTCGCCGATCCACTGCTGGGCGGCCTCGTTGGCACCGTCGAACGGGTCGTCGATCAGGCCGGCGCACCGCAGGTCAAGGTGCGCCTCACCGGGCACGACGGCAGGTACGCCGTCGGCGAGAGCCGCGGCGACGGTCGCGGGGACGTCGTCGGGGAGCGCGGGGGCGGTGAGGGTCCAGCCGTGGTGCAGGGCGCGAAAGGTGAAGGGGAGGTAAGCCACGCGGTGTCCTCAGGTTCGAAAACGAATACGGGAAATGCGGCGGCGGAGCCTGCCAGATCAGCCCACGGGCAGGTCAGGCACCGTGGGCGACGGCACCCCGGCCCGCTCCCACCGATGGGTGCGGTGGTCGTAGCACACGCTGTTGTCGATGGCGTCGCGGTCCACAGTCGCCGCGGCTGTGACGCGTTCGAGGCGCTCGGGATCCGGTGCGGAGCTCGCCAACAACTTGGTGTAGTCGTGGTGCGGGTCGAGGATCACCGCGTCGGACGGCCCGCGCTCCACGATGCGCCCGCGGTAGAGCACGAGGATCTCGTCGGAGAAGTGCCGCGCGGTGGCCAGGTCGTGGGTGATGTACAGGACGGCGAGCCGATCCTCCCGCTGGAGGCGACCCATCAGGTTGAGCACCCCGAGGCGGATCGAGACGTCCAGCATGGACACCGGTTCGTCCGCGATGAGCACCTGCGCCCCCGGTGCTAGGGCGCGCGCGATCGCGACGCGCTGCCGCTGGCCGCCGGAGAGCTCGTGCGGGCGGCGCGGCGCGATGGTTTCGGCGGGTGTGAGGTTGACCCGTTCGAGCATCTCCAGCACGCGCTCGTGTGTCTCGGCGGCGGTGCGGGTGCGCTGGTGGATGCGCAGCGGACGGGCGATGTGGTGCTCGACCGAGTGGAAGGGGTTGAGGGAGGCGAACGGGTCCTGGAAGACCATCTGCACCTGCCGCCGGTACAGCGACCCGTGCACCGGGGTGCCGTCGTCGAGACGCACGTCGACCTTGCCGGAGGTGGGCTTCTCCATGCGCGTGAGGATCTTGGCGATGGTGGACTTACCCGACCCCGACTCCCCCACGAGGGCGACGGTGCGCCCGGGGATCAGGTCGAAGCTGACGTGGTCGACGGCGCGCAGCCGGGTGCGGCGCAGACCGGTACGGATCCGGTAGTCCTTGACGAGGTTGGTCACGTGGACGAGGGTCATGCTCGCTCCTCGATGGTGCCGTCGGCCGGGACGTCGGTCTCGTCGACCCCGGACCGGATGAACGCGCCGCGCGCTCCGGACAGGCTCGGGAACGAGCCGAGGAGCTTGCGGGTGTACGGATGCTGCGCGTGGCGGTACAGCAGGTCGGCCGCACCAAGCTCGACGATCTCGCCCGCCAGCATGACGGCGATGCGGTCGCTGATCTCCAGCAGCAGCGGCAGGTCGTGCGTGATGAAGATGACGGCGAAGTTCAGCTCGTCACGTAGCCGCATGATCTCGCTCAGGATCTCGCGTTGGACGACGACGTCCAGAGCCGTGGTGGGCTCGTCCATGATCATGACCTGTGGTTGGAGCAGCATCGCCATGGCGATCATGACGCGTTGGCGCATTCCCCCCGACAGCTCGTGCGGGTAGGAGCCCAACCGACGGGGGTCCACCCCGACGCGTCGCAGCACCTCTTCCGATCGCTCGCGAACCTGCGTCCGGGACAGACCGGGGCGGTGGGCCAACAGGGTGTCGCGCAGCTGCGCCCGCACTGTGGTGACGGGGTTGAGGGCGTTCATCGCCCCCTGGAACACCATGGAGAGTTTCTCCCAGCGGAACGCGCGCAGCTCGGTGTCGCTCAGCGCGAGCACATCGACGTCGTCGCCGCCGCCGTCGTGAAACGTCACCCGTCCGGACGCGATCCGGGCGGGCGGGCGGTTCAGGCGGTTGATCGCGTACGCAAGGGTGGTCTTGCCGCAGCCGGACTCGCCGGCCAGGCCGAGGACCTCCCCCCGGTGCAGAGTCAGGCTCGCGTCCCGGACGGCCGTGACCGAGGTGTCCGCCTCGTACACGACGGTGAGGTTCTCGACCGTCAGGACGGCGTCGGCCCTCGGCCCGCCGGTAGCGGGGGCGTTGTCGTTCAGCAGCGTCGTGTTCATCGCGGGGGCACCTCCGAGACGGTCGAGCGGGCGGCCGGGGTGCCCGTGGCACCCTGGCCGCGTCGGGCCAGTTGCCGCTCCATACGCGCGGCCCGCCGCGCGCGCCTGCGGTACAGGCGGAGGTTCTTGAGCTTGGGGTTGATGGTCTCGTCGATCGAGAAGTTCACCAGGGACAGACCCATGCCGAAGAGCGCGATGATCAGGCCCGGCGGCACGAACCACCACCAGGCGCCGAGCGACAGCGCGTACCCGTTCTGCGCGTAGAAGAGCATCGTGCCGAGCGTTGCGGAGTTTGAGGCGCCGAGGCCGATGAAGGCCAGACCGGCCTCGCCGAGGACTGCGGCAATGATCGCGAACACGAACTGGGACGCGAGCACGGGCAGGAGGTTCGGCAGGATCTCCACGGCGATGACCCGCCAGGGTTTCTCGCCGGCGACCTTCGACGCGGCGACGTAGTCGCGGTTTCGCACCGAGAGCGTCTGAGCGCGCAGCACCCGCGCCGACGCGGCCCAGCTCGTCAGGGCGAGCACCACGACGATGGTCCACACGCCACGGCTCTCGCGAGGTACGAAGCCGGAGATCACGATGACCAGGGGCAGGCCGGGGATCACGAGGAAGACGTTCGACAGCAGGGAGAATGCCTCGTCGAGGATGCCGCCGCGGTAGGCGCCGTAGATGCCGAAGAACGCCGACAGGACGGTGGCGAGGATGCCGACGAGTACGCCGATCTGTAGTGAGCCGCGGGTGGCGTAGGCGAGTTGCGCGAGGACGTCCTGTCCGGTCTGGGTGGTGCCGAGCAGGAACTGCGCCGACGGAGGCGTGAGCCCTTGGTCCCGGATCTGCTTGGGGTCGCCCACGACGTAGACGGCGAGGATTCCGAAGAGCGTGATGCCGACGACCAGCGCGAGACCGATGGCCAGCCAGGGCGTCATCGAGGGCAGGAGCATGCGCCAGCCCGCTCGGGCGGGGCGGGGGGTCGGGCCGGTCGTCTGGGTGAGCGCGTCGGCGGCGTCCGCAACCGTCGGCGCGCTGGCAGGGCTGAGATTCGTCATCGTGGTGTCCCCCTCAGTGCCGGGCGCGGGTGCGCGGGTCGATCAGGCCGTAGAGCAGGTCGACGATCAGGTTGGCGCCGAGCACCGCGAGCGTGATGAAGAGGAAGACCCCCTGCATGAGCGCATAGTCGTTGTTCGTCACGGCACCGAGCAGGCGCCCGCCGATCCCGGGATAGGAGAAGACCTGCTCGGTGATGACCGAGCCGGAGACCACGAACCCGAGGGAGATGGCGAACCCGGCCACGGAGGGAAGGACGGCGTTGCGCGCCGCGTAGGAGCGCCGGATCTTCCTCGGCGACAGGCCCTTCGCCTCCGCGGTCAGGACGTAGTCCTCCGAGAGGGTGGAGACCATCATGTTCCGCATGCCGAGCAGCCACCCGCCGATTGACGCCAGGACGATGGTCAGGGCGGGCAGGATCGCGTACTGCACCGCCGAGAGGATGAACGGCGCGTTCCAGCCGGGGTTGAGCGCGACATCGTAGCCGCCCTGCAGCGGTAGCCAGCCGAGCACCCGGGCCAGCAGGTAGGTGAGAATCAGGGCGAGCCAGAAGTAAGGGATGGCGGCCAGCAGCGTCGTGGCCGGGATCAGCGAGTCGAGCCACGTCCCGGGGCGCCACCCCACGATCGCGCCGAGCAGCACCCCGAGCAGCGCGGCGAGGACGGTGGCGACCCCGACGAGCACCACGGTCCAGGGCAGCGACGTCAGGATCACGTCAGAGACCTTGGCCGGGTAGTAGCTCACCGAGACCCCAAGGTCGCCGTGGGCGAGGTTCTTGAGGTAGTTGACGTACTGGCTCCACAGGGAACCCGTGTCGTCGCCCCCGAGGAGGAGCGTGTACGCCTTGCGCGTCTCCGGGCTGACCGAGCCGCCGCGCTGCTGGAGCTTGGCCAGCAGGATGTCGACAGGGTTGCCGGGCAGGAGGCGCGGGATGGCGAAGTTGAGGGTCAGGGCGGCCCACAGGGCCACCGCGTAGAAACCCAGCTTGCGAAGGAAGTAACTCACAGCAGCGCTCTCTCCTCGGGGGCGACGTCTCGGGCGGTCAGCTCTGGGGCTTGAGCCGCTTGAAGATCTCCGCGGCGTCGAGGGATGACCACACTGCGGGAAAGGCGTACAGGTCCTGGTCCGAGGGCCAGCCACTGAACTTCGCGGTGCTCCACACGCTCGTCGTCCCACCGGTCAGGATCGGGACGTACGGCATGTCCCGCACGACCGCCTGCTGGATGGTGTCGAAGTACGGCTGCCGGGCCGCCTTGTCATCGAGTGGGAGCGCGGCCAGCTTGTCGAGCGCCGCGTCGATCTCCGGGTTGTTGTAGCGGGAGAAGTTGTTTCCGGCGGGCTTACCCACCTTGGCTCCGGTGTTGGAGTCGAAGAAGTAGGTGTAGAGGTAGAACGGGTCCGGCGCGGGGCCCTGCCCGAGCGAGTCGATGGCCAGCTGGAAGTTGCCGGATCCCTTCTTCTCCGTCCACTCGTTCCAGGAGGACTGGGCGGCTTGCAGGTCGATCCCGGCGGCCTTGGCCTGCGAGGCCATCGTGTCGATCGCGGTGATGTAGTCCGTCCAGCCAGTGACCACCTCGACCGTCAGAGACAGCCGCTTGCCGCCCTTGGCGTAGATGCCGTCGGCGCCCTTGACCCAGCCGGCCTGTTCCAGGCTCTGTGCGGTCTTCTGCGGTTCGGCGGCCATGGGCGCCACCCTCTCCGTGAGGGCGGCGGAGGCGAACTGGTCCTGGCTGGGGGTGAGCGTGAAGGTGGGGGAGATCGCGCTGGCGGTGTCCTGGAACGCCAGTTTGTTGAGCTGCGTGCGGTTGAGGGCGGAGTAGAGGGCGTGCCGGACGGCGGGGTCGGTCTGTGGGCCCTTGCAGCCCATCTGCACGCTGGAGCAGGTGGCGAGCACCATCTGGTTCTGCCACTGGGTGTACGCGTCGTACTTCGGGAAGTTCTTCTTGGTGTTCTTGATATCGGGGATCGGTCCGGTGAACCAGTCCACAGTGCCGGCCGCGATGCCGTCGGCGCCGGCCTGGTTGCCGGACAGCGCGACGAAGCGGATCTTCTTGACCTTCGGTTCTCCGCCCCAGTACTTGGGGTTCGAGGCGTAGGTGAAGGCCTGCGGCTTGAACTCGCTGATCAGGTAGGCGCCGGTGCCGACGGGCTTCTCGACGACGTCCTCGGTGGGGCTGATGGTCTTCCACAGGTGCTCGGGAACGATCGGCACGGTGCCGAGCACGTCGGGGCCCTTGACGAAGGCCGGCGCCTTGAACGTGAAGGTGACGTGGGTGTCGTCCACCGCGGTGGCGGTGCCGTCGAAGCCGATGTTGTTGATGGCCGCGTTGTTCTTCAACAGGCCAAAGGTGAACGCGACGTCCTTCGCGGTGAAGGGCTGACCGTCGCTCCACGTCACCCCGTCGCGCAGGGTAACCGAGAGGACGGTGCCGTCCTCGTTCCAGGACTGCTCCGTGCCGAGCAGCGGCACGAGGTCGGACACCTTGGCCTTGTTGACGAAGAACAACGTCTCGTAGGTCGCGCCGAGACCCCCGATTCGGGACGGCGAGAACGGGTTGAAGTTGATCTGGTAGTCGCCCGATTGACCCGTGTAGGCCACGAGCGTGGCCTCCGAGCTGGTGGACGAGGTCGCGCCGGAGCAGCTGGTCAGCACGAGACCGAGCGCGGCTGCGCCCGCGAGCGCCGCAGCGCGGCGCGGTATGCCGGTGAAGAGAGACATCGTGGTCCTTTCACGAGCGGGGGCGATGCTCGCCCGCCATGGCCCAGGAAGGGCATGGCATGTATTCTTAAGCGACTTAATTTACTCAGTCAATGCGTGGGGCGACTTGATCTCGCTATGTTTCAGATCCGTTACCACGCATGGTGGGCCTCAGCTACGTGGCCCCACCCCTGCCCCAAAGCCGGACGGCCACCTCGCCGAAGGGTCGTTTCATACGTCAGATGGGCCATGAGCAGCTGATGTACCTGGCTCAGCGCCGTCGTCCACCCACGTTGGACGCTGGTGCCTGGCATGCCTTCGGCGCCCAGATCGACCGCCCGGCCATCATCAACATCGCCGGAGGCCGGCGCGGTCGTCGCGACCTCCTCAGTTATTTAGTTGATTGACTAAACATATGAGCTGGAGCGATCATTCGAAGCTCCAGCTCCGTGACAGGTCTAGGAGGACTCGCGGCATGCTCCGCAACGACGATGGCCGCGTCACCACGGCTGGGCGGATGCTCGATCTCCTGCGCACACGCGGCACGCTCAGCCGGGTAGAGCTCGCCGAACTCTCCGGCCTCACGCAGGCCAGGATCACGCACGTGGTCCGCCGCCTGATCGACGGTGGCCTCGTGCACGAGGTGGGCCGTGAGCAGCAGGGCCGGGGCCAGCCCCGGCGTCTGCTGGAGCTCGACGCCGACGCCTGGTACGCCGTCGGAGTTCAGGTCGACCGCACCACGACGACCATCGTCGTGATCGACTTTGCCGGCCGGCGGGTCGCGACCGCCGGCCTCCGCGGCACCGGGACCAGCGGGCCGGGTGCGGCCCTCTCCACACTGGCCGACCACGTCGACGACCTGTTGCACAGCACCGGCGTACCGCGAGAGCGGATCATCGGCGTCGGCCTGGTCACCCACGGACCTCAGGACCGCGAGCGCGGCATGCTCCTCATGGCCCACCCCACGCCCGACTGGCTCCAGTACCCCCTGACATCAACGTTGTCGCACCGGCTCGGCCTGCCCGTCCTGTTGGAGAACGACGCGACTGCGGCGGCCACGGGCGAGCAGTGGTCCGGCACGGTGCCGACCGACACGTTCGGGCTCATCTACATGGGTGCCGGGCTGGGCGGCGGCATCGTGGCGGACGGCAACGCCTACCGCGGTCGCGCCTCGAACGCCGTCGAAATCGGGCACGTGGGGCTCATGGGCGCCAGCGCTCCCTGCGTCTGCGGCAACCGCGGCTGCGCCGAGGCCGAGGCGGGCCCCCGCACCGTCGTCGCGCAGGTGCTCGCTCATCCCGACCTCGCCGAGCGCCTCGGCATCAAGGCCCACGAGGAGGACACCCTCGCCGACTTCGAGCGCGTCGTGCGCGCGTGGCAGACAGGCGACCCAGACGCCACAACGATCCTCCAGCAATCCGCGCGCTGGATCGGCCGCACAGCGGTGACCATGGTGAATCTCTTTGACCTCGACACCGTTGTGCTGGCAGGGCCCGCCCTCATCAGCGCCGGCCCGCTCTACCAGCAGTTCGTCGAGGCGGAGCTGACCCGCCACGCGCTCAGCCGGGCGCTCAGCAAGCCTTCTGTCCTGCTGTCCGCCAACGTGGACACCGCCGCCGCCATCGGTGGCGCCCTGCACGTCCTGCGAAGCGTCACCGTGGAGCACATGGCCAGGACGCCCGCCTGACGCGGTCCGTCCATCCCGTCCAGTCCCGCTCGTCGACGAGAACCAGGAGAGAGATGTCCTCCCCCAACACCCCCGCACCGCACGTCGCCTGGACAGTACTGCGCGGCGACGGCGTCGCCATCGTCCTCGCCCATCCCGCCAGCGGACTACCCGCCGTCGTGCACTGGGGCGCCGACCTCGGCCCGCTGGAGACCGGCGACCTCGAGGCCCTGGACCGCGCCACCAGCCGTCAGACCGCACCCGGCACGCTGGACGCCGCCTGGCGCCTACCAATCGTGCCCGAGGAGGCCAACGGCTGGTCCGGCCGCCCAGGTCTGCTCGCCACCCGCGGCGGTCGTCCCGTCTACCCGCGCTGGACGTCGCAGGTCGAGCACGAGGACGGCGCGTCCGTGCACGTCATCGCGACCGACGCCAACGCCGGCCTGACCCTGCGAATTTACGTGGAAATCGGCGCAGGCGGACTGGTGCTCCTGCACCACGAGCTGACCAACGATGGTGTCGGGAATGTGGAGGTGGAATGGCTGGAGGTGACGCTCCCGGTGCCGAAGACCGCCGACCACCTCACCGCCTTCTCCGGGCGTTGGACCCGGGAGAAGGCACCGCTCACCGCAGCCATGCCCCGGGGAACGACCACGCGTGAGTCACGCCGCGGCCGTGGCGGGCACGACGCCCCTTGGACGACGCTTGCCTCGATCGGAACGCCACGGAACCGCAGCGGTGACGTGTGGGCGGTCCATCTCGGTTGGAGCGCCGACGTTCGTCATCGAACCGACCGGATCACCGAGCACGTCACGCTTCTCGGCGCCGGCGAACTGTTGCGCCGTGGGGAGGTTCGTCTGGCGCCCGGCGAGTCGTACCGCACTCCCCCGGCGTACTTCGCGTGGTCAGCCACGGGTCTCGACGGTGTCGCGGACCGCTTCCACACCTGGGCCCGCGCGCGAACCCAGCACCCCCGCACGCCCCGACCGCTCGTGCTCAACACGTGGGAGGCGGTCTACTTCCAGCACGACCCCGCGCGCCTGGAGCAGCTCGCGCGCCGGGCCGCGAACGTGGGCGTGGAGCGCTTCGTGCTCGACGATGGTTGGTTCCTCGGCCGCCGCGACGACACCTCAGGTCTGGGCGACTGGCAGGTCGACCCGACGGTGTGGCCGCAGGGACTAGAACCCTTGGCGGACCTCGTCCACGCACTCGGCATGCAGTTCGGGCTGTGGTTCGAGCCCGAGATGGTCAACCTCGACTCGGAGTTGGCCCGCGCGCACCCCGACTGGCTGCTCGCCAACCCGGAGTCGATTCCGTCGCCCACAGGTCTGTCCTTCCGCACCCAGTACGTGCTCGACCTGGCCCACCCCGACGCCTGGGAGCAGGTGCGGGCGAACATGTCCGCGCTGATCGGCCGGCTCGGCATCGACTTCATCAAGTGGGACCACAATCGAGACCTGATCGAGGCGGTGCACGACGGGACACCCGGCACGCACGCGCAGACACTCGCCGCCTACCGGCTGATCGAGCGCCTCAAGGCCAACCACCCGGGCCTCGAAATCGAGTCGTGCTCCTCCGGCGGTGCCCGCTCGGACCTCGGCATTCTTGAGTACACCGACCGGGTGTGGGCGTCCGACTCCAACGACCCCGTCGAGCGGCAGGACATCCAACGCTGGACGGAACTCCTGCTGCCGCCCGAGCTCATCGGCGCTCACGTCGGCCCGTCGCCCGCGCACTCGTCTGGCCGCGCCACCACGCTGTCCTACCGCATGGCCACCGCCCTGCAGGGCTCGGCAGGCTTTGAGTGGGACATCCTGGCCTGCGCCGAGGAGGAGGTCGAGGCGATCGTCGCGTTTGCCGGCCTCTACAAGGAGCTGCGGGAGCTGCTGCACACCGGCACCGTGGTGCACCCGGACGTACTCGACCCGGCGCTGAAGGTGCGCGGCGTGGTTGCCCCCGACCGCAGCGAGGCCGTGTTCACCGTGTGCACTGTCAGCTCGATCGAGGAGGCGTTGGCCGAGCGGCTCCGGCTGGACGGCCTGGACCCGCAGCGCCGGTACTCGGTGCGCCTCCGGGACGAGATCGGCGCGGCGCAGTGGGGATGGACCACCCCGGCATGGATGGGCAAGACACCTCTCGTCGTCCCGGGCCGGGTGCTCACCGAGGTCGGCCTGCAACTGCCCACCCTCTGGCCGGTCCAAGCGCTCGTCCTACACCTCACCGCAGTGTGACGACCGTAGCGGCGATGCGGTCTGTTGTGGCTCTGCCGCATCACCGTGCCGGTCAATTCGTACACCCGAGATTCGGTGGACCTTGGAGGACGACATGATGGACGATCCAGTGACGCTCGCGAACAAGGTGGCCTGGGAGACGGCGTCACAGAAGCATGTACGCGAGTACGACGACCTGTTGGCCGAAGCGGCGGCCGGAAGTTCACTCCTCGACACCGAGCGCGCCCTGCTGCGTCAGGTCCTGGTTCGCTCGCCCGAGGTGATCCACCTTCAGAGCGGCAACGGCCTGGACGACCCGGCACTCGTCTACGCCGGGGCCAGATCCGTAATCGGCGTCGACTACAGCGAGGTAGCCGTCGAAGCAGCGCAGCGACGGGCCGACGAACTCGGCGTGGCGTGCCGGTACATCGCCGCCACACTGCCGCCCGCACCCTTGCCGGACGCCAGCGCCGACCTGGTCTACACCGGGAAGGGCGCCCTGATCTGGATGCCCGACCTGGACGCGTGGGCTCACGAGGTCGTCCGGCTGCTGCGGCCCACCGGGCACCTCTTCATCTACGAGGCGCACCCGGCGGTACCGCTGTGGACCTGGGACGCCGACTACCCCCGGATCCGCGTCGACCGCAGCTACTTCGCCGCCAGCCACGTCAACGACACCTTCCCCGGCAACGGCGCCGTCGAGTGGCAATGGAACCTGGGACAGATCATCACCTCGGTAGTGGCTGCCGGCATGGAGATCCTGCACGTCGGTGAGTACGGCGAGCCGTTCTGGCGGATGGGTGGTGTGACAGCAGCCGCGTGGGACGGCCGACTGCCGAACTCCTTCTCCCTCCTCGCTCGCCGCCGGTGAACGTCACCGCCTCGACGAGCTTGGCTGGTCCCTACAGGTCCCACAGGTCCCTCCATGAGCGGCACTCCCGCCGGGCCCCCGCAACCACCGAAGCAGCGGGTACGCCAGCGGCGCGGTCCAGGCCGAGGGCGCCGGTGTCCACAGCGTCAGCTCACTGTGGTCGTCGAGCCCGTTCAAGCCGTCCAGGGCCAGACCCTGATCGCCGCACGCCATCGCGTCGAAGACAGACACCATCGCCTTGACCGCAGCGCCTCGAGCGACGGCCGGTGCCGGATCGGTGGTACGACCGAGACCATGGTCGCCCGGGGACGTTGGGGCGATGCTGGCGCTGATGCGGCGGATGACGGCATCTGATGGGCTGCTCGCGTTCGTCGAGTCCAGCCGGGAGCACTACCAGCTGATGGCCTCGATGCTGTTCCTGCTGTCTGGGCGTGACGGGCAAGCCCGGCCCGGCTCGGCTGACTTTCGGGCCGCAGAGAACCGCATCTGCCTGACCCGGGCCGAGTGGCACGACCAGTTGCGCCGGGCCAGCTTTACTCCGGTGGCAACCGTACCGGACGCGGAGTCGGATCCGGCCGCGTTCCTTGAGCAGCACCTCTACCTGGCTACACCGGCAGGGCTGGATGACCCGGTTGACCAGCGTCAGCGCGAGATGAGCGACCAATGGGAGAGCAGTCGATGCGCCAGGACGACGTGGAGTGTGAGCCCTCGGCATCGCCGGTCGCGCAGGCGTCCGAGGAGTCGCGCCCGCTGCGGCGTAACAGGGACTTCAGGCTGCTGTGGACTGCGCAGGTGCTTTCCGCGACAGGGTCCGGAATGAGCACGATCGTGTACCCGTTGCTCGCCCTGGCGGCGACCCGCTCGCTGACGATGGCGGGTGTGGTGGGTTTCGCGGGCATGGCCGCCGCCGCCCTGATGCGGCTGCCGGCGGGCGTCCTGGCCACAGGCGTGCATCGCGCCCGGCGTCCGGCTCGCATAGTCCAGCCCGGTGGCCTCGGTCTGCGGCAACGCGTCCAGGTCCGCCCGCAGCAGCACCGGCGGACCCGGTCGGCCACCGCGCAGCACCGCCGTCACCGACGTCAGCCCTTCACCCCGGGACACTTCCAGCCCCAGACCTGCGAGCGACTCGACGACGGCGGCCTGCGTGCGCGGGAGATGCAGACCCGTCTCGGGGTACGCGTGCAGGTCGCGTCGCAGACGTACCAGGTCCGGTTGGAGTCGCTGGGTGGTGGCGCGGATGGCGCTGACGTGATCAGGGTGGGACACGGCGAATCAATCTCCAGTTCTGCGTCGGGGACGGCGGCGGGACGGCCTGGTTCTCACTGCCCGTTGGCGCGTCATCCGACGACCCCCACGACCACCGTCCCGGCCTCGCCGATGCCGAGCGACAACGCCCTCAAGGCGGATATGCAGCGTATTGCACATGGGCGCCGAGGCCGTGCGGCTTCCCGCGACCCGGCTCACGCCAGCGCTGGACCTGTCGAAACGTCGGTCAACCGGACGTCGGGTACGACCCGCCGGCAGACTCCGGCGTCACTGCCGCGCGGCGTGGACCGTCCTCGTCGGACAACAGCCGGGCGATTTCGGCCGGATGCTCCAGGTGCGAGAGGTGACCACCCGGCAGGACGGTGATGTCGACTGTCGGTAGAGCAGCCCGCAGCCAGCCGACATAGGCGACCGGCGGCTGCGCCGCAGTGATCCACCGGTAGCTGATGCCCCGCGCGCCGATCGCCCGGAGATCCGCCTCGCGGTCGGCGGCGATCTGCTCGTCCGCACCGCGCAGGACCTCGTCCCAATAGCCCAGCAGAAGGTCCGGCCGCGGTTCGGTAAAGGTCTCGGCGATGTTCCGCGCCTCGCCCTGGAGCGCCTCAATGCCCATCCCGGCCGTCATCCGCTCCCAGACCGCCCGCCAGCCCGGGCCGCGCAACTCCGGCTCCGCCGCCCGCACGGCGGTGCCGAAGGGACCCGGCAGCAGGTACTGGTCCAGGTTCACGACGCCA
Source organism: Micromonospora sp. NPDC005205 (assembly GCF_040608275.1). NCBI lineage: Bacteria > Bacillati > Actinomycetota > Actinomycetes > Micromonosporales > Micromonosporaceae > Micromonospora > Micromonospora sp. NPDC005205. The sequence continues at coordinate 144,447 of NZ_JBEXHV010000012.1, forward strand.
CGGGTGGGGAAGCGCGCGGCGTAGACCGTGGCGATCACCGCGCCCAGGGAGTGCCCCACCACGGTCGGCGCCTCGGAGAGGGCCGCCGCCTCGATCTGGCCATGGATGACCTCGGCGACCCCGTCCAGGTCGTACGACGCCCGCGGCGGCGCGTCCCCGTGCCCGGGCAGGTCCAGGGCGAGGACCTCCCGACCCGGCTGCAGAGTGGTGAGTTCCCGACGCAGGGGCTGCCAGTGCCGGCGGTCGAAGGTGAGGCCGTGGAGGAGTACCAGTGGAGAGGACATACCCGGACGGCGTAACCACGTACCGAACGAGTTGTTCGTGGCCTGGATCACTCCGCCCGCCCTGCCTGTCGCCGGCTGCTCCCGGCGACCCAGGAACAGCCGACCCGGTGCGAGCGTCGTCAGCGAGGACGACTACATCGCCTTCCTCGACCAGGACGTGCCGGCCCGCTACGGGTCGTGGCAGTCGATCTACACACCGCGCCCGGCCGGCATCGCCCTCGCGCTGGACGCGGCCAGCAGGGAGGCCAGATGGCCGACATCTGGGAGGTCTGTGACCGAGCGGTGCCAGCGTCGGGTGCTCCGGCGTCGCAACTGACGGGATAAAAGCCCTGAGGTCACTTTTGAGTGCCTTCAGGATGTTCGTGATGACGTCAGTTGGTGCCGCGTGAAGGCCTTGGGGCGCTACCGCCGGGTTCTGCGGGCTCGCCAAGTGCCGCGCTTGGTGTCGGCCATGGTTGTCGGTCGACTGCCGAACGGCATGCGGCCTTTGGCCATCGTGCTTCTCGTTCATCAGCAGCAGGGTTCCTATGCGATAGCCACACCATCGTGCGGGACGGGCCGCGCCGAGACAGCGCCGGCACTATGACCACGACGGCCTACCTGTCCGGTGACCTTGACGTCAGCGCTCACGAAGACCTCGCCGCAATGATCGACCAGATCCTCGACGACGGTGTGACCACCAGAATCGTGATTGACCTCGACGGCACCGAGTACCTGGACAGCGTCTCACTGAACGTGCTGATCAAGGGACAACTCAGCGCCCGCGGGCGCTGAGTCTCCTATCGGGTCCTCAACGCCCGAGGCATCGCGTACCGCGTGCTGCAGGTCACCGGTGTGCTGCAACTCTTGGAACACCCACCTCCCCACGCCCGCCCGTAGCACGGTCAATGTCACGCAGATCAGGCCATCTGCGTCGGTGTCAAGGTGGCGGGAAGTGCTCTGGACTCGTCGTAGGTGTCGAGGTAACGGGCGAATCCGGCGGGGGCGCGGCTGTGGTGGCGGGCGCTGGTGTCCACCGGGCAGCTGGCGTCGGCGACGACCCGTAGGCCGGCCTGCCGGCCGCGGAACACGAGGTCGTGGTCCTCACCGTGGGCGAGGGGAGCGAATCCGTCGAGATCGGCGTAGGCGCTGGCGGTGCAGCCGAGATTAGCTCCGTGGACATGGGTGTGGTCGGAGCCGTGGAGCCCGCTGCGGTAGCGCTTCTCGTACCGGTCGCGGACCCATCGTCCACGGGGCGTCCAATCGGTGACGGTGACAGTGCCGGCGAGGATGTCGGTGCCGCGACGTGCGTGGTGCCGGTGCCAGTCGATCCAGTCTCGAGGGACGCGACTGTCGGCGTCGGTGGTGGCGAGCCACAGGCCCCGTGCGCCGCCACGCAGCGCGTGGGCGAACCCGGCAGCTCGTGCGGCACCGACGTTACGGGCCGCCACCTCCACGACGGTAGCGCCGGCCTGCTCGGCGATGGCGGCGGTGTCGTCTCGGCACTGATCCGCCACCACGATCAACTCTGTCCGTACCGGCTGGTCGTGCAGAGCCGCCTGCAGCGCGCTGAGGCAGTCGGGCAGCAGGGCCTGCTCGTCGTGCGCGGGTACGACCACCACGACACGGTTCAGCACAAGCCCTCGGCCTGGGCGACGGACCTGGCCTGCGGAGGTACGCGGAGAAACACGTCGAGGAGAAAGTCATCCTCTTCGTGCCGTCCGAGGCGGTGCAGGCCGGGTTCGGCGTTCAGCCTGCGGTGGACGTCGTCGCCGGTGCGCGCGTGTTCGGCGACGGTGGGACGCCAGTGCACCGCCACGAGGGTGCCACCGGGCTCGAGCGCCTGCACCGCCCGGCTCGTCAACAGGCCGAGGTCGACATCGTCGAAGTAGTAGCAGAGTTCCGACAACACGACGAGGTCGAAGTGGGCGTCAGGCCAATCGCTCGGCATTCGACGTTGCTGGACCTGCACATGCCGGTGGTCGGCGAGCCGCTCGGCGGTGGTGCGCACGGCCTCGGCGGCGATGTCGACGGCCAGAAGTCGGTCACATCGCTGGGCCAGTCGGAGGGTGAGCATGCCGGTGGAACAACCGGGTTCGAAGCCGGAGCGGTATCGCCGCTGCGGAAGAGAGGCCACGGTCAGGTCGTGCTTGCGCTGCTCGTACCAGCGCGTCTGGAAGCTCCAGGGGTCGTCGTTGGCCGCGTACATCTCGGCGAAGTATTCCGGCGGGGTGCTGCGGGAGGAAGCTGTCATCAGATGAACACCGTTTCGTACGGGCGGGCGAAGCGTGCCAGGACGTTCGGTGGCAGGATCGCGGCATCGGCCGGCTCCGGGCCCAGGGGCAGGATCTGGCTGGGGAACTCGTTGATCGCGCGGGCTTTGGCGGCGCGGGCACCCTCGGTCAGGTCGACCCGTCGGGCACGCTGCCAGGGCACCTCGGGGGCGTCGGGCACAGCCCAGTGCCAGGCCCAGATGGGAAATTCGAGTAAGACCGCTCCGGTGTGCTGACACGCCAGAGCGGCGGCCCGGCCGACCGCCTCGTGGTCGGGATGTCCGTCGCCGCGCCAGGTCGTCAGGCACCACTGGCCCGGCCGCAGTCGCCGGCACAGCACCTCGGTCAGCGACGTCTCGTCCACGGCCCCGTCCGGCTGGCCGAGATGGTGCACGTCCGACCGGGGTACACCGAGAAGCTGGCAGGCGGCAGCTGTCTCGGCACGGCGGATCGCGGCCAGTTCGGCCCTGCCGTAGACCCGCGAACCGGGATGCGAAGCCTCACCATCGGTGACGACGATCACCTGCGCACCGTCGACCATACTGAGCAGACCTCCGACCCCGAGAACCTCGTCGTCCGGGTGGGGGGCGACAACCAGCGGCGCCGTCGCACCGGTGAAGGTCAGCGACAGACGCTCCCAGGTGGCCGGGGCTGACCACGCCGCCCACCGTCGTTCGTCGGTGCCGTCGGCGACGATCGGTTTCACCACTGAGGGTCCTCCTGTCCGGCCGCGAGCGCACCGAGCTGCGCGAGGTCGGCCTCGGCGTGGCTCTGACGTAGATACACGGTGAGATCGGCGACGCGGCGAGCGTGCTGGTCGTCGCGGCACAGCGGGCCCGCCCCGAGGGCACGGCCAACCCGGTCGAGCACCGTCGTAGCGGCCGTCTCCACAACGGCCCGAACCTCGCGCGCGAGCCGGCCCGCGTCGCCGGTGGGGTCGGCGTCGATTCGAGTGGCGGCGGCCTGCAGCGTGGCACGGGCCGCGGCGAGGATCGCGGCGACGGCCCCCAGATGCGCCATGGCGTGCGCGTCGAGTGTGCGTGCCCGTGCGGCCCGGTGCAGGGTGTCGGCAACACCGACGGCTGCCCCGTACCAGCAGGCGGCCACTCCCACGGCGCCGTGCCAGAAGCCAGGTCTGTCGGTGTACGCCCCGGGGCCGCCGACCGGACTCGCCGTGACGTCGGCGAAGCGGACCGTTCTGCTGTCGCTGGCGGCCATGCCGACTGCCGGCCACGTCCCGTCCAGTGCGTCCACGCCCGCCTGATCCAGGTCGACGGCGAACAGCTGGATTCCGTCCGGTGTGCCGGCGGTGACCAGCGCCCGATTGCAGGCCGCCGCTCCCGAGCACCAGGGGCGATCACCGGTTAGAGTCCAGTCGGCACCCTCGGCGGAAGCGGTCACCGACGTCGGCGCCGCCGCCCAGACTCCCCACGCGTCGCGCCGCCCACCCGCGTCAGCCGTGCCGTTGAGCTCGGCGAGAATCGCCAGTGCGTCCGCGTGCCCCTCGCCCAGCCGAGCCAGGACAACGTCCTGGCGGCCCAGCTCGGCCAGGCGTAGAAAACGTTCAGCGGTCCGGCCGCTGCCGGGCAGCGGAAGATCGAATCGCCCGGCATCGACACCGTTCCGGAAGGCCGCCTTCACCGCTCGGGCGTGCTCACCGGTGGGCATCAGCTGCTCGCCCGCTCGACTCATACCCAACTCCTGAATCCCGGCAGTGATCAGACCGCGGGCGGTGAAAGATCGAAGCCCGGTGCACCGCGCACAAGGTGCCCCACGCTCACCCGCTCAAACATCGCGGACATCAGGCCGAGACGGCAGCGACGCAGAACTCGTTACCCTCCGAATCGGCCATCACCACCGGGCAGTCGACGAGCAGGTGGTCATCGATGGGCGAGACGCCGGTGGTGAGGTACGCGCCGAGGTGCCCTCCGCCCACGGAGCGCCACCGCCACCGTCGTTACCAGCGTGCAGCGCGAGGAGCGACTTGGTAGCGGCTGCTGGCCAAGCTCGATCAGGAACTGAACCTCGCAACGGCCCCCCGTTGCCGACTGCGGGACTGTCGCGACCGCTTAATAGCAAGGACGGTAGCCGCATACCGCGGCTCGGCGGCGCATTCCGCCGTCAGCGGGCCAGGAAGCTGATCAAGGCCGAGTTGAACTGGTCTGCGTGCGTGACGTTGATGCCGTGCGGGCGGCCGCTCACGACGACGAGCTCGCTGCCGGGCAGGGCGCCTACGTGGCCAACCCAACCAGCATCACAACGGCGACACCGGCGGAAATCCACGAGGTGCGTAACGCGACAGCCGGTCGAACAGACAGCCGATACGTGGCGAGCGCGTACATGGCAAAAGCACTGGCCACGAGCGCGACGAGTCACGCAGCGAGTAGAAGGGCTTCGTTCAGCGGTAACGCCACGGCGAGCCTCCCGACGGTTCTCCCCCGCACCCCAGTCAACGCCTCACACTCGGCGGCCAGGCGGGCCGAGCAGTGAACGCTGGATGGCGAACCAATGCCTCACCGGACCAGACGGTGAACCTCCCCGGGAAGGGGCAGCCCCGAGCACGTGTGCGCACATGACTCGAGACGTGGGGATCACCGCGGCCAGGAGAGGGCCGCCTGTGCCATTCACCGGGCCGCAGGTTTCGCTCGAATGAGCAAGTGTCGATTGAATCGGTGACCATCGTCCCCCATCGCCGACGGGACCAGATCGAACACAGCCGGAGCCGTACGGACACGGCGGGACGGAGGGGACCCGCGTCGGACGAGCAGCCACCGAGCAGTCGAACACCCACAAGGGACACGAAGAGTGAGAGCCAGACCTGCGTTGCCGCAGGTCAGGCTCTCTTGATCTTGTGCACCCGGAGGGACTCGAACCCTTAAACTGGTCCGCCCTGCATGGCGAATAGCGGGCTGTCAGGCGAAACGGTCAGCCTTGGCGCCACTTCTGGTTGGCAGTGCCGGCGCAGTCCCAGATGATCAGACGCGCGCCGTCGTTGCCGTTCCAGCCGTCGATGTCGACGCACCTGTTGGCCTGCGGATTTACCAGGTCGCCGGCCGCCGACAGGACGAACTGCTGAGCACCGGTGCCGTTACAGGACCAGAGCTGAACGACCGCCCCGTTGGCGGTGGACCCGCCGGAGACGTCCATGCACTTGTTGTTCTGCGACCGCAGGGCCCCGCCACTGAACGTCCAGGCCTGGGCGGCAGTGCCATTGCATACCCAGGTCTGCAGCGGTACTCCTTCGGCGAAGTTGGACGACGGCACGTCTATGCACTTGTTGTTCCAGTTACTGATCAAGCGGGTGTTCCCGCCACCGCCGGTGGTGATCAGGCTGAGTCCATAGGTGCTGAGGATCTCGTTGACCGGCTGGAACCACATCGTGGCACCGGAACTGCAGTTACCGGATCCGCCCGAGGTCACACCCTGCGCCTGGTTCCCCGAGATCCACGAGCCGCCGGAGTCCCCGGGCTCGGCACAGGCGTTGCTGCGACTCAGGCCGGAGACGGCGCCCTGGGCATAGTTGATCGTCTCGTTGCGGCCCAGAATCGTGCCGCAGCGCCAACCGGTCGTACGGCCGGACCGGCACACCGAGCTGCCGATCGCGGCGTCCTGCGAACCCGCCACTGTCACGTTGCCGCCGGAGTAGTTGTTGACCCACGGCTGAGGCGTCCAGGAACTGTTGGTACGGATCCACGAGTAGTCGTTGCCGGGGAACGACGAGCCGGCGAAGCTGCCCTGTGCGACGTTGTTGTAGCCGAGGGTGGGGCTACCGACGCCGCCACAGTGTCCGGCGCTGACGAAGCCGCCAACGACCGCGAAGCCGACCGAGCAGAGCGTGTTGCCATTGATGACGTACTGGTCGCCACCGCGGACGTCGTACAGGGGCCGGGGTGCTTCCGGGGTCTCGACGACGGCGATGGCGTCGACGGCGACGCCGCTCGCCCGGGCGAACGCTCTGGCGGCCGGCTCGCCGCCGGGCTGCACCCGCAGGACGACGCGGTTGGCCTGGACGTCGATGTACCAGCCGTGGACGCTCCTACCGGCCTTGGCACCGTGCCGGTCGAACGCCGCCAGCATCGCGTCGAGCTGCCTCTCGCTGCGGGAGACGACGCTGGCGTCCGCGCCCTGCGCGCGTACCACGGTCATGGCGGAGGTGTCGGTGACCGCGACGGTCAGACGATCGCCGCCCTCCGGGACCCAGGCGCCGGCGAACGACGAGCCGAGCCGCTCACGCAACCGCCGCTCGACAGCCGGCGCGACGGCCTCAACCCGTACCCGCTTGACGATCTGGGCGTCGGTGAGGTGCAGATCCCGCCGCATGGCGGCGACCATCGCGGGATCCATGTCCAGGGTGGGCGACGCGGTCGGCGCGGCCGGAGCCGGCCTCGCATCGGCGGAGCCGACGCTCGGCGTGAGGCTGAGCGTGGCGAGCACCACGGCGGCGATGCCGAGCATCCTCGGTAGAGATCGCATGGCAATTCCTTCCAGCTCTCGGTCGCGAGAGGCCCGCGGACCGACGGTGGCGGAGGAGACATGGAACGGGACGGAGAGCGCTCTCTCGCGAATGAGTGTGAGCACAACATCTACGCATGTCAATCAAATGTCGCCGCGGCAGCGGTCACGGGTTCCCGACCAGACGCGCGACTATGAACACAGACCGCCGTTCTACCCCGCCGGTTGGCAACACACCGATCAGTACCAGGGCTTCTGATCGGTGATTCATCACTGCCCGTAGTGCCGAGGCGCGCCGCGAACCTGTGCCAGATGCAAGCCGTCATCGACGTGGCGGAGTCGGCGGTGCCGTCAGTCGCAGGCCCGAACCCCTCGGGCGCAGGCTTTCCACCGCACGCACCGCCTCCGACCTATTGCTGGTTCCGCCGGGCGTGAGATGCGCCCGGCGGAACCGGAGGGTGTTTATCCGAGCGTGAAGCGGAAGAAGCGGGGGCGGTAGATGCCTGGGTCGCGGTAGTGGTCGCCGTCGGGCGAGACGCGAGTGTCCATGCTGTTGACGTTGTAGGAGGCGATGAACGTGTCGCCGGAGCTGAGCGCCGGGTGGACGTGGGCGTTGTAGGAGATGACGTTCGGGTTCCAGTAGCTGCCGTACGGTCCGGGTTCGGGCATTCGGTAGACAGGGGTTTTCTGGGTGAACGGGCCGTAGGGTGAGCAGGACGTCCAGGCGTTGATCTGGCCGCTGAACGCTTGGGTGCTGTCCTGGCTGAGCAGTAGGAACTGTCCGCCCCATGGGGTGACGCTGTATTCGTTGGCGATGCCGGTCAGCAGGTTGCGGGAGTTCTGCTCACGCATCGTCCAGCCCCACGGCGTGTGGTACTGCCAGGTGCCGTTGGCGAGGTCGCTGCCGTACACGCGTGCGATGCGCATTTGCTTGTTGATCGGGGAGTCGTCCACGCCGTAGACGTAGGTGTAGCCGTCGCCGCTGCGGCTGGCCGGCAGCAGCCCGGAACCCCAGGCGACCCCGCTGGCCGAGGGCAACTCCCGGACGCTGACCGGGGTCCGCAGGTTGGACAGGGCGAAGTTCGCGACCACGTTGCGGTTGAACCGCCAGTCCCAGGCACCGGAGCCGAAGCGCTCGTATTCCTGGTACACCACCTGGAGTTGCCCGCCGGAGAGGTGACCGTCACCGACCCAGTACCACTTACCTGTTCCGGAGGGAGGCATCAACGCTCGCGGAGCCCCGGCGGTGCCGCCCTGGTAGGTGGTCAGTGTTCCACCGCTCTGCACCACGAATGTGTTGTTCACCAGCGGTGCGGTCACTGGTCTGGTGCCGTTGCCGTTGAGCGGTCCCATCCAGGTGTCGGAGAACAGCCACACGATCCGACCGTCGGGCAGCTTCACCGAGTACGTGGAGTCACCGCCGGTCCAGCCATCCCGCGTGCTGGCGGCGTACCGGTTGAATGTGCCCTCCGGCTCGACGGTGGTCTCCACGCTGCGCACCGACAGCGGCCGCAGGACGCACGAGCGGCCGGTGAGCGGCAGCGTGGTCTCCACGTAGGTGCTGAACGTCTTCGGGCTGCTGTCCGCGTCGGCGGAGTGGATGCCCAGCTCGGTCCAGGTCGTCACCAGGGTGGCGACCATGGGGTACGCGAAGTCCGGCACGGTGATCAGGCCACCGGCGTCGGGGTAGCGCATCGTCTTGATGCTCGGGTACTTCACCTGCGTGCCAGCGCTGCCAGCCGGCGACCAGATGATCACCGCGGAGCTGCGGTTGGCGTCCTTGCTCGTGTCGATCAGCAGCGTCGAGCAGTACCCGCAGCCCGGGTCGCCGGAACTCTGGACGGCCCGGAAGTCGTGGTAGACGGCGCCACCCTTGCGCAGAATGTCCTGGTACTCGACGTGCGTGCCAGCGGGGGTGGAGTGACTCTTGCGGGCCGGCCTCGCGCCGCCGAGAACGTCGCCGCTCGTCCCACTCAGGGCGGAGATGTTGTCACGCCACAGTTTCGTGTCGGTATCCGTGTAGCCGTAGCTGCGCCACGCGTCCACCGTCGGGGCGGGGGCGGCGTTCGCCTTGGCCAGCCGGTAGTTGGCGATGTGGTAGCCCAGCAGCATGTCCTTGAAGTTCAGGCCATAGCCCTGCGCGGCGTGCCGGATCGCCTCGATCGGCAGATGGTCATGGTCCCGGATGCTTTCCCAGGTCCGCCGTACGAAGACCGGGTCGATCTGCTCGGTGAGATAGATGGGCAGCAGGAACGCCCCATACTGCGGGCTGCGTCCCAGGCCACCCCACGAATTGAGCGCTGAGCCCGGCATGCTGAGCACGTCGTGGACGTTGCGCGCATACAGCTTCTCCTCGTCGGGGATGGGCAGGTACGGCTCCCGGACGTAGGTCTGGTGGGCGGCCCACTCCGCGGTGGCCTCCATCCACCAGTTCATCGAACCGAACTCCTTGCCGCGCACGTAGCTGGCGATGAAATCGAGACTGACGTCAGACTTGTCCCAGTACTGGTACTGCATGACGTGGAACAGCTCATGCCGGGGCAGGTAATCCCAGTCGGTCTGCCCGTTCGGCACCAGGATGGTGGCCTGCTGATTGAGCCCGAACGGCAACACGAAAGGCGCGTCGATCTCCAACCCGGCCCCGCCCACGACAGGGATCTCGTCGACGCCGTAGACCAACACCCACGGCTTGCCGTCGCGCACCGGCAGCGGGTAACCCATCTCGCGATACTCGTCCACAGCGATCGCGAGCGAATTCAGTAGGTGCTGGACGGCCTTGGCCCGGCCGTTGGAATGGTAGTCCGCCGGTATGCCCGGTCGGCCTGCTCCGGCGATGTTGAACAGGATGAGGAACTCGCCGGCGGATGCCCGGCAGCGGTAGGTGACACCGAGATAGTCGAACGGCTCGGCGGCGCAGTCGTCGTAGCCGGCCGCCGCAGGGGCGGCGGCCGGCGCGGCGACGTCCGGCGCGATCATCCTCGCCGCCTCGGGCTCGACGCTCGCTGCCAGCATCGAGAGGTAGGTCAGGTACCGCTGCGGGTCGCGGATGGCACCGGTCTGCCGTAGGTGGGCGGGTACTGCCCGGGGCGAGCGAAGCGCGGTGAGTCCGTACCGCACCGCGTCGTCCCGGGAGAGCTTGCCCCGGTGGTACGCCGAGAGGATCCGTTCGTTCGGTCCGAAGTCGGGCGGAGTGACTGCCTTGTGCGGCGCAATGCTGGGCGGGGCCTCCTCGAACGGCTTGGGCCTCGGGACCGGCGGGGTAATCAGGTCCGGCTCGGGGGTGTGCGGCGCTGGAGCGGTGCCAATGGCACGGCTGGCGGCTCGCGCGGTGTCTGGGTCGGGTGCCGCCTGCGCAGCGCCACTGGTAGACACTGCCCCGGCCAGAACTACCGTCGCTGTGGCCAGAGCCAGGGTCTTCCTCATCTACCGCTCCTAGCTTGGAGGTTGTTGGACGTATCGGGTTGCACGTGCGGATTCGCCGGCAGATCACGAGCCTGATCTCCGACGGCGTGTTCGGAAGTGCCGGCTACCCCGCGACGATGCTGATGCCGATCATGCGTGCGCCGGTCTCGGTACGCGGGCGGTGCGTGCTGCCCGGAGCAAACACCACGTAACTGCCCGGACCCAGACGGTGGCCCCGATCGATGAACTCACCCGACACCACGTAGTAGCGCTCCTCGCCCTCGTGCACGTCCACCTCTGGCCACTCCGTTCCCGGGGCGAAGTCGTACATCCAGCCACGGGCCCGCTCGGTCGCCGGCAGGCGCCGCCGGATGATGCCGGGCACGACCTCGACGGGTTCCACCTCGTCGACCTGCAGGATCTGCACATCATCAGATGCATTAGCCATGCAGTCATGATCGTCGTGTGCGTGCCGCACCGGCCAGTGTCTGCAATGACGTTGGCAGGTACATTCCTGCCATGATCATTCATCGGGTGGTCGCCCTGGTTCTGCCGCCGCAGTCCACCTTCGAACTGGCCTGTGTCGCTGAGGTGTTCGGCGTGCGGCGCCCCGGTCTACCAGTCAACTACCGGTTCGACGTGTGTGCCGAGCAGCCGGGCATCGTGCCCACCACGGCTGGTTACGACATGGCGGTCACCAGCGGGCTGCACGCGCTCGAGACCGCGGACACTGTGGTGATTCCGGGTTGGCAACGCCGCGAGCAGCCCGCGCCGTCCGCCGTGATCGATGCGCTGCGGCGCGCTCACCGGCGCGGTGCCCGCATCGTCGCCATCTGCTCCGGCGCTTTCCTGCTCGCCCACGCCGGCCTGCTCGATCAGCGCAGGGCGACCACTCACTGGCGGATGGCCGCCGACTTCGCCGCCCGATTTCCCGGCGTGCATGTCGAAGCCGACAGTCTGTACATCGACCTTGGCGACGTTGCGACAAGCGCGGGGACCGCGGCCGGGATCGACCTGTGCCTGCACCTGGTCCGCAATGACCACGGCGCCGCTCACGCCAACCAGATCGCCCGGCACATGGTCATGCCGCCACATCGCGAGGGCGGGCAGCTGCAGTACGCGGCAATACCCCTGACCGCGCACACTCCGGTGTCCCTGGGCCCGGTGCTCGACTGGGCCACGGAGAGACTGCAAGATCCGCTCACCGTCAACGACCTCGCCACACAGGCCAGAATGTCCCCGCGTACGTTCGCCCGCAGATTCACCGCGCAACTGGGTATCAGCCCAGGACAGTGGCTGCTCCAGCAACGGATCACGGCCGCACGAGCGCTGTTGGAGGAGACCGATCTGCCGGTCGAGACAATCGCGACCAGAGTCGGCCTGTCCACGGCCACCAACCTGCGCCGCCGTTTCCGCACCACGGTGAACACCACGCCGACCGCCTACCGCCGCTCCTTCGGCCGCGGCGGGAGGATGTAGACCGCACGCCACGACACCTGGCCCGAGCTGCCCCTACGGCACGTGGAGAGCGGGCGGTCATCGCGCCCGTCGTCCGGTCCGGCCCCGCGCTTTCGCAGGGCCTGGCGTCTCAGACCGCCTCGCCATCGGAAGCGGCGTGCTTACGGCGGTCGTAGTGGCGCGCCACTCGCACCCGGTTTCCGCAGGAGTTGCCGCACCATTCGCGGTTGGGCCGGTCACGGAGGAACAGCAGTACGCATCCGGGTGCTGCGCACGTACCCAGGTGGCCGGCGGCGACGAGGGCGACAGCGTCGGCGGCAACCTCGGCTAGGGCACCGGTTATGGCCGCTGCTCCGTGTCGCGTCGTCAGTCGTGGCTCCCCCGTATCGGCAAAGGCAAGCTCCTGCCAGCGCGGTGCCATCCGGGCGGCGACGTTGAGGCTCTCGACGTCCACCTTGGCGGGAATCTGGCTGGCGGAGAAGGCACCAGCGATGGCACGGATGGCAGTTCGGATGCCTCGGGCGACAGCCAGCTCGGCGGGACCTACGGTGCTCAGCGCCTCGTCGTCGACCGGCACGGCGCACAGGAAGCTGACGCGGCCAAGCCAAGCGGCGAGATCCGCAGGTGTCTGAAGCTCGTCACAGACCTCCCCCCGACGAGTGCGGACGGTATTGGCGAGCTCGATCGCAAGACGCACGAACTAATGATACCTGCCCCTTGCGGCCATTAGTTCACCCTGTTAACTTCTAACGGCCTCTGGCGAAACGACCATTAGGAAGGCTGCGAATGACCGATCAGAGCATCATCACGGGCCACGTCGGGTTGAACGTCACCGACCTTGACCGCTCGCTCGACTTCTACAGTCAGGCGCTCGACATCGAGGTCATCGGCCGCTCAGATGTCGACGGCCGGCGCTACGGCTTCCTCGGCCGCCACGACCTGCTCATGATCACACTCTGGCAGCAGAGTGGCGCGCCGTTCGCGGCTGACCGTGCCGGCCTGCATCACCTCTCGTTCCAGGTCGCCGACGTCCCGGCCCTTAACGAGGTCGAGCGCCGGCTGCGCGGGCTGGGTGCCGACATCCGTGACGACAACGGTGTGCCGGGTGAGCTAGCCGCCGCCGGACAGGTGTTCTGCTACGACCCTGACGGCATCCGCCTTGAGGTGTACGCCTTCCAGCGTCCGCCCCGGCCGGCGACCGTCACCGGCGACGGCCCGCCGTGCGGCTTCTTCTAGGGGTATGGCATGAGAATTCACTCAGGCGAGGTGTACGTCCAACGCAGGTCCGGCTACACACGCGAAGGGCTCGGCTCGGCCAGCGTCGGCGTGCGCCTTCCGGAGATCGCGCGCCAGTTCCTCATCCGCCAGCGCATGGTGGTGATCGGCGGACACGACACGGCCGGAGCCTTGTGGGCGAGCCCGCTGTATGGACCACCCGGCTTCCTGCGTGCCAGTGGCGAGCGCGATGTGATCGCGGACGCCGCGCCTGCCGCGGGCGACCCACTGGAAGCGGCGTTCGCCGCCCCGGCTCCTCTCGGTGCGCTCGCCATCGAGCCGGCCACCCGCCAGCGCATGCGCATCAACGGCACAGGTCACGTCCAAGGGGATCGGCTGATTATCACGGCCGACCAAATCTTTGCGAACTGCCCGAGGCACATCACCCGCCGGGAAGCCCATGGTGACGTCAACACAGGTATCTTTGCGGCCCCCAGCGACCGGCTTTCCGACGAGCAACTGCGCGTCGTGGCCGGTGCCGACACCTTTTTCATAGCCACCAGCGCCAAAGGCCATGGAGCGGATGTCTCGCACCGCGGCGGCAGCCCCGGGTTTGTCGTCGGCTGCAGCGCCACGACGCTGTCCTGGCCGGAATACCGCGGCAACGCCATGTACATGACCCTTGGCAATATCCACGTACAACCACGTTGCGGCCTGCTGTTCATCGACTGGACCGGCTCCCGCCCTGCCCTACAGGTGACGGGCAGAGCCTCCATCGACTGGGACCCCGGCCGGCTGGCCGACCACCCGGGCGCCGAGCGCATGGTCGACATCGCCATCGACAGAGTCGTCGAGACGCCGGGAGACGCCCTGATGTGGCGTTCGCTATGAGTTAGCCCGCACTCCTTTCACCCCGGTCCGCGATGCCGGGCCGATCGGCGACCGATGCTACGTCCGTGGCGGCCCGGTCGGAATCTTCAGAACAGCGAGAAAAGCCTCTACCGCTGGGGTCCGGCCCAGGCGGCTCCAGACGAGGTACTCGACACGGGCCGGCGCATCGACCACGTCAACGGTGCTCACGCCGCTCAGCCGTGGCACGTAGGCGGAGGGGAGCATGGCGACGCCGAGACCCGCGGCGACGAGCTCAGCCATCAGGTCGGCGGCGGTCACCTCGAACGCGACGTCGCGGACAAGGTTGGCGGCAGAGAATGCCTGATCGGTCTGGGCCCGCCCGGCACTTCCGGCGGGAAAGTCGACGAAAACCTCGGCAGCGAGCCGGTGGAGGTCGACTGCCGGTTCGCGCGCGAGCGGGTGATTGGGTGCGATCACGGCGACGAGCCGGTCCCGGGCAAGTTCGTGAACATCGACGCCCTTCGGTTGAACCCCTCCCGGCAGTCCCACGAACGCGAGGTCGATGACTCCCTGCTTGATGTGCTCCACGAGTTCGTCACTCCCGCCGACCCGCAGTCTCACGCGCACGTGTGGGTACCGCTCCCGGAACGCGCTGAGCGTGGCCGGGATGTCGACGGCCGCAACCGTGGGGATCAGACCCACAGTCACTCGTCCCCGCACCTCCCCCACCGCCGCCGCGACCTCGGCGGCTGCGCGCTCGGCGGCGTCCAGACACTGGCGGGCGGCGGGGAGGAACGCCGCCCCCGCCGGGGTCAGCCGCACCCGGCGGCTGGTCCGCTCGAAGAGCCTCGCGCCGAGTTCCCGTTCCAGACGCGCAATCTGGTGACTCAACGCGGACTGAACGACCAGGCACCGTTCGGCGGCCCTGGTGAAACTGCTCGTCTCGGCGACGGCGAGAACGTAGCGCAGCTGATGGAACTCCATTGATCCATCTTCCCTGTTGATCGATCGGATGACAAACATGTGTTGGAGTCATTGATAAGCACGTGGTCAAACTTTTGACATGACACGTTCCGGAGCGGAGACACTCCCCCGCCGAGCCGGCGGCGGCACGCTGCCCGGTAACCTGCCACGCACTGCCCTGACCGCGCTCGCCCCGCTGGCCTGGGGCACCACCTACATCGTCACCACCGAGCTTCTTCCGCCCGGCCACCCGCTGTTCGCGGGACTCCTGCGCGCGTTGCCCGCCGGTCTGGTGGCGCTGGCGGTCACCCGCACGCTGCCGAAAGGGGCCTGGTGGGGAAAAGCGGCAGCGCTCGGCGTACTGAATATCGGACTTTTCTTCCCGCTACTCTTCGTCGCGGCCGAGCGGCTGCCGGGAGGCGTCGCGGCGACCCTGGGCGCGGTGCAGCCGCTCATCGTCGCCGTCCTGGCCACGGCGGTCCTACAGGAGCGACTCTCCGTCTGGCGTGCCGTCTGGGGCGCGACCGGAGTGTTGGGCGTTGGCCTCGTGGTGATCGGGCCAAATGCCGCGCTCGACCTGGTGGGGATCGTGGCTGGCCTCATCGGCGCGACCACGATGGCGCTCGGGGTGACGCTCACCAGGCGCTGGGGACGTCCTGCCGGGGTGAGCCCGATGGCCTTCGCCGGCTGGCAGCTCAGCGCGGGCGGTCTGTTCCTGACGCCGATCACCTTCCTCGTCGAGGGGGCGCCACCAGTGATCGACCCGCCCGCCATACTCGGCTACCTCTGGCTGGGCCTGGTCGGCGGTCTGGCCGCGTACGTCCTGTGGTTCCGCGGCGTCACCACGCTGCCCGTGACCGCCGTCGCGGTTCTCGGTCTACTCTCGCCCCTGGTCGCCGCGCTGCTCGGCGCCATCCTGCTCGATCAGACGCTCGGCCCAATCCAACTTTGCGGGCTCGGGCTCTCGCTCGCGGCAATCGTCGCGGGACAGCTCCCCACGCCAGCCGGCCCACGCCACACGGGCGTGCAGGTCGGACCGGACGGGGCATCTCGTTGAAGATCGCCCTGGTCGGAGCGCGGACACTGGGCGATCGAGACGCCTACAGCGGTTACCAGCGAGCGTCACTCGTGGCTTCCGGCGTCATCGCCGTGGATGTCAAGGAGTGCGAGGAAGGCCTTGGCCGCCGGCGTGAGCTCGGCCCGGCTCCAAATGACGTGCTCGACGCGGGTCGGCGCGTCCGTGACCTGGATGATGGTCACGCCGGTGAGCTGCGGCGCGTAGGCGGACGGGAGCATCGCCACGGCAAGTCCCTGCTCGACCAGCCGGGACGTGAGGTAGGCGTTGGTTACCTCGAAGGCGACGTCGCGGCTGAGACCGGCGGCCGCGAATGCCTGATCGGACTGGATTCGCCCGGCGGTCTTGGCCGGCAGGTCGACGAACACTTCGGTGGAGAGCCGACGCAGGCTGACCGCTGACTCCGCGGCGAGGGGATGGTCCGGGGCTACCACGGCGACGAGCCGGTCGCGGGCGAGTTCTCGGGCGTTGACGCCTTCGGGTCGCGCGGTGGTGGGCAGGCCGAGGAAGGCCGCCTCGACGGTGCCCCGCTTGACCTGCTCGATGAGTTCTTCGCTCGCACCCGCACGGAGGTTGATGCGTACGGAGGGGTACCGCTGACGGAAGTCTCGCAGGACGCCGGGAAGGTCGACGGCGGCGACGGTGGAGATCAGGCCGATCACGAGCCGTCCGCGTACCTCACCGACGGCCGCCGCCACCTCGGCGGAAGCCCGCTCCGCGGCGTCCACGCACTGACGGGCGGCGGGCAGGAACGCGGCGCCGGCTTGGGTCAACCGGACACGTCGGCTGGTGCGCTCGAAGAGCTTGGCGCCCAGTTCCCGTTCCAGGCGCGCGATTTGGTGACTGAGCGCGGACTGCACCACGAGGCAGCGCTCGGCGGCCCGGGTGAAGCTGCTCGTCTCGGCGACCGCGATCACGTAGCGCATTTGCTGTAGCTCCACCGATCCATCTTCTTTCACGATCGATGAGGTGACAAGCATGTGTTGGACTCATTGATCCAATCGGGTGAAGCTTCGAGCAGAACCGGCACGGCACAGCCGTTGTCCGGCCGAACTCCCCTCACGACAAGAAAGAAGACATGGCCACAATCGATGAGCACCCGTACTCGACCCTGAGGTCATGGCTGGGTGTCGCCGTCATCACTGCCAGCCTGTTCACCTTCGTCACCACCGAACTGATGCCCGTCGGCCTGCTCACCCCGGTGAGCGCGAACCTGGATGTGTCCGCGGGCGTCGCCGGATTGATGGTCACGCTGTACGGCATCTCCGCCGGCCTCGGTGTGCCGTTCATCGTCGCGTGGACCAGGCGCATCAACCGGCGCATCCTGCTGTCCGTACTCCTGGCGATCCTGGCTTTGGGTAACCTGCTCACCGCCGCCGCACCGAACTTCGCCCTGGTCCTCACCACCCGGCTCGTCATGGGATTCGCCAACGGCGTCTTCTGGGCCATCGGCGTGAGCATGGCGATGCGCCTCGTACCGGGACGTCTCGCCGCCCGAGCGTCGGCGGTCGCGCTGTCCGGCATCTCGATCGCCGCCGTGGTGGGCATTCCACTCGGCACCTTCCTGGAAAGCCTCACCGACTGGCGCACCACATTCCTCATCTGGGCCGGCCTCAGCGCGCTGATGTTCCTCGCGGTCACCGTGACCATTCCCTCGCTGCCCTCGCAGAACGCCGTCCCGGTCCGGGATGTCTTCCGACTCCCGATCCAGTACCCGCAACTGCGCCTGGTGATGGTCGCCGTGACGCTGTACGTGCTCGGCCACTTCGGCGCGTACACCTACATCCGGCCCTTCGCGGAGGAACAGGCGTCGGCCTCGGCCGCCTTCATCACCGTGTTGCTCGTGATCTACGGCATCGGCGGTACGGCCGGCAACTTCATCGCCGGCCACACCGTGACCAAGAACGTCTGGGTCAGCTTCGTCCTCGCCTGCGCAGGGCTCGTGACAGCGATGCTGCTGCTGCTCACCATCGGGCACACACGGCCCGGTCTGATCCTCGCCGTTGCCCTCTGGGGAACGTCCTTCGGCGCCGCGAACCTGTGCCAGATCAACCTGATGCTCGGCGCCGCACCCGGGAAGTTCGAGGCAGCCATGTCCATCAACACCATGGGCTACAACACGTCCATCGCGCTGGGCGCGCTGTTTGGTGGATGGTTCGCCGACAGTCTCGGCGTCGACAGCGCCCTCTGGTTCGGTGTGGCGCTGACGGCCGCCGCGTTGCTCGTCACCGTCGCCATACGTCGAACAACCACCGCGAAGGTCTCCGAGGACGAGTTGGCCACCACCGGGTGACACGTTGACCGGCAAAAGGGCGAGCCCGCCCTGACCAGCGGAGCTGCCGCCCGGCAGAGGGAAACCGGGCGGCAGCCGCGTGGTGTCAGTGCGATGCCACCACGCGTGCGTTCATCGTCGCAGCCGCGACGATCGCGGCCACCAGGAAGACGGCTCCGCCGAGCAGCAGCCCGTCGACGTACCCGCTGGTCAGTGCGTCTGGGAGGGCGGTGCCCGAGGGCTGGTCGGCGGTCACTGCGGCGGCCACGCCGCTGAGCAGCGCAAGGCCGAGTGCGCCGCCGATCTGTTGACTGGTGTTGACCACGCCAGAGGCGACACCGGTGTCCTGCGGGGCCACCCCATTGATCGCGACCACTGTGGTGGCCACGAAGGTAAGTCCCAGTCCGAAGCCGGCGACCAGCTGAGCTGGCAGCAGCGCGGTAAGGGCGTTCGACGTCGGGCTGAGCGCCCCGAACCAGACCATGCCGATGGCCGCCAGCACCAGGCCGCCCACCGTCAGGGCGCGGGCCGTCAGCCGGGACAGCAGCTGGGGACCGACGCCGCCAGCCGCCACCGCGATGCCGACGGTAAATGGCAGGTAGGCCAGGCCGGTCCGCATCGGGGGGTAGCCCTTGACCACCTGCATATAGAGAGTGAGGAAATAGAACAGGGCGAACATGCCGCCGCCTACCAGGAACATGGTGACGTACGCGCCGGTCCGTGCCCGGTCGCTGAGGATCCGGCCGGGCAGCATCGGCGCCCTGGCGGCGCGCTGGACGAGGACGAACGCGATCAGCAGGACCGCGGCAGCGATCAGAAAGCCCAGGGTGACGGTGTCGCGCCAGCCGTGCAGGGCCGCGCGGTTGATGGCGTACACCAGTGCGGCGAGCCCGGCGGTGGCGGTGACGGCACCGGCGAGGTCCGCCCGACCGCGCTCGCGCTCCCCTCGTGGCAGCACCGACGTGCCGAGCAGCACGAGCACGGCGATGGGCACGTTGACGAACAGGACCCACCGCCAGCTGACGTACTGGGTGAGGGCGCCGCCGAGCAGGAGGCCGACCACGGAGCCCAGGCCGCCCATCGCCCCGTAGACACCCAGCGCCTTGTTCCGTGCCGGCCCCGCGGGGAACGTCGTGGCCAGCAGCGACAGCGCGGTCGGCGCCGCGATGGCGGCGCCGACGCCCTGCAGCACCCGGGCGGCGATGAGGACGGTGCCGGACCAGGCGAAGCCACCCAGCAGTGAGGCGACGGTGAACAGGACCAGGCCGATCCGGAAGACCCGCCGTCGACCGAACAGGTCACCGGCTCGGCCACCGGCTAGCAGGAGACCGCCGAAGGCGAGCGCGTACGCGGTGATCACCCAGTTGAGGTCGGCGGTGGCCATCCCCAGTGCCCGCTGGATGCTCGGCAGGGCCACGTTCGTAATGGTGTTGTCCAGCACGAGCATCAGCTGGGCGGCCGCGATGACCAGCAGTGCGAGGCCAAGTCGTGGTGGTGGGCCCGTTTCCGGCTCCACCACCAGCGAGGCCTTCGATTCTTCGTAGACAGACATTGATTTTCTCCAGAGTCGGTGTTTGCGGATCAGCGAATGCGGGGGTTCCAGGGGCGGACGTCGAGGTACTCGGCCCGCCACTCGGTGGCGTACGCCCTCTTGATCTCCTCCGGCATGCGGCCGAGGATGGCGGCGACGGTCTCCGGCGACGCTCCCTGGAGCAGCCAGGGCAGGTAACGCGCGGACTCCGCGCCGACGCGGTTCCGGTGGTCCTGACCGAACGCCGCCCACTGCGCCGCGGTGAGCACCGAATCGACGAGGCGCAGGCCCTCGTCCTCCTCGTGCCGCAGGTGCCCGGCGACGCTCAGATAGAGGGCGTCGACCACATCGCCGAGGCGCTGCGGCCCGGACTCCCGGTCGGCGATGGCGGCGTCCACGGCGTCGAGCAGCGGATCGATCGCCGCGTGTTCCGCCTCCATGGCGTCGAGCAGTGCCCTGTCCGGCTGGTCGGCCAGCCGGGTCGCCATCGGGCCCCAGACCGCGACGTCCTCGGAGGTGTGGTGCACCCGGAGGAAAGCCTTGAACATCTCCCAGCCGACCGCCGCCCGCAGGATCTGCCGGGGATCGTCGTCGGCGGTGGCGGAGACCCGGGCCAGCTGGGCCAGGTCTCGGCGCAGGGCGTCGTGCACCGCGAACATCATGGTCATGTCGAGGGTGTGGGTGGCCTCGCTCATGGTTCGTCACCTCGCATCAGGTCATTCGTTGGTTGCCCAAACGTTAGGGCGACCAACGGTATCAAACCGTAGGTGCCACCAACAGACTGGTAGGATGGGCCCGTGGATCTACCCGTCCAGGACGAGACGCCGGCCCGACTCAGCGGACTCACCAGCTGGTTGATGACGCAGACCGCCGCTCACGCTGGGCGGCTGATCGCGGACGGGTTCGCCCGGGCCGGTGCGCGGGGCTACCACTACCGGGTGCTGGCCTCGCTGGACGAGTTTGGTCCGGCCAGCCAGGCCGCGCTGGGGCGGCGTAGCGGCATCCACGTCAGCGACATCGTGGCGACGATCAATGAGCTGACGCAGGCCGGGCTGGTGGAGCGCGCGCCGGACCAGGCCGACCGGCGGCGCAACGTCATCACCGTCACGCCGGCCGGCCGCCAGCGGCTGCGCTGGCTCGACGAGCAGGTCCTCGACATCCAGAACGATCTGCTTGCGCCACTGTCCGATAACGAGCGCGCGGAACTGCGGCGGCTGCTCGGTCGACTGCTGAGCCACCACCGGGCTGATGCGAAGCAGGAGCCCTGAGCGCGTCCAATCGGTCCGGGCGGTCCTCGGACGGCGCGACCGTGCTTTTTACTGATTCGGGAACATGAGGAGGGGCTCACTCCACTGCCGGGCTGACGTCGCCGTTCTGCCGCGAGCGAACCCGCTTGTCTTGTTGGGGTCCGCTGCGGAGGATCGGTGGATGGATCTCCTCACCGCGGAACGGCAACTTCAAGCCGCTCAGCGCGCCGCTGACGTCGAGTCCCTCGACGCGCTACTGCACCCGCAGGTCGTGGGTGCCGGACCGGACGGCACGGTCTTTACGAAGGAAGACGACCTGGCTGGCTACCGCTCCGGGGCACTGCGAATCACCAGCCTGGTGGAGGAGTCGCTCGACGTCCAGGAAGACGGCCAGACCGGGATGACTCGCATGGTCGCTGCGGTGGATGCCGTTCAGAGCGGTGCCGCCATGTCCGCGCGGTTGCGCTACACCCGACTCTGGGTGCGTGAGAACGACAACTGGCGGGTGTTGGCCGCCACCTTCGTCCCGGTCCAGTGAGTCCGTCCACGAAGGACGAGGATGGAGTGCACGACCGCGGTGGCGAGGCGTGGTCAGCAGCGCAGTTTCGTCAGGGCCTTCCCGGTAGCTCGTGGACGACCGGGCGCTGGGCGCATGCCGGATGGCACGCGCCCAGCGCCCGGTCAACGTCTCAGAACGGTGGTAGCCAGCTCGTCCTCGACGGAGGCCGCCGTGGTGGTCATCTTGAGAAGGGCCGGATGACGCTGTGCTCCGTGGCACCGCGTCCCGGGTGCTGAGAGACCACCATCAGGGCTTTGTCAGCAGCTCGAACAAGCTCGAGAACCCCTGAGCGCCGAAGCCGTCAGCGATCCGGCGGTTCATCAAATCCCTGACCTCTCGCATCCGCACGGCTTCCACGCCGATAGATCGCCGATGGCTGATCATGTCGTCCATCAGGGCGGCTTGGACGGTGAGCGGGCCGAGATCCGGCGGGTATTCGCCGGCCTTGACCGCGTTGCCGATCGAGGTCAACAGCGGGGGCAGCGCGGCGACGGAGCTGGCGACACGCTCGGCGAACTCCGCTACGTCGACTCCTTCCGCCTGCACCAGCCTCAGGGTGTGCAAGAACCCGATGAGGATCTCGTAGCCCATCGCGACCTGCGCCATGAACTCAACGGCGGCCGAGCCGGCTTCTTCCCCGCGGTAGGTGACGGTGCCCAACTCCCCCAGCGTCGACCCGTGCGCATCGATCGCGTTGCGGGAACCACTGAACGACAACATGACGCGCGGCGTACCGACGTCTGCCGCATCGCCCAAGATCTTGCCATCGAGGTACGTGGCCCCGCGCTCTCTCGCCCAGCGATCGTTGGCCCGTGCCTGGTCGGGAGAGCCACTGGTCAGGTTCACCAAGACCTTGCCCGCGACTGCGGCGTCCACGGAAGCGAGCACCTCGTCGACCGCCCCGCCGTCGAGCAGACACACCACGACGAGCGGGCTGGCGGACGCAGCCTCCGCGGCGCTCGCGGCAGCCGTGGCGCCAGAGTCGACCAGCGGCAGGGCCTTGCTCACGGTCCGGTTCCAGACCGTCGTACGGTGTCCGCGATCGATGAATGTCTGGGCGATCGCCGAGCCCATGTCACCGAGACCGAGCACGGTGACCCGGCTGGCCTGTTCGGTCGGATTCGCGGTGGTCGTTGTCAGCATGACTTTCCTCGTTTCTAAACGGTGATTCGATGCGTCAGGTGGCTTCTACCCGAGGTCGCTCTCCGCCCGGACGGCGGCTGTCAGGCGGGTGAGTCGTGCGCCCTGGAAGCGGGCCGTCTCGAGGACGGCTCTGGCGTACTCCGGATCCCGGGCGGCGCGGCTCTCCACGAGGCTGACGCCGTACGGGTTCCCGCCGGCGGCGTGCGCGGTGTCGTAGTTCAGGTAGCCAGTGGGCAGGATGACAGCCCCCCAGTGGTGGAACGTCTGGTAGAGGCTGAGCAGGGTCGACTCTTGGCCGCCGTGCTCCTCGTAACTGGCCGTGAAGCCGGTTGCCGGTTTGTCGGCCAGTTCCTCTGCCCGCCAGGGGGCGGTCGTGGTGTCGATGAATTGGCGCAGTTGAGAGCAGACGTTGCCAAAACGTGTCGGTGTGCCGAAGGCGTACCCGTCCGCCCACCGCAGGTCGTCCAGGGTGGCGAGCGCAATGTCGGCGGTGGCGTCGAGGTGGGCCCGCCACCGCGGCCTGGCATCGACGACCTGATCCGGTGCCAACTCCGCCACCCGGCGCAAGCGGACCTCCGCGCCGGCGTCTGCCGCTCCGTCTCCAAATGCCTGCGCGAGCCGGTGCACGGTGCCGGTGGCGGAGTAGTAGATGACGGCGATCCTGGCAGCGGTCTGCACGGTTACCTCCTGGGTCGGCTCGGTTCTCGGTCAACCGTGCCGAGCAGGCTTACCGTTCGCTGACGATCCCCTTACCGATGCCGCTGAAATCCTCTTTGTCCAGGTCGAGCTGTGCGCCGCGGCACATCTCGGCAGCGAGTTCCTCGCTACCGAGCGCCGTGCGGAGGCGAGAGGTGATGCGCTGGACGTCATGCTGCTCACCGGGGGGCAACGGCGCTCCGGTGCCCGCGCGAAGCGTGCGGGCCGCGCCGAGCAGCCGTGCGGCGAGGCGATGGTCACCGCCGAGGCTGGTCGCCCCGGCCAGTCCCTCGACGGCCAAGGCGACCGCCCGGGGGTCCCCGGTGGCGCGCGCCACGTCGAGCGACTCCCGGTGGCGGCGCTCGGCGAGGACCGCATCGGCGCGGTGCTCCGCGATGAATCCCAACTCGGCAAGGGCAAGCGCGTAGCCGGGCAGGTAACCGGCGTGCCGGTTCCAGTCGAGTAGGTCCCGCTGCTGGGTCTCGGCGGCGTCGAGGTCACCCCGCCGACGCGCGATCATCGCCAGGCCCGTGCCGGCGAAGGCGGCGGCGGATCGGCTCGACTGTTCCCGCGCGACCTGTAGCGCGCGGTCGTGGCAGGCGGCCGCCTCGTCGAGGTCGCCGCGCAACAGGGCGATCCGTCCCATGCACGCCAGCTGCCGGGACACCGACGTCCACAGCCGCAGCTGTTCGGCGATGCGCAACGCCTCCCGGTACCGCATGGCTGCGCTGTCGTAGTCGCCGTGGATCTCGGCCAGGGTGCCCAACAGGCTCGTCGGATGCACCTGCCCCCAGCAGTCGCCCAGTTGCACGAACAGCGTCCGGCTGGTCTCGCAGTCACGCTGCACACCGGGCAGGTCGCTGCGGTGTACGAGCGCGAGGTCCGCCCGAGTGGCGCAGGCGGCAGCGATGCCCCACTGGTCGCCGTTGGCGCGGAACGTCGTCAGTGCCGCGTCGACCAGGGCGGCAGCCTCAGCCGGATCTCCGGAGCCGAGCATCATGGAGGCGAACAGCCACTGCGCGAACGCCTTCTCCGGCCCGTCGGCGTCCTGGTGGCATTCGAGGATCCGTTGCCGGGGAGCGTTCGGGTCACCGTCACGGGTTGCCAGGGCGGTCAGCCACATATCCGCACGTCGCCGCAGGGCGCCCGGTGCGACGTCGTCCGCACTTTTCGGGACGATGTCCAACGCCGTTCGCAGCGACCGGCGCAACTCCCCGAGCCGACCCCGGAGCAGCCGGTACCAGGCCAACGAGGTCGCGAGCGCCAGGCCCATGCGAGGCTGACCATCGGTGGCGGCGGCGTCCAGTGCCGCCCGCAGGTTGGCATTCTCGGCGTCGAGTTCCCGTAGCGCGCGACTCTGGTCATGACCCCGTAGCCGCCCTGCGGCCTGCTCAGCGAGACGGACGAAACACGCGGCGTGACGGCGACGGGTCGCCGGGAGTTCGCCGGCACTGTCGAGCTGTTCGAGACCGTAGGCAGCCACCGTCTCCGCGAGCCGATAGCGTCGTGGACTCTCGCCGCGCCGCGTCAGGACCAGCGATCGGTCGATCAATCGTGCCAGCACATCGAGGACCTCGTCGGACGCCACTTCTCCGCCCGCGCACACCTGCTCGGCGGCAGCGAGGGTGGCACCGTCGCTGAAGACCGCCAGCCGGCGCAGCACCGCCCGTTCGCCGGGCGACAGCAACTCCCAACTCCAGTCGATCACGGCGCGAAGCCCCTGCTGACGAGGGGGCGCGGTACGCCGACCGGATGACAGCAGTCGGAAGCGATCGTTGAGCCGCGCCGCCAACTCGCCCGGGTCGAGAACGGGCAGCCGGGACGCGGCCAGTTCCAACGCCAGCGGTACGCCATCGAGGCGCCGGCAGATGGTGGCGATCGTGTCAGTGTTCCGCTGATCGACGATGAAGCCCGGCTCGACGGCGCGGGCACGGATCTCGAAGAGCCGAACCGCCGGGGCCGCGGCGATCTGTTCCGCGGTCGCTCCCGGCTCCGGCAGCGCCAGCGGCGGCACCGGCAGGACGACCTCGCCCGGGATCCCGAGCGGTTCACGGCTCGTCGCCAGGATGCGCAGGTCGGCCGCGGCGCCGAGAAGGCTCTCGGTCAGCTCAGCGATGGGCGTCACCACGTGGTCGCAGTTGTCGAGCAGCAGCAGCATCCGCCGGTCCCGCAGCGCGGCGAGCAGCCGATCCATCGGCTCACCTGGCCGATCACCGGGCAGACCGGCCGGGGCATCGTCGCGGATCTCGAGAGTCGCCGCCACCACGTCGACAACCTCGGTACAGGTCACTTGGCCGTCGCAGTGCGGCTGGCCCGCCAGCTCAACGAGCCACACTCCGGCGGGGAACGCGTCGGCCAGCAGACGAGCGGCCTCGAGCGCCAACCTGCTCTTACCCACCCCACCCATTCCGGTGAGGGTCACCAGCCGCCCGTTCGTCAGCCGCTCCCGTACCGCCTTGACGGCCTCGTCACGCCCGATCAATCCGCCGTACGGACCAGGTGCCAGAGGCGCCGGCAGGTTGCTTCGGACCGGAGACGACGGCGGTGCCGGCGGCTGCAGCGCGCGGTCCTGGCGCAGGATCGCCCGATGCAGCTCGGTCAACTCCTGGCCGGGATCGATGCCGAGTTCATCACGCATCTGCCGACGGAACCGCTCGTAGGCGGACAGGGCTTCACGCTGGCGTCCCGAGCCGTACAGGGCGCGCAGGTGCGCGGCCCGTAACCGCTCGCGCCACGGGTGACGGGTGACCAGGTCGGCCAGTTCGCCGGCGAGCAAGTGATGCTCACCGAGATCGAGCCGGGCCTCGGCCAAATCCTCCAGCGCCGCCAGGCGCTGGTCGTCGAGCCGCTCGACCGCCTGACGGACGAAACGCTCGTCACCAAAGTCGGCGTACGGGGAGCCGCGCCACAGCGACAGGGCCTCCGTCAGCTCCGCGACCCGGCCCACTGGCTCCCGCTGCGCCCGCGAACGCGCCAACAGAGCCGCGAAGCGGCCCGCGTCGACCGATTCCGGCGAAATACGCAGCCGGTAGCCGGCATCACCGGACTCGACAAGCGCACGGCCACCCGCCCCACCCGACTCCAGCGCGCGACGCAACTGCGACACCTTGGCCTGGAGCGCACCGAGCGGGTTGCCCGGCGCCCGGTCACCCCAGAGATCCTCGATCAGCCGGTCGGGGGACACCGGATGCCCCTCATGGACCAGCAGGTCAGCCAGGAGAGCCCGAACCTTCAGGCCGGGTACGGCGACGGGTTCGCCGTCGGGCGTCCACACCGCGATCTCGCCCAGCACCCCGAACCTCACCGCTTCACACTAGCCAGTCGGCTGTCCCGCCCGCGAAACGTCGATCGACAGTCGGCCCGCTCACCGGCAGGCGGCGCCGACGCCACCGAGGCGAACGTCAGTCGACGAGCAGTCGGCGGTAAGCCACCCCGGCGAGGCTGAACCGAGCCCACACCGGAGGAATGACATGAACTATCTACAACGGCACCGGACCGCCAAGGGTCACGGGCAGGTCGCACCACGGCGGGTGGCCACGCCCTGGCTGGCCCTGCTGGCCGGTCCGCTGTCGTATGGGATCGCCGCGCCGGCCCTGCTGCTCGACGAGCTGGCGCGCGCGACGGGCACCGGGGAACGGGCCGCGGCGGCCGGCGTGACCGCCTTCGGCTGGGGGATCGCGTTGGGTACGCCACTGCTGGCGGCGCTACTGGCCCGCCGCGGCGTACGGACGGCCCTGACCGCCTCGGCCGCGCTGCTAGCCGCGGGGACGATCCTCCTCGTGCTGGTGCCGACACTGCCGGCGTTGGTGGCCGGCGCGGCGGTGCAGGCACTGGGATCCGCCGGCCTCAGCGTGACGGCCATGAAACTGGCCGATTCGCCTCGGCGGATGGGGGTGGTCGCCGCGTCGCTGGCGGTCGTGGGGGCCACCGGTCCGCTGACCGGTGCACTGGTAGCCGACCTCCTCTCGTGGCAGGCGGTGCTGGCGTTGCCCCTGCTGGCGGTGGCCGCCGTGCCTGCGGCCCGCCGCGACGCCACACCGCCGGACGGGGTGCCGGCGTCGTTCGATCCGCTCGGCATGGCTCTCCTTGCCATGCTGGTCACCGCGGCAGTTCTGACTCCGCACCGTCCGCTGGTGGCCGGCCCGGTCACCGTCGCGCTGCTGGCGTTGCTCGTGGTCCGGACGAACGTTAGCCCCGACGGCTTTCTGCCCGCCGCAGTGGCGCGCAACGGCCGGTTCCTCGCGGCGTGCGTGCTGGTCTTCACTGTCGGCCTGGTGAACTTCACCCTGCTCTACGCCGCACCGGATCTGCTGCGAGAGCACTCGGGTTGGGACAGCACCCGGAGCGGAGTCGTGCTGCTGGCGCCGTACCTGCTCGGCGGCCTCTGCTCGGGGTTCCTGATCGCGGCGTCCGTGCGGGTGCCACACCGCGTGACGGCCGCCGCATTGCTCGGCGGAGCCGTCGCGGCGCCGCTGCTAGCTGCGGTCGCCTCCGCCGTGCCGCTACTGCTGGTGGCAATGGCACTCGCGTCCCTTGCCGCCGCGACCGGCCAGGGCGTACTCGCCCTGCGAGCGACCGGCGTCGTGCCCGGCCCTCACAAGGCCGAAGCCCTGGGCCTGTTCAACCTTGCCTATCTGCTCAGTGTCGCGTTCGGTCCAGCGATCGCCGTGACGCTCTCGCATCAGACCGGCTGAGATCGAGCCGCGTCCGGCGCGGTGCCGGCAGGCCGCCACGACGAAGACCGCCTGCTGCCGAACCTCCGCCGCCATGGCGCCGTCCTCAGTTCTCCTCATCAGGCGTCGGGGACGCGAACGATCTTGCCCGTCGTTGCCCGCGCCTGTAGGGCTGCGTGCGCCGTGGCGGCCTGCGACAGGGGGAAAATCTGGAAGGCGGGCACCAGATGACCGGCGGCGGCCTCCGCAAGCGCGCGGGCCTCGTTGACGGGCGCGTCCTGGCCCTTCAACAGCAGGGCCAGTGCGTCGGTGAAACCCACGCCGCGCTCCTTCAGCTGTGCCTCCTCGGGACGGAACTCGTCCCGGGAGGCCGCGCCGATCGTGATGTAGCGCCCACCCTCGGCCCGCAGCCCGAAGGCGGCTCGCCCCTTGTCGCCCTCGACACCGTCCAGAACGACCGAGACGCTGCGTCCGCCCAGGGTGTCGCGGACGGTACCCGCCCAGTCCCGCAGGTTGTAGTCCACAGCGAGATTGGCGCCGAGCTCTCGCACTGCCGCCGTCTTGGCCGGTCCGCCTGCCGCACCGATGACCGTGGCGCCCAGGCGGCGCAGGACTGGCATCGACGCGGGAATCGCCGAACTCGTCGCTCTGCTGACCGGTCGGCAGGACAGCACCGCCGAGCAGGTCTGTGACCTCCTGCTCTCCCACTTCGGGAACACCACCGAAGACGACATCGTCCTGGCAGTCGTCCACGCCTGCCCCGACGACGGCGCACCATTGGTGATCGTGAATTCCTCCACCGGCCCCACGCCGGCCGGACCCGGCCGGTGAGTTAGGTCTATGGAACTGACGGTGTTCCCAGCCTGACTCGCCGGTTGTTGTTCCTGGTGAGGAGGCTGCCGTGATGACCACGACACAGAACGAAGTGACTGGACGGAAAGGCGGCTCAAGCCGTCGGCGGAGGCTACAGCACGCGAGCGTGACTCTCAGTCAGGATGCGATCGAGAAGACGACGAAGTTGGTCGAGTCTCTCGCTGAGGTGACGGCCGCAGTCGAGCGGGATCCAGTGTGCAAGTGGTGCGGTCAGGGCAGCGCGTACCCGGTCTCCTCCGCCAGCCGTCCCGCGCGCTTGTCGAGCCGCAGCGCCTCGGCTGCGTCCCCGGCCTCCTCCGCGGCGCGGGCGAGGATGCGGGACACCCGGATCTCGATCGGCTGGTAGCCCGAGCGGGCCGCGAGAGCCAATGCCGCCTGGCCATGCCGGCCGGCGGCCAGCGGGTCGTCGGCCGCCAGGGCCGCTGCGGCGAGGCCGGTCAGAGCGTTCGCCTCGCCCCAGCAGAAGCGGGTACGCCGCGCCAGATCGAGCGCCCGCCCGTGCTGCTCGGCCGCCTCGCTCAGCTGTCCCAACGCCAACAGCACCCGTCCCAGCGCGTCCACCGCCCACGCCTCGGTGCCTTCGTCGCCGATCTCCCTGGTCAGCGTCACCGCCCGCTCGGCGTCGACAAGAGCCTTCTCCGCCCGTCCGGTGTCACACCAGAGCACCGCCCGACCGGCGAGAGCGGTCGCTTCGCCGTAGCGGTAGCCGAGATCCTGGTTGGCGACGAGCGCACGGGCATAGAGGTCATCGGCGCGGGTTTGGTCGCCCCGATCCCGGCGCACATTCGCCAGATCCACCAGGAGCACCGCCACGTTGTAGTGCGCCCCGGCCCGTTCACCCCGCTCCAATGCCGCCGAAAATTGCGCTTCGGCCTCCACAAAGGCTCCAAGCTGCCAGTACGAGAACCCAAGGTTGGCCAGAGACATCGCTTGGCCGCCCTCGTTGCCCGACTGACGGCTGAGCGCCAGCGAGAGCTGGGCGCAGTGAATTGCGGCCCGCGGGTCACCCAGGCGCTGGTGGACCGCGCTGAGATTGTTGAGGATGCCGTTGCGGCCCTCCTCCCAGCAATCCGCTTCGGTGCAGAGCAGTCCGTCGAGCAGGTGTTGACGCGCCTCCTCGTACCGACCGCTGTTGACCTGCACCAACGCGATGCTCTGGTGCATCGCGGCCTGGGCCCGGGCATCGTTCTCTGCCTGCGCTGCGGCGAGTGCCGTCATCGAGGTGATCAGCCACTCATCCCGGCGACCCCGCTGGTGGTAGTAGGCGCGCATCGCGTCGGTGAGGTGCCAGGCGTACCGTCTGGGCCCGTGCAGGGCGGTCTGCTCCACCGCCGCGGTGAGGTTCGCCGACTCGGCGTCCAGCCAGGCTAGGGCCGCGTCGGTGTCGGTGAACGGGTCCGTGCTCAGCGGGCGTGGCAGCCGCACGAAGTGCGGAATGATTCGGCGGCCAGCGACGTCCGCAACGTTCAGGTAGTGGTCGAACAGCCGCTGCCGGGCGGCCTCCCGGGCGGCCTCGACCTCCTCCCCGGCAATGCGGTTCATGGCGTATTGGCGCAGCAGATCGTGGAATCGGTAGCGATCTCCGGGATGCCGCTCCAGTAGGTGCGCTGCGGCCAGCGCGCGCAGCCGTTGGGTGGCGGTGGCCGTCGGCACGTTGGCGAGCGCGCCCGCCGGGCCGGCGGTGATGCTCGGCCCGGGTACCAGACTGAGCCGGCGGAACATCTCCCGCAGCGATGCCGGTAACGCCCGGTAGGACAGGGCGAATGCCTTGGTCACTGCGCCCTCCTCGGCGCCATCAACGGTGAGTCCGCCCAGCAGGTCCCCGTCGGTCAGCTCGCGGACCAGCCCGGCCATGTCCGGTCCCCCCGGCGCCTGGAGGTTCGCCGCGGCGATGCGCAGTGCCAGCGGCAGGTGCCCGCAGAGCCGGGCCAACTCGGCCGCCGCGGTGGCCTCGGCCTGCACGACAGGCTCGCTGAGCAGCGTCGCCAGCAGCCGTATCGACGCCACTGGTGTGAGCACGTCGAGCGGGAGCGACCGCGCCCCGGCGCGCACCACCAACTCGCCGAGGCGGTGCCGACTGGTGACCAGCACCGTGCCCGAGGACGGGAGCAGCGGCAGCACCTGGTCGACGTCACGGGCGTTGTCCAGGACCAACAGCACGTCACGGTCGGCCAGCAGCGAGCGGAACAGTGCCGCCCGGGCGTCCAGGTCGTGCGGCACCGCTCTCGGGTCGATCCCGAGCGTGGTCAGCAGCTGAGTGAGCGCCGCCTGCGGCGCAACCGGGTCACGGTCGGCGTCGAAGCCCCGCAGGTCCAGGTACAGCTGCCCGTCGGGAAACGCCCCGCTGACCCGGTGCGCCCAGTACAGGGCGAGAGCTGTCTTGCCTACCCCGGCAGTGCCGCTGAGCACCCAGATTCGGATACCGTCAGCCGATTCGGTCAGCCCGGCGTCGAGCCGGGCCAACTCAAGGTCCCGGCCGGCGAGGTGCGGGATGTGGTGGGGCAGCCCCGCAGGGCGAGCCAGCGGGGAGCCCGCTCCCCCAGTTGGTCGGGCGGCCTCAGCGGACAACTCAAGGGTCGGGTCAGCACGGAGGATCAGCGCCTCAAGCGTGCGCAGGGCTGCACCCGGATCGAGGCCGTGTTCGTCGGCGAGACGATCGCGGACCTGCCGGTAGGTGGCCAGCGCGTGGTCCGCGCGGCCCTCCCGATACAGGGCGAGCATCAGCTGACCTACCAGCCTCTGCCTGCTGGGTTGCCAGGCCACCGGGTCGGTCAGCTCATCGACGACCTGCCGGGAACGGCCCTGCCGCAGCAGCACGTCGGCCCGATCCTCCACTGCTGTCCAGCGAGCCTCGCACAGACGCGCGCAGAGCAGGTGTCGCACCTGCTCGTCGGCCACGTCGGCGAGCGGTTCTCCGCGCCACAGAGCCAACGCCTTGTCGAACAGGTCCACCGCAGTGTGGTCGTCGACGGTACGGGCCTGCGCGACCAGCGCGGTGAACCGGTGGGCGTCGATCGCCAGTGGATCGACCCGGAGCAGGTAGCCGGGCTCGCGACCGATCAACTCGACCGGCGCTCCGGCCTGCCGCAGCGCGGCGCGCAGTCGCGAGATCAACGCTTGGACGGTGCCTCGGGCACTGCGCGGCGGTTCCTCACCCCACACCAGGTCGATCAGCCGGTCCACCGACACCAGCCGATCGGGCTCGAGCAGCAGCACCGCGAGGACCAGTCGGGGCTGACGCCCGCCGAGGTCTATCCGAGCGCCCTGCGCCCACGCCTCGACCGCGCCCAACACCCGGAACTCCATCGGCCTGTCCCCTCTCCGCGAGTACGCCGGTTCCCCTCTGGTGGTCTGCAAGCCGATTGCAAGGCTCCTGCATTCACTGTTGCGGATCATTACGCCTACTCCGGCCGGCGGTCAAACGTGCCGTCCGGCTTAGACGTGCGGCCGACGCCAGCCGCGCTCACCTCGAACGGGGACGGCGAGTACCTGAACTCACGCGGTCGGCAGCCTGCTGCGACCGACCGGTCCACGGGAAGGAATTTCGTGCTCGTGCGTCAACACATAGTCCGCGCCGGCTCGCTCGCGTTGGCGATGACCCTGGCCCTCACCGGCTGTGGTTTCGACAGGACCCACCAAACAGAGGGTGCCGCCAAGGATTCGAAGGACACGATCGGTGCCGCACCGTCTCAGCCCGAGCCGATCGGCGCCGCCATCGCGAGTCGTGACATTCAGATCAGCGAAAACGGCAACCTCTTTCCGGTCAGGGTGGAGTTATACCAGCTGCGGCGCGACGACGGGTTCGTCAATCTCAGCGTCCGATTGACCCGCACGGATGCCGTGGGCAGCCCGAACCGCTGGCAGATCGCGAGCGCCTTTCAAGGCGACACCATCTCGTTGGCCTTCTCGGGTGTGACGCTGATCGACCGGAAGAACCGCAAGCGGCACCTGGTGGCCCGGACGGGCGAACCGGACGCGAAACCCGGTCAGGTGAAGTACCTCGCTTCGTCCGACCTCCAGTCGGTATTCGTCCAGGCCGGTCAGTCGGTGGACCTGTACGCCATGTTCGGCGCCCCGCCGGATGATGTCACCGCCGTCGATGTTGTCGTTCCCCGCGTTCCGGTCTTCGAAAATGTCCCGCTCGGTTAGCCGGCAGGTGGCGCCGGTGGCGATCGCACTGGCCCTCCTGCTGGTCAGTGATCCGGCAGACGCCTGGTCCGCGCCGAGGTCCCCGGACATGGTTTTGCCCGGACCGACACGTGAGTTCGGCGATCAGGTGAGCAGCCCGATCCTCGACATCCATGCGCCGATCGAGGACGTCTTTCTGCGTACCGAGGACCTCGACGGCAACACCCGGGAGGCGGAGTCCGGTGGGCGCATCGAGCTGACCCTTTCGGCGGACGTGCTCTTCGCATTCGGCAAGGCCGATATTTCTCCGGCGGCTCGTCTCCAGCTGGCTGAGATCGCCACGCGACTCCGCGAGCAGGCCACCGGCACGGTCCAGATCTTCGGACACACCGACTCGGTGGGTAGCGACGGGGCCAACCTGGCGTTGTCCCGCCGGCGAGCTGAGGCGATTCGGGACGCTCTGGCTCCGCGACTCGTCGACAGCAAACTCACGTACGCGGTTGAGGGCTTCGGGGAGACGCGTCCCGTCGCGGCGAACACCGTAGCGGGCAAGGACAACCCGAGGGGCAGGGCCAGCAACCGTCGGGTCGAGATCCGTTTCGACAAATGATCGATTCCGGGGCCATTCCTGCCGCTGACCGAGTCAGGCAGAACCCGATGGACGATGCGCCGCAAACCCGCGTTGAACGCCTTCGCCATCACCTTCAGCGACCGCTTCCCGGCCGCTGAAACCTACTAACCAAGATCGCCGGAACCACCCTTAGCGAGACAGGCAAGTACTAAGTACTAAGGCTGTGGTCGCCGATCTGGCTGAGGCACTTGGGGTTACGGGGAGTTTGACCGACGCGATCGTGGGCGTCTCGTGCGTCTGGTCGCGAGCGGACGAGGTCGATACCGCCGTCCTCACGCTCGCCGCCGAGCATTGCCTGGGGTTTACGAACCGGACTAAAGCGTCGTAAGCCAGAACGCATCGGGGCATACAGTGCTCCCTACGCTCTCGTCGAAGCGCTTTCCGACGATGCCGGACCCGACGCGGTTCCGCTGCCACTGCGACTGAGGCGCTGCGGCTGAACGATCGTGCCGTACGGCTGGCCGAGGAGATCGGGTACGCGTTGCCGTGCGGATCGGCTCCGGATCCGCGCCGGGCGCACCGATCCTGACGACGAGGAGTGCGAGGAAACCGGCTCGGTCCGACTGAAACCGCATGTCTCACTGCTGATTGGCCGGTCGTCTGCTTCTCCCGCAGGGCGCTGCAGGCCGTTTGCAAGCGCGTTACAAGCGTTGGTCGGAAGGGTGTGACGAACAGGAGCATTGCGGCCGGAAGGGGCAGGTGGGCGCTCCGGTGCAGCTCGGGCGGTCCGGTGCGGGGCAGCCTCGAACGACCACGCCGCACCCGACCGTACCGGCCATTGGAATACCCACAGATAGGAAAAAACTATGAGGAAAGTAACGGCCAAGCGGCTAACAGCAGCAGGCGGGGCACTCGCACTCGCCCTCTACGGCAGCCTTGCTGTCGCGGCACCGGCATCTGCGACGGTCGCAGCCGTTCCGAGCGCAACGGCGGTCGAGACGGAAATCGGGACCATGGCAGGGTGCACGGCCTGGACGCCGCACCTCAGGCGAGTCATCGTCGCTAAGGCCGCCGTGCACAGCAGTTATTCGGGGTCGTCCTCGGTGATAGCCACGTGGAAGTTCAGGCAGCTTTTCCGTGTCGACAAGCGGTGCGTGAACAGTGCCGGAAACCTGTGGTGGCACTCGGACTGCTGCGCCGGCGTCAAGGGCTACATCTGGAACGATTACACAGAGGTGGCCGAATGGAACTAGGCCGCGTTTCATAGCGGGTGCTGGCGGTCGACCTTGATTAGGGTTGCGGCGTGTCGGTGATTGATGCGCAGTGAGGTCTCCGGTAGATGGTTCAGCGACCAAGCAGAACCTGAAACCGGAGACCTCGTGGCCACCACACCGGTCACGAGGCGGCGCAGCGCACACCGTGGGCAAATCATTTGTGTCCGAGGGGGGACTTGAACCCCCACACCCTATACGGGTACTAGCACCTCAAGCTAGCGCGTCTGCCATTCCGCCACCCGGACCTACACGTTCAGCCTACCTTGCCGACCAGATGATCTTTCATCCGGTGGTCAGCACAGCGGGCCGCACGGGGAGTTACTGTACACGGCACTCGTGGATCATGCACATCGCCTTCCGGCGCCTCTCCCCTGGCGCTTCCGCCGCTGCTCAAGCCGCCCAGAACGGCCGCACCGACACACCGTCGGGGCGTGTCCGGGTAGCGTCCGGCGGCCCTGTGACGGCAGCATTGCCACGTGTCCCATCCCTCCCCCCTGGCAGGCGCCCAGCACCGAGCCCTCGCTCTGCGCGCCGCGGGCGACCTCAGCGCCGCCCGGCAACTGCTCGCGGAGGTCGTCGAATCCGCTCCCCCGCCGTACGGTGACGACCATCCCGAGGTGCTGCACACCGCGCACCTGCTGGCACGGCTGCACCGGGAGGGGGACGATCCGCTCGCCGCCCGCCGGGTGTTGGAGGAGGCGTTCGCGGCGGGCGAGCGGCGCTGGCAGCACTCCGACCCGCTGATGCTCGCCCTCGCCTTCGAACTCGCCGAGGTGGCCGAGGAGCTCGGCAACCGGCACGAGGCCCGCCGCAACTACACCCGCGTCGCCACCGCCGGGCCCGCCGCGCTGGGGGAGAACCACCCGGCGGTACGCGCAGCCCGCGACTACCTCGGCCCACCCCCGCCGCCCCCGGGCGAGCAGCACCCCGCGCCGACGCCTGATGCTGTCTCGGCCGCCCCGGTGACCGAGCCGGGCGCCCGGTCGGCGCTGTCCGGCCCGACCCTGTCGCTGGCGACCCTCGCCGCGATGCGGCCCTCCGCCGACGGCCCGCCGCCCGCCGTCTCACAGTGGGCGCCGCAACCGCCGGCCGCACCCCAACAAACCCCTCCGGCGGTACGCGCACCCGCCACACCCCCGTCGCCCGGCCACGCCACCCCGGCACCGGTGCCAGCCCCTCGGGCGACGCCCGTTCAGCCGGCATCTCCGTCGACGCCGGCCGAGCAGCGGTCAGCAGACCGAGCGCCGTCCGGGCCGACCGTGGCACCACGCCAACGAGTGGGCGGTCACGCGACCCCGCCGGTGGCGGACGTGCCACCCCCGGCGTCGACCCCAACCGTCCCGAACCCAACCGCCCCGGCGTCGACGACCCCGCCGGCGACACCGACGGTGCCGGCACCTCGCTGGGACAACCCCACCATCCGGGTACGCCAGATCGAGCCGCTGCTCGCCGAGGAAGCCGCCCGAGCCGCCGCCCGGCCAACCTCGCCGAGCGAATCGCACAACGTGTCCGGCGCCGAGGCGACATCATCAGGCAGCCCCTCCCCGACCGTCGGCCAACCAGGGCCGGCGTACCCGGTGAGCGAACCACCTGCCCAGCCCATCAGCGCACCGCCGGTGACCCCGTCTCCGATCTCCGCGCCCCCCAGCCAGCCGTACCCGGTCTCGGGACCGCCGGCCCACCCATACCCTGTCTCCGCACCGCCCGGCTACGGCCCACCCGTGTCCGCAGCACCCGGTCACACCTACCCGGTCTCCGCACCGCCCGGCTACGCCCAACCAGTGTCCGGACCCCCCGGGCACACCTATCCGGTGTCCGCACCACCCGGCTACGCCCAACCAGTGTCCGCACCACCCGGGCACGCCCAACCCGTGTCCGCACCACCCGGCTACGGCCCACCCGTATCCGCTCCACCCGGGCACACCTACCCCGTGTCCGCGCCGCCCGGTTTCGGGCCGCCCGTCTCCGCGCCTCCGGTGAGCGCACCACCCGTACCGCCCTGGGGGTTGACCGCGCCGCCCTGGAGCAGCAGCGCCCCACCGCAGCCCCTGCCAACTCCAGGTGCCGACTCCCCCACCCAGAGCACTACGGCTGCGCAGACAGTCACCACCGGGCAGGCCCCGGTGGTTGGGCAGACCATGATGGACGCGGGCGGTACCGGCGCGGACGTCGACTCTGGCCTGGGCATCCTCGACGCCCCGGTGACGCCGACTCAGCGGGTTCCTGGTGCGCTGTCCGACCAGACCGTGGTGTTGCCGTCCGTACCGTCGCAGCGCGGCCCGGCCGGGGTGGACACCAGTCCGGGCTGGCCCGCCGCCGCACAGGCGAACCCCGCCGCCGCACAGGCGAACCTCACGGCCGCCCAACCGCATCCCACCGCCGCGCCAACTCACCGAGAAGGCACCCAGGCGAACCCGGGCATCGCTGAGGCAGGCCCCATCGCCGCGCAGCCGAGCCCCGCTGCGCAGCCGGCTTGGCCCCCGTCCGTCGGCGCCGACCCGGCGCTGGCACCGCCAGCCGCACCGCCGCCGGTTCAGCAGTACCACCACCAGCCGCCCCAGACGCCGTACCCGGCACAGGACCAGCACCAGCACCAGACGCCGTACCCGGGTCAGCAGTACCACCCGGTTCCGGACGCGTACCGGCCGGCGTACGCCGATGACAGTGGGTCGACGGGCCGCAACCGGGCGGCGCTGGTCGGCGCGGTCGTGGCGGCCGGGGTGGCCGTCGTGGCGGTGGCGGGCCTGGGTGTGGTGATGCTGACCCGCGACGATCCGCCGCCGACCGGTACCGCGCCGACGGCGGCGGCACCGACGGCGGCTGGGCTTCCGCCGGGCGATCTCAAGCTGCGGGACGATTCGACCACTATCACGTTGACCTGGACGGACCCGACCGGCGGCGCGGTGCCGTTCATGGTCGCCGCGGGTCGGGCCGGGCAGGCCCTGGGCGTGATGGCCACCGTGGACCCGGGCCGGACCAGCTACACGGTCAACGGGTTGAACTCCCGAGTGGATCACTGTTTCACCGTGTTGGCGGTCTACTCCACTGACAGCTTTGCGACTTCCGGACAGGTTTGCACCGCGCGGGAGCGCGGAGCCACGTCGAGCGGGGAGCCCTCCGGCCGGGCGTCGCCGCGCTGAGTCGCGCCGAAACCGCGCCGAGTCGAGCGGGAACCGGGCTGAGCTGGACGTCCACAACGCACACTCTCGGTATCCACAGGGGTGACGGTGCGGGTTCCCCCGCCACCACCAGCGCCATATGATGGCACCCGGCTCAGGGGAGGGGTCGCCGGAAGGCGCGCCACCTGCCACGACTCAGGGGAGGCAGCCGGCTGTGGCCAGCATCGACGACGCCGTACAGTCCGAGGCCCCCCGCTCCCGGTCCCGGCTGCGCGGAGGGCTGGTGACCGTCGGCACGGTGGCGGCGCTGTTGGCCGCCATGGGGCTGACCGTCCTCGGGTTGGGCGCGGCGGACAACGCGGTGGCCAACTACGACGCGAGTTCCTGGCTGTGGAGCACGGCGCGCAGCGAGCTGGCCCGGGTCAACGGGGTCACCGCCCGGGTGGACACCCGCACGGAGATCCCGGGTGCCCGGCAGCATCGGATGCAGATCACCCAGACCGACCGGCTGCTGATCCTGCGGGACCTTCAGAGCGGGCAGGTCAGTTCCCTGGATCTGGCCACCCTCCAGCTCAGCGCGACCACCCGGACCACCCCCGGCCTGGGCGTCAGTGTGGCCCTGCACGAGGACGCGGCGTTCGTCGTCGACGCCGTGCAGGGCATCGTCCGGCAGCTCGACCCGCGATCGTTGACCCCGGTCGGCGAGCCGGTGCGCTATCCGCCGGGCATCACGGGCGGCACCTTCGACGGTAAGGGTCGACTCTGGATCGCGGTGCCCAGCCAGGGCACGGTCTCGGCGATCACCGCGGCCAAGCTGCCGTCCGCGCCGGCGACAGCCAGCGCCGGGCTCAGCCCGCAGCGGGTCGAGTCGTACGACGTCGCCGACGCCAGCCACGAGCTGGTGGTCTCCACCCTGGACGACGGGGTGGCGGTGCTCGACCGGACTGCCGGAAAGCTGGTGCGGGTGCAGCGCGGGGAGGTGCACCCGACGGCGCTGACGCTGTCCGGCCCGGCGGCGCTGCCCGCGCGCACCAGCGGCCCACGGGTGCCGGTCACGGTGACCGCCGACCGGCGGGTGCTGCTGGTGGGTGACGGTGGGCAGGAGAGCGCGTTCACCGTGCCGGGTGAGGGGGACCGGCTCAGCCCGGCGGTGGCCTGGGCGAACCGGGTCTACTGCGCCGACGAGGCCACCGGCACCATCTACTCCTTCGACGCGGCGGGCCAGCTGGTCGAGACCATCCGTGGGCGGGCCAACGGGCCGCTGGAGCTGGAGGTCCGGGAGAACCACCTGTTCATCAACTCCCCCGACTCGGCGACCGCCCGGGTGGTGGACGACAAGCACCAGGTGCGCGAGGTCAACAAGTACGCCAACGACGTGCTCGGCGGTGACCCGCCGCCGGTTCCCCCGCCGCCGCCTCCGCCGAAGAAGCCGCGGGTGGGCAAGCCGAGCGCGCCGCGCAGCGTCACCGCCGCCGCCGGCAACGCCCAGGCGCGGGTGAGTTGGCGCCCGGCCGCCGCCAACGGCGCAGAGATCATCAAGTACGTGGTGCAGGGCGCCGGGCAACGCCTGGAGGTGGGCGCGAACCAGCGGGCGGTGGAGGTCAAGGGTCTGACCAACGGCGAGACGTACCGGTTCGCTGTGCACGCCGTCAACGCCAAGGGCGACGGCCCGCCGCGCAACAGCAACCCGGTGACGCCGACGGCGGCGGTGCCCGACCCACCCGCGAGCGTCACGGCGCAGGAACGGCCGGACGGCACGGTGCTCGTCAAGTGGCCGGCGGCGAACGGGCAGGGCAACACCATCGCGAGGTACGCGGTGACGGCCAGTTCGGCGGGGACGAACGCGCCGGCCGGTGAGTCGACCAGGACGGAGCTGGTGGTGCCCGCCGGTGACCTGGAGTTCGGCACCCAGTACGCGTTCACGGTGGTGGCGGTCAACAGCAAGGGCGCCGGGTCGGCGGCGTCGCCGGTCAGCAACACAGTGGTGCCGTTCGCGGCGCCCGGTCGGCCGCTCGACCTGCGCGCCGGCACGGTAGCCAACCAGCCGGGCGCGGTGACGGTGCAGTGGGCGCCGGCCGAGGCCAACGGTCGGCCGGTGACGAAGTACCTGGTGGACGTCGGTGGGCGGGTCAGCGAGGTGACCGACACCCGCACGACCGTCACCGGGCTGGGCAACGGCCAGAACGTCACGGTGAAGGTGAAGGCGGTCAACGAGGCGGGGCCGGGCCCGGAGGCCACCGCCACCGCCCGCACGGTGGCCGAGCCACGGGTCACGGTGACCGGGTCGTCGTCGACGGCCACCGGGGCGACTGTCACGTTCACAGTGGACGCCGGTGGCGGTCAGGCCACCTGCACGCTGACCACGACTGGCGAACCGGCGAAGGCCGGGGCGTGCTCCAGCATCACGATGACGGGCCTGACGCCGGGCACCACCTACACGTTCACGGTGACCGCGAGCAACGCCGCCGGCAAGGGCACCGCGAAGAAGGCGCAGGCCACCCAGGCGCTGTTCGGCATCGCGACCTGCAACAACGGACCAGACGGTGACCAACGGACCTATTGCGACAAGGAAGTTGACGGCCGCAACGGCAACGAGGTCTTCAAGGTCACCCGGCAGGACAACGACCAGCAGGCCGGCTGGGCGAAACCCGGCACCCGGCTGAAGGCGTACTGCAAGAAGTCGGGCGAGAACGTCGACTCGTGGATCTACAACAACCAGAAGCAGAGCAACTGGTGGGTGCAGGTCGAGTTCAAGGGGAAGAACTACATCCCCTGGGCCTGGCTCAACCTGGAGGGCGGCGATGACATCAAGGTCCTGCCCACCTGCTGAACCACCAGGCGAGGAGCACCACCGACCGTGAACACCCACGAGCCGCTCACTCAGCCGGAGGTGCAGGGCTTCGCCGCTCTGGCCGCCCGGCTGGCCGAGAACGTCAACGCTGTGGTGCTCGGCAAACCGCAGGTGGTGCGGCTGGCGCTGACCGCGCTCTTCGCCCAGGGTCACGTGCTGCTGGAGGACGTGCCCGGGGTCGGTAAGACGACCCTGGCACGGGCCATCGCCGCCACGGTCAAGGGTGAGTGGCGGCGCATTCAGTTCACGCCCGACCTGCTCCCCTCGGACGTGTCCGGCGTGACGATCTTCAACCAGGCGACCCGGGACTTCGAGTTCCATCCGGGGCCGGTCTTCGCCAACATCGTCATCGCCGACGAGATCAACCGGGCGTCGCCGAAGACCCAGTCGGCGCTGCTGGAGGTGATGGAGGAACGCACTGTCACTGTGGACGGGGTCCGGCACCCGGTGCCGTCGCCGTTCCTGGTGGTCGCCACCCAGAACCCGGTGGAGATGGACGGCACCTACCGGCTGCCCGAGGCGCAGTTGGACCGTTTCCTGGTGAAGCTCTCCGTCGGCTACCCGGACGAGGCCGTCGAGGTGGAGGTGCTGCGCGGCGCGACGGTGCGGTCCCCCGAGGCGCTCGCCCCGGTCACCGACACCGCCACCGTCGGCGAGATGGTCCGGATGGCCCGCCGGGTGCACATCGCGGAGCCGCTCTACTCGTATGCGGTCCGGTTGGCCGCTGCCACCCGCACCCATCCGCAGGTGCGCGTCGGCGTCAGCCCCCGGGGCGTGATCGCGTTGACCCGTGCGGCGTGCGCGTACGCGCTGATCGACGGGCGGGGCTGGATCATGCCGGAGGATCTGAAGGCGCTCGCCGAGGCGGTCTTCGCCCACCGGCTGCTGCTCACCCCGGACGCTCAGGTGCGCGGGATGACCCCCGCGGAGGTGCTGCGCCAGGCCGTCGCCTCGGTGCCGGTGCCGCTGCCGTCGGGGCAACCCGCTCCGGTGCAGGGCTGACCGGCAGCAGCGCGATGGGAATCACCGCCCGTGGGGTCGGGCTGCTCGTCGCCGCCGTGGTGCTGCTGGGGGCGGGTTTCCGGTTCGCGTACCCCGAGTTGACGTTGCTCGGCGCGGCGGCCGGCGCGGCCGTCGGCTACGCCGCGCTGGTCGCGGCCTGGCGGCCCCGGCTGACGGTGACCCGCCGTGCGGACCCGGACCGGGTGGCGCGTGGCGACCCGGCGAGCATGGCGTTGACAGTGCGCAACACCGGGCGGCTGCGCTCGGCGAACCTGCTGGCCGAGGACCGGTGCGGCCAGCGGAGCGTGCCGGTGCCGGTGCTGCGCCTGCGACCCGGTCGGGACACCGAGGTCCGCTACGACGTGCCGACCGACCGTCGTGGGGTGGTGCCGGTCGGGCCACTGCGGGTGACCCGCCGGGATCCGCTGGGGTTGGTGGCGCTGGCCCGCCCGTACGGTGCGGCGGTGCCGGTCTGGGTGCACCCCCGGATCCATCCGCTGACGGCCGTGCCCAGAGGCGCGGGCCGCAGCCTCGACGGTCGGGTGGACGGCGTCCCGCACGGGTCGATCACGTTCGACTCGCTGCGGGAGTACGTGGTCGGCGACGACTTGCGCCGGGTGCACTGGCGCACCAGCGCCCGGGTGGGTGAGCTGATGGTGCGGGAGAACGTGGACACCAGCCTGCCGCGCCTGGTCGTCCTGCTGGACAACCGTTCCGTCGCGCACCCGCAGCGGGTCGGCGGGGTGGCGGAGTCGTTCGAGTCGGCCTGCGAGGCGGCGGCGTCGGTCGTCACCGCCGCGCACCGCGCGGACCTGCCGGTGCTGCTGCTCATGGTCGCCGCCGAGCCCGCCGAGGCCACGACACTCGACGGCGAGGCCGGCGGGGCGCTCGGGCCACTGGACCGGCTCGCCGCCGCCGGCCTGTCCGACGACGGTGACGCGGTGCGGGCGGCCACCACCCGACTGCGGCAGGACCGGCTCGGCGACACGCTGATCTTCCTGACCGGGCCCGGTGGCCGCGACGAGTTGGGGCACCTCGGGGCGCTGCGCGGGGCGTACCCGTCGGTGGTGGTCGCGGTGTTCGGCGCGGCCGAGCCGACGCCGCCGGGCACCGCGGGTCTCGTGGTCGTCGACGCGGCCGACGGCGCGCAGTTCGCCGCCGAGTGGGACGGGGTACGCCGGTGGTGACGCTCGCCGTGCGGGTGCTGCGGGCGGCGGTCCTGCCGCTGGCCCTGATCGGGCTGACGGCGCTCGCCGGGGTGGTGCTCGGCCGGGTGTACGCGGGCAACCTGCTGACCTGGCTGGTGATCGGCGCGGCGGGGGGTTCGGTGCTGGTCAGCGTGGCCGCCCGGCGGCTGCCGTCCTGGTTGGTGGCACCGGTGTCGGTGGCCGCGATGGCCGGCTGGACACTGTGGTCACTGCGACTGGCCGCCACCCGCGCCGAGTTGCCGGGCGGCCTGCTGGAGGTCAGCGCGGACGCCGCCCGCAACGGCATCCCCCGGCTGCTCACCGCGATGATCCCGGTGGAGCCCACCCCGGACACCGTGCTGGTGCCGGTCGTCGCCGCCTGGCTGGCCGGGCTTACCGGCGCGGAGGTGGCGCTGCGCACCGGCCGGGTGCTGCTGGGCTATCTGCCGGCGGCGGGGCTCTACGCCGCCGCCCTCTACGTGGTCGGCCCGAACGCCGAACCGGCGGTGGGGTCGACAGTGGTGTTCGTCGCGGTCGCGGCCCTCGGCCTGGCCACCCCCACCCGCACCGCGGCGGGCGGCGGCGATCCGAGCGCCGAGCTGACCCCCGGGGTACGCGCGGCGGTGCGACTGCGCCTGGCCACCAGCGCGGCGCTCGGGGTGGCACTGGTGGTCGGGCTGGTGGCGTTGCTCGGCCCGGTCGTCGCCGAGCAGGTCGACGGCCGGCCGGTGGACCCGCGCCGGTACGTGGAGCCGCCGCAGGTGCAGACACTCGACGAGAACCCGCTGATCCGCATCTCCGGCTGGGCGCTGCACCCGGAGCAGAAACTCCTCGACGTGAGCACGGAACGCCCCGAGGCACCGCCCGCCGGCCCCCCGCCGGAGGCCGATCCCGCAGCCGACACCGCGCGCAGTGTGCGGATCCGGTTGGCGGTGCTCAGCGACTACGACGGGGTGACCTGGCGCGTCGGCGCGACGTATCGCAACGCCGGGCGGATCCTGCCGGCCGCTGCCGTGGCCCGCGACAGCACAGTGCGGACGGTCCGGCAGCAGATCAGCGTGGCTGAGTTGAGCGGTCGGCTGCTGCCCGCCGTGGCGACACCCCGGGAGGTCAGTGGGGCGCGGGTGGCGTACGACCCGGCGAGCGGGACGCTGATCCGACCGGAGGGGTTGACGCCGGGGCTGCGGTACGCGGTGACCTCCGCCGAGGAACGCCCCGACCAGAATCTGTTGGCCAGTGCGAACGTGCCCGCCGGCGACGAGGTGGCCCGGGTGCTGCGGGTCCCCGACGGGGTGCCCGACCCGATGCGCCGGCTGGCCACCCAGCTCGCCGAGGAGAACGGTGCCCCGTTCGCGCGGGCGTCGGCGATCGAGCAGTTCCTGGCCGAGCACTACCGGGTGGTGGCGGACGCGCCGAGCGGGCACGCGTACCCGAACCTGGGTTTCTTCCTGTTCGGGCCCCGCAACGGCGGCGGGCAGGAGGGCACCTCGGAGCAGTTCGCGGCGGCCTTCGCGGTCCTCGGCCGGCTCTCCGGGCTGCCCACGCGGGTGGTGGTGGGCTTCCGGACCAGCGGGCAGGGGCCGGTGCTGGCCGGTGACGCGTACGCCTGGCCGGAGGTGCTCTTCGACGGGCTGGGCTGGGTGTCGTTCGACCCGCTGCCCCGCCCCGACAACGAGCCCCGACCGGTGGAGGAGGACTTCCGCCCGACGCCGGAGGACCCGCCCCCGTCGGAGGCGCCGGCACCGACCGCCGAGCCCAGCGCCTCACCGGAACCGGCGGCCGCCGCCGACGCCCCGCCCGGCAACGACGGGGTCTCCATGCCGGTGCT
This sequence comes from Micromonospora sp. NPDC005205, assembly GCF_040608275.1. NCBI lineage: Bacteria > Bacillati > Actinomycetota > Actinomycetes > Micromonosporales > Micromonosporaceae > Micromonospora > Micromonospora sp. NPDC005205. Next base: position 189,354 of record NZ_JBEXHV010000012.1, read on the forward strand.
GGTCGCCGGCGGCAGCGGCGGCCTGCTGCTGGTGGTGGTGGGGGCGCTCCTGCTCACCCTGCTGGCGATGCGCCGCTCGCTGACCCGCAGCCGGCTCGTGCGGGGCGACCCCGGCCAGCGCATCGCCGGCGCCTGGCGGGAGGTCACCGACGCGCTCCGGCTGGCCGGCAGACCGGTCGGCGACGACCTGGCCGCCACCGAGGTCGCCGGCCACGCCCGCCAAACCCTCGCCGACGCCCGTCTCGCTCGGAGCGGAGGTGACGCGGTCGGTGACCCGGGCGCCGTCGCGCCCACCGGCGACACGGCGGCGGCGGACCCGTCCGGCCCGGCCGTCGACGAGTTGGCGGCCCTGCTCAACCGGGTGGGCTTCGCCCCCGACGCCGCAACACCCGACCAGGCGGCTCGCGCCGCCGAGGTGGCCACCGCCTACGTGACCACCCTGCGCTCCACCCGCCCCTGGTGGCGTCGCCTGCTCTGGTCCGTGCACCCCACTCCCCTGCGCCGCGCCCGCCGCTCCCCGCGGTGATCAAGAGCTTTGCGTCGGCAGCGGGCCTCCTTCTGACACGAACTTCTTGATCACCGGCGGCAGGGTCAGGGACGGCCCTCCGGGGGGCCGGGGGGGGCGGGAAACACGTTGGCGCGGGGGGTGTCCAACTACCAGCATCAGAGCGTGGATCAACATTCGAGCGACATCGTCGACTACTACACGCAGCACTACCGCGAGGACCAGCGGCTCACCGCCCGCCCGCAGGCGCGACTGGAATGGATCCGCACGACACAGCTCCTGCGGGATCTCCTGCCCGGTCCGGGTGCCCGGGTGCTGGACATCGGTGGGGGCACCGGCGAGTACGCCCGGGCCCTCGTCGACGCCGGCTACGACGTCCGCCTCGTCGACCTGGTGCCCAGCCACGTCGCGCAGGCCCGCGACGGGCACCCTCCGGTCGAGGCACAGGTTGGCGACGCGCGTGCGCTTCCCGACGCCGACGACGGGTATGACGCCGCGCTGCTGCTGGGCCCGCTCTACCACCTGGTACGCCGCGCCGACCGGCTACAGGCCCTCAGCGAGGCGGTCCGGGTCACCCGCCCCGGCGGTCTCGTCGTGGCCGCCGTCATCTCCCGCTTCGCCGGCCCGTTGGACTTCGCGGCCACCGGACGACTCGACGAGAGGCTGCTCGACGAGGCCAGGGCGCTGCTGAGCGACGGCGTCAACGATCCGCGGATCGGATTCACCCACGCCTACTTCCACCGGATCGAGGAGATCACCGACGAGTGCGCGGCCGCGGGGCTGACCGATGTCGTCGTACACGGGGTGGAGGGACCGGCCTGGACGGCGGCGGAGGCGGCGGCGAACGGGCCGGCGCCGGACGTCGTCTTCGCCGCGGCGTTGGACCTGGCCCGGCTCTACAGCAGCGAGCCGGCGCTGATCAGCTCCAGCGCCCACCTTCTGGCCGTCGGGCGCGTTCCCACGCGGTAACGGGTCAGGTGGTCAGCCGGCGGATGAGTTTGCGCATGCCGGCCTGCCAGCCGTCCGGGTCCTCGGCGCGACGTCGCGCGTAGTCGGCGACCTCGGGGTGCGGCAGGATCAGGAAACGTTCCTCGGCCAGCCCGGCGACGGCCGCGTCGGCGACCTGGTCCGGGGTGAGCACCGCACCGGACGCGGCGACCACCCGGGCGCCCAGGTGAGCGTCGGCGAGCCCGTCGGCGAGCATCGGGGTGTCCACCCCCTGTGGGCAGAGTGCGCTGACCCGGATGCCCCGGTCCCGGTAGGTGATGGCCAGCCACTCGGCGAACCCCACCGAGGCGTGCTTCGTCGCGGTGTACGGGGCGTCGCCCACAGCCGTCAGCACACCCGCCGCGGAGCAGGTGTGCAGCAGGTACCCGCCGCCCCGGGCGAGCATTCCGGGCAGCACCGCGCGGGCCGAGTAGACGTGAGCGAGCACGTTGACCCGCCAGGCGCGGTCCCAACCGGCGTCGTCGACCTCCACTCCCCCGCCGGTGGTCACCCCCGCGTTGGCGCAGAACAGGTCGATCCGGCCGTACCGTTGCTCGGTGTCGGCGACCAGCGCGCGGACCTGCTCCTCGTCGGTGACGTCGAGGGCGCGGGCGTGCGCGACCGGGCCGATGCCCTCGGCCACCGCGCGGGCCGCGTCGGCGTCCAGGTCGGCGACCACCACGGCGGCGGCCCCCTCGGCGACGAATCGGCGCGACAGGGCCGCGCCGATGCCGCCGGCCCCGCCGGTGACCACCACGATCCGGTCGGTCAGGTTCACGCGGACGCCTCCACGACGTTGGTGCCCAAGCGGGCGATGAGGCTGAGCAGCGCGCTCGCGCCGCCAGCGGTGACCTCGGGGGTGGGCAGCAGCGCCATGACCGGTACGTCCACCCCGTTGTCGGCGTAGCGGCGCACCTCGGCGCGGCACCGCTCCGGTGAACCGTGCAGCACCAGCGCGTCGACCACCTCGTCGGGTACTGCCGCGTTGGCCCCGCGCCGGTCACCGGCGGCCCAGGCCGCCCACATGGGCGCGAGCGTCTCGTCGCGGCCGAGCCAACGGTGGAACTCGGCGTACGCCCCGACGGTGAGGTAGCTGGTGATGAGCCGACGGCCCAGCGCCCGGGCGTACGCGGTGTCCTCGGTGGGGCAGACGAAGATCCGGGCGGCGACCTCGAAGCCGGTGCGGCGCTCGCCCAGCTCGGCGAGGGCGCGCGGCACGTCGTCGGCGCTGAGCCAGTTGAGGATGACCCCGTCGGCTTCTGCGCCGGCCAGCCGGAGCATCCCCGGGCGCAGCGCGGCGAGCAGGATCGGTGGTGGCGTCGCCGGTGGTGCTTCCAGCGTGAACCGGCGGATGGTGAACGTGTCGTAGGCCTCGTCGACGGTTTCGCCGGCCAGCGCGGCGCGCAGGAACCGCAGCACGTCGCGGGTGCGGCGGAACGGCTCGTCGAACGGCACGGCGTTCCAGTCCCGGACGAGCACGGGTGAGGACGCGCCGATGCCGAGCGAGAACCGGCCCGGCGCGGCCTCGGCCAGCGCCGCCGCGCTCATCGCCAGCAGACCGGGGCCTCGGGTGAAGACCGGTGTGATCGCGGTGCCGAGCCGCAGCCCCGGCTGCCAGGCCGCGGCGAGCGCCAGCGGGGTGAACGCGTCGGTCCCGGCGACCTCTGACGACCAGACGTCGGTGAACCCGGCCCGGTCGAGGGCCGCGTAGGCCGCGTCGTGCTGCGCCAGCGCGATCCCGCTCAGCGGCACCGTCATGCCCCATCGATTCGTCACCGGTCGATCGTGCCCGTTCATGCGGGCCCGAGCAAGATCCCCGGGTTGGGCAGAATCGCCGGTTTCCGACCGTGCGTGGCGGTGGAAAGTGCTACCACTTCGAGGTGGACCGGACCGACGGCGCAGGCCGCTGACCATGGGTTTCAGGGCGGCAGGACACCTGGAGCCGGTCCCCGGGGCGGCCACACCGGGCCGGGCCACCTTCCTGGAACTCTTCTTCGATCTGGTGTTCGTCTTCGCGCTCACCCGGATCTCGGCGCGCGCGTTCGAGGACCTGACCGAGGAGTCGGGTCGGAAGTACATCTGGGAGGCGGTCACCGGCAGCGGCAAGACACTGCTGTTGCTGCTCGCGCTCTGGGCGGTCTGGCAGGGCACCGCGTGGACGACCAGCCGCTACGACCCCTACCGGGTGCCGTTGCAGACCGTGGTGATCACCGCATTGGTGTGCAGCATGCTGATGGGGGTCGCGATCCCCCGGGCGTTCAGCGAGACCGCGCTGATGTTCGCGGTGGCGTACGTGATCGCGCAGGTGACCCGGCCGGTGATCCTGTCGATCGCGCTGGGCCCGCACCCGTACCGCCGGCTGAAGGTGCGGATGTCGGTGATCTTCGCGCTGAGCGGGGTGCTCTGGATCGGCGGCGCGATGCTGGGCACCAACGGGCAGGTGGCGCTCTGGTCGGCGGCGCTGGCGTTCGAGTACCTGGCGGCCCGCTGTGGTTGGCCGGTGCCCGGCCTGGGCCGCTCGAGAATCTCGAAGTGGGAGATCGCCGGCGAGCACCTGGCCGAGCGGTACCAGCAGTTCTTCCTCGTCGCGCTGGGCGAGACGATCCTGGTGGCCGGTTTCGCGTACAGCAAGGGCCCGTACGAGACCGGGCACGCGTGGGCGTTCGCGCTGGCGCTGGCCACCTCGATCATGCTGTGGCGGATCTACGTGCAGCGGGCCGGGCGGATCCTGGGCGAGGCGGTGATGAAGGCCCGGCACCCCGCCAACATCGGCCGTTCCGCTGCCGACACCCACCTGGTGATGGTGATCGGTCTCGCTTCCACTGCTGTCGGATACGAGCTGATCATCGAGAGTCCGCTGGAGCGGATCCCCGGGCCGTGGCTGGTCATGGTGCTCGGCGGTCCGGTCCTGTTCCTGGCCGGGCGTTCCCGCCTGGAGTACGAGGTGTTCGCACGGGTCTCCCCGTCCCGGTGGATCGCCCTCCTGGTGCTGCTGGCGTCGGCCGTACCGCTGCGGCACCTGCCCGGGGTGGCCGCGACAGCGGTCGGAGCGGTGGTGCTGGCCGCTGTCGCGGTGGCCGACGCCCGTCGGGCCTACGGCGCCCCACCGGAGGCCGCCGCGCCACCGTTCTGAGCCTCGCGTGCCCGCGTCACTGCGGCGCGGAAGGCTAATCTCGGCCGGTGACCTTCTCCCTCGTCGCCCGCTCTGCCGACGGCCGCCTGCACGGCGTCGCCGTCGCCAGCAAGTTCCTCGCCGCCGGGGCGTTGGTCCCGGCCGCCGCCGCCGAGGTCGGTGCGCTGGCCACCCAGGCCCACGTCAACCTCGCCTACCGCCCGCAGGGCCTCACCCTGCTGCGCACCGGGGTGGCCCCGGCCGACGTGGTGGCCGGGCTGATCGCCGCCGACCCCGAGCGGGAGCACCGCCAACTCGGCGTCGTGGGGGCCACCGGTGCGGGTGCCACCTGGACCGGGCCGGCCTGCCATCCGTGGGCCGGCGGGCGGGCCGGCGACGGTTGGGCCGCACAGGGCAACATCCTCACCGGGCCGGAGGTCGTCGACGCTCTCGGCGCGGCCTGGCAGGCGGGAGCGGCGCTGCCGTTCGCCGAGCGGCTCGTCGCCGCGCTGCGGGCCGGCGACGAGGCTGGCGGCGACAGGCGGGGCCGGCAGAGCGCCGGTCTGCTGGTGGTCGAGCGCGGCGGCGGGTACGGCGGCACCAGCGATGTGGTGGTCGACCTGCGCGTGGACGACCACCCGGACCCGGTCGCCGAGCTGGGCCGGCTGCTCACTGTGCACACCATGCTGTTCGGCCGACCCGACCCGGCCACCCTGCTCGACCTGAGCGGCGCGGTCGCCGCCGAGGTGGCGGCGTTGCTCGGCGCGCTGGGCCACAGGGTGCACGAAGACGGCACGGAAGCGGCGTTGATCTCCTGGGCCGGGTTGGAGAACCTGGAGGAGCGGCTGGTGCCGGGCCGCATCGACCCGGTGGTGCTCACCCATCTGCGCGGTGTCGCCCCGCACGTCCCCGCACCCCGCGCCGCGAGCTGACCCCGCTCCGCCGCCCAGGTGTCTACGCCGGCTGGCTCAGCCCTTGACCCGGGGCACCAGCCGGTGCACGACGGTGAGCGCCAACGCCATCACCACCGCCATCGTGCCGGCGATCCCGGCGGCGCTGCCCGCGTACCCGACGAACAGGGGACGGCGGGCCAGCTCCTCCGGCCCGATGTCGCGCAGGTCGAGCAACCAGGACAGGGCGAGCCCGCAGGCCACCAGGGCGAGCGCACCACCGAGCCCGAGCACGAGCGCCGCGACCCGGTGCGCGTCGCCGGGGGCGATCTCGGCCTGCTCCCGTTGGGTGACCAGCAGCAGCAACCCGGCCAACGCCGCCCACACACCCACCACCAGGTACGCGGCGGCGGCGTCGCTGGGTCGGTGCCAGCCGGCGGAGAGGGTGGCGACTCCGGCGACGGCGGCGTACCCGGCACCGATGAAGGCACCGACGGCTCGCACCTTGCGCGGCAGCACGAGCATCAGCGCGACCGCCACCGAGGCGGCCACTGTGGCGTGCCCGCTCGGGAGGCTGTTGCCCACCGCGGCGCGCTCCGGGTCGACACCGTAGTCGGGCCGGTTCAGCCCGTACTTGAGCAACTGGGTGGTGACGTTGGCTCCGGCGATCAGCAGGGTCGCGGTGATCGCCAGGGCGATCCGCCCCCGGATCAGCGCGATGAACCCGATCGTCGCGGTGGCGGCCAGCAGCGAGACCACCGACATCGCGTTGAGGATCTTGTCGACGGGACCGTCGATGGTGTCCTGCCCGATCCGGTTGCCGGTGAGGGCGACCGTGTCCACCCACTGACCTATCTCGGAGTGCACGGCCACCCGCCACACGGCGAGGAAGGCGGCCGCCTGGACGAGGGCCAGTACGACCAACCAGACCGCGGTCCAACCCCGTGCCGTCGCGCGCATCCGCACACCGTAGCGGCAGGTGTCAGCGGTCCGACCGGTGGCCCGCCACCATTCGCCGGTTAGGTTGTGCCGGAGGCGAGGAGGCGGTGGTGAGCGGAGTACCCGAGCGCGACAGCGGCCCGACCGAACCCGGGCCGGAGCAGGGTGAAGGCGACGATCCGGGGTCGGCGGGGCCGGTGCCGACGGGCGGCGACACCGGCCCGGGTGGGCCGGCGCGGGCCGAGTCGCTGACGGATCTGCTGGGCGGGCGACGCGGGGCCGTCGACGCCACAGTGCCGCCGCTGGCCTTCGCGGTGGGCTGGCTGCTGGGCGGCGAGTCGTTGTGGGGCGGGGTCGGCGCGGCGCTGGCCGTGGGCGCGGTGGTGGCCGGCGTACGGCTACGCCGGGGTGACCGGCCGCGCTCGGTGCTGATCGGGCTGCTGGCCGTCTGCGTCGCGGCGTTGATCGCGGTGCGCACCGGCCGGGCCGAGAACTTCTTTCTGATCCAGGTGCTGTCGAACGCCGCGAGCGCTCTGGCGTGGACGGTCAGCATCGTGGTGCGGTGGCCACTGCTCGGTGTGCTGGTCGGCGCGGTGCTGGGCCAGCGGGCCGGGTGGCGGCGCGACCCGGCGCTGCTGCGCGGGTACGGCCGGGCCAGTTGGGTGTGGACAGTGACCTACCTGCTGCGGCTGGCCGTGTTCGTGCCGCTCTACCTGGGTGGGCAGGTGCTCGCGCTGGTGGTGGCCCGGGTGGCGCTGACCTGGCCGCTGGTCGCCGCGGCGCTGGCGCTGAGCTGGCTGGTGCTGCGGCGCTCGCTGCCGGCCGGGCACCCGGGGTTGCGTCACCCGGTCGCGCCGCCTCGCTGAAGACCCAGTCCCGCGCGGCCAAACTCGGCGCGGGAAGCGGCCGGACTCGGGGCGGGCAAGCGGCCGGACTCGGGGCAAAAAAGTGGAGAGGCCGCCACGGGGGGAGCGGCCTCTCCGGTGACGTACGTTACTCCGTCACAGACCTCGGTGTGATCCCGCGACGGCCCGAATTTCTGGGCTTTTTCGCGGCTGGCTCCAGTCCGGGCGGTGGGGTGGGCCAGCCGATCCGCTGCGTCGGCCAGATGGCCGGCCCACCCCGGCCTGACCGTGGGTGTCAGGCCGTCCCGCCGGCCCCGGTCCGTCGTTCCCCGGACCGGGGCCGCATCCCGGGGTGGGCGGTCCACGCCACCCACCCCGGGTCGTCTCAGCCGTTCGGGAACATGCTGCCGTAGTCGGCGTACGCCATGGCGACGTCCGCCTGTGCCCAGAACCGGTGGTAGTTGAACTCGGGCTCCGGACCACCGTTCAGGTACGCCTGCACCTTGGGCCAGTCCGGGTCGTTCTTGTAGAAGGACCGGATGTCGAGGAAGCTCTTGCCGGCGGCGATGGCGTCGCCGTTCGGCATCTTCCCGGTCCAACCCGACGGAACGTAGAGGCCCTGCCCGGTGGACGCGTTGTAGACGTCGTCGAAGCGCCGGTAGTCGCCACGCTTCTCGGTGGTGGAGACACCCTTGGCGTCGCTGGCGGCCGACAGCGCGTCGAGCAGCCCCTTGGCGGTGGTCTTCGCCGCCACGTTGCCCGACTTGGCCGCGTACGCGATCAGGATCCGGGCGTAGGCGGCGGTGACACCGACGTCCTGGCCCTTGCTGATGACCTCGACGTGCAGGCCGGTGTTGGGCTGCGGGTTGGACGGGTTCCAGGTGGTCGGCTGACCGGTCCACGCCATGTCCGACGGGATCGACCAGTTGGTGCCGAGGGTGGTGTTGGCGATCGCCCAGGGCACCCACTTGTCCAGCAGCGCCTTGGCCTTCGCGTTGCCGGTCTGCTGGTACAGCTCGGCGATGCGCTGCATCGACCAGGCCTGCATACCGAACCACTGGTTCGACGGCGGGTCGTTGTAGACCGGGTCGACGTCGTAGAACATGCCGTAGAAGGTGCTGGTCCCGGCCGGCGGCTGGGCGTAGCTACCGTCCCAGCTGTTCGTGGCGCCACCGGCGATGCCGCCCTCGGCGGACTGCAACCAGGTGTAGAACTCCAGCTGCCGCTCGAAGCTCTTGGTCCAGTCGGCGACCGCCGTCGACGACTGCGGCTTGAGCTCCGGGGTGTTGGTCAGCGCCCAGGCCGCGAACGGGTTCTGGTAGCCGAAGTGGTTGTGGCTGGAGCCGATCCGCCAGGACCAGTTCTGGCTGGCGTCGTACGCGCCGCCCCAGGCGTAGTACCAGGACAGCAGGTAGTGCGCCGAGTCCTTGCCGCTGCCGGCGGGGCAGGTGCTGGCCCCGACGCAGTTGCCGATCTTCTTGAAGTACTTGTCGAACATCGCGTACCGCAGGTAGTCGCCCATCTTGGCGGCCTTGGTGATGGTGGCCGCGACGTCGGCCTGCTTGTTCTGCGCCTTGGACCAGGTCAGCGCCCAGTACGCGGCCTGCACGGCGCGGGCGTCGGCGTCCGGGGCGTTGGTGTACTTCCACTGCTTGGCGGGGGCGCCGGTGTCCTTGACGAACAGGTCGAGGTAGCCGTACTGACCGCCGTGCTTGAAGGTGTCGCAGGAGGGCTGCGGGATGGTCTCCCACACCGACTCCTGGGTGCCCCGCTGGAAGGTGTTGATGTAGGCCGGCTTGGTGGTGCCGTCACCGCAGCGGCCGAAGCCGTAGGTGTTGTCGACGTCCATCAGCCAGTGCATGCCGTAGATGTCGCCGGTGCCGTAGGTGGACTGCAACTCCGAGCGCAGCGGGTCCTGGCCGACCGAGACGTTCGGGTTCAGCGCCGACGGGTACTGGCTGGGCAGGTTGTACTCCGCGGCGTACTGCGGGGTGCCCGCGGAGCCGGCGGTCGGCTGGTCGGCGTGCGTGGGGATGATGTACTTCTCCATCACCGTCCAGGCGTTGTTGAACGGGGCCCAGTTCTGGGTGACCTTGCCGTAGTAGGCCTCCAGCCAGAGCCAGAAGCTGAACGCCTCCGAGGTGGTCTCGTGGCCGTGGTCGGGCGCCTCGACGATCAGCGTCTCCACCGAGTGGTACGGCACGCCCTCGGGGCTGAAGTAGCCCGAGTTCTTGATCTTGCCGTACTGCTCGAGGAACTTCGCGGTGTAGGCGTTGTCGCCGCCGGGGGTGTCGTTGTCGATCTCGGTGGCGCTGACCGCCAGCGAGGCGAGACCGGTGGCGGACGCGGTGATGGTGGCGGCGCCACCGACGGTGTCGGCGTCCTCCGCCGCGGCGACCGTGACGGTGACCCCGGTGTTCCAGTTGCTCGGGGTCAGCGTGACCGTGGCCGGCGAGACCGTGACGTCGGTGTCACCGGTGCGGGTGAGGGTGACCGGCACGTTGGCCGTCGGGGCGGCGCTGAGCTTCAGGTTGAAGGTGGCGCTGCCACCCTCGGCGACGCTCACCGCGGACGGGGTGGCGACCAGTGTCGGGCCGGTGGCGGCCCCGACGGTGAACGCCTTCTCGTCGACCCCGATGCCGTTGGCGTTGTCGTACGCCTTGGCCTGGACGGTGTAGCTGCCGGCCGGCAGGTCCTCCTGCGTGTACGCGTACGGGGCGGAGGTGTCGGTGTTGATCAGCAGGCCGTTGCGGTAGAACTCGACCTTGCTGATCGTCCCGTCCGGGTCGCTGGCGGTGGCCGTCAGCGGCACGTCGGCCGGCGCGGTGAACGGCCCGGTCGGCAGGCCGAGGGAGACCGTCGGCGGCTGGTTGGCCGGGGTGCCGTTGCAGGGGGTGCCGTTGAGCGTGAACGAGGTGGGCTTCGGGTTGCTGCCCGAGTGGGCGCCGTTGAAGCCGATGGTGGTGGAGGCCCCGGTGGCAAGGTTGCCGTTGTACGACTCGTTGGTCGCGGTGACCTCGCTGCCGGTCTGGCTGTATCTGGCCGACCAGCCCTGGGTGACCCGCTGACCGCTGGTCGGGAAGGTCCACTTGAGCGTCCAGTTGCTCACCGGGTCACCCAGGTTCTTGATGGTGACGTTCGCGGTGAAGCCGGTGTTCCAGTCGTTGGTCGCGTAGACCACGTCGCAGGCCGGTGCGGCCTGTGCGGCGCCGGCAGGCAGGGTCACCCCGCCGATGGCGAGCAGCGCGGCGGCGGCGAGCGCCACGCGGCGGCGTATTGCCAGTTGTCTCATGTGCGCGGTGTCTCCTCGGACCAGGCCGGGATGGTCCCCGGCGAGGCGCCTGCCCGCGAGGGTGGTGGTGGTCCGCGGGGATGTCGAGGCGCCGGGAAGGTGGTCTTCCCCGGGCCCGGCCGGGGGTAGGGCGGTCGCGACCCGCACGGGAGGGGGTCCCGCCGGCTGCGCTCGGGTGACCGTGACCGGAGCTGGCGCTGCCGGTTGCCCTCGGTGGACCCGCACTCACGCGATGTGGCTCCTGTCGCGTCGAATCGACAGTGTGCCATGGAAGCGCTCCCACAACAAGCGCACGGAGCGCTGGATCAGCTCCTTGTTTCGATCTCGTTTTGGGTCTTTCACAAAGGCGTGACGGGCGTTACAGTCGCAACATCGGTCGATGGGAGCGCTTCCATCGACAAGGTTCCAACAAGAAGATCGCTGGGGTCGTTCTGACGAGCCCAGGGAACCAGACCGAGGGCCGACGACGGGCCAGCCCGGACGCCGTCGTCAGCCATCGTCCCGCCACAGGGAGGGAGGTGGAACCAGAGCCACTCGCGTGGCCCGGCTCCCGCGCGACACGCACGGCAGGACCCAAATTCCGCCCGTGTGTGTGCAGTTACGGTGGGGACGGGGGTTGCCCTCCCCCGTCCCCACACTAAACCCCCGTACACGATAGGAAAAGAGGCCGACGGGACAGGCGCGCCGCGCCGCCCGGACGGCCTCGTTCGCTGCTCGGGGCCCACACCCGCCTCCCAACCGCCAGCGCCGGCCGTTCTGACGGCCGGCTGACCGGCCGGCAGCGTCTGCCCTATCATGGGAGCGCTCCCGAATCTTTCGGCGGTGGCCCCGTATCCATGAGGAGAATCCATGTCGATACCTACCGGGCCCGCCGGCCCGCTGCGCTTCCCGGACAACTTCGGCTGGGGCGCGGCCACCTCCGCCTACCAGATCGAGGGCGCCGCCAAGGAGGACGGGCGCGGCGAGTCGGTCTGGGACACCTTCAGCCGCGTCCCAGGTCGCACCCGCAACGGCGACACCGGCGACGTGGCCATCGACCACTACCACCGCTACGCCGAGGACCTCGACCTCATGCGCGACCTCGGGTTGCGCAGCTACCGCTTCTCCATCTCCTGGCCCCGGATCCAGCCCGACGGCACCGGCACGCCCAACCAACGCGGCCTCGACTTCTACCGCCGCCTCCTCGACGGCCTGCACGAGCGCGGAATCACCCCGATGGCCACCCTGTTCCACTGGGACCTCCCGCAGGCGCTCCAGGACGCCGGCGGCTGGGAGTCACGCGACACCGCCCACCGCTTCGCCGACTACGCCGACGTGGTCTTCCGCGCCCTCGGCGACCGGGTGCCGGCCTGGCTCACCATCAACGAACCCAAGACCGTGGTGCAGAACGGCTATCTCACCGGCCACCACGCCCCCGGGCGGCAGGACCCGGACGCCGCCTACCTGGTCGCCCACCACCTGCAACTCGCCCACGGGTACGCCGTCGCCGCGCTGCGCGCCACCGGCAGCGACAGCCGCATCGGCCCCGCGCTCAACCTGCACCCCTGCTACCCCGCCGACGACTCCCCGCAGGCTGCCGCGGCGGCCCACCTCTACGACGCCTACGAGAACCGCCTCTACCTCGACTCCCTGCTCAAGGGCAGCTACCCGGAGGACCTGCTGGCCGACCTGGGCCCGCAGAGCCGGATGGCCCAGGGCATCCGCGACGGCGACCTGGAGACCATCTCCGCGCCGGTCGACCTGTTGGCGGTGCAGTACTACACCCCGATCTACGTCACCGGCGACGGCGGCACCACGCACCGCTGGGAGACCTCCGAGGCCGAATGGCAGCAGATCTACCCCGAGGGGATGTACGACCTGCTGACCCGGATCACCCGCGAATACGGGCCGATCCCGCTCACCATCACCGAGAACGGGCTGCCCACACCGGACACCCTGGGCGCGGACGACACCGTCCAGGACACCGGGCGGATCAGGTTCCTGCGCGACCACCTCACCGCCGCGCACCGGGCCATCGCCGAGGGAGTGCCGCTGGAGAGCTTCCACGTCTGGTCACTGCTCGACAACTTCGAGTGGGACCAGGGTTACGACCAGCGCTGGGGCCTGGTCTACGTGGACTACGCCACCCAGCGTCGGGTGCTCAAGAACTCCGCCACCTGGTACCGCTCGGTCATCGCCGACGGCGGCTTCTGAGCGCGCCGCCACCCGGACGCCCGGGCCCGGACGGCTCGGCTCGGGTGAGCCGCGACCGTCCGGGCCTCGGCCGGCTCACTCAGCGGGGCAGCGCCTGCTGCAACTCCGCCCGCAGGGCCGGGGTGAGCATCTCCCCCGCCTGCTTGGCCAACCGGGCCATCTCGTAGCCCACCACGCCGATGTCCGCGTCACCGGCGGCCAGCGTGGCCAGAATCGAACCGTCGCGGATCTGCATCACCAGGAAGTAGCCCCGGCCCATCTCGACCACCGTCTGCTTGACGATATCGCCGTCGAACATCGAGGCAGCGCCCGCGGTGATACTCATCAGCCCGGAGGTCACCGCGGCGAGCTTGTCCGCGTTGTCACGCGGCAGGTGATCGGAGATCGCCACCAGCAGCCCGTCGGAGGAGACCACCACCGCGTGCGCCACACCCGGCACCCGCTCCGCGAACGCGCTCACCAGCCAGCTCAGGTCACGCGCCTCCTGGCTCAACGTCGTCACTGTCGTCGTCCCCCTTCGTCGTGCCCCCCGGACGGTGGCACGGGTATCTCGGTGGTGTCCTCAGCCTCGGCGCGCCGTACTCCGCTGTAGAGCCGCGAGAGCATGCCGCCGACCGCCTCCGGGTCCGGGTCGGTGCGGGTCGGTGCCGTCTTCGGTTGTGCCGAACGGGTGACCGCGCTCAACTGCGCCATGGGCACCCGCACCGGCAATCCCCGCTCATTGGTGCCGGCGGTCACCGGGATCGTCGGTGGCGCCGCCGCGGCGGGCACCACCGGCGCCGGGCCCTGCCGCGAATACCAGCCCCCGCCGGCACCACGAGCGGCGGCGGGGGTCAACACGTCCTCGGCGCGTACCGGCACCGGGCGGCCCTGACGCGGCACGCCGACGCCCGGCGGGCGGCCGGCCACCGGCAGGTCCCGCACCGCGCCGTTCACCATCGGGGCAGCGGCCGGCCGGGCGGCCCCGGGCTGCGGAACCACCCCTCGTGCCGCGCTCGCCGCCAGCATCCGTGCCGACGGGGGCGCGTCCAGCTCCACGCTGCCCGGCGGCGCCAGCAACTCCGCGGGCAGGGCGAGCCGGGCGACCAGGCCGTCCTCGCCGCCCTGCAACCGCACACGGACGCTCAACCGGGCCGCGAGGTGACTGACCACGAAGAGCCCCATCCGCTCCACCGCCGCGACGTCCGCGGCCGGAGGGCTGGCCAGCACCTCGTTCGCCTGCACCAACGCGGTCGGGCTCATACCCAGACCGCGGTCGACGATCTCGATCAGCGCACCGCCCGCCTCGACCCGGGCGGTCACCACCACGACGGTGTCCGGACGGGAGAAGGCCGTGGCGTTCTCCAGCAGCTCGGCCAACAGGTGCACCAACTCGCCGACAGCGTGCCCGACCACGTGCACGTCAGCGACCGACTCGATCCGAACCCGCTGGTACTGCTCGATCTCCGCGGCGGCGGCCAGCAGCACCGCACCGAGCCCGACCGGCCGGTTCCACCGGCGGGTGGAGTCGGTGCCGGCGAGCACCAGCAGGCTCTCGTCGTTACGGCGCATCCGGGCGGCCAGGTGATCGAGCTTGAACAGGTTCTCCAGCTGGTCCGGGTCGCTCTCCTCGCGCTCCAGGTCGTCCAACAGCTCGAGCTGACGCTCCACCAGCACCTGGCTGCGGCGGGCCAGGTTGACGAACATCGCGTTGACGTTGCGCCGCATCAGCGCCTGCTCGACGGCGACGGTGACCGCGCTGCGGTGCACCGCCACGAACGCCTCGGCCAGCTCGCCGATCTCGTCGAGTGAGCGGACCACCGCCGGCGCGACGTCGATGCGCGGCACCCCGCCGGTGACGGTCTTCAGTCGGTCCAGGGCGTCTGGCAACTCGACCTGGGCGATCCGCAACGCCTGGCTGCGCAGCAGCCGCATCGACCGGGCGACCGAACGACCGATGAGCAACGAGATCAGCAGTGCGGCCAGCAGGACCGTGACCACCCCGCCGACGACCAGCAGGGTCGTTCGCAGCTGATCGTCGCTGGCCTCCTCGGCCTGCCGGACAGCGTCGTCGAGCACCCCCGCCTCAAGCTGACGCAGCAGCTCCTGACGCTGCTGGCTGGCCGACCACCACTGCTCCGACGGCAGCACCTGCGGCGACGCGCCGCCGGAGGACAGGCTGCGCTCCTCCAACCCGGTGGCGACCAGGAACATCGGCGACACCGAGGTCTCGTCGTAGCGGCGGATCTGCTCACTGGTCGCGGCCACCCGGAACGCGCCGAGCGCGGTGAGTTGCTGACCGCGCAGGTCGGCGAGGATCACCCGGTCCTCGGTGCCGTACGCACCGGCGCGGGCGGCGGCGTAGAGCTGGGCCCGCACCCGGGAGGAGAGCTCCTTGACCCGGGCCAACTGGACGTAGCGCAGCACGGAGTCGTTCAACGCCGGCTGGTTCTGCCCCGGCGTCGGCTCGGCGAGCAGGTCGAGCAACGCCCCGACGGCCCGGTGGTAGTTGCCCAGGATGGTCTCGGTGCTGAGCACCGCAGGTGGGATCGCCGAGCGGATGTCGACCACCTGGTCGTACGCCTCCAGCGCCTCGGAGAAGGCCACCCGCCAGGACGCGTCCGCGTCGGCCAACGGCTCGGCGGCCCGGCTGAGGTCCACGATGGCTTTGTCGGTGGCCGCCTGCAACGGCTTCAGGTCGTTCGCCGTGGCCTGCCGGTCACCACCTTTACGCAGCTCACCCAGCTCCCCCGCCGAACGGTCACGCTCCTCCTGGAGCTGGTGCACCGCCGCGGTGATCTGCCGGCCGATGCCGACCTGACTGGAGAAGTCGTTCAACGCCGTCGTCCGCCCCACCAGGGTGCTGGTCTGCACCCCGGCGAGCAGGAGGAACGCCATCGACGGCACCAGCAGCACCGTGGCGAGCTTCGTGCTCATCCGCCAGTCGCGCAGCCGGAACGGCGACCGCCGTCGATGCGGAACGACTCGGACATCGAAGCGACGTCGGCGATGGTTCGACACCGCGCCGTTCGCCGGGTCGGGACCTGCCGCCACCCTGCCTCCTCCGTCCTACCGCGTCCACCGCGGTCGGGGGAGCGCAGTCCATCCAACCAGGCTCGGTACCGCTGTCAACGGCCCGGGCGAGGCCGAGGTTCAGGAAGGATACTGCGGGTGGGAACGTCCTGCCGTGGTCGGTAAAACCAGCTCGTCCGTCCGGCCGATGTCGGCGAGCTGGATCGCGTCACCGAAGCGCCCCAGCGCCACCAACGCGGCACCGGTGGCGCCGATCTCCGGGTTGCGCTGATGCGAGACCGGCCGCGGGGCGAGCGCGGTCGCGAAGGCCTGCCGCCACCACACCGAGGCGGCCACCGCACCGCCGCCCAACACCACGCCGACCGGTTTGTCGATTGTGGACTCCAGCACCCCGAGATCCTCGGCGACCAGCTCACACAACCCCTGCATCAGCCCAGCCAGGATGTCGACCGAGGTGGTGCTGAAACTCAGGCCGCGCAGCTCACCACTGCCCGCCGGGGCCAGCCCCGGCGCCCGGTCGCCACCGAAGCGGGGATTCGCCGGCCGGCCACCGCCCGTCGGCACCAGCGCCAGCGCCGCGTCCAGCTCAGCGCCCCGAGGCAACCGCAGCTCCCGGTCCGCCCAGGCGAAGAGGTTGCCCCCGTTGGCGTACGCGGCCCCGGTCACCACGTGCTCGTGGTCGACCCGGTAGCGCCACAACCGTTCGGGCAGGCGCGGCATCGGCTCGCCCGCCGGGATCCGCTGCATCAGCCGTACCGCAGCGGAGGTGCCCACTGTGACGGCGGCCCGGCTCGGGTCGACGCAGCCCGAGCCGACGTTCGACGCCCCACCGTCGCCCACCGGCGGCGACCAGCGGGCCTTCGCCAACTGCGGCCACCGACGAGCCAGGTCGACCCGGAGCCGGCCGTGCCAGTCCAGCTCGCCCAGCGGCGGCAGCTCCGCCGGCCGCGCCTCGGCCAGCGTCAGCGCCTCCTCGTCCCAGCTCATGGTGCGCAGATCCAGCAGACCGGTCCCGGAGGCCTGGGAGATCGACATCGGTGCCGAGTCGAGCAACTCGCCCAGCACGTACTCGGGCAGACCCACGAACCGGGCGATCGGGGTGCCGGACTGCTCACGCAACCAGGGCAACCGCATCGACCAGTACGAACGGTGCCACCAGCAGCCGGTGCGCTGGTGGAAGCCGTCCGGGTCGGCCGGCCCGGCGGTGCGCCCGACCGGGGCGGGCCGGGTGTCCAGCCAGGTGACCACCGGGCCCATGGGGGCGCCGTCGCGGTCCAGCGGGAGCACCGAGTGCCACTGGGCGGAGACCGCCACCAGGCCGACGTCGTGCAGGTGCCCCGATTCGGCCAACTCGTCCAGGCACTCGACCAGGCTGGCCAGATAGTCCCGACCGGACAGCGTGCCGGTGCCGTCGTCGCCGATGGCGAGGTCGACCTTGCGGCGGGCCAGAGCGCCGGGCAGCGGCTGGGTGTCCGCGTCCAGCACCAGCCCGCGTACCGAGGAGGTGCCCAGGTCGAGCGCGAGAATGTTCATCGCCGGTCAAGTTACCCCGTGCCAGCCGGCCGACGGGCGCGTAGGGTGGATCACATGCTCGCGCAGTTGACCGTTTGGTGGCCCGCCGACCCGGCGGCCATCTCCCGCGCGTAGCTCCATCCACGCGGCCGCCATTGAGGCGGTCGCCGGATCTCCCGGCTCAAGGGCCGCCCGACGGCGGCACCCAGCCCGACGGAGACTCCGATGACCCACCTGACCGACCTGCTCGCCGCCGTCGCCAGCGGCGTCGACCCCGGCCCCTTCGCGCTTCTGCGCCGTGAGGGCGCGGACGACCTGGACCTGTTTGCCGGCCCGGTCGACACCGTCGAAGAGCTCACCGACCTTCCGCTGCCGGCGGGCCCGCCCGGGGCGCGGACGCTGGCCCTGGTGCCGTACCGGCAGATCACCGAGCGCGGCTTCGCCTGCGTCGACGACGCCGCCCCGCTGGAGTTCCTCCGGGTCCGCGAGCATCAACGGATCACGCTGACCGACGCCCTCGCCGCGCTGCCCGACGAACCGGTGCGCACCACCGACGCGGGCTTCGACGTCAGCGACGACGAGTACGCGCGGACCGTGCAGCGGGTGCTGTCCGAGGAGATCGGCCGCGGCGAGGGCGCGAACTTCGTCATCCACCGCGCTCTGCACGCCACCGTGCAGGGCCCACCGCTGAGGGCCGCGCTGGCCGCGCTACGCCGGCTGCTGATCGCCGAGCGCGGCGCGTACTGGACGTTCGTGGTGCACACCGGCACCCGGACGCTGGTCGGCGCGAGCCCGGAGCGCCACGTCAGCGTCGACGACGGACTGGTGATGATGAACCCGATCAGCGGTACCTTCCGCTGCCCCGGTGGCGTCGCGGACCGGTCGGCGCTGCTGCGTTTCCTCGCCGACCCGAAGGAGATCGAAGAGCTGTACATGGTGCTCGACGAGGAGCTGAAGATGATGGCCGCCGTCGCCGAGCAGGGTGGGCAGGTGATCGGACCGCACCTGAAGGAGATGTCGCACCTGGCGCACACCGAGTACCTGCTCGCCGGGCGGGGCACCCGCGACGTGCGGGAGGTGCTGCGCGAGACGATGTTCGCCCCCACCGTCACCGGCAGCCCGATCGAGAACGCCTGCCGGGTGATCGCCCGGCACGAGCGCCGGGGCCGGGGCTACTACGGGGGCGTACTGGCACTGCTCGGCCACGACGAGGCCGGCCGGCAGACTCTCGACGCCCCGATCCTGATCCGGACCGCCGAGATCTCCCCCACCGGCCGACTGCGGGTGCCGGTCGGCGCGACCCTGGTCCGACACTCGACGGCGGCCGGCGAGGTGGCCGAGACGCACGCCAAGGCCGCCGGGGTGCTGGCCGCGCTCGGCCTCGGGCCGGCGGCGTCCGTCGGCGACCGCGGGCCGGTCGCGCGGCTGGACGACGACCCTGCGGTACGCGACGCGCTGGCCGCGCGCAACGCACCGCTGGCGCGGTTCTGGCTGGACCAGCGGTCACCGGACGCGCCCGGACTGCCCGGGCTGGTCGGCCGCCGAGCGTTGATCGTGGACGCCGAGGACACCTTCACCAGAATGCTGGCCCACCAACTGAGCGCGTTGGGTCTCGCGGTGACCACCCGCGCCTGGCACGCGAGCGGCCCGGTCGACGACTACGACCTGGTGGTCGTCGGTCCCGGGCCGGGCGACCCGGGCAGCGCGGAAGAGCCGAAGATGCTGGCGCTGCGCACGTTGCTGACCGGGCTGCTGACCACCGGCCGGCCCACCCTCGCGGTCTGCCTCGGCCATCAGGTGCTGGCCGGGTTGCTGGGGCTGGCGCTGCACCGCCGGGACGCGCCCTACCAGGGGTTGCAGCGGGAGGTGTCGGTGTTCGGCCGCAGCCGCCGGGTCGGGTTCTACTCGACGTTCACCGCCCGCTCCGACGCCGACCGGCTGGCCACCGCGTACGGGCCGGTGGAGCTGGCCCGCGACCCGGACGACGGTGCCGTGCACGCCCTGCGGGGCCGCGGCTTCGCCGGGGTGCAGTTCCACGCGGAGTCGGTGCTCAGCCCCGACGGGCTCGCCGTGCTGAGCGAGCTGCTGACCGAACTGCTGCCCGCGTCACGCCCGGACGAGCTGTCCGCGATCGGCGAAGGCGCATAGTCGGCCCGGCCCGGGGGTAGGGCTGGATGGACCGGTGGCGCGGACGGGCCGAGAGCCCCCGCCCGTGCCACCGGTCGCCCTCGTTCGTTCGGTCAGCCGGCCAGGCCCGCCTTCAGCGCGGTCCCCAGCAGCACCGCACGACGGGCGGTGAGCGCGCAGGCCCCGAGCGCCACGGCGTCCGGGGGGATCTCCCCGTTGTTGCTGGTGTGCGAGGCGCCGTACGGGTTGCCGGCGATGAACTGACTGCTGTCGGTGTAGCCGGGGGCGACCACGACTCCACCCCAGTGGTAGAAGACGTTGAACAGCGAGGTCAGGGTCGTTTCCTGCCCGCCGTGCACGGTGCCCGACGAGGTGAATCCGGCATAGACCTTGTTGACCAGCGTGCCTTGGCTCCACAGGGGGCCGGTGGTGTCGATGAACTGCTTCAGCTGCGCGGCGATCATGCCGAATCGGGTCGGCGCGCCGAAGATCGCCACATCGGCCCAGGACAGGTCGTCGATCATCGCCTCGGGCACGTCCTGGGTTTCCAGGCTGTGGGCGTGCCAGCCGGCGTTCGATCTGATTGCCTCGTCCGGCGCCAGCTCGCGCACCTTGCGCAGACGCACCTCGGCACCCGCCTCTCCGGCGGCCTCGCACGCGGCCTGCGCCATCTGGTAGGTGGTGCCGGTGGCGCTGTAGTAGATCACCGCTACCTTGGTCTGGGCAGCCATCAGAGTGTCCCCTTCTCGTCTCGGATCAGCTCCCGCGACTACCCGCTGCGGACGCGCTCTAACGACAGCCACCGGGGCCGCCGGCTACCGGTACGCCGGCTCAAGTTTTCCGCAACTTCCCGGTCGTTCCGGCCCACCGCCACGCCCGGACGACGATCCTGGTGCCATCGGTGCCGGCGGGATCGAGCCGCCGCCCCGCACCGGGCACCTGAACGGGGGATCGCGCTCCGCCGGCAACGGCGCTGGCGTAGCGCGATCAGGGGACGATCACCACTCCCGCGCCCTGCTCCGGGTCAGCGGACCAGGGTCGCCATCAGCCGGTCCAGCTCGGCCGCCGGGTCGACGGTGAGACCGGTGTGCACCGGCCCGGTCTGGATCATCGTGCTGCGCGGCGCGGCCAGCCAGTGGAACCGCTCGCCGAGGCGCATCCGGGTCGCCGGCCCGTCACCGGAGCAGGTCCGGTCCCAAGAGTCGAGCACCGCGGCCACCGCCGGCAGGTCGACGTCGGGCGCCAGCGCGCGCACCCGGTCGGCGTCCAGGTGCGTCCGCGCGGCCAGGAAGTCGCGCTGCTGGCAGTAGAGCAACACCCCGACGTTGATCTGCTCACCGCGCTCGATGCGGGGCACGAGCCGGATCAGCGCGTACTCGAAGGGTTGCCTCATGCCCCGCTCCCCGATGGCAGCCAGTCGGCCGTGCGGGCGATCCGGCGGGACAGGTGATCCAGGTACGCGCCGCGCGCCGCGTCGGCCGTCTCGAAGTCGGCGGCGGTCAACCACTCCCCCGGCACCAAGGCCAGCACCTCGGTAAGCAGCTCCGGGGTGACCTGGGGGGCCAGTTCGGCGTCGGCCTCGGCCAGCCGCGACGCGTACGGCGCCAGCACGTGGTCCTCCGCGCGGTAGGCACGGTGCACGGCGGCCTCGGCGCGCGGCCAGTTGTGGTGGAAGTACAGCGAGGCGCCGTGGTCGATGAGCCACAGCTCCCGGTGCCAGACGAGCAGGTTCGGGTTGCGCCAGCTCCGGTCGACGTTCTCCACGTACGCGTCGAACCAGAGCACCCGGGAGGCCAGCGCCGGGTCGACCGGGTGCGCCAACGGGTCGAAGCCCAACGCCCCGGGCAGGAAGTCCATCCCGAGGTTGGCGCCGCCGCTGCTGCGCAGCAGCTCCTGCACCTCCTGGTCGGGCTCGGCCCGCCCGATCACCGGGTCGACGTCGAGGACCACCAGCGGCGGCACCCGTAACCCCAGCCGGCGCGCCAGCTCACCGCAGATCACCTCGGCGATCAGCGCCTTGGGCCCCTGCCCGGCGCCTCGGAACTTCGCCACGTAGGTGCCCAGGTCGTCGGCCTCCACCACGCCCGGCAGCGACCCACCCTCGCGCAGCGGGGTGACGTAACGGATCGCGGTGACCTGGCGGAGCACGCCGCCCACCCTACTGTGGCCTGGCCGGGACGGGTGGCGGGCCGGCCCAGACCGGCACGCGCGGGTCAGTCGAGCTTGTCGCGCAGCTTGTCGACCTGGGTCTGCAGGCGGTCCACAGCGTTCTCGTTGTTGACGAACGTGCTGATACCCGCGGCCAGACCGAGCCCGATCAGCACGGCCAGGATGCTGAGCACCAGGCCGCCGATCGACACGCCACGACCGGTGACCCCGGGTCGCCGCGCCATCTTGAGGCCGACGATGCCCAGGATGATCCCGATGATGCCGAGCACCAACCCCAGCCAGGCGAGGATCGCCGTCAACACGCTGAACAGTGCGGCCACCCCGAACACCAGGGCGAAGGTCGCCGCGGCGCTCGTCTTCGCGCGGGCGTCCCCCCGATGGCCACGGGACCCGGCCGTCACACCGGCGCCCCGCGCCGGCTCGCTTGCGGCAGTCATGAGATTCCCTTCCGTACGCGCGGCGCGCGTACTTCCGGCGAGCCGCATTCCCCCGACGACCGCCGTTACGCCTCCCACCAGCAGGAGTGTCGGTGCTCGGCCCTAGGCTGGCCGCCCGTCCACGAAAAGGAGCGCAGGATGTCTGTCGACCTCAGCGCGGCCGACGCGCTGGCGCTGCGGATGAGCAGCCTGCTGTTGCGCCCGCACCCGAGCACCCGTCCCGGCACCGTCGCCGAGGTGGTCGAGTGGTTCGGCGCGATGCAGGCACAGGATCTGGCCAGCGGGCTGTGGTCGCTGGGCGCCCGGCTACCCGGTCACGGCGTGGCCGACGTGCAGGCGGCGTTGGAGCGGCGTGAGGCGCTGCGTACCTGGCCGATGCGGGGCACCGTGCACCTCGTTCCGCCCGCCGACGCCCGCTGGATGCTGGAGGTGACGGGCGTACGGTCCCTGGCCGGCGTGGCGACCCGGCGGGAGCAGCTGGGGCTGAGCGAGGCCGACGCGGACCGGGCGGTGGATGTCCTCGGCACCGCGTTGGCCGGCGGCGGTCGACTCACCCGCGCGCAGTGCCTCGCCACCCTGCGGGCGGCCGGCCTGGGCACCGACGGGCAACGTGGCTACCACCTGCTGTGGTATGCGAGCGTGCGCGGCGTGACCTGCGTGGCGCCGAACGTCGGCACCGAGCAGACCTTCGCCCTGCTCGACGAGTGGGCACCCACGTCCCACCGGCTGGAGCGGGACGAGGCGTTGGCAGTGCTCGCCCACCGATACGTTCGCGGGCACGGCCCGGTCACCGACCGCGAGTTCGCCGGGTGGAGCGGCCTCACAGTGACCGACGCCCGGCGCGGCCTGGCCGCCGCCGACGACGCGCTGAGCGCGGTACGCGTCGACGGCACCGCGATGTACGTCGACGCGGCAGTGGCCGACGCGCCACGCACCACGCCGGACGACGTGTTGGCGCTGCCCGGCTTCGACGAGTACCTGCTCGGCTACCGGGACCGCACGTTGATGCTCGACCCCGCCCACCAGGCGGCCGTCGTGCCGGGCAACAACGGCATCTTCCAGGCCACAGTGGTCCGCGCCGGTCGGGTGGTGGGCGTGTGGAAACGCAAGATCGGCCGCACGGCGGTGACCGTGACGATCCAGCCGCTCTCGACGCTCGACGCCGCGGCGCGGGCCCGGGTGGAGCAGGCACTCGGGCGCTACGCGGAATTCCTCGGGCTGCCGGCCCGCTTCGACTGGCTGACCTGACCCGGCGGCGTCACCGCTGCGGCGGCGCCGGGTCGGCCGGTCGTGGGCGGGCGGCGCTGAGCAGGTCGACGATCCGGGCCACCCGGGGGTCATCGCGAATCTGCGCCACGCTGGCCGGCAGCGGCAGCCGCCAGTTCGGATACTCGTCGACAGTGCCCGGCATGTTGGGTTGGCGCACCTCGCCCAGCACGTCGTAGAGGGAGACGCCGAGCAGCCGGGTCGGGCTGGCCGCGAGCGCGGCGTGCATCGCCACCACCACCTCGCCGTCGTCGGGTGCCGCGCTCGCGTCGGGCAGCGCGGTCTCTTGCTCTGCACCCGCGGAGGCGACAGTGTCGGTCGGTGGCCGCGGGATCGGCTCGGGCAGCAGGTTCTCGGCGCGCAGCATGCCCAGCAACCGGTCCCGGTCGGCGGCGGCGCGGGCCCGCTCCACCGCCACGTCGGTGCCGAGCAGCTTCAGCTCGTCGCGCACCCGCACGTGCTCACCGGTCAGGAAGCCCGGCGCGGTGGGCAGGTCGTGGGTGGAGATGGTGGCGAGAGCGTTGCGCGGCCACCGGGCCGGCGGGACGAAGTCACCGGCCTCGTCGCGCGCGAACCACAGCACCGTCGAGCCGAGCATGTTGCGCCCCCGCAACCCTCGGGTCACCGCCGGTTGGACCGTGCCGAGATCCTCACCGACCACCACCGCGCCGGCCCGGTGCGCCTCCAACGCGAGGATGCCCAGCATCGCCTCGGCGTCGTAGCGTACGTAGGTGCCCTCGGCCGCACCGCCGCCCGGCGGCACCCACCACAGCCGCCACAGACCGGCCACGTGGTCGACCCGAAGGCCACCCGCGTGCCGCAGGACGCGGCGCAGCATGTCCCGGTACGCGGCGTACCCGGTGGCGGCGAGGCGGTCCGGGCGCCACGCGGCGAGCCCCCAGTCCTGGCCGAGCTGGTTGAAGTCGTCCGGTGGCGCGCCGACCCGCACGCCCTGGGCCAGCACGTCGGCGAGCTGCCACCCGTCCGCGCCGCCCGGGTCGATGCCGACGGCCAGGTCGTGCACGATACCGACCGGCATCCCCGCCGAGCGGGCCGCCGCCGTGACGGCGTCGAGCTGCTCGTCGCAGAGGTGTTGCAGCCAGGCGTGGAAGGCGACCCGGTCGGCGAGATGCCGACGCTGCTCGGCGACCGCCGGGGCGTCCGGGTGGTGCAGTTCCGCCGGCCAGGCCCGCCAGTCGTTGCCGTGCCGCTCGGCGAGCGCGCACCAGGTGGCGAAGCTGGTCAGCGCCGGGTCCGCGCCAAGGTCAACCGGCTGGGCGTACGGGTGCAGCAACTCCAGCGCGCGCCGCTTGGCGGCCCACACCTCGTCGTAGTCGATCAGGGGCCCCCGGTCGGGGCGCAGCGCGTCGACCACCGCCCGGGTGGCCGGGTCCGCCGCCCGGTACGCGGCGGTGTCGCTGACCCGCAGGTAGAGCGGATTGACGAAGCGTCGACTGGCCGGCGAATACGGTGAGGTGGCCACGGGGTGCGCCGGCCCGACCGCGTGCAGCGGGTTGAGCAGCACCAGCCCCGCCCCGTTGGCACCGGCCCACCCGGTGAACTCGGCGAGATCACCGAGGTCTCCCATGCCCCAGGATTGCTCCGACGTGAGCGCGTAGAGCTGGAGCATCCACCCCCAGCTCGACGGCGGCACCGGCAGCCGACGTGGCACCACCACCAGTGTCACCTCGCGGTCGGCGCAGGCCAGCCGGTGCCAACCCAGCGGCAGGTCGGCCGGCAGCTCGCCGTCGACAGCGCGGCGGCCACCGTCCTCCAGGGTCACCATCCCCGGGCCGGGCAGCGCCCGGCCGCGACCATGGGTGAGCACGACCGTCTCCGGCAGGGCGTTCCGGTCGACCGCACGGGCGGCGGCGAGCGCGTCGGCGATCGCCGACGGACTGGTGGCGTCCACGCCGAGCAGCCCCAGCACACCCACCACTGTCCCCGGTGCGACCTCGACGCGGCGGTGCCGCCAATCCTCGTACCAGGTGGAAACACCGTGCGCGTTGGCCAGCGCGGCCAATCGTCGGTCCATGTGCCCCCCGCTCCACGACGCGACCTACGACCACCCTGCCACGCCCACCCCCACCCCGCAGAACACGCACCCCCACACCCCGCCCCGCCGATCTTGCACTTTCTGTCGCGACACAAGGGGCATTCCACCTGTATCGACAGCCGAAAGTGCAAGATCGGCGGGGCGAGGAGGTCGTCAGTCGGCGAGCGCGCCGGCTGCTCGGCCCTCCTGCAGGGTCAGGTTGCGGCCGTTGGCCGGGTCGAACAGGTGGATCTTCTCCAGGTTGAACCAGACCCGCCGCGTCTGCCCCTCCGCGACCGGGGACTCGGCGGACAACCGGGTCACCAGGTTGCCACCGGCGCCGGCGAAGTCGGCGGCGCCGGCGTCGGCGGCCAACTCCTCCAACTCGGCGGCGGTGGCCTTCTCCCCCTCGACGGTGAAGTAGACGTACTTGTCCGAGCCCATCGACTCGACGATGTCCACAGGCGCCTCGAACTCCATACCCCGCCGGCGGGTGTCGTCGTCGACCAGTTCGGCGTCCTCGAAGTGCTCGGGCCGGATGCCGAGGATCAGCTCGCGGGGCGCGTCGGCCGCCTCCAGCTCGCGGCGGATCCGGTCACCGATCGGCACGGTGCCCAGCGCGGTGTGCAGCCCGCCGTCCTGCACGGCGGCGTGCAGGAAGTTCATCGACGGCGAGCCGATGAAACCGGCCACGAAGAGGTTCTTCGGGTGGTCGTACAGCTCCTGCGGCGGCCCGACCTGCTGCACCGCGCCCCCGCGCATGATCACCACGCGGTCGCCGAGGGTCATCGCCTCGGTCTGGTCGTGGGTGACGTAGACGGTGGTGGTGCCGAGCTGCTTCTGCAGGCGGGACACCACTGTGCGCATCTGCACCCGCAGCTTGGCGTCGAGGTTGGACAGCGGCTCGTCCATCAGGAACGCCTTCGGCTGGCGGACGATCGCCCGGCCCATCGCCACCCGCTGACGCTGGCCACCGGAGAGGTTCGCCGGCTTGCGGTCCAGCAGCGAGGTCAGCTCCAGCACCTTCGCCGCCTCGTCGACCTTGCGGTCGATGGTCTCCTTGTCGAGCTTCGCCAGTCGCAGGGGGAACGCCATGTTCTCCCGCACTGTCATGTTCGGGTACAGCGCGTACGACTGGAACACCATGGCGATGTCCCGGTCCCGGGGGGCCTTGTCGTTGACCCGCTGCCCGGCGATGCGCAGCTCACCGGAGCTGATGTCCTCCAGCCCGGCGATCATGTTGAGGGTGGTGGACTTGCCGCAGCCCGAGGGCCCGACCAGGATCACGAACTCGCCGTCGGCGATCTCCAGGTCGACGTCCTGCACGGCGACGGTCCCGTCCGGGAAGCTCTTGCTCACCTTGTCCAGCACGATGTCAGCCATGACTACCCACCTATCCCTTGACCGCGCCGGAGGTCAGACCGGACACGATGCGACGCTGGAAGAAGAGAACGAACAGGATGATCGGAACGGTGATCACCACGGCGGCGGCACAGATCGCCCCGGTGGGGTCCTCGAACTGCGACGCGCCGGTGAAGAACGACAACGCCGCCGGCACCGTGCGGGACCGCTCGGTCGAGGTCAGCGAGATGGCGAACAGGAAGTCGTTCCAGCAGAAGATGAAGACCAGGATCGCCGTGGTGAACAGCCCGGGCGCGGCCAGTGGCGCGATCACCCGCCGGAACGCCTGCCCCTGGGTGGCGCCGTCCATCTTCGCGGCCTTCTCCAGATCCCACGGGATCTGCTTGAAGAACGCCGACAGCGTGTAGATCGCCAGCGGCAGCGCGAAGGTGATGTACGGCAGGATCAGCCCCAGCCAGGTGTCGAAGATCTTGAGCTGACGCTCGATCTCGAACAGCGGCGACACCAGTGACACCTGCGGGAACATCGCGATCAGCAGGGAGACGCCGACCAGCAGCTTCTTACCGGGGAAGTCCAGCCGGCTGATCGCGTACGCGGCCATCGCGCCGAGCACCACCGCGATCAGCGTGGCGATCAGCGCGATGCCGATCGAGTTGACCAGCGCCCGGACGAACTGGTCGGTGTCGAAGATGGTCCGGTAGTTGTCCAGCGTCCACTCCCGGGGGATGAAGTTCCCGTCGGTGAGGGTTGCCGGCGTCTTGAACGACAGCGACGCGATCCACAGCACCGGGACCAGCGCGAAGACGACCACGAGGACGTCGAGCAGACCCCAGCGCAGCTTTGCCCTGGTAGTGGTTTCGACTGCCATGTCAGCGCCTCTCCCCGTCGTCGCTGCCCGGGGCAGCGGTGCCGAACAGCTTCACGAAGACGAAGGCGATGATCGCCACGGTGATGAAGATCAGCACCGACATCGTCGAGCCGATGCCGAGGTTGAGACCCCGGATCAGGTTGTTGTAGGCGAGCATCGACACCGACGACGTCTCGTTGCCTCCGGCGGTCAACACGAAGATGTTGTCGAAGACCCGGAACGCGTCCAGGGTGCGGAACAGCAACGCGACCAGGATCGCCGGCTTCATCACCGGCAGCATCACCTTGGTGAACTTCTGCCAGGCGGTCGCGCCGTCGGTGGAGGCCGCCTTGAGCAGGTCCTCCGGGACCAGCGCCAGCCCGGCCATCAGCAGCAGCGCCATGAACGGGGTGGTCTTCCAGATCTCCGCCAGCATGATGATCGCCAGGGAGCTGGCCCGCTCGGTGAGCGGCGCGCCGTCGCTGAACAGGTCGGCCAGGTAGCCGGTGCCGGGCGTCCAGGCGTACCGCCAGGAGAACGCGGCGACCACCGTGACGATCCCGTACGGGATCAGCGCCGAGGTCCGGACCAGGCCGCGCCCAACGATGGTGCGGTGCATGATGATCGCCAGGCCCATGCCGAGCACCAGCTCGATGGCGACGGTGACCACCGTGATCAGCATGGTCACCCCGAACGCGGTCCACCAGAACTCGTTGGTGAGCACTGTGACGTAGTTCTCCAGCCCGATGAACTCACGCTGGTCGGGGAAGCGCAGGTCGAAGCGCTGCAACGACAGCCAGACCGAGTAGATGATCGGGTACGCGGTCACCGCGATCATGACCAGCGCGGCCGGCGCGCAGAGCAGCAGACCGAGGCGGCGTTCGGCCTTCTTGTTCTCGCTCAACGGGGGCTTGCGACGGCTGCCGCGTTGCTTCGGTACGGAGGCGGGCCGCTGGGTCTCCTCGGCGGCGACTTCGGCGCCGGTCGGTGTGGCGTTGATACTCACGGCAGGACCCCCTTGGACTGGAGGGCGTCGGCGATGGCGTCGCGCAGCTCATCGGCGGTCTGCTGCGGACGAATGTCGGACGGCGGCGACAGGATCGCCGACATCACTGTGGAGATGCTCTGGTAGGCGGGGGTCAGCGGACGCGTCGCCGGTTCCTTCAGCTCCTCCAGGATGGTGTCCTTCATCGGGTACGCCTCGGTCATCTCCGGGTCGTCGAAGACCGCCTCGATGGTCGGCGGCACACCGTCGTTGATGGCGGAGAACTTCTGGTGCTCGGCGCTGCGGATGCACCGGGCCGCTTCGAAGGACTGCTCCGGGTGCTTGGAGTAGGAGCTGACCGCCAGGTTGACCCCACCGATGGTGACCTTGCTGGGGGTGCCCTCGTCGATGCCCGGGATCCGAGCCCAGCCGACCTGCTTGGCCAGGTCCGGGTTCGCCTCCTGGAGAGCCGGGTAGACGAACGGCCAGTTCACCTGGAACGCGCCCTCGCCGGACTGGAACTCCAGCCGAACCGGGTCCTCGGTGGCGTTGCTGAACGACGGCGAGGTCACGCCCGACGTGGCGAACTTCTTCAGCTGCTCCAACGCCCGGACGGTGCCCTCGTCCATCTCGGCCTTCGTACCGTCGTCGTTGAGGATCTTCCCGCCGGCGCTTTCGGCGAGGGTGTTGTAGAGGACGACCAGACCCTCGTACTGCGCGCCCATGGTGAGCACCTGGTACGGCTTGCCCTGGTCCTTGAGCTGCTGGGCCGCGCTGATCATCTGGTCCCAGGTGGTCGGCGGCTGCGGCACCAGGTCCTTGCGGTACCAGAGCAGCTGGACGTTGGTGTTCTTCGGCGCCGCGTACAACTTGTCCTTGTAGCGGGCGGTGTCCAACGGCCCGGCGAGGGTGCCCTGCTCGACCTCGGCCTTGTCCTGGCCGGTCCACTCGCGGATCCAGTCGGCGCTGGCGAACTCCTGGGTCCAGGTGACGTCCAGCCCGAGCAGATCCATCCCGCTGTCCTCGGCGGCCAGCCGGCGCACCATCTGCACCCGCTGGTCGTCGGCCTGCCGGGGCAGCACCCGGTAGGCGATCTCGTACCGTCCCTGGGCCTGCGCGTTGCAGTCGTCGACGACCTTCTGCAGGTTCTGCTCGGGCGGGTAGTACAGGTTGATCGTCGGTGGGCCACCAGCGTCGTCCGCGCCGCACGCGGCCAGCGGCGCCACGAGTGCCAGCGCGGCGGCCGCCGCGCCCAGCCGTGCTACCGGCCGGCGTCGGTGTCGAGCCGTTTCGGGGTCCGTCATCGCCCTCCCCCTCTCCTCGGCGAAAGACCGGGGAGGGCATCCGTGCCCCGGCGCACGGCGAGCCGATTCCGAGTCGGCGAGCTGCGGAAACACCGGCCCAGATGCTCTGTAGCGGCTACTCTGCCCCACCCGTGAAGCCGCGAAACCTGACTGTTACAGCGGAAGTTCGTCTCGGTATATCGCGAGACCAACTAGCAAGGTAGTATGTGTCGCATGGTAGCGGCGGAGAGCCAGTCCATTGACGACAACGACCGGCAGACCCAACTCCTGCGAGGAGCGCTGGACATGTGCCTGCTGGCGCTGCTGGCACGCGAGCCAGCGCACGGCTACGAGCTGGTTCGGCGCATGGAGACGGCCGGCTTCGGTGCCATCAGCTACGGCACCATCTATCCCCTGCTGACGCGGATGCGCCGCCTCGGCCTTGTCGCTCACGAACAGCAGGTCAGTCCCACCGGCCCGCCGCGAAAGGTCTACGCGCTGACCGCGTCCGGTCGGATCCACCTGGATGCCTGGCAGAAACAGTGGAACCGCTTCACCGACACCGTCGACGCCGTTCTCCGCCCGCTCGACCACAACCCCACGAGGAGTTGACCCATGGACACCATCGACAGCCTTCTGGGCGAAGCCGACCAGGCGTGGCGCGGGTACGGGGTCGGCTCGGCCGATCGGGCGACACTCGCCGCCGACCTGCGCCTCGACCTGCGGGCCGCGGCTGCCGACGGGGGCGATCCCGCGCAGTTGATCGGCGGCGACGTGGCAGGCTTCGCGCGGCGGCTCGCCGATGAGGCTGGCGTCCAGCGGGTGCGCGGCGACTACGGCCGCGTTCTCGGCACCGCGCTGATCGGCGCGGTGCTCGGTGTCGTGCTCGGCTACGGCCTCCTGATGGCGGCCTACCCAGCCTTCGTCCGCATGGTCGACATCCCCCGCTCGATCGACGTACCAGTCCAGCTCGCCGTCGCCGTCTACTACGGCGTACCGGCCGCCGTGGTCGTCACGGGAGCGGTCATCGCGGTGCGGACCCGGCTACGCGACCTGCCCATGATCCGGCGGACGGCTCAGTTGATGAGCGTCCTCATGCCGGTGGCCGGCATCGTCGTCACGCCGATCACCGTCTCCTTCGCCTGGGCCACGGACTACAGCACGGCACCCCCGGTGGTGGTCGCGGAGATCGCCATGGTCCTGGCCGCGCTCGCGGGCGCCACGGCGCTGGCACGCCGCTTGTCACTGCGCGAGGCCCGGACCGCCGCCGTCAGCCCGCACCCTGACGCCACCAGAGTCAGACCCGCTTGACGGTACGAGCAGCGCCAGCCTGGAGTATGACAGGTGTAAGCTGCGCGTATGACAGAGCCTCAGCGCCGCTTCACGATCTCCGTCCCCCCGGACGTGAGTCAGATCCTGGAGAGCCAGGGCAACCGCATGGCCAGTGCCTATGTCACCGAGTCGGTGCGTCGGCGCAAGCGGGTGGAGCAACACAAGGAGTTGTTGCTCGCCGCCGGCATCCACGTCAGCGAGCAGGGTGTGGCCGAGGCGCGGGCCCGTCGCCTGGGCGTGGAGGCTGAGTGGTCCCCGGAGCGGTTCGAGGCGGAGCGCGCCAAGATCCGCGCCGCCATGGAGGCCGAAATGAACGGTGATGACAGCGCGCCCCGCGCCGACGCCGCATGACCTCGGAGACGACGCCACCAGTTCGGCTCATCCTGGACCGGTCGGCCCTGCTGGGGTATGCCGTCCTCCGGACGGTGCACGTGGGCGAGCCCGTCCACGAGGTGATTGAGGACGGGGTGCGGTTCGGGGTGCCGGTGGTGGCAGCGACCGAAGCGTTGACCATGGCGACCGGCAAGGACCTGGCCCTGCTGCACAAGCTGCTGGCCCTGACGTCCTGCGCTCTGCTGCCCGAGCAGGCGGAGGATCTACCCGAGCTGACCTTCTGGCAGCGCAGGACCCGCCGTTTCGACCTGGCCGCAGCCGCCGTGGCGGGCCTGACCCACGACGCCGCGGTGCTGACCAGTGAGGGGCCCGGATACTCCGACGGGGTGCCGCTGATCCACTTTCCGGGATGAACGACGGCGGGCCGGCCGTCAGCGCCGGACTCTCGCCCAGGAAAGGAAGCGCTCGGTCATCCGGGCCGGCGGATGATCCGGGTGGAGTTGGGTGAGCTGGTTCGTCGCCTCGTGCATCAGAGTGCCGAGGTAGATCAACAGCGCGGTCCGGTTGGCCCGGTACTCCGTCAGCAGGGCGAGCTTGGCCGGTTGGCAGGGCCACTCGGTGCCACAGTTGCGGCACCGCCACAGCGGGCGCATGGCGACGTGCGGGACGGGCGGGCGGACCACCATCACCGCCACCGCACCGCGGGCTGTTGGTTCATCGGGGTGAGCACATCGACCTCCTCGGCGCGGGGAAGGGGCCGCTCCCGCAAGGGGGAGACGGGAGCGACCCCGTCGGGCAGAGCCCATCGCCGCCATTGCGGCCACCGGCGGACCCGCCACTGGTGACAGTCTGGTGATGACGCGACTACCGTCGATACGTGCTCGCGCCATCCGTGCAGCTCAGCGGTCCAGGTGAGCACCCATGGGGGACACGCCGAGCCAGACTGAGCGAAGGTTGGGGAATCGATGGGAAGCGTCACCGACTACGTACTGGAGGAGTTGCGCCTGCTCCGGGCGGAAACAGGGCTCAGTCAGGACGACTTCGGCAGGGGCATCGGCTATTCGGGTTCACACGTCAGCTCGGTGGAGACCGGCGGACGACCGCCGACAAAGGAGTACATGAGGGCGGTCGACACCCACCACCAGACCGGCGGACGCTTCCTCCGCATGCTCGACGGGTTGGCCCGGCTCGACGCCGAGCCGGCCTGGCTTCGCGAGTGGATCGAGTTCGAGCGGGAGGCGACCACGCTGCGCTGGTTCGAGTTGGCGTACGTGCCGGGCCTGCTCCAGACCGAGCGGTACGCTCGCGCGACGCTGGCCGGTGGCCGGTTCGACCCCGAGGACGTGGACCGGATCGTCGCCTCCCGGCTGGAGCGCCAGGCGATCCTGCAACGCCCGCGCCCGCCGCAGCTCATCGCCGTGCTGGACGAGGCGGTGCTGCGCCGGCCGGTGCTCGACCAGCCGGGCCTCATGGTCGAGCAGTGCGAGCACCTTGCCCAGTTGGCGGTGGCGGAGCATATCCAGGTGCACATCGTCCCGACGGATGCTGGGATGTATCTGGGGATGGGCGGTCAGTTCATCATCGCCGAGATGCCGGACGGCGAGCGCGTGACCTATGCCGACAACCAGCTCACCGCGCAGATGGTTGACGCGTCGGCCGACGTCGCTAAGCTGGCGAAGACGTGGGAGATCGTGCGGAGCGAGGCGCTCCCCCGCCGGCAGTCAACCGAGCTGATCAAGGAAGTGGCGAAGTCATGGGCATGCTGACCCCACAGTGGCGAAAGTCGACCCGGTCCGGCGGCAACGGCGGAGCTTGCGTCGAGGTCGCCGACAACCTGCCGAGCGTGGTGCTGGTGCGCGACACCAAGGACCGCGACGGCGGCACCCTGCACGTCGACCCAACAGCCTGGAAGGCCTTCATCAAGTACGCCAAACAGCACTAACCCGCCCGAGGTCAAGGCCAAGCCAGGGCCCGGTCGATCATGGAGTTGTGGTGCCTGGTTTGGGACTATTCGGGGACTTTGTCACCCACCACAACTCCTTTATCGACGAGGCGTCGTGCGGGGACTCCCCTCCCAACACGCGCGGGCACCCCTCGGGACCAGGCATGCTGGCACGATGATCGCGCGCTTCAAGGACCTCTGCCTGGACGCCAACGACCCGCTCGCACTGGGTGCCTTCTGGGCTCGGATGCTCGACGGGGACGTGGCCGACGCCGGTGACGACGACACCCGGGTGGACCCCCGCTCGGCGCGCTCACCCGCGGAGTCGATCTGGGTGAACAAGGTGCCGGAGCCCCGGATCGGCAGGACCCGCGTACACCTGGATCTGCGGTTGCCCGGCGCGGACCCGGCGCCGCTGCTCGCGGACGGCGCCCGACTGGTCCGCGAGCCGAACGACGACGGCCGGTGGGTGCTGGCCGACCCGGACGGCAACGAGTTCTGCGCGCTCGCGGCCGACGCCGACAGCCGTCCGGGGCCGTTTCAGCTCGTGGTGGACGCGCTCGACCCGGCCGCCCAGGCGAGCTGGTGGGCCGGCGTGCTCGGCGGCACCACCGAGTACGGGTCGACCGACGCGTTGGTGCTCGGGTCCGCCGGCCTGCCCTGGGACCACTGGGTCTTCGACGGGGTGAGCGAGCCCAAGACGGTCAAGAACCGTATGCACTGGGACGTCGAGCTGGCCGACCCGGAGCCGATGGCGCTGATCGCGGCGGGCGCGACGCTGCTGCGGGAGCCGATCGACGAGGCGCACTGGTGGTGGGTGCTGGCCGACCCCGAGGGCAACGAGTTCTGCGCCTTCGCACCACGCCCCACCGGGTGAACGACCGACTACCGAGCGCGGGCGTCGTCGGCTAGCGTTTTCCTAGCGCCGTAGCTGGCGCGTTCGCCGCCGTCGTCGACACGCCTCCGGCCGACCCATGCCTGCCCGATCGGTTGGTAATCGCGGGAACGTCCCACCGCCGCTCCCCCGTTTCGGCAGGATCGTCCCAACGAGGAGGTGCCGTCGTGCAGGACACCCGCGCTCTCGCCCTGACGTTCGAGGTGAGCGGCCTGCCACCGGTCAAGACCGAAGCGTTGTCCATCTTCGCCGCCGGGCATCGGCAGGCGACGAGGGTCCGCACTCTGCTCCAGGCCGCCCTCGCCGCGGCCCAGCGCACCGGCTGGACGCCGTTGCCCGGGCCGATCGAGGTGGACCTGGTGTTGCGCTGCCCGCCCGGGCACCGTACGTCCGACGCCAGCACCCTTCTCGGCGGCGTCTGCGCGGTGTTGCAGGACAAAAAGCGGGTGTCGAGCATCGGCCTCACCCACCTCGGCGTGCTGGTGGATGTCGCGCTCTACGACGACGACCGGCAGATCCGCCGGCTGTCGTACCACGAGGAGCCGGCTGAGGAGTTCTCGTACCAGGTGCGGGTCGCCGCCGTACCGACAGGGGTTTGACCGACGTCCGCGGTGGGGTATCGCGGACGCCGACGAAGGGAGCACCGATGTCGGAGCCACATGTCACGCTCGACCCCCGCGGGCTCGATCCTGTGCAGCAGAAGCTGCGCGGGCCGCTGGAGGAGCAGCTGACCTCGGCGCTTCAGGCGGCCACCGAGCGGGTCCGCTCCGGCTATGCCGGCGAACCGGTCGAGCAGGTCTGCCAGCGGCTGTTGGAGGAGACCCGCTCCGGGTTGCACCCCGACATCGCTGCCGGCTTCAACCCGGACATGGACGAGTTCTGCCGGGTGGCGGTGGCGATCGTCCGGCGCGAGGCAGGCTGAGCCGCAGCGGCTCTCAGTATCGACTGAGCTGGGCGTACGGGCTGAGCACGATGCGTGGTGACAGCGCCGGGTCCAGCCAGTTGAGCACGTCGACCAGGTGATCGTGGGCGAGGGAGACGCAACCGGCGGTGGGGTTGCCGGCGGTGGTGCTGAACTGGTGCAGGAAGATCCCGCTGCCCGCGTTCGGCACCGGCTTCGGCACGTTCGGCGGCATGTTGTAGGTGATCACCGCGAAGTGCGTGTACGCGGGGACCTCCTTCCACAGTGCCTCGCTGGCCCCACCCGGGTTGGTCGCACTGTGCTGGAAGGTGTTGTAGAGAGCCGACGACGGGTTCTCGTTCCACCAGTCACCGTCGACCAGCCGGTGGTACGGGAACCGCACGCCCGGGTCGGCGGCGATGCCGTACATGGTGGGGCCGATCGAGTAGACGCCTGTCGGCGTGGTCGGCACACCCTCGACGTGGTTGTCACTGAAGCCCTTCGAGCCGATTCGGGCGGGCAACGACGCCGAGGCCGGCTGCCAGGTGCTCCGCACCCGCACGAACGCCTCCAGCGTGGCGTAGGTGGTGGTGTAGCTGCTGGCACCGACGATGATCACCTGCTTCGTCT
Organism: Micromonospora sp. NPDC005205; assembly: GCF_040608275.1. Taxonomy (NCBI): domain Bacteria; kingdom Bacillati; phylum Actinomycetota; class Actinomycetes; order Micromonosporales; family Micromonosporaceae; genus Micromonospora; species Micromonospora sp. NPDC005205. Next base: position 225,185 of record NZ_JBEXHV010000012.1, read on the forward strand.
CCGCCGGCAGCGTGGTCAGTGCGCTGGCCCGGTTCTGGGGCTGCCACTTCGGCAAGGGTCGCTGTGGCGGTGCCGTGGCTGCGCGTGCCCGCAGCGAGCCGCTGGCCGCTAGTGCGGGCGCGGCCGGGGCGAGCACGGCCGGGGCGACCAGACCCGCCGCCGCGCCGAGGAGGAGAGATCTGCGCTTCATGCCGCCATCCTGACAGTCGAACCGGCGCGCGGTCTGCCCCGCTCGCCGGTTTCGCGGGCCGGGTCAGGACCGGGTCCGCAACTACCCGGCCCTGACCCTCGGCCGTCCGGCAGGGAAGCGGACAGCTTCAGCACCCCGCCGCGCGGGCGTGACACGACGCCACGCGCCGGAACGGGGTGAGCCAGCCACTTCGCACTCAGCTCCACGGTGCTCACCCGCCGAACGCCGACGCGCCCCGACACACCCCGAAGGGCCGGGAGCGCCGGACCAGGTTAGGCGCGCTCCGACCGGCCGGACAAGCCGCGTCGGACGACCGGCGGCAGGACTGATCCCACGCTGCAAATCGGGCAGATTCGCGTAACGCGACCATGATCGCCGACGCTGTTGGGCTTCGGTACGGTCAGAAGTGGCGCAGCAGGTCCCGGAACGCGGCGAGCCGCAGCACCCCGCCGTCGGTCGGGTCCAGTTCGTCGTCCTCCAGCACCCAGGTGTTCTCGTTCGGAATGAACACCGCGTTCAACCCGGCGGCCCGCGCCGGCAGGATGTCGGACTTCGGGGAGTTCCCGATCATCCACGCGCCGTCCGGCGCGAAGCCGTGCTCCCGAGTGAGCCACCGGTACGTGTCGACGTTCTTCTCGGCGACGATGTGCGCCGCCCCGAAGTGGTGCAGCAGACCGCAGGCGTCCAGCTTGCGCTGCTGCTCCTCGCGGTCGCCCTTGGTGAGCAGCAGCAACTCGTGCCGGCCGGCCAACTCGTCGAGCGCGTCGGCCACCCCGGGCATCAGCTCCACCTGGTGCTCGACGAGGGCCACCGCCAGCCGGTCGATCTCCTGACGTTCGGAGTCGGTGGCCGGCCGTTCGCGCAGCCGCTCCAGGCACTCCGCCAGGCTGCGCAGGAAGACCTTGCTGCCGTACCCGTGCGCCACCGCGTTGGCCCGCTCGATGTCGTCGAGGACGGCCCGCAGCGCGGCCCGGTCCAGGGTGGGGTGGTCCAGCCAGCCCAGGAAGTCGTCGATCACCCGCTCGAAGACGACGTTGTTCTCCCACAACGTGTCGTCCGCATCGAAGATCAACACCTGCGCCTGTCGTCGCGCCGCCACGTCGACCGTCATGCCATGCCCTCCCCGTGCCACCGCCCGCAAGGCCGAGAGACAGGATAGGCGGGAGATCGATGTGAGATCTTGCGGATTTTCGTGAACCGTCGCGGCGCGATCGCCGTCATGCGGACGCGACATCCATGATGATTCCCGCCCAGGTTCGGGACGGCTGTTGAGGAGTACGACATGGTCACCATGAGGTGGGTCACCGGCGCGGCGATGCTGGCCTGCGCCAGCGCGCTGGTGGCGTGCCAGGGCGGTGCGGATCCGACGCCGGGCGCCGCGGCGGGCACGCCGACGCCGTCGGGTGCCGTGACGGGCACCCCGACGCCCACGGCAGCGCCGCCGACCACGTCGGCGGCGGCGGCGACCGACCCGCTGCTCTCCGGCAAGCGGGAGATCACGATCACCCGGGTGCGGGGGTCGGGGGAACCGTTGGAGATCAGCGGGCGACTCGAGGAGGGCAACGACAGCGGCGGTCGCATCCTGTTCGTACCGACACCGATCGGCGGCGACCGGTACGTGATCAGGGCATACGGCACCAGGGACGGCCACCCCGCGAACGACGATCCGTCCTGCTGGCAGGTCAACGGCCTGGACATCGAGCCCGAACTGACCATCGGGGTCGCCGTCTGCGACCAGGACGACCCGATCCAGCGGTTCACCATCATCGCCAAGGGCGACGGCACGTACGCGATCGGCAGCGAGACCCGATTCCTCCAGCACCTCCCCGGCAACGGCCTCATCCTCAAGGAGTTGGGCAACGCCAAGCTGAACACCACGTTCCGGTTCGCCGACAAGGGCCCGGCCGACCGCGAGCCCCTCAACTGACCACGATCGACTGTGGGCCGTGCCGTGGTCACGGCCACCGCAGCAACCGCTGCGCGATCAGTGCCTCGCGGTCCTCCTGCCCCTCGGGTCGCAGCCGACCGCCGCGGGTGAGCATCACCACGCCGTGCAGCAGGCTCCAACCCACCTCGGCGAGGGTGTCCGGGTCCCGCCCCTCGGCCAGCGGGGTCAGGGCCGCCCGCAGTTCGGCGAAGACCGCCCGCGGCGCGGCCGGCACCCCGTCCACGCCGAGGGCCAGGTCGGGGGTCAGCGCGAGCATCGCGTCATAGACCTCGGGATTCGTGTACGCGAAGTCGAGGTACGCGGTCGCGACCGCCGGCCATACCCCCTCCGGGCTGCCGGTGGTCTCCGCGTGCGCCTCGGCGAGGTCGGCCGCCAGATCGGCGAAGGCGCACACCGCGACCGCGGCGATCAGCGCCTCCAGATCGGCGAAGTGCCGATAGATGTCGCCCATGTCGATCTCGGTTCGTTCGGCGAGCCGCCGGGTGGTCACACCCGCCCAGCCCTCCGTCTCGGCCAACTCTCGCGCGACAGCGACGATGAGGTCACGCCGGTCCTGTTCAGTGGCCTTCTCGGCAGGTCCGGGCACGCCCACGAGCGTAAGCGCGCACACCTGCCGTAGCGGTCGGGTGACAGATTGGCGACTGTTGTGGTGGGGCGAGCTCTCATCGGCGCAGGGTGGTCGCCCGCCGCATGTGCGACAGCTTCTCCGGGTTACGCACGGCGTAGACCCCGCTGATCAGGCCGTCGTCGATCCGCAGCGCGAGGACCGTGTCGACAGCGCCGTCGAGCCGCAGAATCAGCCCCGGGTGGCCGTTGACGTGGGTGGGGTGCAGCGACATGGTCGCGGTCCTGGCGTGTGTGCTGCACAGCAGACGGGCCACCTTGTCGGCCCCGGCGACAGGCCGCAGCACGGCCTGCTTGATGCCGCCGCCATCGCCGAGGAGCACGACATCCGGCGCGAGGACGTCGAGCAGGCCCTGCACGTCGCCGGTTTCGACGGCCCGCCGGAACGCGTCCAACGCCCGCCGCGTGTCCGCCGCCGAGACCATCCCCCGGGGCCGGCGCGCGGCCACGTGCGCCCGCGCCCGATGCGCGATCTGGCGAACGGCGGCGGGACTCTTGTCGACCGCCTCGGCGATCTCGTCGTACCCGATGTCGAAGACCTCGCGGAGGACGAACACCGCCCGCTCGGTCGGCGCGAGTGTCTCCAGCACCAGCAGCATGGCCATCGAGACACTCTCGGCGAGTTCGACGTCGTCGGCGACGTCGGGTGCGGTCAGCAGCGGTTCTGGTAACCAGGAGCCGACATAGGACTCTCTGCGCCGACCGACCGACCGCAGCCGGTTGAGCGACAGTCGCGTGGTGATCCGGACCAGGTAGGCACGCTGGTCGCGCACCGCCGCGAGATCCGCGTCCGCCCACCGCAGCCAGGTCTCCTGGAGTACGTCCTCCGCGTCCGTTGCCGAGCCGAGCATCTCGTACGCGACGGTGAAGAGCAGGTTCCGGTGGGTGACGAACGCGTCGACGGCCCGGTCCCCCCGACCGTCCGCGTTCATGTCTTCGCCTCCCGCGTCCATGCGCCCTCCAGTCTCACCGAGCTCGACCGCGTCGCCCACCAGACACCGGCCTTGCGACTTCTGTGACACCGAGCTTCCGTGCTCCTCGTCACGTGACGAACTGTCACAGGGCACCGGCCGGCGGTGTCTCCTGTGCGACTCGTTACGGAGGGAAACTCATGGACCTGGCACTGTGGATCGCGGCCGGACTGTTGGCCGCAGTCGCCCTGGCCGGCGGCATCACCAAGACATTCGTACCCAAGCAGAAGTTGGCCGCACACAACGGCGGCGGGTGGACCGGCGACGCCAGCGTGCGCTTCGTCAAGACCCTCGGGGTCCTCGAACTCCTGGCCGCGATCGGCCTCATCCTGCCCGCCGTGCTCGACATCGCACCGGTGCTGGTGCCGGTGACCGCCATCTGCTGGGTCCTGCTGATGATCGGCGCGATGATCACCCACCTGCGTTACGGCGAGGCGAGGTTCATCGTGCTGAATCTGATCTACCTCGCGATCGCCGCCTTCGTGGCCTGGGGCCGCCTCGGACCCGAGCCCTTCAGCGGCTGACCTGAGCCCGCTCCTGCCCCGGCTGGCCGGCGGTGCCCCGCTGCCCTTGCGCGATGACGTCGCGGACCGCGCTGCGGAGACGCACAGGGCGCGGAACTGCCGGGGCGGCGCGGCGCTCAGGAGGTCGCGGCGGCGGGGAAGCCGTCGGTGAGCACGCCGATCACCCGCTGGATCCGGTGGTCCGCCGTCGGGTCGGTGGGGCCGGTCAACGCGACGTGGTGCAGCACGCCGACCACCGCCAGGGCCAGTGTGTCGGTGTCGGCGTCGGCCGGCACGCGCCCGCGGGTCTGCTCGGCGGCCAGGTAGGCGGCGACCGCGCGTTCGATCCCCAGCAGCCCCGACATCCCACTGCCCAGGACCGCCTCGACGTTCGCCGTCAACTCCGGCCGGAACGCGGTCAGCCGGGTCAACGCCGTCAGCGTGCCCAGCGGTGTCGCCAGGACGGCCTGGCGCAGGTTGTCGGCGACAGTGCCGGACCCGGCGCGCTCCGGCAGGCCGGCCACCTCGCCGGTGATGTGGAAGACGCGGTCGACCGCGAACCCGGTCAGGAAGTCGTCGAAGTTCGCGAAGTGCGCGTAGAGCAGGCCGGTCGCGACGCCGGCCTCGCGCGTCACGGCCCGGCCGGTGAGCCGGCTCGGGCCCTCTTCGACGACCAACCGCTCGACGGCAGCGAAGAGCTGCTGTCTGAGCGCTGGGATGGCGACTCCGCGCGGCATGGCTGAAGTCTAGGCGGTTCCGCTGCCGTCGTTTGCGTCGGTATGAACAGTCGCTCATACTGGTTTGAGCAGATGCTCATTCTAGCGACGAGGTGCTCGATGCGACGTGCGGTGATCGTGGGTGCGGGGATAGCCGGATTGGCCACAGCCCTCCGACTCCACCAGGACGGATGGCAGGTCCTCGTGGCCGAACGGGCTCCGGCCCGGCGCAGCAGCGGCTACCTGGTCAATCTGATCGGGCCGGGCTACGACGCCGCCGAACGCCTCGGCCTGCTCCCCGCGCTCTCCGCCGCCGACCTGGGCCCGTTCACCACAGTGCTCGTCCACGCCGACGGTCGGCCCAAGTTCACAGTGCCGTCCGCGATCGCCGAGGCCGCACTCGGCAAGCGGGCCCTCTCGGTGTTCCGCGGCGACCTGGAAGCCAGCCTCTTCGAAGCGGTGCGGGACCGGGTCGACATCCGCTTCGGCACCACCGTCACGTCCGTCGAACAGGACACCGACCGCGTACGCGTGGAGTTGAGCGACGGCACCACCGAGCAGGCCGACCTGCTGGTGGGTGCCGACGGGGTGCACTCCACCACCCGTACCGAAGTGTTCGGCCCCGACTTCCGGGTGGACCTCCCGTACCTCGTGGCCGCCTTCCCGCTGCCCCACCCGGTGCCCGGCGTGCCCGAGTCGTCCGCCACCACCCACATCGGTCCCGGGCGCACCGCGGCGATGATCAACCTGGGCCCGCAGCGGTCGTCGGCGTTCTTCACCTACCGCAGCGCGGAGCCCGCCACCGACCTGCGACAAGGTCCGGTCGACGCGCTGCGGGCCGCATTCGGAGATCTGGCGGGTGGCGTGCCCGACGCTATCGACCATCTTGCGCAGGACCCGGCCAGCGCCTACTTCGACGCCGTCAGCCAGGTGGTCATGCCACGCTGGAGCACCGGCCGCGTCGTCCTGCTCGGAGACGCGGCGTGGTGCGTGACGCTCTTCGCCGGACACGGCGCGGCCCTCGCCCTCGCCGGCGCCGACCACCTCGGCACCGCCCTGCGACGGCACGCCGACGACCTGCCGGCAGCACTCGCCGAGTGGGAGGCCGGACTACGCCCCGAGGTCGGCAAACGACAGGCACTCGCCCGCCGGGGCATGGCCCAGTACGCGCCACCCAGCCGATTCCACGTCTGGATGAGCGACCTGACCATCAGGGCGGTCACCCTGCCCGGCATCAGCAATCTCGTCCGGCGAGGTATCGAACGGGCGAACCGCTGAGCGGTGCCCCGCGTCACATCGGTTGACTTGAAGCGCTTCAAGTTGGGGACGCTTCATCCATGGCAGCGACGAGGGAAGGCCGGGAACGGGCGGAAGGGCCCCTGACCATCCAGGAGATGGCACAGCGGTCGGGCTTCAGCGAGCCGACGCTGCGCTACTACGAGAAGGTCGGCCTGCTCGGTGTGGTGCCCCGCGACGACAGCAGCGGCCACCGCCGCTACCACAGCCCACTCGCCGAGCGGGTCGACGCCCTCGCTTGCCTGCGGTCGTCCGGAATGGGCGTCGCGGACATGCGCCGGTACCTGACGCTGCTCGACGCGGGCGACCGGGCGGCCGCCGCCGAACAGCGCGACCTCTTCGCCCGGCACGCCGACCGGCTGTCCGCCGAGATCGAGCGGCTACGGACACGCCAGGCGTACCTGCGCGCCAAGTCGGACATGTGGGATGCCCGGCACCGAGGCGACACCACTGCCGAGACCCGCGCGGTCGAGCAGGTGCAACGCGCCCTCAAGGATTTCTGAGCAACGATGGGAAACACCATGTCGAACGATCTTCAACTACGTTCCACCGACGATGCAGTGGTACTGGTGACCGGTGGGACAGGTCATCTTGGCGGGCACTCCGTCTCCCGACTGCTCGACGAGGGCTACCGGGTGCGGGTCACCGTCCGCGAGCCGGGCCAGAGCGACGAGGTGCTCGACCGGGTCCGGCAGGCGGGCACGAACCCGGACGGCCGGGTCGAGTTCCGCACCGCGGCCCTCTCCGCCGACGAAGGCTGGGCCGAAGCGGTAGCCGGAGTGCGGTACGTGCTGCACCACGCGTCACCGTTCCCGTTCATCCCACCCGAGAACGACGACGAGGTGATCCGGCCGGCCCGCGACGGAGCGCTGCGCGTCCTGCGGGCCGCCCGCGAGGCCGGGGTACGCCGGGTGGTGCTGACCTCGTCGTACGCGGCGGTGGGCTACACCGTGAAGCCCGACGGCCGCTACACCGAGGCGGACTGGACGAACGTGGACGACGACATCCCGGCGTACCACCGCTCGAAGACGCTCGCCGAACGCGCGGCCTGGGACCACGTCCGGAACAACGGCGGCGTCGAGCTGAGCGTCGTCAACCCGACCGGCATCTTCGGCCCCCTACTCGGATCGCGGGTGTCCGCCTCCACCGGCCTGGTGCAGGCATTCCTGCAAGGGGCGATGCCGGTCGTACCCCGGATGTACTTCGGGGTGGTCGACGTCCGGGACGTGGTCGACCTGCACCTGCGCGCGATGCTGCACCCGGACGCCGCCGGCGAACGGTTCATCGGTGTCGGCGGGCCGTCGATCAGCTTCCTCGATCTGGCGACGATGCTCGCGCGGCACCTGCCGAGCCTGGCCGATCGGGTGCCGACCCGGGAGTTGAGCGACGACGAGGTCCGGGAGGCCGCAAAGACGGAGCCGGCGCTCCGCGAGGCCGCCGCCCTCCAGGGTCAGGTGCCGGTGATCAGCAACGACAAGGCCTGTAGCGTCCTCGGCTGGCGGCCCCGTCCGGTGGAAAGCACCATCACCGACACCGCCGACAGCCTCATCAAGCTCGGCGTGGTCACCACCTGACGCAGCCCACGCCAGCGATTCGCCGCACCCGCATGATCGTGCTCGATCCATGGTGTAGTGGTGTCGCTGGCGCTGGGAGGCCACTAGATCCTGGATCGAGCACGATCATGTCGGGGCCGGGCGCCTCGTCAGCTACCTATTGATCGAACAACGCCTTGATGCCATGGGTCTTGAGCAGTTCGGGCACGGGGTCCACGGAGCGCCGACGGCCGGGGCGCCAGATGCGCCCCACATTGATGGACGCGTTGGGCCCCGGCACGTCGTAGGGACCGCCTCGGGGGTTGACCGCCAGGTTGGCCCCCCACATCCCCTGGTCCACCCAGCCCATGCGCTCGATCTCATCCCAGGCGTACGAACGCCGCAAGCCTTTGCGATCGCGGACCAGCAGCCCCAGGTCGTCAGCGAACACCGCGTTTCGTAAGCGCTGGAAGGCGACAATGGTCGACCCGGCGCCAAAGACCAGGGCGGGCCAGCTGAACAGGTCGAAGAGCACCCCGACAGCGATCATCACGAGCAGGATCACGCCCGGTATCGCAATGCCGGGCCAGACCCGCGACTGACCGAGGACCTGCAACTCGCCCACCGGCTTCACCGACTCCGACTCCCCCATGGCCGATCACGATAGTGAATGGCCCACACATAGGTGCCCTGCGCGAACTGCCCGCCGCCCGCAAGATCCGCGCACTTTCCCTGATGTTGCTGCCTTGGACCGCGCCGAGACAGCAGCATCAGGGAAGTTGCGCCGATCTTGCGACAGCGCGCGGGCAGCGCGCTCGGGGCGGGGCGGGGGCCGAGGGCGGGCAGCGCGCTCGGGGGTCAGCGGCGGAGGGTGAGGATCAGGTCGGCTACCAGGGCCGTCCAGCCGGTCTGGTGCCAGGCGCCCAGGCCGGCCCCGTTGTCGCCGTGGAAGTACTCGGGGAAGGCGATCAGGTTGCGCCAGTCCGGGTGCGTCTGGAACATCTGAGCGGCACCGTAGATCGGCCGTCGACCCCAGTCGTCCTGGGTGAAGAGCGAGATCAGCCGGGCGGAGAGGTCGTCGGCGATCTCGTCCAGGGTGTGCTTCACCCCGGAGCGGGTCGGGTACTCCACCTGGAGGTCGTCGCCGAAGAACGCCGCGTAGTCGCGCAACGCGCTGATCAGCAGGAAGTTCGTCGGCATCCAGATCGGACCGCGCCAGTTCGAGTTGCCCCCGAACAGTCCGCTGGTCGACTCGGCAGGCTCGTAGCCGACGGAGAACTCCTGCCCGCCGAGGTTGACCGAGAACGGCTTGTCCAGGTGCGCGCGGGACAGCGTACGGAGGCCGAAGTCGGAGAGGAACTCGTCCGGGTCGAGCATCCGGGCGAGCAGGCGGACCACCTGCTCCGGGCCGACCATGGACAGCAGTCGCTGCTGCCGGCCGTCGGGGCCCAGCCGGCGGGTGCCGATCACCTGCGCGTACTCGGGGCGGTTGGTGAGGAACCAGCGCAGCCGGGCGCCCAGTTCCGGTAGGTGGTGCAGGGTCCGGGCGGTGAGCCGGGTGGTGGCGGCCAACGGCAGCAGCCCGACGACGGAGCGGACCTTCAGCGGCACCTTCGTGCCGTCGGCGAGGCGCAGCACGTCGTAGAAGAAGGCGTCCTCGTCGTCCCACAACCCCTGCTCGTACGCGGCGGCGGCGATGTACGCGAAGTGCTCGAAGAACTTGGTGGCGGTGTCCACCCAGGTCCGGTCGTGTTCGGCGAGCACGATCGCGATGTCCAGCAGGTTGAGCGCGTACATGCCCATCCAGCCGGTGCCGTCGGACTGCTCCAGCACCCCGGCGACCGGCAGCGCCGCCGAGCGGTCGAACGGCCCGACGTTGTCCAGCCCGAGGAAGCCGCCCTCGAAGACGTTGTTGCCGCCGGTGTCCTTGCGGTTGACCCACCAGGTGAAGTTGAGCAGCAGCTTGTGCATCACCCGGGCGAGGAACTCGTAGTCCCGGCCGCCGTCGATCTCGAACACCTTCAGCGCCGCCCACGCGTGCACCGGCGGGTTCACGTCACCGAACGCCCACTCGTACGCCGGGATCTGCCCGTTGGGGTGCAGGTACCACTCGCGGAGCAGGAGCAGGATCTGCTCCTTGGCGAAGCCCGGGTCGACCCGGGCGATGCTCACGCAGTGGAACGCCAGGTCCCAGGCCGCGTACCAGGGGTATTCCCACGGGTCGGGCATGGAGATGACGTCGAAGCTGGTCATGTGCCACCAGGCGCTGTTGCGCCCGTGCCGACGCCCGGCCGGCGGTGTCGAGCCCGGGTCGCCGTCGAGCCACCGTTTGACGTCGAAGTGGTAGAACTGCTTGCCCCACATCAGCCCGGCGATTGCCGTCCGGGCGACCAGCGCCTCGTCGGGGGTGGCGGCCGGCGGGATCACTCCGGCGAAGAAGCGGTTCGCCTCGGCCCGCCGCGCCCACACCACGGCCTCGAAGCCGTCACTGAGGTCGGCCGGGGGCGGCGGCGCGGCGGCCGGCGGCGACGCGGTGCGCGTCAGCCGCAACCGGATCTGGCGCTGCCCGCCGGCCGGCACGTCGAGCACGTAGTGCAGCGCCCCCTTGGTGCCCTCCCGGGCCGGGTTGACAGTGGCCGCGCCGTTGACGACGTGGTCGTTGATGCCGTCCTTCGGGTACGGGGAGCGGCCGGGCAGGCCCCAGAGTCGTTCGGCGTTGGTGTCGTTGTCGCAGAGCAGCGGCACCGGGCCGCCGTCGCCCTCCAGCAGCAGTTGGCCGAACACCCGGTGTTCGCCGACGAGGCGGGTGCCCTGGCCGGTCAGCCGGGGGATCCGGTCGCCGCCGGGCAGACCCCAGGACCAGGTGTTACGGAACCACAGGGTGGGCAGGACGTGCAGGGTGGCCGCCTGGTCGCCCCGGTTGGCGACGGTCACCACCATGCAGAGGTCGGTCGGGGACGCCTTGGCGTAGTCGACAGTCACCGCCCAGTACCTGTCGTCGTCGAAGATCCCGGTGTCGACCAGCTCGTACTCGGTGTCGTCGCGGCCGCGCAACGCGTTCATCGCGACGAGTTCGTCGTACGGGAAGGCGGCCTGCGGGTAGTGGTAGCGCCAGCGCATCCAGGAGTGGGTGGGCGTGGAGTCCTCGTACCACCAGTACTCCTTGGCGTCCTCGCCGTGGTTGCCGCTGTCGCCGCCGAGGCCGAACATCCGCTCCTTGAGGATCGGGTCCTTGCCGTTCCAGAGGGCGAGCGCGAACGCGAAGGTCTGTCGGTCGTCGCAGACGCCGGCCATCCCGTCTTCATTCCACCGGTAGGCTCTGGACCGCGCATGGTCATGCGGGAAGTAGTCCCAGGCCGTACCGTGCTCGCTGTAGTCCTCCCGTACCGTCCCCCACGCCCGCTCGGACAGATAGGGACCCCATGCACGCCAGTCCTGCTCCCCCGAGTCGGCCTGGGCGAGCCGGAGCCGCTCAGCGTCGGGTGGCGAGGCGTCGGAGGACGATCGGTCAGTGATCACGTGCACATCTTTGACGTCGCCGCGGTACTTGACCACAGCGGCCATTCTCGTCGTGGCGTGTTACACGTTGCCGCCGGTGGAGGAAACTTGATCGACATTCGGTTCGGCCCGCAGGTCTGCGGCGATCTGACCAGCGCGGCCAGCCGGGAGTGGCTGGTCCCCGACGGCCTCGGCGGCTACGCGATGGGCACCGTCGGCGGGCTGCGGACACGTCGCTACCACGGCCTGTTGGTGGTTCCCGGCGAAACGCCGGCGTCCCGTCAGGTGGGACTTGTGAGTCTTGATCCGGCGGTCACCCTGCCGTCCGGCGCGCGGGTCCGCCTCGGCGCGCACGAGTGGGCCTCCGGCGACGTGGACCCGCGCGGCTTCGAGCTGTTGGAGCGCTTCGACCTGGTCGACGGGCTACCCCGGTGGCGGTGGCGGATCGGCGCGGTGGTCATCGAACGGGAGCTGGCCATGCTGCCCGGCCGCTCCTGCGTCGCAGTGGTGCACCGACTGGTCGCCGGTGGTCCCGTGCGGCTGGAGCTGTCGGCCGCCTGCACCTGGCGGGACGCGCACGGCGAACGGCGGGCCGACGGCCCGGTCCCGCAGGTCGAGGCGGTGGCCGACGGCGCGGTGGTCGAGGGCGCGTACCGGCTCGCCGGCCCGGGCTGGACGCCCGAGGGGCAGTGGTGGCTGGGCGTGCACCACCGCGAGGAGGCCAACCGTGGTCTGAACGCGGACGAGGATCTCTGGTACGCGGGCCGCTTCACCGGCGAGCTGGAACGCCCCGGCGACACGGTGTCGGTGCGGGCCTGGGCCGGTCGGCTCGACGAGGAGCCGCCGCCGGGCACGGAGATCGTGGCGACGGCCCGGCGGCGCAACCGGCGGGTGGTGGCGACGGCGAAACCGGCCGACGACGTGGACGGCACCCTGGCGCTGGCCGCCGACGCGTTCGTGGTGCGCACCGACCAGGCGGCGGTCGACGTGGTGGCCGGGTACCCGTGGTTCGGGGCGTGGTCGCGGGACACGATGATCTCGTACGAGGGGCTGCTCCTCTGCACGGGTCGCGCCGACGAGGGTCGGGAGCTGCTGCGGGCGTACGCGGCGACGCTGTCCGAGGGGATGCTCGCCAACACGGCCGACACCGGTCGGGTGGAGTACAACACCGTCGACGGCACGCTGTGGTTCCTGCACGCGGTGAGCCGGCACGTCACCGTCACCGGCGACACCGACCTCGGCGACGAGCTGCTGCCGGCGCTGCGCACGGTCATCGACGCGCACACCGCCGGCACCCGGTACGGGATCCGGGTCGACCCGGCCGACGGGCTGCTCACCCAGGGCGCCGCCGGCACCGCGCTGACCTGGATGGATGCCCGGGTGTACGGGGTGCCGGTCACCCCGCGGACCGGTAAGCCGGTCGAGGTCAACGCGTTGTGGATCAACGGGTTGGCCGGGCTCGCGGAGCTGGCCGAGCTGGCCGGGCAGGACGCCGACGAGCTGTGGCGACTCCACCGGCAGGCCACCGCCTCGTTCCGGGAGCGGTTCCCGGCCCCGACCGGCTGGCTGCACGACGTGCTGGACGCGCCCGCGCCGGCGTACCCGTTGGGTGGCGCCGCGGTGCACGACGACGACGCGTTGCGTCCCAACCAGCTGCTGGCCTGGTCGCTGCCGTACGCGCCGATGGAGCCGGACGAGGCGACGGTGCGGCGGGTCGGGGGCGGTCTGCTCACCCCGCTCGGGCCGCGCAGTCTGGCCCCGGATTCCGCCGAGTTCGTGGGCCGGCACCGGGGCGGCCCGGCCGAGCGGGACGGGGGCTACCACCAGGGCACGGTGTGGCCGTGGTTGCTCGGCCCGTACGTGGACGCGGCCCGCCGGGGGAAGATGTCCGTCGATGACGTTTTCGTCGGCATTGAGGCTCATTTGATGGAATATGGGTTAGGCTCAGTTAGCGAGACGGCAGATGGCCTCGCGCCGCACACCGCTACCGGGTGCCCGTTCCAGGCATGGTCGGTGGCCGAACTGCTGCGGGTGCGACGAAAGAGCCAGTAGCGCTTTACACGACCGCAACGGTGGTGTCGCCGCTGGTTATCGCGATCCCGGCAGGATTGGCCTCGATCCAGACGCGACGGCGACATCAATTCGGTGTCGGTCGGCGCGCGCCCGGGGACAATTCAAAGGGGGCCGCATGTCACTCGATGCCCACGTGATCGACATCAACCCCGCCCGACAGCTGCGGGTGCTGATGCTCTCCTGGGAGTACCCGCCGGTGCTCGTCGGCGGCCTCGGCCGACACGTGCACGCCCTCTCCGTCGCCCTCGCCGCCGCCGGCCACGAAGTCACCGT